>CBDUYR010000171.1:0-1511 GCA_965371515.1 uncultured bacterium | reverse complement strand
CTCATCGAACGGGTTCTGGACGCGGGTGACCTTCCTCTGGCGCGAAAGATCAGGGATCACTGCGGGGAGCATAGCTGGTATCAGCCTGATGCGATCCAGTTCCGCTTCGACCTGCTGGAGAATCCGGAACGCTTCGAACCACTGGAGCAAGATTGTCGCAAGTCCGTGTCCGAGACCCTGGACGAAGAGACCTGGGAAGACGAGCCATTGATCCGCCTCGTCTACGACTGCGCTTCACGCTATCCCGCTCTGGCTATTATCTTCGCGCGAGCCGCGATAGGGAGCGACCTGGGTCAGGACCTGGACAACATGATGTTGCTGAACATCATCCGTGACGCCCGCGTCGATCTGGATCTGGAACCCTGGAACGATCCGGCGGAGTCGCTGTTCGACTGGATCGAGGACCGGACCGCACTCAAGGAAAAAACGGCGGCCGAAAACGAGGAGGTCAAGCGGCTTTCCAGCAGGCTGGAGGCAGCCCGTGCCGCCCTCACCGAAAAGAAACAGGCCCTGCACGAGATGGAACAAACGGTCAAAGAGCTCGGAAGGAAGCCGGAGATGAACAGTGAACCATTGCTGAAAGAGGACGCCAAGGTGCATGACCTGGATACCGCTGGTCATCAGGACAGGGAGGAAACACTGCAACGGCTACGCGTCCAGGTGACGGGCCTGAAAGCAGAAATCGGCGCGCAGCAGGAACAGCGTGGTCAACTGCGAAAGATGCTGGAGGAGGAGCGCAAGAAGCGCGCGGCGCTGTCGAGGCAGAGTGCGCCGGCGGGACAAGCCGACCCCGACGAGGAGGCTGTCATTGTAGCGCCCTCGGGCAAACTCACCCTGCCGGAATATACGGACGCTTTCCGAAAGACCTGCGCGTCCCTCCCGCCAGCCCTTGCCGCCAAGGCGATCCTGGCGGCCGGACGTTTCGCTGCTCACGAGAATACGATCTGGCGGCAAACCAAGCCGATCAAACGCCTGCCGGAACACTATCGTATCCGCATCAGCCTCGACTACCGCATGATCGTGCGCTGGCAGCCGGGCAAGTTACTGCGCATCCTCGACGTAATTCCGCGCCAGGACCTGGAGTCATGGATCAAACGACATGGCTGAGGGGCAGCGAGTGCGCCGTGCTTTGTGTCCCTTTCGTGGGGACCGTACCGCTAAATATCCGAGAAGAGGCCGATACTTTCCCTTAGATCACTTTCACCAATGAATCAGCATGAAGGTCTCAGTTTGTAAAGAGTTGCCGTCCCCCGGACACAGAAAATCCCGCTGATGCAGGGTTCATGATCGGCGATTATCCGACGGCCAGAACAGGACCTCGGCGCACGGTGCTTCCGACGTAGAGATAATGGAAGTAATGGATGTAAGAACACGTTTTTTTCTAGCATAGAAGGCTATTGTACTCTGACGTGATGCCCGCTTCTGGAAACTATTACCTATCACTACGGCCATAGCCGAGCTGGTGGAATTTAAACCAAATAACCGGATGGCGCACGATGGTTTCCCTAGAT
>CBDUYR010000170.1:0-1520 GCA_965371515.1 uncultured bacterium | reverse complement strand
GGCCGAAGTCGATGATCTTCGCCTCCCCGTCCCTTGTCAGCAGGATGTTCTGCGGTTTGATGTCGCGGTGGACTATCCCCTTCTCGTGAGCTCTTGCGAGCCCAGAGGCGATCTGCGAGGCAATCGAAACCGACTCATCGGTGGTCAGCCTACCGCTGTCCAGCTTCTCCCTGAGCGTCCCGCCCTCGTAGAAGGCCATCACGATGAAGGTCTGGCCATCATCGGTCTCGTCTATCTCGTGGATGACGCCAATAGCGGAGTGGTTCAGCGCCGAGGCGGCCCTGGCCTCATGCACGAACCTCTTCACCGCCTCGGGATCGGCGCTCAGGTGCGGAGGCAGGAACTTGATCGCCACTGTGCGGTCGAGCTTCGTGTCGCGGGCCTTGTAGACCACGCCCATCCCGCCCTCGCCGAGCTTCTCGATGATCTCGTAGTGCGATATCGTCCTGCCGATCATACCGCCGAAACTCCTTTTCACCACCATGTCTAAGGAAGTTTCTCGCTACTTGTTATCACCTTGGTTCTTAAGCGCCTCATCCAACCCCATCCTCTTCACCAGGCTCTCGTATCGAGGATCGTCGCGCAGAGGTTCCCACCATGGATGAACAGTTATTCTTGTCAGCCACATATTCTTTTGCTCGTATGCCCTTTCGAGGCATTTAAATGCCTTGTCCAGGTCACCCTGCCAGGCATAATACTGCGCAGTAATTATGGGGCTGGTTACTGCATCACTGTCGATATCAACCATTTTTGCATACTCGCTCCACAGTCGGCCTGCTTCATCCACATTTCCAGCCTCGGAATGAAGCCGGGCGAGAATAAAAAAGTTTGTCGCCTGAATTTCAAATGCCATACTGCTGTCGAGATCCTCCCTCTTCATTTCCAGATCAAAGCTGATTTCCCACTCCTCGATGGCCCGGTCATAATACCCGTTGTATTCATACACGGAGCTTAATTGAGAGTGTTTTATCCATTCTTTATACTTGTCGGGAAACAGCTTACTTATATTGTCTATGTGCTCGAGCGCCTGATCCAGTTGACCGCCAATGGCTATCGGCTCAAATGTAACCAAGTTCACGAACCATGACAGCGGATCGAGTTTTATCGCTTTGATCGCCATATCGGCACTCTCTTCGAACCTCCCCATCGTCTCGAGATGGTAAGCATACAACATGGTCCCGTATGCATCGGAGGGATTGAACTCAAATCCTTTTCTGAACGCTTCTTTCGCGCCCTCCTGGTCCCAGGTATGCTCCCACAGGATATGGCCCTTGGTGATATACGCTTCGCCCAGCGTGTTGTCAAGCTCCAGGGCACGCTCTACCGCTTCGAGGGCATTTTCGACAGCCCCTTCCATTGGAGTAGCACCATGGGAAAGCCTTATATAACATTCCGCGAGACCCGCCCACCCCTTGGCGAATGTAGGATCGGCCTCGATCGCCTTGTTGAAGAATGGAAGGGCCTCTTCAGGGTCACCGATATTTCTCAGCCAGTATGTGCCTTTCAGATAAGCATCATGC
>CBDUYR010000169.1:0-1542 GCA_965371515.1 uncultured bacterium | reverse complement strand
GGGATCTTTGCGAATGAGAGCCTGCTGGAACGCGCACGGGCCAACGCGGGTCCTCCTCATATAGACGCTGCACAGCACAGATTGCGCGGAGCAGTTACGGGCGAATGGGTCAGGATAGCACAAACTGGGGATAGCACACCACTACCCCATCTCTTCTAACGGAGATTTGTAAAAAGGTCTTCAATTGTGCTTGGGAGAATACACGAAAGTGGAGAAGATTTCAAGCAATACCGGAGGAACCGGTACTTGGTATCTGGTACTTGGTACTTCGATCGGAAGGTCGAGAGCTCACCATACGCGACGAAGGGGAGCGGCATTGCGCCACTCCCCTCGCCTCTGAATCCGAGTACCAGGTACCAAGTACCAGATACTTCTTCTTCTACTTCAGCTCTACGTCGCCGCCTGCGGCTTCGAGAGCTTCCTTTGCCTTGTCGGCGGTCTCCTTGTCGACACCTTCGAGAATGGCCGAAGGTGCGTCGTCAACGAGTGCCTTTGCTTCCTTGAGTCCGAGGCTGGTCAGGGAACGAACTTCCTTGATCACCTGGATCTTCTTCTGGCCCGGGCCGGTGAGTACAACGTCGAACTCGTCCTGCTCCTCGACCACTTCCTCCACATCGCCGCCTGCGGCGACGGCAGCAACTGCCACCGGGGCAGCAGCGGTTACGTCGAACCTCTCTTCAAATGCCTTGAGGAACTCGGACAGTTCAAGGACGGTCATCTCCTCGAACTTCTCGAGCAACTTCTCGGTTGTCGTCTTGGCCATTGTTATTCCTCCTCGGCGTCCTCAGACGCCTCGTCGGCCTGATCGTCGGTTTCTACATCAGCATCATCGGATGCTTCGACATCTGCCGCTATCGGGTCTTCGGTCTTGTCTGATTCCACAACAGTCGCCTCGTCAGCAGTCGCCTCGGAAGCTTCCACATCGTCAGATGCGTCAGATTCTTCTCCGGCTGTGAGCTGTGAGCTGTCGGCTGTCGGCTGATCTTCTGGCTGATCCTCTGATGGCTCTTCTGCTTCCTTCTTCTCGAGCAGTTGCTGGAGAACGGATGCCGTATCGCGGGGAAGTGCAGCGAGCAGTCCGGCGAGGTTCGCCATCGGAGCCTTCATCGCGCCGGCGAGCTTGGCGAGGAGAACCTCGCGTGGCTCGATGTCGGCAAGTTCGGCAATCTTCTCTGGGGAGAGAAAGTCGGTTCCGAGTAGGCCGCCCTTGATCACGAACACGTCGTGACTACTGGCGAAGTCCTTGAGGACCTTTGCTGCACCTACAGGATCACCGTCGGCGAATGCCAGCCCGGTCGGACCGAGCAGCAGTTCGTCGAGGGAATCGATCTCGAGGTCACCAGCAGCGAGGCGAGCCAGGGTCATCTTGACGACCTTGAATTCCGCATCGTTCGCACGCAGTTCGCGCCGCAGGGCCTGTTGTTCCTTGACCGAAAGACCGGCGTATTCGGCAAGGAACACAGCTTGTGCTCCCGCCATACGCTCTCTGATATCGGCGACAGCCTGGACCTTCTCTGGTCGTGGCATGTGTCGTCCTCCTCA
>CBDUYR010000168.1:0-1552 GCA_965371515.1 uncultured bacterium | reverse complement strand
GTACCTGGGCATGTTCCTGGCCCTGTTCGGCCTGTCGGTGCTGCTCGGAACGCTCGGTCCCCTCGTGGTGTTTCCTCTTTTCTACTGGATCATCTTCTCGAGGTTCGTGCGTCGCGAGGAACGGCACATGGAGGAGCAGTTCGGCGACGCCTACCGGGACTACAAACGCCGGGTCCGGCGGTGGCTGTAACGCCCTCGGCGGCTTGCGGATCTGCTCACGGCGACCTCACGCACCCGTCATCCCCGCACCCCTCGCCCACGTGCTACGCTTTTACGGAACCGGACGGAGACGTCCGGCGAAGGGAGGGTGAACGAACACCTACTTGAGGGAGGTTGTCGATGCGTTTCATGCCGATTTTGGTTGTCGGCCTGGTTGCCGGGCTTTCGTGGACCGGCGCCGAGGCGTTTGCCGACGCGATGAGGATCGAGGCGGTGATGTCGCCCAAGGAGCAGATCAAGCTCGACTTCAAGGACGGCAGCAAGCATTTCGTCCTGCTCGTCCGCCGCGAGGGCAAGGCGGAGGGCAGCGGCCCCCTGGCCGGCGGGGCGGTGGTCGAGTACGGCATGCACGACATCATCCGCGGCGTCGGCGGTCATCCGGGGGGGTATCTGGAGATCACCGCCCCGTCGGGCGACATCGCCTACATCAAATGGCGGGTCCGCGCCGTGTTCGTCCCCGGCGAGGGCGGCAAGCCGCGGCTGCTCGACAACGGGGTGTGGGAGATCGTCGGCGGCACCGGGACGTTCGCCGGGATGAAGGGCGCCGGCACCATGCACATCAAGCCGGTAACCAAGACCGACCGCCGCTTCATCCTCGAAGGCGAACTCGTCCCCGCGTCCTGAGAAACGCGCCGGCAAGCTCCCGCGGCACCGCGATTCATCCCCGATGGGCCGCGGCGTCACGCCCCCTGTACCTTTCAAACTGATCCGAGCGAGCTCGGTTACTTGCTTGCTATCCGGGCTAAAAACGGATGGTATCCTCCCAAGCTGACCATTTCGGCTATCATCGAGCTCTTCTTGAAGAGCAACCCGGGAGTGTCCGCCTAAGACTCTGGCGCAGACTATTCCACGCGGGACAAAACGATAGCCCAACGCTTACTTCAGCACCGCCTAAGCAGCCAATGACTATTCAACAAATAGCGGTGACGACCGCAATCACATGGAAATAAATATTTTCCACGGGTTTGTTTAATGTTTTTTTCACCATTCTGATGTTTCATTTGGCCAGTGCGAGAGACCGCGCGTTGAAAATCGGCTTGTGCGTTTCATTTTTCACAATTGCATGACTCAGCAAGAGGGGGCCATCGATGACGACCGATCGAATCCTTGAACCAACAGAAACCCTTAGGGATGCTTTTCGCCTCGCCGAGAATATAAAAATAGCATACGAACTCGTCGAGGAAAAATCCCCAAAGGGAAATAAAAAACTCAGCTACTTGCTCAAAAATCTTTATAAAGAAATTGATTCCCTCTTGACGGTTCTATACAGCGATACGAAATCGCCTGAAGATGATTCCAACTATGAAGAAGTTGATTTCGAAATAGTCGTTGA
>CBDUYR010000167.1:0-1554 GCA_965371515.1 uncultured bacterium | reverse complement strand
TCGCTCTCGGGCCTGTCGGGGTTCTTGCGCAGCTCGCGGGCGTACCGAAGCCCGCAGACAAACGCGACGATGGCGTTCTCAAGCACGCCGGGGCCCGCCTCCAGAACAGAGCAGGCCAGCTCTGAATACTGCTCTGCGCCCTCGTGATCGCCAAAGAGAGTTGCGACCCAGGCCTTTGCAGAATATGTTGTGAGTAAACCAAATTGGTCCCCTGTCTGTTGCATGTATGGTAGATCGCGGTCATCGTCGAAAGGCGTGCCTCTCCAAATGATCCCTCGAGCCAACGAGTTTCCCTGTAGCACCAGCGCTGCGGTCACGGAGACGTTGAGCCATCGGCTCTGCATGTCGTATTTGACGGCATCGAGGAAGGCTCGGAGCTGTGTTGCTTGTTCCACCACTCGACCGATGTCGATCGAAGCGCAGAGGGCATGCTTTGGCCAGGCTTTCGACGAGTAGGCAATGAACTCGTTGTTGCCGTAGTCGTGACCGATCTTAATTGAACGCATGAAAACGTCCAGGGTCTCCCGCAAGGGATTACGCCAGAAATGCAGGTATGTGGCGTGGTGGTATAGAGCACAAGACATGAAGGAGCGAAAGGCCACCTTTTCTGCCAGCCGCACGGCGGTCTCCCCGTAGGCAAACCCGGCCTCGTTCTTTCCGAGGAGACTACTGACGTACACACCGTACGCGGAGATGATCCAGGGGCTTGATGGCGGTAGCAGCTGCCTTGTGAGGCAGAGCTCCAGATTTCGCATGATGATCAACGGACACAAGGCAGGATGGAACATGTAGGCCGCAGTTGCGGCGGCCGTCATGATTTCCGCACTCGCAGCCAACTGTGGATCCTGATCATTCAGAGGAGGCATGGAGAGGAAATCCGGATTCTCACGTTCGATGCGGTCGTTCAGCTCGGCCACCTTTGCGGCAGCGAGCTCCCAATCCGGATTGGGGGGAAACTCCTGCCCAAGGTTGCGCAGAGTCTCGAGCCCCAACTTGAGGGATTCGTCTAAGCGGTTGGAGGCCGTCATGAACTCCATGCGCATCCTCTGAACCCGCGCCAGATCCAGGGGATCACGTCCAAACTGAAGCACCTGCTCGCTGTGATGTTCCATAGCCGGAATGTCGCCCGCCGCGTGTGCCAGCAACGCCGCCTGCTCTTGTAGTTCCAGAGTGAGCCGGTAGTCTTGATCCCAGCTATTCTCGCCAAGGAGCTCAATCCCGGCCTTTGCGTAGTTCAGCCCGGTTTCGAAGGCTATGGCCTGACGGGCAGCACGGGCGGCTTTCAGGTTCAGCCGGGCTAACTGCATTCTCTCCTGATCATCTTCGACCAGGTGGAGCCCATGATTCAACTGATCGACAATCCTGAAAAGATCCAGCTCGTGATCACTCGCGAGATGTCTTTGCAGCAGTAACCGACCAATCGTGAGATGTAAACGATCACGCTCCTCTATCGGCACCAGGGCATAGGCCGCTTCCTGCACACGGTCGTGGACGAAGTAGCAATGATCGTCACGTTCCCAGATTAAACCTGCCGCGACCGCTTCCTGGACATGA
>CBDUYR010000166.1:0-1565 GCA_965371515.1 uncultured bacterium | reverse complement strand
GAACGAGATCCGCCACCTGATGATCCATTCCGAGGCGAAGTTCATCATCGCCTCCAGGAAGGTCTTCATCGAATCTGTTGAGCAGATGAACCTCGGCGAGATCGAGACCATTGTGATGGGTGACGAGGATGTGCCGCCAGGAACCCTTACCCTCGGCATCGTGATGGCCACCGGCAAGGACAAGATCACCAATGGCGACACTTCATTCTTCAAGAGAAAGTCGGAGACCCGCCCGGAAGACACTGCCGCGATCTGCTACACTTCCGGCACGACGGGCCAGCCAAAGGGAGCGGTCCTTCTTCAGAGCAACCTGATGTCGGATCTCGAATCGCTTCACAGCGGCGTGTTCATAGCAAAGGATGATGTTTTCCTGTCAATACTTCCGCTGCATCACACATTCGCGTCGATGGTGAACTTCCTCGTGCCCGTTTTTTCGCGGATCGACCATAGCATTCGCGCGTTCGATAAAACCGCGGATCATCCTCGAGGACATCCAGAGGGAAGGCGTGACTCTGGTCGTCGGCGTTCCCCTTATCTTCGAGCATATCGCCCTCCTCTTCGCCGGCGCCGCGGGAGCTGCAGGCGTAAAGAAGGGACTGGCCGCCAGGATCAAGGGCTGGTTCGGAAAGCTCTTCGGCGGTGGCAAGGGAGCTCCTGCCGCGACGGGAGCCGCTGCGAGCCTCAAGAGCATCCGGTTCTGTATCAGCGGCGCAGCCGGCCTGAGAGCAGACGTCGAAGGAGCGCTGACAGGTGCCGGACTGAAGGTCCTCCAGGGTTACGGCCTTACAGAGGCCTCGCCTGTCATCTCGGTCAATCCTTTCGAGGCCCCACGACCCGGCACAGTCGGACCCGCCCTGCCGGGGATATCCGTGAAAATCGACTCTCCCAATGACGAGGGGGTCGGCGAGATCGTCGTCCGCGGCGGAAATGTGATGAAAGAATATTTCAAGAATCAAGAGGCCACTGCCGACGTACTGAGAAACGGATCGCTGTATACCGGGGACCTCGGGCGCCTCGACAAGGACAGCTACCTGACGATCATAGGCAGGAAGAAATCGGTGATCGTCACAGCCGGCGGGAAGAACGTATACCCCGACGAGATCGAATCGCTGCTCGGTTCGAGCAGTATGATCCTCGAGTGCATCGTCATGCCGGTCGATGACAGGAAAGGGAATTCGAGGCCCGGCGCGATCATCGTACCCGATTATGACGCGATCGTCTCAGGTTACGGAGGTGAAAAGCCGGTGAGCGAAGAGACGATACGCGAGGTGATCTCGGGCGAGATCAAGCAGATATGCGCCGATCTCCCCGACTACAAGCATATACACGAATTCCAGGTAAGGGCCACGGAACTTCCGAAGACGCCGACGCGCAAGCTGAAGCGCCATCTCGTCAAATGGACAGAGGAATAGAGCAGGACGGATCGGGCGGGGTTCTGCCGAGGGTGCCTGAAAGGTCATCACCGGTGGATTACATCTTCCTTCTCCGTCCGATGATCCTCATACCGGTATGGACCTTCTTCCTGCTCGGCGCCTGGCACGGATCGAGAGCAACCGGAACCCCCC
>CBDUYR010000165.1:0-1567 GCA_965371515.1 uncultured bacterium | reverse complement strand
AGTACCTGCAGATCGCCCGCTTCGCGGGGAAGCGGCTGAGCGAGATCTCCGAGCGGGATGACTTCGCTCGACTCGAACTGAAACTGGCGGATGGCTCGACGTATGGACATAAGGGGAGGATCGATTTCATAGACAGGGGCGTAGATCCGTCGACCGGCGCCATTCTCATACAGGCCTCCTTCCCTAATCCCGACGAACTTCTCAGAACGGGACAGTTCGCGCGGGTCAAGGCTCAGGTCCACTCACTCGAGAACGGCATCAAGATCCCCCAGAGATGCATCAGTGAGATTCAGGGCCGCTTCAGCGTTTTCGTCATCAACGATGAAAACGTCGTGGAGAGCAGGGAAGTGGATGCGGGCCCGAAGATCGATGATTTCCAGATCATAAGGAGCGGACTGGAAGCAGGAGAAAAAGTAGTCTACGAGGGGCTGCAGTGGATAAGGCCCGGAATGAAGGTAGCCCCGGTCGTCAGAGAGATCGAACCCGTAACCGAAGACAGGCAGCAGTAGGCGATCATGGATAATTTCTTCGTACGGCGTCCGATAGTCGCAATGGTGATAGCCATCATCATCGTCATTGTAGGGTCCATATCCCTGACGACCCTTCCGACAGAACAGTACCCCGATATCACCCCGCCGCAGGTTGCCGTCAGGACGAATTACACGGGAGCGAACGCGCTGAACGTGGAACAATCCGTCGCGACCCCGCTCGAGCAGCAGATCAACGGCGTGGAAAACATGATCTACATGAAGTCGACCAATTCGAACGACGGCACGATGACGATCAATGTCTCCTTCGAGATCGGGACGGATCCGGACATGAACACCGTGTTCACCCAGAACCGGGTCTCCTCCGCAACGGCAAAACTTCCCGAGGAAGTAAAGAGGCTCGGGGTGACCACGGAGAAATCCCTGCCCAACATGCTGATGCTCGTGGCTCTCACATCGGAAGACGGACGTTACGACCAGGATTTTCTGGGAAACTATGCCCTGATCAACATCAAGGACATACTCGCCCGCATCAACGGTATCGGGCGGGTCGACGTGATAGGAGCGGCGGACTACTCGATGAGGATCTGGATAAGGCCCGACCGCCTCGCTCAGCTGGGCATAACGATACCCGAGATAGTGGATGCGGTCAGGGCCCAGAATGTGATCGTTCCCGGCGGCCAGTTCGGAGCTGAGCCCGCTCCTCCCGGCACGGAGTTTACCTACACGGTCAGACTCCCCGACAGGCTTCAGTCTGAGGAGGAATTCGGAGAGATAGTGGTCCGCACGAGGGACAGCGGCGCGCAGGTAAAGCTCAAGCATATAGCCCGCCTGGAGCTCGGGGTCGAAAACTATCGCGCCTTTACGAGGTTGAACCACAAGGAATGCGCGATGATAGCCCTCTATCAGGCGCCTGGCTCGAACGCCGTCCTTCTTGCCGAAGAGGTACGCGGTGCGATGAAGGATATCGCCGGGTCATTCCCCGAGAGCTTGAAGTACGATGTCTCCCTCGATTCGACGAGATCGATTACGGCCGGTATCAATGAGATCATTGTGACGCTGATCATAGCCCTGGTCCT
>CBDUYR010000164.1:0-1585 GCA_965371515.1 uncultured bacterium | reverse complement strand
CTTCGTACGAGTAGGCCAGGTTGTAGATCACCTCGGCTCGATACTTCGAATCGGGGAAGGCCTCGAGAAAGGCGTTGTACGCTTCCCGGGCGGCCTGAAAATTGTATCGAGGCAGCGTGTCGGGTTCGGCGCTTTTGTAGCCGAGCTGGTATTGCCTGTAGGCGTCGTCATAGGAGCGCATGTCGTCGCGGTAGCCGGCAAGACATTGCTCGAAAATCAGGTGCGCGAGGTTGAGCATGCTTACCTCGACGGTAGCCGGATCGAGGCGATTCTTTCCGGCCAACAAGGCCCTGTACTTCTGGATCGCCCGGGCTCGATTCTGATTCTCTGACTCGACGATCTCCTTCTGGCTCGCCTTACGGGTCTCCGTCTTTTCCCTCTGCATCCGGTGGGAAATCTTTTCCGCATTCTCTTCCGCTCTTTGAAAAAGGTCCTCAGAGGGTTCCTTTTTCTCCTGCTTCTTCTGAAACAGACCGGCATGAACCTCGCCGGAAAGCATCATCGTCAGGAACAGGGAGACGCATACGAGAATTCGAAGGCGGCCTTTTCGCCCTGTGGGCGTACACTCTGACGCAACCATGAGTACGGACTCCTCCTATCTCTTCTCTTCGCCGGGTTCCTCTGTCTTGTCAAAGACTCTCGTTTCAGGCGCGTCCTCGGCATCCCCTTCGGGCGGTTTTTCCTTCAGGCTGTCGAGGATCCTCTCCTGCTCCTGCACGAGGGCATCCGCATAGTCGAATTGCGTGCGTGCGAGAAGCCCCTCGAGCACCTCGAGCCGTTCGATGTGAAGGTTTGCGATCTCCCGCTCGGTGAGAAGCCCAAGCCTCTGCCAGACCGTGTTGAGCCGTTGATCCATCCGGCCAAGCATGGCCTGGGAAGAGAGGATCGGGGCGGGTCGATGTTCTTCGAGGGAGGGGTGATCGAGCAAGAACACGGTGGGAGACTGAACGTCCCAACTGCGAAGAGAGAGGAACACTCTGACGAGGGTCATCCATTTCTCGAGGAGCCTGAAGCGGGTCGGTTGTGTTTCGCTCGAGGAGACTTCCTGCACCCCGTCTGCCCACTGCTCGAGGGTCGCTTCGGCCTCCTCGAGGCTCCGCATCGTGTACGTCAGCTTGGCCAGAACCCTCTGCCTCTCCTCCAAGGAGAACGGAAGATGCCGTACGGTGCTCTCGAGATGCCTCAAGGCGGCCTGGGCGTCCTCTCCCGCCTCCGGTGGGAGGAGCAGCGTCTCGAGTGCTGTCCGGTAGAAAACCAGGCAGTCCTGCAAAAATGTCGCTTTTTCTTCTTGGGTCAGCAGACCGAGCACGCTCCCGGAATAGATCGATCGGTACTCCGTGTCCAGCAGGGCAAAGGTGAGGTCCAGGAGAGCGGAAAGAGAAGGTTCCAGTGACGGAACGGTGACATTCAGGGGAGGATAGGCCTCGGGAGCGACGGCCCCTTCTGCCGGGTCTGTGGATGCAGGGGATGCAACCTCGTCGAGGAGGACGGCGATCTGCTTCAATCCTTCGCGCATCCCGAACAATGTCTTCAAACGGGGCGAGTTGTACCTCGCCCTCTGCAGCAGAGGTTCCATCTCCGCGGG
>CBDUYR010000163.1:0-1590 GCA_965371515.1 uncultured bacterium | reverse complement strand
ATGTAGACCGCGCCGAGGTTGAGGTGGGTCGATATCGTCGATATGTGTATCGCCACGATCGCGGCGAAGAAAAAACCGAGCATCCCGGCCGGAAGGTTCTCGAACCCGAGCCGGAACCACGCCATCTCGTAGTCCTTTACCTCGGTCAGGTCGGGGTAGAGGACAAAGAAGCCGAGGATTGCCACCGCCCAGATCCCGTTGCGCATGATCACGAGCGCCGACCCGGCCCATATCGACCACGAGGCGTCCTTGATCGTCTTTGCCGACTGTATCCTCTGCGCCTCTGGGTACCAGTCGATCGCAGTCCCCATGCCGAGCCCGCCGAGTATGCCGATGAACATCATCGTCACGAACCACGCGACGGGGAAATCCCCGTCGAAGAGCCCGGTGAAATTGAACGGGTTGAGTTTCCCCGCTTCCCCCATCACGGTCAGCTTCTCGATGATCGCCGAAGGGCCGCCCGCTGTATGTACGCCCCAGAACGAGACGATCACTATTACGATAAAGGCGATGATCCCCTGCTGGAAATCGGCCATCACCACGCCCCAGTACCCGGCGGCGAGGACATATATGGCGCAGGCGGCGGAGAAGACGATCAGGCCTATCCAGAGCGGCCAGTCGAAGAGGTATTGGCAGACCTTTCCCATCGCGATGCCGACCCAGCCGAGAATGAACATGTTGAGGAAGACCTGCCAGCCGGCGACCCAGCCGCGCAGGAGTTCGCCCGACATCCCGCCGAACCTCAGTGACTGCCATTCCGCCTGCGTGTAGGCGAGTGAGCGCCTGAATATTTTCGTGGAGACGAATGCGCTTATCGCGCACCACGCCGCGTAGAACGTGTACCACAGGCCCGACAGGCCGAACTTGTAGACCACGCCCGACACCCACATCGGCGTGTCGGTCGCCGTGTGCGTTGCGTAGACCGACGATGCGGGAAGCCACCACGGCAGCCCGCGGCCGGCGAGAAAGAAGTCCGACTCGCTCCTCTTGCCGAGGCGGTAGAACCGCACCCCGCTGCCGATCATCAGGGCGACGAAGGCGAGCAGCCAGAACCAGTCGAGAAAGTGAAATGTCGCCATCCGCTCTCCTTGTCGTTTGTATTCGGGAGAAACGGTAGCACGGGGCGAGGAGGGATGTACAGCGGGATGTGACAACTGATCGCCTGATCACGCTTTGATAATCATCTCAGCGGTCACACTGCCGATTTGCCAGCTGAAGCCCGGAGTTCTCATCCGCTAAATAGACATAGTCTCCCGAGACGGCTACACCATAGGCGGAGCCCGGAGTGTCGACAGATCCTACGAGTGCAGGTGAGTCAAGCGAACTTATATCTATCACCTGAAGCCCGAAGGCATCATTCGCCACATAGGCATAGTTTCCCGAGACGGCTACATCATAGGCGAAGCCTGGTGTGTTGACAGATCCCACGATCATTGGTGACCTGGGCGAGCCGACATAAATCACGTGAAGACCGGAACCGCTGTCTGCCAGATAGGCAAAGTCTCCCCAGACTGTCACACCCCGGGCGTATCCTGGTGTGTCGATTGATCCCATGGTCACAGGTGACTCGGGCGAGTCAATATATATCAC
>CBDUYR010000162.1:0-1643 GCA_965371515.1 uncultured bacterium | reverse complement strand
CGCTTTCCGGCGACCTGTTCGTATTCGTGAGTCGAAACCGCAAACGAGCCAAGGTACTGCTGTGGGATGGGACTGGTCTTTGCCTCTATGCCAAGCGGCTCGAGCGGGGGCAATTCGCGAACCTCTGGTCAGGCGCCGGCGAGACCGAAATCGAGCTCACGGCAGCGGAGCTGCAGCTCTTCATGGAGGGCAGTTTGCTGGTCGGGAAAGTGCCAATAAGTCCTCGAAAACTTTGCCTTAAATGCTTGACAAAACAAGTGTTTATTGAGAGAATCCAGCATGTCGAAGGTGACCGAAATCCGCGATCCGAATACCCTCCAAGAGGTCGCCTGTCACCTTGAAAAAACCGTCATCCGCCAGCACAAAGAGATCGCCAAACTTCGTTTGGAGATTGCCCGTCTTCGTGGCCAAGATGTGAGCCCCGAGACGGAGCTCATGCTCCTCAAAGAGCAGCTCGAGGCGATGAAACGATCGATGTTTGAAACCTCCTCGGAACGTCGCCCGAAGAACGACGGCAACGGTGATCAGAAGAAAGACACTGGCAACGGTAAGCCCAAGAGCGGACACGGGCCCCGGTCTCAGCCAGACCTCCCGATCGAAAAGGTCGTCCACACCCTCTCAGAAGACGAGCGCACCTGCTCCTTCTGCGGTGGCGGACTCAAAGAAATGGGCGAGCAGTTTGAGGAGTCCGAGGAGATCACCGTCATCTCCCTCGAGTACAAGATCCTTCGCCATCTCCGGCAGAAGTACCGCTGCAGCTGCAATGCCCAGGTCGTCACGGCGCCGGGCCCCGTCAAGCTCATGCCAGGTGGCCGGTACTCCATCGACCTTGCCGCCCAGGTGGCTGAAAACAAGTACCTCGACCACCTGCCGCTCGAGCGTCAGGTGCGCGCCATGGAACGCGCCGGCCTGGTCATTGACAGCCAGACCTTGTGGGACCAGATCGAGAAGCTGGCTCAGCATCTGCAGCCGACTTACGAAGCACTCTTAAAGCAGGCACTCAAAGCGGGGGTCATCTACGCGGACGAAACGCGCTGGCAGATGATGACGAAAAACAAGTCTTGCCGGTGGTGGGCCTGGTGTGTGGTATCAGACGAGATCGCGACCTATCGAATCTTCGCAAACCGCTCACAAGACGCAGCCGCGAAGATGCTGGGAGGGTATGAAAGGGTCGCGATGACGGATGGTTACGCGACGTATGATGCGTTGGTCAAAAACGGAAAAGCCAATGCCCATCTCACGATCGCCCACTGCTGGGCGCATGTGCGCAGGAAGTTTATCGAGGCGGAGGACGCGTACCCCGAGCTCAGCCAACCGGCGATCTTGATGATCAAGGATCTGTACCGAATCGAAAAGAAGATCCCACGCATCACAGCAGACACGCCCGAGACCGAACGCAAGAAGCTACTCGAGCTGAGGCACAGGATTCGACAACAAGAGTCCCGACCGAAGATTGATGAGATCCGCGAATGGGCGTTTGAGAATCTCCCCAACACCCTCGCTGAAAGCAAAATGGGTAGGGCGTTGACGTACATGCTGAAGCTCTGGCCAGGCCTGACCGTTTTCCTCGACAACCCTGAGGTCCCTCTGGACAACAACGCCGCCGAGAGAGCTCTCCGGGGCGTGGTGGTCGGCCGAAAAAA
>CBDUYR010000161.1:0-1666 GCA_965371515.1 uncultured bacterium | reverse complement strand
ATCGGCCGGCGATCACTTCACCGCGGCCACGACCTTGGCGACAAAAGCGTCGTGGTCCCAAGCTTCAGACGGCACGCTCAGGCCGAGGCGGACTATCACCAGCTTTCTGGAAGGGATCACCGTCACAAACTGGCCTTCGAACCCGCGGGCGGCATAGGCGTCCGTCGGCACGCGGGGCAGCCAGCGGTCAGCTGGATTATTTTTCGCTCCGGCGTTGAGCCACCACTGGGCCCCGTACTCTCCCTGGGGCGCCCTGGGCGTGGGTTTGCGACTGTAGTCCACCCATCCTTCCGGAAGGATACGTTCGCCTTCCCAGATGCCGTCACGGAAATAGAGCAAACCGAAGCGCGCCCAATCTCGGGCCGTGGCGTACATGAAGGAAGAACCCACGAAGTTCCCGGACGGACTCGGCTCCATGACCGCGCTTCTCATGTCGATCTTGTCGAACAGGGCCCGTCTGGGAAAGGTCAGGTATTCGCTCAGCGACCCACCCACTGCCTCCCGGACGATCCGGGAGAGGATGTTGGTCGTTCCGCTGGAATAGGACCACTTGTCATCCGGGACTGTTTCCAATTCGAGGCCGGCGGCATACGCCCCGGGATCCGGTGATTCAAAAAGCATGATCAAGGCGTCGCCGTAGGGGCTGACATAGCTTTCTTCAAACTCGAGGCCGCTAGACATGCGCAGGAGCTGGTCCAGGGTGATGTTGTGACGAGGGTCGTTCGGATTGGACCATTCCGGCACTGGAGCGGGCTGGTCCAGGGCCAGCTTCCCTTCCCCGACCAAAATCCCGATCAGTGCTCCGGTTACGCTTTTGGTCATGGACCAGCCTAGGAGGCGGGTCTCTTTGGAGTAGCCGGAGGCGTATCGTTCGGCAACGATCTCCCCGTCGTACAGCACCACCACCGCCCGCGTCCCGACGTTCATATCCGGGTTGGGCTCCTGAAAAGCGGAATCCAAGGCCTTCTCCAGCTCGGCCCGATCGATCTCAGACGGCCAAGGCAGGCTCTGCGTTAGGTTGCCCCGGGGCCAAGCCTCTTCATCGGCCGGGCCGGGTCCCGCGATCTCCGAAACCTGGCTCCGGAGGTCCGCTTCAGAGGCGCCCAGTACCAATGTACATCCGAGGCCCGGACGAAAGACTGCCCGCCGCTCGGCTAGCCCGAACAACGAGGCCACCACCGATCCGCGGTTCCGGTCGACCTCCACATCCATGTAGCCATACTGGGCTAGGTCCTCGCCCATCACGTCCTGTGGGTCGCGGCCCGAAACGAACACCGCCGAGCAGAGCACCTTCGATGTGTACGCGGTCAGAATAGGCGCGCCCTGACGGCCGACCACAACGATAGCGATCACCAACAGCAAAACCACGATAGCGACAACCGAAAGAAGTCTTTTTATCCACATGTGCATCGAGACGTCTTCCTCCACTCCACTGGCATGATCAAGGAAACCATATTCTTCTTCCGTCACGGCTCCGCTACGAGCCGTAGGCAGGTAGAGATGGGGCCAGTCGCGTTTCAGCAATGGCTTGCCAAAGAGGTCGACAAGGACGGCCAAAGGGCTCTTCGTGAGGAGCTCGTGGATGATCTGCGCGGAGACATTCTCGAGGTTGGTGCCGGAGCTGGCGCGATGTTTTTCTACTACGGTGAAGGGGCGAATGTGGTTG
>CBDUYR010000160.1:0-1673 GCA_965371515.1 uncultured bacterium | reverse complement strand
ACAGCAGAGCGCTGGAAAGTTTTGACAAATGCGGGAAATATATGTCGCAGGGGCATACATACAAGATGCTGGCCATACTTGCCTGCCGGACAGGGGAGTATGACAAGGCCGAAGAATTCCTCCAGCCGGCTGTAAAGTTTCTCGAACTGACCGGGAGCAGAGGCGGTGTTATCAGTTCGAATATTGTTCTGGGGCGGATAAATATCTTCAGGGGGCAGTACGAGGAAGCTGAAGTCCTGCTCCTTGACAGCCGGGAAAAGGCCCTGGAAGCCGGATTCAGGAGAGAGACGGCCCTCTCCTCTGAATTCCTGGGAGAGATCTGCTATCACCAGGGACGATACGGCGAATCGCTTGTTTTTGTGAAAGAGGCTGGAGAGATCGCCGGTGAGATCGCGCCCGAGGGCGACGTCGCTGTCGAGGTATCCAGGAGGCTCGGTGAAGTCTATATCGCCCTCGGGAGAATAGAGGATGCGGAAATTGCGCTGTCAAAGTCGCACCGGCTATGTGAAAACATGAATGACAAATATGAGCTCGGTTCCGTCCTCAGGGCGTATGGAATGATCGCCTTCAAAAAGCACGATATGGATCTTGCCATGTCATTCTTTAACGAGGCTGCAGTGACGCTGAAGTTGATCAAGGAATCGTTCGAGCTGGGACGTACTCTGCAACTTGTCGCCGAAACCTGTGAGAAGTGGATCGCGGAGAATGACATAGACATGCAAACGCGTGACGAGTTGCTGAATAAAGCTAAGGATAACGCCGTTGAGGCGCTGCATCTCTTCTCCACAAAGAATCTTGATGACAGAGCGGAAATCTGCAGGGATCTTGTCCACAGACTTGAAGGTATGATCGATCATTCGGTTCAGGGACACCATTACAGGAAGATCCAGTTTGACGAAGAGTGGCTTATCGAGGATCGCATTGTAGCGGCGTCCGATTCGATGAAAAAGGTGATATCAAGGGTCCGGAAGCTCGCTCCCGGGGATATGTCTGTCCTGGTGTCAGGTGAGACTGGAACAGGAAAAGAGATCGTCGCAGGGTTGCTGCACAGGTTCAGCAGCAGGTCAGAGGGACCTTTCGTGCCCGTTAATTGCGCTGCGATTCCCGATGCCATCTTCGAGAGTGAATTGTTCGGATACAGAAAAGGTGCGTTCACCGGAGCATTGAGGGATAAGGCGGGGCTTTTCGAAGAGGCTTCCGGTGGAACGCTCTTTCTCGACGAGATCACCGAGCTGACGGCCAGGCAGCAGGCGAAGCTCCTGCGGGCTGTTCAGGAACAGTGTGTCAGGAGGGTGGGAGAGACTACAGAACGCCCGGTGGATATCAGGCTGGTAAGCGCGTCCAATCAGGATATATGGTCCATGGTCGAATCCGGCAAGCTTCGCAAGGATTTCTACTATCGTATCTCCGGTGGCGCTATTGAACTGGAACCGCTCAGGAATCGGAAGGATGATATATTACCGTTGTTTTCATATTATCTTTGCGGTTCAGGAGGGGTGTTCAGCATTGAAGAAGGATTGACAGAGCTTCTGCTTCAATATCACTGGCCCGGGAATGTGAGGGAACTCATCAATATCGCGGAAGAACTCGCGCTGCTTGGACAGAGCGGACGGGTTGCCAGGAAAAGGGATCTACCGCTTGTTATCAGGAGTTTTATTCTATCAGAACCCAGG
>CBDUYR010000159.1:0-1720 GCA_965371515.1 uncultured bacterium | reverse complement strand
AGCGTTCCATGAGGATGCTCCGCATCCGGGGAAGCACGTCGCTTTCGAAGAGATCGAGTGACTCCGGCGCCATCCGCGCGAACGCTTTTCGGGTTGCTTCGATCAGCCGGAGTCCCTCGCACAGCTTGAGTTCAGGATCCTCCTCCAGGGTCCTGCACGTCACATCGAGCATGAGCTCGCTGCGCGCGTCGAGCGGTGAAAAGAAATCGTCGGTGGTCATCTCAATCGTGCCCACCAGTCTTAACGAAGGAGCCATCCGTGGTATTTCAAGATCCCGAGGCGTTCTTGTCCGAAGTGATAGAGATCGCCGGTCTCGGCGCCGCCCAGCTCATGCCCCATTGGCGAGCCCTCGAACCCGGCCAGGTCAGCGAGAAAGCCCGTAACGACCTGGTGTCAATCGCCGACCTCGCCTCGGAGGAGGCCATCATCGGCGCGATCCGCGACCGATTCCCCGAGCATCGCATTCTGTCCGAAGAGGCCGGCTGGAACAGCCCTTCGCTCACTGGGCCCACCTGGATCGTGGATCCCCTGGACGGCACCACCAACTTCGTCCACGGCATTCCGCAGTTCGCTGTTTCCATCGGGGTGGCTGAAGCGGGAACGGTCGAGTTTGGGGTCATTCTCGACCCGGTCAAAAACGATGTTTTTAGCACGGCACGCGGCCGCGGTGCATGGTGGAATGGCAGACGGTGTCAGATCAGCCCGCGAGCGGGGCTTGAAGGGGCCCTTCTGGCAACCGGCTTCCCGTTCAAGGCCCACCGCCTTCTCGACCCCTACCTCGCCATCTTTCGCGACGTTTTTCTCAAGTGCAAGGCCGTCCGGCGACCGGGAGCGGCTGCTCTTGATCTCGCATATACCGCGGCCGGCCTCTTCGACGGCTTCTTCGAATTTCAACTCTCGGCCTGGGACGTCGCGGCCGGATCATTGCTCGTCGAGGAAGCCGGCGGCACGATCACCGATATGAATGGCGGCCGGGATTACCTGGAGAACGGTGACGTGATCTGTGGGTCTCCCGGGGTTCATCGAGATCTCCTCGACGTGATCGGCCGGCACCGAGAGGAATGGCACGATATCTTCCCCTGAACGTGTTGTACATCACTGTCAAACTCTTGTGAATCTTCCGGTCTGAGCTATAATCTCGGACGTGAACGACCACGATATCAGCTTGGGCGCCATGCGGGACAAGGTCCGAGAGGCCGTCTCGTGGACCCGCGAGAGGCAGTACGACGAGGCCATCGACGTCTTCGAGAAGTACCTTCCGGTGCTCACGTCGGAGGGCGATCTCCAGGACAAACGACTGGCGGCGGCCAGCTTCTCCTACTACGGAGTCTGCACGGCCATGATCAGACACAAGTACGCCGACGCCATCAAATACTGCAACGTCTCGGTCAAGGCCAATTTTCTCGAACCGGAACACCGCATCAACCTGGCGCTGGTCTATCTCGAACGCGAGGATCGGAAAAACGCGGTGCAAAACCTCGAGGCGGGCCTCCGGCTTCAGCCCTCAAACAAACGCATCCACAGGATCTTCAAGGATATCGGTCAACGAAAAGCCGTCATGTTCACCTTTCTCTCACGGGATAACCCGATCAATCAATGGATCGGGAAGCTGCGCGAGCCGAAGACCAGCTAGCCCGCTCTTCTCACCGGGTTTCGTGACGAGGACGGCGAAGGGTAGTGAGATGTTGGGTTTTTCGCGAATCGGGCGACGCAGGCGTAG
>CBDUYR010000158.1:0-1750 GCA_965371515.1 uncultured bacterium | reverse complement strand
CCCTTCATCTTGCCCGCGCCGAATGACTTTGCGAGCTGCTCGACGATCAAGGTTACGCCCTGGAATGAGCCGCCCACGGCGTACCCGGCGTCAACCACCGCCTGCAATGCCCCCTCTGTTGGTTCGATGCCGACGTTATAGAGGCGAATGAAGGCATCCCCGAGTTCGTCAACGCTCGCGGGAGTGTCGATCGCAAACTTCTCGATCCACTTCAATGCCTGCTGAGCGCCACCGGCCGAGCCGACTATGGACTCGAGGCGCTTCTCGAGCACCTCAAACTCCGCACCGACGTCGATGATGGCCGACGCCGCCCCCACCATTGTCGTTACAACGGCCGCCCACGGGACCGCCTTGAGTAACGAGCCGAAGGCACCGAGCATCCCACCGACCTTTGAGACACTGACGTCAAACTCCCTGACTGTCTTCGCCGTCTCTTTGCTCTGATCGCCGAGATCCTCGATCGCGCCCTCGGCATCTCGACTCGCTTCGGTGAGCTTGTCGAGATCCTCAGCGGTAACCTTGACGCCCTCTTCGCTGACTCGGACGATCAGCCCTTGAATATCGAAGGCCATGCCCTACTCCTCGCCTCTCCGCTCCGGGTCGTCTTTGTCTTTTTCCTTCGCCGTTTGCCAATGCACGATGTCCATCATTCGGATGCACCTGATTTCCCACGGCGCAAGCTCGATATGGACACAACGCATCCACGACTCGATTTCCTGGAAGTTGATGGGGGATCGCCCGAACCCGTCAGGGATCGAGGCTCGAAGCTCCCAATAGTAACCAAAGATGTGCTCGAGGCAGAGCGGCATCTCGGCGGCGTCGAGTTTCTCAATCGCTGAGGGAACCCCTGCCGCTGCCGCCTTTTCGATGTGATCTCGTACAAGGTTCCCATCGCCCGCCTCCCCATCGAGAGCGAGTCGGGCTCGTAGGACAGCACCCGCGAGACGTGCTAACTCTGCAAAAAATTTGCGCGGTTGCGAGCGTAGGCAACTACCTGCTCGGCGAGCCACCTGTGTTTTTTGAACACGCGCCTTTTCACTTCGTCAGTACATTCCAACAGTTCGCCGCCGTCCGTGAGCCCTTCCCAATCTCCGGTCAGGTTCACGGCGAGGATCAGCTCCGCTATCTGGACATCGTCATAGGTCATATCGCCGGTACGGCGAGTCCTCTGTTGCACCGCTCGCATCTCGGCGATGCGGTTCATCGCCTTGCTGTACGGCTTCGAGTCCTCGCCATAGACCAAGAGCTTGCACTCGAGCGGCGTCCCTTCCGAGGGATGCACCGGCACGAGCCACGCCCCCGACTCTGCCTGTATAGATGCGTCGAGAGACCCCAAGTCCACGACCGGCGGAACCTCCGCCTTTGGTTGAGCTTTCGCCTGCGCCATTATTTCGTTCCTCCTCTCGGTTTAGCTCTTTTCGATCATGATGGTTTTCAGGCTCACGGGATGCCGGTAGACCATGAAGTTCATCCTCGAGATGATCGGCCCGTCGTCGCCCTTGCCCTCTTCCGCCCCGGTGTATTTCACCCGCGGCAGATAGACGGTGTAGCTGTTCGCGTCCGGGTCGGTCAGTGTGAACACGAGCGATGATTCGGTTTCGCCGTAGAACTTGGCCGAGATGCTGTCGTCCTCTTTGTAGAACGAGATGTTGCCGTCAGCGCGGAATTTCCGCGGGATGGCCTCTCCCGCCTCGTCAGAGCCGAGCGCCTCGGTGAGCATGATGTTGTTGTTGATGTTGAGCGAGATCCC
>CBDUYR010000157.1:0-1752 GCA_965371515.1 uncultured bacterium | reverse complement strand
CGCCACCAACGCGGTGGAGGCCTATGACCTCCGCGCTCCCGAACTCTATCTGAACCGGGAACTGACCTGGTTGCAGTTCAATCGCCGGGTGCTCAACGAGGCGCGGGATCCGCGCAAGCCCCTCCTCGAACGGGTCAAGTTTCTGGCGATCGCCGCCTCGAATATCGACGAATTCTTCATGAAACGCATTGGCGGCCTGAAACAGCAGATCGGCGCCGGCGTGCAGAAACTGACCATCGACGGTCGCAGCCCCAGCCAGCAGTTGGAGGAATGTCAGGTCGTCATCGGGGATTTCAAAAAAGAAAAACGGGAAGTTTACCTGGGGCTACTCGATGATCTTCGCCGGAATAACATTATAATTCGCCCGTTTGTCAGCCTGTCCAAAGAAGAACAAAAAATTGTTCGTGAACATTATTACGATAATATCTTTCCTCTTATTACGCCGCTGGCGATGGACCCGGCACACCCCTTTCCCTTCATCTCCAACCTCTCGGTGAATCTTCTGGTCACGTTGCGGTTTCCTCAGGAACCCGAACTGACGTTGGCGCGGGTCAAGGTTCCGGTTGGGGCGGGTGTCCCTCGATTCCTGCGGGTTGGCCCCGACAACCATTTCGTCATGCTCGAAGACGTGATGGCTCACTGCCTCGGCGACCTTTTCCCGGGAATGGAGATTGCGTCGGTCGAGCTGTTCCGGGTCACCCGCAATGCCAACACGGAGGGGGACGAGGAACAGGCCGATGATCTTGTCGCGATGATCGAGGCCGAGCTTCGCGAACGCAAATTCGCTCCGATCGTCCGTCTCCAGACCGAAGCCGGCATCGACCCCCATCATCGGGGAATGCTGGCCGCCGAGCTGGGCCTCGACGAGGAGAACGACGTTTACGAGACCGACATGATGATCGGGATGCGCGACCTGATGGAGCTCAGCCAGCTCGGTATTCCCGAACTGCACGAGCAGCCCCACCAGCCGATCACCAACGTCATGCTGCAGGACCGGGACAACATCTTCCACATCATCCGCGAGAACGGCCCGATCCTGCTCCATCACCCGTACGAGTCTTTCGTAACCTCGGTTGTCCGGTTCGTCCGCGAGGCGGCGGAGGATCCCAAGGTCTACGCCATCAAGATGACCCTGTATCGGACATCGGCGGACACCAACATCATCGATCATCTCATCCAGGCCGCCCGCAACGGCAAACAGGTCGCCGTCGTCGTCGAGCTGAAGGCCCGTTTCGACGAGGCCGCCAACATCCGGTGGGCCGGCCGACTGGAAGAGGCCGGTATCCATGTCACCTATGGCGTGCTCGGCCTGAAGACCCACGGCAAGCTCATCCTGGTGGTGCGCCGCGACTACAACGGGTTGCGCCGCTACATCCACATCGGCACCGGCAACTATCATGCCGGTACCGCGCGGCAGTATTCGGACCTGGGACTGATGACCTGCGACAGGGAGATCGGCCTCGACGTTACCGAGTTGTTCAACTATCTGACCACGGGGTGTCGATCCGCCCGTAACTATCGCAAGCTCCTGGCGGCACCGAGCATCATGAAGAAGGCGTTGCTCGCCAAGATCGATCGCGAGATCGGCACCCACTCCCCGGAGGCGCCGGGGCTGATCCGTTTCAAGACCAACGCGCTGGAGGATTCCGGTATCGTCGAGGCCCTGTATCGGGCGTCGCAGGCGGGGGTCAAGGTCGAGCTGATCATCCGCGACACCTGCCGCCTGCGCCCGGGCATCCCGGGGCTGTCGGA
>CBDUYR010000156.1:0-1765 GCA_965371515.1 uncultured bacterium | reverse complement strand
CGACATTTCTGATGTGGGCCTGCATCGGGATCTCGTCCTCCGTCAAGCCCCTCGGGTAGCCCGTTCCGTCTGGACGCTCGTGGTGGCAGCGGATCACCTCGACCGCGACCTTGAGGAACTTCAGCTGCTCGACGATGTCTGCTCCTATGTCGGGATGGGACCTGAGCGATGCCCATTCCTCGTCGGTCAGCGGGCCGACCTTGAGAAGGATGTCGTTCTGGATAGCGATCTTGCCGATATCGTGCAGGAGCGCGGCGTACTCGAGGGTCTCGAGCTCCTTCGAAGTCATCCCCATCTCCCTGGCGATCCTCATCGCGTATCTCGACACGCGGAATGAATGTCCGTGCGTGAACGGATCGGAGGCGTCAATCGCCGATGTCAGCGCCGCTACTGTGTTGATATGCGTCTCGCGCATGTCGAGGTAGAGCTGAAACGAGTACCTCGCGAGGAAGAGCGGGATTATGAAGAGGGCGATCGTCCACACTCCCGAATTCTTGTAGAGAAGCGCGATGACGGCTCCGACCGGCAGGAATGCGAGGATGTGGAAGAAGTTCCACATGTAGTTCTGCTTCCAGACGTGAATCGGGTTCTTCGAGTTCCTGAGCGCGATGATCACGCTGACCGACCAGGTGTTGAAAAGGTAATAGACCATGCCGGAGGCAAAGAGCGGAATGAGAAAGAGCGGTGAATCCGTATCGGTCAGACTGCCGAAAGACTGGTAGACCAGGCCCGCGATACCGACCGTCATCACGAGAAGCGGGATGTTGAACAGCACCTTGATGATCGGCCGGCGCTGGAATATCCCCTCGGTGATCAGCGTGGAGACCGCCTCGCAGACGGCCATGACGGCAGGGCCGAAGAGGACGATCCCGGCCAGGTCGATCGGCGAGGAGGCGTAGATCGATGCCCCTCCCCTCGGCAGGGATATCTGGACCGAGTCGGCGATAATGATCAGGATGATGAACAGGATTATGTCACGCCACAGATCGACCGGCAGTTTTCCGGCAAACCATGCGAGACATAGAATGCCTGCGACCACGTACAGGCCATAGTATATCTTGAATCCGATACCAGTCTTGCTTTGTTGCTCTTCCATCCAGGCATACCTGCTGACCGAGCGTCAGGTAAAAGCCGTGTTCCCCTCCGAACGTGACAGCCTGTATGTGCGCTGTCCTGCAGTATTTATGCCAATAACTTACGTCGCCGCATGGTTATATCCGCCCATTTTCGGCGATTTAAGGTTCCCGGTGGAATAATAGGATAAATGATGAGAGGCGATGAATGCTATCTTATGCGGTAATGGATTTCCCGTCTTGACTTCCATCTGCCGAATGGCCTGTTCACCGCGTCGAGGACCGCCATGACGGCTGCCTCGCCGGAATTGCGGCCGACAAATGCGCATCCGAAGTAACTGCTGAAATCGCGTCCCCGGATTATGTCGACCACCGCCACAAGAGCCTTGCGGCCCTTAATTTCCAGCTCCCTGACATCAGATAAACACAGATGGAAATCCTCGTCAAGCAGTTCCACGAGAGCCTTCACCGCGGCTCCGGCAATCGTCTCGAAGACCGGTCTGCTGACGCAGCTCTCGTCTACGCAGCCGATGACCTCGATGCTGCTGCTCGACAGCCTGACCTCTGCCTTGATCGAGTCTTTCTCCATCGAGAGGTTCAGCCCGCGAAAGCCTATTCTGATTCCGTTCTCGAGGAACTCGAGACCAGCTTCCGTGTCGTCCGGCGTCTCCTCTTCGGCGAAAGTCCCTGAT
>CBDUYR010000155.1:0-1831 GCA_965371515.1 uncultured bacterium | reverse complement strand
CGCCCGCTGACCTTCGAAATCACCCGTTTCGGAAAGGCATCCATGTTCCAGCAAAGAATCATAACGGGCTTGGCCCTGGTTGCCCTTTTCGTCCTTATCTTCCTGTTTTCACCCGCCTGGCTCGTGTGCGTCATCGCCACCCTGATCATCCTCCTCGCCTCCTGGGAATTCCTCGAGATGGTCCTTCCGGAGCAGGTCTTTGGAGACCGGCTGCTCTGCCTGGCGCTGGCATCCCTCATCCCTATAGCCGCCTTGCCCGGAAGGGCCGACTGCCTGACGGGTTCGTTGTTCGTTTCCCTCTTCGCCCTCGGTGTCCGCTCACTCTTCAGCAGAAAGGAGCTGAAGGCCAGATTCGAAGAGCTCGAACTCTGCTTGTTCGGGATCTTCTACGTGAGCTTCACGCTCTCCCATTTCGTCTTACTGCGAAACCTGGAAGACTGGAAGCCCTGGATCTTCTTCATCCTGATCGTGACGTATTTCGGCGATGTAGCTGCCCTTTTCAGTGGAACGAGATGGGGCAGAAAGAAGCTCTCCCCCCTGCTGAGTCCGAAGAAGACCGTAGAAGGGGCTCTGGGGGGGCTCCTCGCCACTGTCCTTGCGGGCTACGTATGCAAGCTCGTGTTCTTTCCGGCCCTGACGGGGTTTCAGGCGCTCTGGGTTGCTGCGATTCTGTCGGTCAGCGGCCAACTGGGAGATCTCCTAGAGTCTCTGATCAAGAGGAGTTACGGAATCAAGGATTCGGGCCGAATGCTGCCTGGACACGGTGGAGTCCTCGACCGAATCGACAGCATCCTTCTCGCAGGGCCTGTGGGCTACTACCTGGCCATCCTGATCTGACCCGAACATTTCATGAACCCTGCCGAGAGGTTCTGAAAAGGCCTCGCCGGGCAGCACGAATAGGGGAAGTTTCCGATGATGACATTCGGCGTTTTCATCCTAGTGCTCGGGATCCTGGTGTTCATCCACGAGTTCGGCCACTTCGTCTTCGCCAAGCGAGCCGGCGTCCGGGTAGAGACATTCTCTCTCGGCTTCGGCCCACGCCTGTTCGGGTGGAAGAGGGGCGGAACGGATTACCGGATCTCAGCGGTGCCGCTGGGAGGGTACGTCAAGATGACCGGGGACGACCCGAAAGCAGAGGATGCGGATCGGGAGGACTCCTTTGCGAAGAAGTCGGTCGCGGCACGCATGAAGATCGTTCTTGCCGGTCCGCTGATGAACCTGATTCTTCCTCTCTTCCTGATGCCTCTCGTATACATGATAGGGATCGAGCAGCCGGCCTACCTCGACGAACCGGCCGTCGTGGGTTGGGTGGAGCAGGACACTCCCGCAGCCACGGCAGGGTTTCACCCCGGGGACAGGATTGTTCGGATTCAAGAGGAGGAGATCTCCACCTGGGAAAAGGCGAAAATCCTGTTCGCTTCGAACCCCAACCAGGTCCTCCGGGTTGAGTTTCTGCGGGAGGACGAACCGATGCACACGGAGATCACTCCCGACTCTTCCGGGTATGCGGGAGGGTACACCGGTCTCGACCACGAGAGGCCCTCCCTGATCGGCGGTATCAGCCCCGACATGCCGGCAGAGAAGGCCGGCCTGCAGGCAGGAGATCGGATTGTCGCGATCAACGGGGACCCGATACACTATTGGGGCCAGATGGCTGCGATCATCCGCGCCCACCCGGACGACCCCCTCCAGATCGAGATCAAGAGAGCCGGCGAGGCTTCTTCTGTGACCGCCACTCCGATCCTGGATTCGGAGACAGGGAGCGGACTCCTCGGGATCGCCTACCAGGAGAAGACAGTCTTCAAGCGTTACGGCCTCTGGAAATCCATAC
>CBDUYR010000154.1:0-1864 GCA_965371515.1 uncultured bacterium | reverse complement strand
TCCCAATAGAGGAAGTCGCGCCAACCCTCGTGTAGAAAGTTAGGCGGGAATGCCCGACCGTTTTCCTGGAGTTCGAAGGCTCTCGGTTCATGGGGGGGGCGTACCGGATAGAGGCCCGACTTCTTGGGGACCCGATGGCCTTTGCGAAGGTTGCACGGTTCGCACGCGGTAACCACGTTGGTCCATTCGGTCCGACCGCCTCGCGCCCGCGGCACCACGTGGTCGAAGGTCAGCCGCTCGGTTGGAAAAGCGCCGCCGCAATACTGGCAGGCGAACCGATCGCGCAGGAACACGTTGAAACGGGTGAAAGCCGGCCGGCGCGCTATCGGTATGTACTGCTTCAGGGCGATGACGCTGGGCAGTCGCATTTCGTGGCTCGGCGACCTCACCAGGCGGTCGTACTCGGAAACCACGTTGACGCGGCGGAGAAACACGGCTTTCACCGCGTCCTGCCACAGCCACAAGGAGAGTGGAAAGTAACTTAACGGCCGAAAATCCGCGTTGAGGACCAAGGCTGGATAACCGTCCATCGCCTCCAAACTTCGTTCGCATCCATCGAGACGTGTCCAGCGTACTACATGTTGTGTATGCTTTCCAGACACCCACTTGGTGAAATCTCGCTGAATGCAATCTTGCGCTCAGGCGGGTCCGCGAGAACTCACCCGGCGCCAGCCTGAACATCGAACACCTCGACGAGGAAGCGCAGATCGAGACGAATGGTGTTCTCGTCGATGCCATGGCCAAGTTCCGGCATGACGTGGGCCACCACATCGACCCCAACGTTTTTCAACGCGGCTTCCGCCAGCGGCAAAGCCTGTACGGGCAGGACCTCGTCGCCGGCTCCGTGAGTCAGCAAGATCGGCGGGCGTGATCTGATCTCCTCGGCCAAGAGTTCCTCGCCAACCAGCATTCCGGAATGGGCAATGATACCGGCGAGGGGGTTTTCCCTCCTCAGGCCGACATGAAGCGCCATCATCGCGCCTTGGGAAAAACCGATCAGAACGAGGTCGGCGTCGCTCAGCCGCCACCGCCTGAGTTGAGAATCAATGAAA
This sequence comes from uncultured bacterium, assembly GCA_965371515.1. Taxonomy (GTDB): domain Bacteria; phylum Krumholzibacteriota; class Krumholzibacteriia; order Krumholzibacteriales; family Krumholzibacteriaceae; genus JAUWCL01. The sequence goes on along the minus strand of CBDUYR010000154.1, from coordinate 812 downwards.
GCGTCGAGGATTGGCGCGGCGTTCTGAACACCAATGAGACGCGTGTCGGGCTGGAAGTCCTGTAGGCTGAACCATTGATAGCCGACCGGCGCCATGTCGAAGCGGAAGGGGGCGTTTGGAGAAACAAAGAAAGCTTTGGGCAATACACGTTGGTAGAGCGGCGCCAGCCCGATCAGGTCGTTGCCGTCGGCGCCGACTCCATGCAGGAGAATAACGAGTCGCTCTGGTTCGCCGCCATCCTTGGGCTGAAGGCTCGGACCTGCGATCGGAGGAATTTGCGACATTCATTTCTGTCCAAGGAGAAGATGGGCTCTGGCTCGGCGAGTCCTATTCCAATCCGTATGTCGCTGTCACGCGGTGAACGCGGAGCGCCTCGGTCGTCTGTTGATCAAACAGCGTCGAGCCCGTCGGCTGGCCAGACTCTGGTCGTTCCTGTCACCGCCAACGACCGTTAATCGATGCACTTCCAGCATGACATGGTCTAGATAAAGCAATTTAGGAAGTATTGTTTAGCCACCCAGAAAGGTCCTTGCCAAAACAATCGCCAAGGGACGATATGTCTTCCTCATAAACGGATATCAGCAGCGCTCGCTCTTCATCGGTCATTTTAGGGTAATTGCTTCTTGTAATAAATATTTTATCTCTTATCTTTGTTCTTTCGGATTTTGGTAGAAATTTGCAGACAAGTGGCATATAATATTTCCGGTTTTTATACAATAAAGAAAAAACACCCCCGCGAGGGGTGCCGCCAGTGTTGGCGAGAAAATTCATATCTTTTGCGGAAATATCTCCATCGACGCCAATAAAGGATA
>CBDUYR010000153.1:0-1874 GCA_965371515.1 uncultured bacterium | reverse complement strand
GTACTAGCCGAAGGCAAGGGCTGAGGGGCGACCCGATGTCTGAAAGAAGCCGGAGAGCAAACCTGCGAGCCGACGCACAGAAACTGCATCAGGCCGAACCCCAGGGCGAGTCAGCACAACATGACGAAGCCCGCTCGGATCACTGGGGGATGGTAAATGCAGCGGTTGTGCAGGGAAAGATCATGTCCTTACCCGGGGAGATCCGCCTGCCTAAGCGTCCTAACGGACGCGGTGGAACAGAGCCTGCGAAGGTGCGCGTTAACAGGGCGGAAGACAGCCGAGGACGAGAACCCGGAGTATGCCGAAAGGCCCTCGCCGGGGAAAGGTCCGAAGGCAGTGTGATCAGGAGATGCCCGTGAGCTCTGAGCATTCCTCAACCCCGACCGGGGACTTGGGTGCCGGGCGCGTCGCGGAACCATCGCCTATCGATCTTGCATCGGTGGAATACATCGTGTCCAACGCGAGTATAGCCGAGGCATGGAAGAAGGTTCGCTCCAACAAAGGGGCTCCAGGTGTTGATCGCATCAGCATCTCGGCGTTCCCGAAATGGGGTAGACCCAAGTGGAAGCTCACCAAGAAGCAACTGCTGGACGGGACCTACGTGCCCATGCCGGCACTTCGCGTTGAGATTCCCAAGGAGAGCGGAGGGGTGCGCTTACTGGGCATCCCTTGTGTAATCGACCGAGTGCTCATGCAAGCGATTGCAAAAGTGCTCGGTTCATACTTCAACCCGATCTTCTCGGACTACAGCTACGGCTATCTGCCGGGGCGCTCGGTCCAGCAAGCCGCCCGACAGGCCCAAGCCTACTACCGGCAGGGTTACACCTACCAGATCACTCTTGATCTGGAAAAGTTCTTCGACACGGTCAACCACGACGTTCTCATGGAACGGGTGGGGCGGCAGGTGAAGAACAAAGACCTGCTCAAGTTGCTTGGGCGCTTTCTGCGCGCAGGCGTCGAGGTAAAAGGCCGCTTGCAACCGACCCGAAAAGGGGTGCCGCAAGGCAGCCCGGTATCGCCCGTATTGAGCAACATCCTGCTGGATGATCTCGATAAAGAGTTGGAGTCCCGAGGGCATAAGTTCGTCCGTTACGCCGACGATCTGGCGATCTTCGTCAAGTCGAAACGAGCGGGAGAACGGGTGCTGGCCAGTGTCAGCCGATACTTGGAGCGCAAGCTCAAAGTGAAGGTGAACCAGGCCAAGAGCTATGTGAAGCCCGTCAAAGAGAGCTCTGTGCTCGGATTCGAAATTCATCGTAAGAAGTTGAGAACGCTGGACAGCAAAGTCAAAGCGTTTCAACGCGAGCTGAAACACATCACCCGCCGATGTCCCGGTATATCCATCGCCGCCAGAATTTCTCGCCTGAAGCAGTATATTCAGGGCTGGATGGCGCACTATGGATGCGGACTGGCGTACAACGATGCCGTAAAGCTAGATGGATGGATTAGAAGACGACTGAGGATGGCGTACTGGAAACAGTGGCGCAGACCAAGGCGTCGCATCCGAGCATTGATCAAGCTGGGGGTGAAAAAGCGCGAAGCCATCAAGTTGGGCCTATCGCGCAAAAGCTACTGGCGGCTGTCAAAGACGTTAGCGACGAATAGTGGGTTGAGCAATGCACATTTCAAAGAAATCGGTCTTCTCTCCGTGCGGGAGCTATGGTGCAAGATTCATCATCCGGCTACGGCCCGATAGACACTTGATATGGATTCGATTTGCCCGATGAAATATCTCTGCGAATAGCAGGCTAGGCGCCGTATACGGACCCGTATGTACGGTGCTGTGGGAGGGGGCCGCTAGAGCGGCTCCCTATCCCGATTGGACGAAGCCGCTACGCGGAGAAAAGGCATCGACACCAAATTTAGTCGGCTCC
>CBDUYR010000152.1:0-1895 GCA_965371515.1 uncultured bacterium | reverse complement strand
GGCTTGGGATCTCGCTTCTGACCACGTAGAAGATGATCATCCCGGCGAACAACGAACTCCAGAGCGCCAACGCCCAGGGAGCGATCTCTGTGAATTGCGCCAGCGCCCAGCCTGCAAGAATGGCCGCGGCAAGTAGCCACCGCTCGAAGCGGTCATAGGCCTCGGCGAGTTCCCGTCTGAGACTAAGGCTCATCGCAAGGAAATGCAGAGTCATCGCCAACGAAAAGAGACAAAGTCTGGCGTAGTCCCGGCTTGGCCACTCCGCGATGAGGTAGCCGACAAGTACGGTGTAGGAAGCGAAGGCCGTTGCCTGTACATAGAGTAGCGGTCGCCATAGTGGATATTGTGAATTCAAGTACCGGCTTCCCGATGTGTTCTCCAGCGAGCCGATCATCCCCCGAACGAGCACCACAACCATGCGATCCAGTGCCCAGAATACGAGCAGACCAGCGAGCGCCAGGAGAAATGAGTGATGAACCAGATACCCGAGGATTCCGCTGTCGACTCCCTGAAACGTTGATTGTGCCAGCAGGAGTTTGGGAAGTAGTACGACGAAAACAAAAGCAGCTGACGCGCCTCCGGCAGCCGACATCCAGCGCTCGCGCCGTTCGCCGTCCTGGAATCGAATCCTGTTGCAGAAGAGAAATGTGAGCGCGATCAGGCCGACCGCGGCAGCCGAGACCAGAGCGAACATCGAAGGAATCAGGCGACCGGGACGGGACTGACGAATCCCGCCGGTTTCGTTACAGCCACGGAACACTCCAGTTGACGAAGGATTCTTTCCGCGGTGTTCCCGATCACGAAACCGGTCAGGCCCGTTCTCGAGATCGAGCCCATAACCAGAAGGTCGGCCCCGAGTTGTTCAACTGTATCTGGAATCGCCGAACTCGGCTCACCCTTGATGAGAAAGATCTCCGGTGTGAATCGCTCGGCCTTGCTACCGGTGAGCCTGGAGCGGTAGTGCTCCACCAGCCTCTCGAGCTTCTCCTGCCGGCCCGCGCGTTCAGCCTCCAACAGCGCGTTCAACTCCTCGGGCTCAACATTGACACGCGGCGATCTCATGATCGACTCCCCGTAGAGCCTCCAGGCGTGAACGATGTGCAGTCGTGTATCCGCCTCACGCAGGGAGGCCATGGAGATGTCCAGTATCCTGTTATTCAAATCTGCGGTGACCTCTTCGTCTTCGGGCGCAGAGGCTACATCGACCGCGGCGACAGTTACTTTTCGAGCTTCCTCCGGCCGATGACTCCCTGTGATCGCGACCGGACAGGGGCAGGCGCGAATCAACCGCATGTCGACGCTACCGAGGATCCTGTCTCGAAGCCCACGGCTCTCTGTTGGAGCTTTCCAGACCATATGGTAGTCGTCGACTATCGCTGTCCGAACAATCGTCGCAACAGGATCATCCCCCACGAGGACACGAGTCGAGATCTGCACGTCGGCGCCTTGACAAGGATCAACGAGCTGCTGGAGTCGATCCGTTTCTTCTTCGATGCACAACTGCTCGAGTCGTTCTTTCGTGAGGCGATCGCGGAGGGACGTCGATTTGTTCGGAGCAATCACGGACGCGAACGTGAGCCGCGCGCCAAGCGAACGAGCCCGGGCGACCGCGAGGCTCACCGGGCCGGGGGCCGCGCTTTCGTCGTCAACGAAGTACAGGATATTCTCGAATCGAGTCATCTGGCAGGCCTCCGGAATCTGTCGCGAGTATAATCAAAATGGCTTTGGAGCGTAGTAGAAACAAAGGCAATGCCGTTCACTTAGGAGTCCCTTTGCGGTTTGAACGATACTGACTGGATTTTCGCTTCACGTTTCTAGTGGTCCGAAATTCCGGAGGCAGGTCAATCGCGCCGCCGACGATCGAGCCATGCTCTGGGGCAGCGTCCAATTCGCAC
>CBDUYR010000151.1:0-1922 GCA_965371515.1 uncultured bacterium | reverse complement strand
ATGGCGAAAGAGCCCGAACTTTTCTACGCCGGCGTCTCGGTCGCACCGGTCACCGATTACCGGCTCTACGACACCCACTACACCGAACGATACCTCGGCCACCCGGACGAAAATAGCGCCGGTTACGATGCGACATCCGTGTTCCCGTACCTGGAGAACCTCCGGGGACCTCTCCTGGTCATCCACGGCATGGCCGACGACAACGTCCTCTTCACTAACAGCACACGGCTGTTCGCGGAACTTCAGGACAGGATGATCCCGTTCGAGATGATGACCTACCCGGGCAAGAAGCACAGCATCACGGGCAAGGCGACGCGCACCCATCTTTTCGAGACGGTCACAAGGTTCATGGACAGGCATCTGAAAGAGTAACCGAACCGGAGACGACACCCTCCGCTCCTAAACACAGCAGGGGGCAGGGCCCAAAGGCCCCGCCCCCTGCTGCATGTCCGCCTGATGCGCCTGCCTGAGATGCCGGACTCTTATAGCGCCAGGTAATCCATGACCTGATCGTGGTCCGATATGTCGACTCCGCGGGCCGTCATCGCTTCCAGCACGTTCCCCTCGATCACAGTGTACTTGAACGGATAGGTCGCGATCGTGTACGACTGCAGATCCGGAATGGACGCGCCTGCGCTGTTGGGCATGAAGAAGAAGTGAAGGCGTATCGCGCCCTCCATCACTTCATATACTATGTTGAAGATATATTGAGAGCCTCCCTCCACGAACTGGAAAGGCAGAGGCGTCCACAGCCCGAAAGCCGGGCGAGCCTCGAAGGAGACAAGCACGACGCCGGCCGATATGATTTCAGAAGTGATCTCGGCAACCGGGATATCTACATACCTGGTAAAGTAACCTGTAGAAGCGCTTGGTGTTGTCTGGAACCAGTAATACGAGTTCCACAGCCATTCCTCGCTGGTCGGCGAGATCGTCCCGGTGACGACGTTGGCGTTTCCGTCGGTGCCCGACGGCCCCACGGGGCCCTGTTCGCCTTCGCAGCCCGCCGAGAGCAGGGCCGCTGCAGTCAATAGAAGTACAGATAATGCTCGCACGGCATCTCCTTCGGGTAAAAGTAAAAGCCCGGGTGATTGTAGCACCCCTGATCTGACTGAAGGAAACGGCAAAGCCGGCGTTGAAGACGTTATTCGCGGTTGAGGGTCCCTGCTCGTAAGGCAGAAAGCCTGAAAGATGAAACAGGCTGGATTGAAGGGATTGGGATAGCAATCGTATAATGATGTCAACGAGCGAAGGAACAAAGTCGAGCGCTGACTGCCCGGGTGTCAGCAATCAGCGCCAGGTCCGTATCAGTTCCTTGACCTTTTCGAGATCACTGTCGACACCGGGTTCTGTACAACCGATTCCCGGAGGAACCGGAATGTCGGGGATCACGCCGCGGCTGAGATCATCTCCCGGCAGTTCGAGGATGGCAAGGGCAAGGTCCTGGGCCTCTCTGCAGTGTCACCCCGTGACAAGCGCTGTGAGTACACCCCTCCCCCACCGGGATATGTGGGATTCAGGGTTATCGAGGAGAAATAAATGGGTACGGGAATTGCATCTGCATGGATCTGCCGGGGTTCGATCCCGGCGCACCCCAATGGAATCAGAATTGGACAATAAGGAGCTGAGCATGAAGACCAGGACACGATCGATATTAATTCTGGCTGTGTTGACGTTCGCCTTTACCACATCCCTGCTGCTGGTCGGCTGCAGCGACAGTACCGAACCGCAACCTTCGACCACCGGCAACGCGACTATTACCTGCAATCCGGCCGGAATCGACCCGTCGTGGAACCTGTCCGGACCCGGCAGTTACAACCTCGACGCAGCTGGCGACACCACCCTGAAGGGCCTTGCGGAAGGCGACTATACTATCACATGGGGCGATGTCAGCGGCTATGTCACACCTGCACAGGAAACACTCG
>CBDUYR010000150.1:0-1928 GCA_965371515.1 uncultured bacterium | reverse complement strand
CCCCAGCCCAGCCCGCCCGTCCGTGCCGCGCGACCTCACAGAACCCTCCAGATTCTCAAAGCCTCTTCGGAAGGTCGAGCCTCTATTGAAGGGAAGGGGACAAGCCGTTGACGGAGACGTCAGGAATCAACTTTGCTCCGCAGCCTTCAGACGGGACCGCAAGCGGCCTTCCCACTCTTCGTAATTTCGGCGGGCGTCTTTGACATAAGCCGTCTTCTTGAACAACCACATTGCGAACCTGCTGGCGAGCTTGCCCGGGCCCTTCATCGGACGATCGACGTCGAAGAGAAGAACCGCCCGTTCTTCTTCGGTGTTGTTGCTGACCTCATGGGGGAAGGTGTCATCGAAGACGAATGCATGGCCTTCCTCCCATACGCATGGAATGTCGGCGACGGTCATGTAGCAGTTCTCGCGTTCTTTGGGAACGATCAGACCCAAGTGACACCGCACGAAAGCCTTGGTGACGCCCTTGTGCGACGGAACATGTTTGCCTGGTGCCAGGATCGAAAAGAACGCTGTCTTCAGCCCAGGAATCCTTTCCAACAATGCCGCGGTCTTTGGACACTGTTGACAATTCAACTCGGCGCGAAAACCGAATCCGAACAGCACGAAAGTTTTCCACATGTCGTCCGGAGAAATTCGGTACTGATCCGGTGAGATGTCCTGGAATCGGGGAATTGCCTCTCGATAACGGAGCACCCCGTCGAGTTCGGCGCGGATGTCCTCCCAGTTATCTTCGAGCATGGTTACCCAAGGAAACAGCCTGGAATCGAGAATCGGGTCGTTGGGAACAAGCGATTGGCCTGCCATGAAACGATCGAACGCCCGAAGAATGGGCTTGCCGAAGTTTCTGACATACTTGCGGCGAGCCGCCTTAAAGGTGTCGAATGCTGCAACCGCGACCATTGCTTACAATTTCCCCGCTCCTTGCGACGCCCAAGGATGCTTCACCACTTTTGGAGTCCTGCATCCGACAATCGCATTCATTGAAATTCGAAGGGTGACTATAGAACATGTTCCGCGTTGCGTTCCAGACATGACTAAGGTTGGGCTCGATACCGCGCGCCTCGTTGAGTGGAGCACTCCGGACTTTACGCTGGCCGGGATGACGCCAAGGTCGCTGTTCCGACGTCATGAACGCTATTTGTTCCCCTTTTTTGGTTTTCGACTGCGGCGCGACAAGAGCCGCCCGTAGAGCCCGGCGGGGAGCATTCGGCCGAAACCGACGGCCAGCGCCAGAGCAAAGGGGAAGGCATACCGTTTCCTACGGAGCAGGATCGCTCGGTGGATCCTCGCCGTTGCGTCCTCGAGTTCCATTTCGAGCGGGCGCTTTTTCTTGGAGGACGGCTTGCTCCGAACAAATCCCGGCAGTACGACGGTGACGCTGATGCCTAGGGGGCTCAAGTCGATCATCAGGCTCTCCATCATGTTGGTGAGGGCCGCCTTCGCCGCGGAATAGCCCGCCGCGCCCGGAAGGCCCCTATAAGCGGCGAGGCTGCTGATGGCGACGATATGGCCGGCTTCTCGTTCGAGCATACCTGGGAGCACGGCTTCGATGCAATTCGCCGTACCGATGACGTTTAGCGCGAGAACGCGATCGATGTGCGAGGCTTCGAAGGGATTGATGGAAGTCCGTTCGCCACCGCCGGCGCTGGTCACCAGCCGGTCGATGGGCCCCAACACTGCTTCGGTTTTGCGCACGGCCTCAAGCACTTTCTCCCTGTCAGTGACGTCACACTCGATCGCCAGCGCATGTCCCTTCGCGCACTCGATCTCGTCCACCAGAGTGTCCAGCAACAACTTGCGTCTGGCGACAAGCGCCACCGCATGCCCCTCGGAAGCAATACGCCGCGCCAGACTGCGTCCGATGCCGGAGGAGGCACCGGTAATAAAGCTGACATTCATTTAAAGTGCGATTCCTCCAAGTT
>CBDUYR010000149.1:0-1964 GCA_965371515.1 uncultured bacterium | reverse complement strand
TTCCCCGGTTCCCGAGGTGTCTGTTTTGGCGATTCCTGCCGAGGTGGTGTCGGACATGATACGGAAGGAGTCGGCTGCCGCCCAGAGGATGGCGTCGCCATCGACGGCGTGGAGACTCTCCTTCCTCTCGGGGAGGCGAAGCAGCGCGCGCTCGATTACAATACTTCCCTTTACGGAAGGCCTGACGAGGTTGCCCCCGAATTCAAGGTCCACTGTCGGAGAAGCCTGAAGGTCGCTCGCTACGGCGAGGGACATGTCTTTCGTCTCGAGCCTTCCGTCGAAACCGGGATTGGCGACATCACCGGCTGCCTTGAATTCGATCTCCACGATACCCTCCAGGTTTATATCGGGCGGCAGCAGTGGATCGAGATCGGTAAGGGACAGTTTGTTCGATTTGATCTGAGCAAACATCTCCCCGTTCTCCGGTCGTTCGAACGCGAACGGCGCCAGTGTCACGTTCAGCGGGTATTCCAAGACTCCGGTCAGGATTTCCTGTTTCAATTTTGTGAGTGAGAGACCTGCCGACAGGCCGGAAGTATGGTCTCTTGCAGCAGCCTGCGCTCCCTTTCCTTTCCTCGCGTTCATGAAACGCGTCAGTGCGGTATCCGATACCGATTCCCGCGCGTAGGTTCCATCGATAGACAGCATGTACTTCTCCAGTTCCTCGCCGCCGATAAAAGAGCAGTCGAGCAGAACGACCGCCTGGGGGGCGGAAAGGGTGCCCCGCGCCGCGATCCTCCCGCTCAACGATCCGATCTTTCTCGGGGTGTCTGAGACCAGTGAGTTGGCGTCGCCCGGCACCGGCATCCCATCAAGGACCAGGTCTATCAGCAGCGGGCCGTCCGTTAGAGATCCGTCTTTCTGCACGGGGGGGAGGGTGCTTTCGAAAGAGAGGATCGTCTTCTCTGGCCCCACGACATTCAGCGATGCCTGAAGGGCAAGGGTGTCTGAAGACATGGTGAAGTCGATCACAGTCCTTCTCCCGTCGCCGATTGTTATTCCGCTTATCATACCCTCCGCCGTTACCCTTGAAGGCCCCTCGGCACGGAGGTCGATAGTCATGCTGTCGGGCCAGAGGCGGTCGGCAATCTTGATCATCCCGGGCTTGTCGGGCATGTCGATCTCGATATGGGCTTCCAGGTCAGCCGAGTCGGGGGACGCGATACCATTCGCCTTTATACTTCCTATACTTCCCTCGAGAGAGAGTCCGTCGACGATGACGCCGCCTCCCGCAGGGGTGGATATCGTGAAAGGTCCTGTCGAAGCCAGTGTCTGTCCGGAAAGGGCGATGAAGAATGTATCGGCCAGGACGGAGAATCCATTACCCTCAGGTAGACGGAAAGCCAGCAGGAACCTGGTGTCGCTGCCGTCAGCCTCCAGTCTCACTGTGGCGCCGGCCGAATCACCGGTACTGGCGGAATCTGTGTAGGAGGCCCTGACACTGTCGAACAGGACGGTGTTTGTGTGAAGCCCTTCGGGCAGGAGCAGGCCGGCATTTGTGATCCCGTCGTTTCTTTCAGCCCTACCGGAGAATTGCGGGATGACCAGTCCATCGGTTGAAAGCCTCCCGTCGATATCGATCGAAACGACCGGATCTTTCTTTGTCCCGAAGACTTTACAATCAGCGTCGAGAGTCATGTTGATGCTTCTGCCCGCGAGCCGTTTCAGACGCTGGACAAGGAGGGAATCAGCCAGGGATACTGTGGCCGCCATATCGATCATGTCTCCCGCTATCCCGCCTTCCGCCGAGATCCTCAGTCCCTCGAACACGACCAGGGCGGTGTCGACTGCCAGGCTGTCGCCGCTGCTTGCGATAGAGACGAGAGCGGTATCGATCCATTCTGTCCTGCCGAGGTCGACCCGTCCCGCGATCGAACTGCCGCTGTCTTCAGACACTACGTTTGCCGCGAAGTCGATCATCAGCGGGCCGAGGTCATCAAGGGCATCTCCTATACCGGTAAGCG
>CBDUYR010000148.1:0-1989 GCA_965371515.1 uncultured bacterium | reverse complement strand
CTGAGGTGAGTGCCCAACGAAGGCACGTCCTTTCTAGTTGGCTGCAAGGTGCCGACCGGGGTAAATACCTGTCAGCCCCGTAGCGAGGGGCCGGGCGCATACCGGTAACGGGTGTGTCTAAGCGGCCCGACAAAGTCTCTTAAAGGAGGCGACGCGAACCGGCAGGTTGTAACGCGAGTGAACCTATACGTAGCCTCGTAAAAACCTAATTGAGGAGGGCGACCCGGTATCTCAGCGGGGAAGCCAGCACTCCGGGATGTAGGACAGGTAAATCCGCCCGGGGCTCCTCCGGGGTATCAGGGGCGACATGCCGGGAAAGAGGACGTGTTAACTGGGGAGACCCTTCCGGGCCCATGCTGGTAAAGCATGGAGGAGACTTCTGGTATAAGGCCGAGGGTCGAAGTCCAGGAGAGTCAGGGAGGGAGTCGGATGGAGTTATAGTACCGATCGATCCCGAAGACAACATAACTTCGGGGTAGGGAAGGACTCCTGCTGTGGGTGCGGTCCGAAGGAGACTGGGAGAGGCGCATTGCGAGAGCTAGGAAGCGCAGAGAGTAAACTTCAGAGTCTTCGGAGGAAGCTAGGGGAGAAGGCGAAAGCCGAGCCGAAGTTCCGGTTCTACGCTCTATATGACAAAGTCTGCCGATGGGACGTCCTCCAGGAAGCCTGGCTGCGAGTGCGAGCAAACGGCGGGGCATCTGGAGTGGATGGTCAGAGCATCGAGGACATTGACGAGAAGGGTGTAGACGAGTTTCTATCAGTACTGAGGGAGGAACTTGAGAGCGGGACATATCGGCCGCAGGCGGTAAAGCGGGTATATATCCCGAAGCCCGATGGGCGCAAGAGGCCCCTGGGGATTCCCAGTGTAAGAGACCGTGTAGTGCAGCAGGCCTTGTTGATAGTGATAGAACCTGTCTATGAGGCGGACTTCACGGACTCAAGCTGGGGATTTCGGCCGGGGCGCAGTGCGCAGCAGGCGGCGGGAGAAGTGGTGAAGTACCTCAACTGGGGACTGACCCAGGTCTGTGACGTTGACATCAAGGCATATTTCGATTCGATACCGCACGGGAAGCTGATGCAGCTGGTGGCCCGAAGGATAGTGGACCGCAAGGTCCTCGGGCTCATCAAGACATGGCTAGGGTGCGATGTTGAAGAAGATGGCCGCAGATGGAAACCCGAGAAAGGGACGCCACAGGGCGGAGTGATATCACCGCTACTGGCGAACATCTATCTCCATGCGCTCGATGCGACATGGAAAAAGAGGGGGTATACCGAACGGAAAGGCCCGAACGTGCAGCTGGTCCGTTATGCTGACGATCTGGTGCTCCTGACAGACAAGGATGCCCGCTGGGCGATGGATCGCCTGCGGGAGATACTTGGGCGGTTGGAGCTGGAACTCAACGCAGAGAAGAGCCGTGTAGTGGATGCCGAAAAGGAGACCTTTGACTTTCTCGGCTTCACTTTTAAACGGGTCTGGAACCGGGACAGGACTAAAAGGGCAACGCTTTACTACCCTTCGAAGAAGTCGCAGAAGCGGCTTCGTGAGAAGATGAGGAAAGTGTTTGACCCGAAAGCCCCGGTCGCCGTCTCAGTGCGTGTCAAACGCGCGAACCACATACTGCGAGGTTGGGTCAACTATTTCCGTGTAGGTAATTCCTGTGCTGTATTTAACAGCATACGTGACCATGTGGAGATAAAGTTGCGCCGAGTGCTGCAGGTGCAGGCACATCGTAGTGGTAGAGGATGGAACCGGTATGATTATACCTACCTGTACCGGACGCTGGGTCTGTATCGGGATTACCGGGTGCGATGGCAGTATTCGTGACCCTTAATTCCCACAGGAAAGCCGTATGAGGGAAAACCTCACGTACGGTTTGATGAGGGGAGACTGGAAACCGGGTATGGTTGCCGGGACTGAGGCCCCGCCCGAAAGGATGCGGGATGTGCCACCCGGAACCTGTAGCCACGGCGCCTGACTCCTACTCTACA
>CBDUYR010000147.1:0-2018 GCA_965371515.1 uncultured bacterium | reverse complement strand
CGGAAGCTCCGGAAGCTGTGGAAGCTCAGGAGCCTCAAGAAGCCCCGGAAGCTCCGAAGGCCGAGGAAGTTCAAGAGCCTCAAGAAGCCCCGGAAGCTCCGAAGGCCGAGGAAGTTCAAGAGCCTCAGGAAGCACAAGAGAAACAAGAAATTCAAGAATCCTAAGGAGGATCTGACAATGGCTCAATTAGAGAAAATGATGGACGAGATCAAGGGGATGACCGTTCTCGAGCTCAACGAGCTCGTGAAGGCTCTCGAAGATGAGTTCGGCGTGTCCGCCGCGGCTGCGGCCCCGATAATGATGGCCGGCGCGGTCCCCGGTGCCGCCGGTGCTGAGCAGGCCGAGGAGCAGACCGAGTTCGTCGTTCAGCTGAGCTCGTTCGGTGACAAGAAAATCAACGTCATCAAGGTCGTTCGCGAGGTTACTTCGCTCGGGCTCAAAGAGGCCAAGGAGCTGGTCGAGAGTGCGCCCATCAATGTCAAGGAGGGCGTCAACAAGGAAGAGGCCGAGGAGGTCAAGAAGAAGTTCGAAGAGGCCGGCGCCCAGATGGAGATCAAGTAACGCACAACGTGCACCTTGGCCCCTGGCTACTGAAAGCATTATCTGATGACGCGGGGAGAGTTTGTCTCTCCGTGTTGAGCCCGGCCTTCTCACCGGGTTTCGTACGTAGACACCCGGTGAGTTGGCCGGGTCAATTGGTCGGGAGGGAATTCCATGACCACTAGCCCCAATGGGCGGATGAGCTTCTCCAAGCATCTGTCCACAATTCCGCTGCCGAACATGATCCAGGTGCAGAGGACTTCATACGAGGGTTTTCTGCAGATGGACCTCTTGCCGGAGGAGCGCCTTTTCGGCGGTCTCCAGTCGGTGCTGTCCTCGATCTTTCCGTTCACCGACTTCCGCGAGACCTGTGAGCTTCAGTTTGTTCGCTACGAGATCGGCAACTGGACCTGCCGCTGTGGGCGCCTCGACGGGCTGCATCATCTGCGATTGACATGCGAGCACTGCGGCGCCAGCTTCAAGGCCGGCGATCCTCACGAGGACTTGGTGGTTTGCCCCGATTGCGGGAAGGCGAACAAGAACCGTATCGAGATGTGCAACGTTTGCGGCACCTCGGTGGGTTTGCGTCTGAAGTTCTCAGCCGAGGAATGCCGAGAACGCAGTATGACCTACGCAGTTCCGGTGCGCCTCACCTTCCGTTTGGTGACCTTTGACATCGAAGAGGACGGCACCCGTCAGGTGAGAGACGTCAAGGAAGAGCAGCTCTATTTCGGAGAGATGCCGTTGATGACCGACACCGGCACCTTCATCATTAACGGGACTGAGCGCGTCATCGTCTCGCAGCTGCACCGGTCGCCGGGTGTGTTTTTCACCCTCGAAGGCCCCAACGACTACCTCGCCAAGGTGGTGCCCTACCGCGGCTCGTGGATCGAGTTCGAGTACGACAACAAGCAAATCCTGTGGGTTCGTATCGACCGCAAACGGCGGCTGCCCGGCACCGTTTTCCTGCGCGCTCTGAGCCCCGAGCTTGAGACCAACTCGCAAATTCTCCGTGGTTTCCACATCGTTTTTGACGCCCGCCTCGGCGCCAAGAAGGACGCGGCGACGTTGATGCTCGACTCGAGGATTCTCGATGTCGAAAATGAGCGCCAGAAAGCGCTGCGCTTCCGCAAGGTGGCGGAACCGACATTGTTCGCTGGGCTATCGCTCGACAAAAACATGCGCAGGCGCCTCGAAAAGGCGACGATGGACAAACCCAGCAAGGTGGCCGTGACCCGTGACGATCTGTTGGGCGCGATCGTTGTCGACGACCTGGTGGACGACGAGACCGGAGAGGTCATCGTTGCCGCCAACTCGAGGGTCACCGACGAGGTCCTGGCCGCGGCCGAAGAGGCGGGCATCACCACCATCAGTCTCGCCTTCCCCGACTGGGATCCAGTCGGTGAGATCCTCCACCAAACCCTGGAAAAGGACACTGCGACCTCTCAGATGGGTGCGCGGATGGAAATCTATCGCCG
>CBDUYR010000146.1:0-2021 GCA_965371515.1 uncultured bacterium | reverse complement strand
AAAAAAGTACCATCAGGTGAGATGCACGGCCGCGTTTTCAGCATCGTCGAATTCGTCAGGCGCCGGGATGTCCAGCGTATCTCCTCTCCTTCGCCATCGGCCCTCATCAGCAGCAGATCCATCCTGTACGACTGCTGCTCATATACGAGCCGCCTTCCGTCATTTGAGACCGAGTATTTCATGCCGATGCCGGGGCCCTTGGTAACGTACAGATTACTCAGTATGGCATACGGTTCACCGTTGAACCGCCGCGAGTCCCTGTCATAGTCTGCCTTCATCAGGTCGGAAACAAACTGCCCCCTGATCCCGGTTTCGAGATAATAGATCGCCCTTTCGCCCCGGGACCATCTCGGATTACCTATGAATGTGCCCCCAGCCTGATCCATCTCCAGGAGCCTGCTCAGGCCGCTGCCATCCGGTCTGACTACCCAGAGGGAGATCTTCTCATGATCGTTGCCCTGCAGGAGGATCTCATCTCCCGATGGAGACCAGTCAATATCCTCGATCTCGCCTAGTTCCTTCTCGAGCACTACCGATATCGTATCGCCGGAGCCGATGTCGAAGATAAACAGCTCGCCCGTGCCCGTCAGGGAGTAGGCAATCCTGTTTCCGTCCGGCGCCCACGAAATGAAATGCCACGGCAGGTCGAGGAGTCTTCGAGGAGTTCCTCCGAGACGAGGAAGCAGATAGATCCCCGAATTCTCTTCGGAGAGAAATTCAGCATAGAGGAGCTTCGATCCATCTGGCGACCATTGGATATTGAATCCCCTGGGAGTAGACAGGATCCTTACCTTCGAACCGCTTTCAATGTCCTTGATGTAGATCGCCCCATCCGAAGTACCATGTCCCGTAGAAAATGCCACATAATTTCCGTCGGGGCTTATAGACGGTTCGGTAGCGCTTCCGGTGAATGTGAATTGTCTGGATACCGGGGCTGCGGACCTCCAGCGGCTGCCTCCAGAACGAAGCTTTACGATAACCAGAGCGACCGCGAGAACAACAATAGCTGCGACCGCCCACCTCGCGAAACCGAAACCAGTCGATCTTCGCTCCTGGACATTCCTCCAGGTACCGAGTTCCTCAATAATCCGGCCCGTATCCGGATAGCGTTGATCCCTGTCCTTTTGCAGAGCTTTAATCACGATGCGCTCGAGTTCCGGCGTCACATCACTACGAATCGAACGGGGTGATTCAGGCTCCTCGTTAAGAATTGAGTATATGACGTGCTGGTCGTACTCCCCACTGAACGGTTGCCTGCCGGTGAGCATCTCATAGAGAACGGCACCGAGAGACCAGATGTCGCTGCGCCGGTCGACTTCTTCCCCCCTCGCCTGCTCTGGCGACATGTACTGAACGGTGCCGAGTGTCGAGGCTTCTTTGGTCAGGTTGCTTGTTCCCTTGAGCTTCGCCAGACCGAAGTCGAGGATCTTCACCCGTCCGTCGCGATCGATCATGATATTCGACGGTTTGATATCCCGGTGCACTATGCCGGCTTTGTGCGCCGCACCCAGGCCTTCGGCCAGCTGCCTGATGATCTTCTCGATCTCCTCGACAGCCATCGGCATTCCGGAATACGCACCGGTAATCCTGTCTGCAAGAGTCTCCCCGTCTACCAGCTCGAGCGCCATGAAGACCTGCCCGTCGGTCTCGCCGATATCAAAAACCGTCACGATATTCGGGTGATTCAAAGCCGCCGCCGCTCTCGCCTCCCGCTCGAACCGTTCGCGCGCAGCGGGGTCAGAGGTGAAATGCGTTGGCAGGAATTTCAGGGCGACCTTCCGGTGCAGTCTCTTGTCCTCGGCGAGATAGACCTCGCCCATCCCGCCCTCGCCGAGCTTCTCTATGATATTGTAGTGCGATACAGTTTTGCCGATCATAGTCATGCCGCTTTCACCCGAGATATATCACATCGCAGAAACGGGTGCATGATAAAAATTGGGGACATCTCCACAATGGAGATGTCCCCTCACATATTCAATATGCTGTGATTGATGTCTATCAGGGGATCGCCCGGCTCAACT
>CBDUYR010000145.1:0-2031 GCA_965371515.1 uncultured bacterium | reverse complement strand
GGTCTCGAAGCTGTACATGCCGTAGAACATCTGGTTGCGGGAGTCTCCCTTGTATTTGAAAAGTTTCCCCTCTTCGGGCGCGAAGCGGAGTGAAACCTGCTCCCCCTCCTGCGCCGCTGCCGGCGTCATCAGAACAGGAAGAATGAGCATGGAACCGATTACAATACAGACAGCGGAGCGTGCAACTGCTCTGATCATGACCTGCTAACCTCCAGGATAAATCGGGGGGTCCCGTCAAGAAGTCGCTTACAGACAATCTACATGATTTGCTTCGAACGGGAAAGCGACAATCGCATCGTCTGATCGCAGTCGTCTAGTCGCCGCTCTCGAGCAGCCCGCGAAGTTCCGAGAGAAACTGCTGAACGTCCTTGAAGTCGCGATAGACAGAGGCAAACCGGACGTATGCGACCTGGTCGAGGCTGGCGAGGCGCGTCATTACCTCGTTTCCCATCTCGGAGGTCGGAACCTCGTCGCGCATGTTGGCCGAGACGGCCTTCTCCACCTCGTCGACGAGTTTCTCGAGTGTCTCCATCGAGACGGGGCGTTTCTCGCATGCCCGCAGGAGCCCGCTGAGGATCTTCTCGCGCGAATAATGCTCCCTGCGGCCGTCCTTCTTGACGACCATGAAGGGCCTGTGCTCGGTGTACTCGTATGTTGTGAATCGGTGTCCGCAGGAAAGGCATTCGCGGCGCCTTCGCACCGCCGAGTTCTCCTTCGTCGACCTGCTGTCGACGACCTTGTCCTCGTCATGGCCGCAGGAGGGACAGCGCATTTTCTGCCTCCTTGTTCAATTTCCCGGTCCCGGGCTCAGCTTCCGGGAACCGGCTCGAGAGCGAGATAGACCGTCTCTATTCCCGCTTCGCGGATCAGCTCCTCGCCGAGCTCGTCGGGATATTTCTTACCCAGCACCAGCCGCCTGATACCGGCGTTGATGATCATTTTCGAACAGGTCGAGCAGGGTGAATCGGTGCAGTACATCGTCGCGCCTTCCATGTCCGTACCGCTCACGGCCGCCTGGATGATCGCGTTCTGCTCTGCATGGGCCCCGCGGCAGAGCTCATGACGCTCTCCTGAGGGTATCCCCCTCTTCTCGCGGAGACACCCTATCTCCAGGCAGTGATCGAGGCCCTTCGGCGCCCCGTTGTAACCGGTCGAGACGATCTTCTTGTCCTTCACGATGGTCGCCCCGACCTTACGACGCATGCACGTGGAACGCTCGGCCACGATCTGTGTGATCTTCATGAAATACTCGTCCCACGACGGTCTTTTCACTCCCCTGCTCCTCTACTCGTACAGCGGAAATCTCTTCACGAGATCCGCCACCTTTCCCTTGACCGATTCTATCACGTCGGCGTTCTCGAGGTCATCGAGGACCTCGGCCATCATGCCGCCGACCTCGTCCATCTCGGGCTCCTTCATCCCTCTCGTCGTCAGCGCAGGCGTCCCGACCCTGATCCCCGACGTCACAAACGGGCTCTGCTGGTCGAACGGGACGGTGTTCTTATTCACCGTGATGCCGGCCCTGTGCAGCGCCTTCGCCGCTTCCTTGCCGGTCAGGCCCTTCGATGTCAGGTCGACAAGGAAGAGATGATTGTCGGTGCCGCCGCTTACTACGTCGAACCCCTTCTCCATTATCATCGCGGCGAGCCTGCTCGCGTTGGCCACCGTCTGCCGCTGGTACTCCTTGAACTCGTCCGTCATCGCCTCCTTGAAGCAGACCGCCTTTGCGGCGATGCAGTGCATGAACGGTCCGCCCTGCGTGCCGGGGAAGTTGTTCTTGTCGACTTCCTTCGCGTACTGCTCGCGGCAGAGGATCAACCCTCCGCGCGGGCCGCGAAGAGTCTTGTGCGTGGTCGAAGTAACGATGTCAGCGAACGGAACGGGGCTCGAGTGGACACCTGCCGCTACGAGCCCGGCGATGTGGGCGATGTCGACCATCAGCAGCGCTCCGACGCCGTCGCATATGGCGCGGAGACGTTCCCAGTCCCAGAACCTCGGATAGGCGCTGGCGCCGGCTACGATGAGCTTCGG
>CBDUYR010000144.1:0-2046 GCA_965371515.1 uncultured bacterium | reverse complement strand
AGCTTTCTGAGGTTGAAAGCGAAGCACACGAGCGCCCACTGCATTCTGACAGGGTCGAGATTGTGGACGGTGAAGCGCCGAAAAGACATGCCCTCTTTGATGGTCCCGAACGGCGGTTCAACGATCACCTTGCGCCGTGAGAGGCTTCGTTTAGCTTCCGGGGTCCGCTGTTTTTCGATCTGCTTATCGACGGCGGGCTTGTAGGGATTGATTCGGATCGTCCTGCCGCGTTTGCTGGAGCTACAGCTGAAACGATCAGGGCAGTCGTGGAAAGATTGACATCTGAAAACCCTGACCTTGTATTTGTTGGAGCTGTCCCACTTTTCGTGCTCGAAGGTGAGGAATTCTCCGCGCGGGCAGATGATCACATCGCGTTGTGTGTCGTGGTGAAACCGTGAGTGGTGGAACTCATCAGGATCCTTTGGCTCGTCCATGTGAGATTGAAGGTGGACTAATACGTTCAAGCCTTCTTCTTGGGCTTCGTGGAGAGCTGGACCCGATGAGTAGCCCTTGTCTGCGACTGTTTCCTCAGCTGTGTCTCCGAGAACCTCGTCGACCTTCTTCACCATCGGCACCAGCTGCTCGTAGTCGGTCTCCTCGGTGGTGACGTCTGCGGCGACAATCAAACCGCTGTGCTCATCGACGACCACCTGAGGGTTGTAACCGAAGCAGGTTTGGCCATCGCACTTCATCATCCGCGCATCCGGCTCGGACGGCTGCAGATGGTCCGTCTCTGCATTGTCAAGTTCAGCCAGAGCGTCGCGGATTGCCTGTCGTCGGATTTCAGCGTCTTGCAGTTCTTCGGGTAACTTGTAGTCGCCTTCCTGCTCTCTTTCAGCCGCCTCCACCTCGGAAAACATCTCGTCGAATTTCGAGTCAAGCTCTTTGAGCGCACGCTCGAGCTGCTTTCGGTGAAGGGCGGTGTGACGTGAGGCTTGGGCCCGGATCTTCGTCCCGTCGAGCGCATGCAAAACCATGCCGACCAGGCCCGAAGATGCCGCGACTTGAACACCCGCCGCAAAGGCCTTTCGGATGGCCTCCGGATTGTTGCGAAGAAAGCGCCATAAAGTGTTGTGATCGGGATACTTCATTCCCGTGAGCCAGATCAGAGATAGATGCTCGTGACAGGCCCGCTCGAGCTCCCGTGTGCTCCTAATTCGGTTGAAATACCCGTATAACCAGACCTTTAGCAATAGGTCCAGCGCATAATTCGGACGGCCTCGCTCAGATCGGCGTGCCTTAAACTCTAGATCCTCTAGGTCGAGGGCATCGACAAAGTCCCGGATAAACCGCGCTGGGTGATCAGCAGGCACCCAATCCTCAAGGGCCGGTGGAAACAGATGCATGGAATCATAGTCGGGCCGTATCTCGTTTGCCATGATCCAATTATATCCTCTATCTTATATTAATACTATATTTTGATATACTTTATGAGCTAGATCTCTGATTTGTGAGACAGCCTCTGACGCCCCAGGCTATGTATATTCCGCCGCTTCGCGGCTGGCCCGACTCTGGATGGGGAATTGGGGGATGTCACGGGCTTGTCTGAAGGCGTGCAGGAAAAAGGCGGGGCCGCAGCCCCGCCGTTGGTTTCAGAGGCTTGACAGCCCTACCGTCTTCGAATCAGCTCGAAGAGCTTGAAGGCCGGGATGAACTTCTGCACATCGTCGGCGCGGGCGATGAACCTCAGGCGCCTGACCTGGGTCTCGTCGAGCAAAGCGACGAAGTCCTCGTGGTAGATGACGTGGACCTCGAGGAGGGCCTCGACGAGATCACGACGCTCGATGATGAGCTCGCCGAGCTCTTCCGGGTCGGGGTCCCCCGCCTCGAAGAGGGCGTCGATCTCGGCCTGCACCGCACGGATATCCTCCTTGAGCGGTTGCTCGGCATCGCGGTGAATCTGGTAGATCACGTCCCAGGCAACAATCTGCTCCTCGGTCAGCTGGAGAAACGCGGCGACCGCGTTGTGGGCGGCCTCGACGATCGGCGGCGGCTCGGCCTCCGGTTCCTGCGCCAACACCGGGCTCACCAGGGCCAGGGCGATCA
>CBDUYR010000143.1:0-2099 GCA_965371515.1 uncultured bacterium | reverse complement strand
CCGATGGAGACGGGATCATCAGCCTTGTCATAGTCGATACTACAGGCACGCTCCCGGGCGCAGTGCCCGGAGAGGCGGCCGTTGTGCCGGGCGCCGTCGTCAGCCTTCAGTCGAGGACCCACGAGCATATCGAAGTTACCGAGTCGGATGAGAGCGGAGCGGCCGGGTTCGCCGCCCTGCCTGCCGGCGAGTATACCCTCTTCGCCAGGAGGGAGCTTCCGTCAGGGGCGCAGAAGAAGGTTTTCACCGGCTTCGCCGAGGTTGCCGTTTCGGGGGCGGAAACGGAGACCGACACGATCTACGTCAGCATTGTGACGGTCAACTCCCTCATGATAAACGAGATCTTGTACTGCGGCGGTGATTACGCGAACTTCTACTTCTACGATCAGTTCGTCGAGCTGTACAATTCCTCGCAGGACACCCTCTATCTCGACGGCTGCATACTCACGAGAAACCAGCCGACGATCGATCCCGAGATCGAGTGGATCGACAATGTCCGGGCGCTCTACGCCTTCCAGTTCCCCGGAATACCGGTCGCCGGACGCGAGTATCCGATATATCCCGGACAGTACGTCGTCGTCGCAGCCGACGCGATAGACCACTCGTTGTGGGCGAAAGCGATCGATCTCTCCGGCGCCGACTGGGAGTTCTTCAATCCTCTGGGACTCGATTACGACGTTCCCGGGATCCCGAACGTCACGAGCATCCATCCCGAAAGCAGAAATGATTTCATGATCAACCTCGTTCACAATGCAGTCGTCTTCACGACGGGCGAGGAGTTCGCATACGAATCTTATATCGACAGAAATGGATACGAGCATATACGGGTAACGCTTCCGCTCTATACGGTGATCGACGGCGTCGAGTATGCCCCGAACGCAGACCGGACCAAAGAGCTCACAATGCGGGTTGACGCCGGATTCGCCGGGCTGGGGTGCACGAAATACAGCGGGCAGTCGACGGAGAGGCGCGAGATAGGGTTCGATGTGAACAATTCGACGTTCGATTTTATCCTGCTCCCTACGCCGACGCCGGGATATACACACGTTCAGTAGGTATCATGAGAGCAAGAGCCATAATATCAGCGCTGATCATCCTTCTCGCACTGGCCTTTTCCTGCGGCAGGGAGAGGTCCACGGTGCCCGACGGGGAGATCAACCTGAGGCTGTACGCGGTCGACACGTCGGGGAATTTCGAGGACTGGACGGCTCTCGAGGGGGCTGTTATCAGGGTAAGCAGCCAGACTCACATGTTCGCCGCCACCTACAAGACGGGCCACGGAGGATTCACCGTCATCGACGATCTCGTCGCCGGCACATACACGATCCAGGCGGAACTCATCAACGAGACGGAACTCTACACTATCCTCGGCCAGAAGGAGCTCTCGGTCCTGTATGCCCCGCAGATTACCGATACGGTCTTCATGAACTACCAGCAGTCATCGCCGCTGACGATGAACGAGGTCTACTTCTGCGGGTGCAACTCATCGAGATTTTATTACTACGACCAGTTCATCGAGCTGTACAACTCTTCGCCCGATACGATCTGGCTCGACGGCTATCTCGTTTGCCGTAACACGAATATCCACGATATCATCGATCCGGAGGCCGTTGATTACGCTCTGGCCTACTACGTCTTTACCTTCCCTGGGGAGACGGGCGTGACACGCGAGTGCCCGATCGGACCCGGACAGTTCCTCGTCCTCGCCTGCGACGCCCTCGATCATACGACATACGGCGGGAGCTGGTGCGTCGATCTCTCGGGCGCCGACTGGGAGTTTTTCAATCCTCTGGGAAGCGATTACGATGTTCCGGAGGTCCCGAATCTCCTGCCCGTCTCTAACTACGAGAACGATTTTTCGATGAACACCGCCCACGCCGCCGTTTATATCGCCACGGGCGAGGAGTGGGAGTACGGGTATCACTACGACGAGGGCATCAATGATACAAAGGAGTACATTCACATACCGCTCTGGACGATAGTCGACGCCGTCGAGTACTCGAGCAACATCGATTCGCCGAAATACATTACGATCCGCCTGGATGCCGGACTGGCGGGAATCGGGATGGGCAAGTACAGCGCCAGTTCGGTGCAGCGCA
>CBDUYR010000142.1:0-2105 GCA_965371515.1 uncultured bacterium | reverse complement strand
TGCGCTGCACCGAACTGGCGCTGTACTTGCCCATCCCGATTCCCGCCAGTCCGGCCTCCAGGCGGATCGTTAAATATTTGTATTCCATAGATTCGGTGCTGCTCGCGTACTCGACGGCATCGACTATCGTCCAGAGCGGTATGTGGATATACTCCTTCATTATATCCATGTTCGGGTCATAGTGATACCCGTACTCCCAATCTTTGCCCGTGGCGATATATACGGCGGCGTGGGCGGTGTTCATCGAAAAATCGTTCTCATAGTTGGAGACGGGCAGGAGATTCGGGACATTCGGAACGTCATAATCGCTTCCCAGGGGATTGAAGAACTCCCAGTCGGCGCCGGAGAGGTCGACGCACCAGCTCCCGCCGTATGTCGTATGATCGAGGGCGTCGCAGGCGAGGACGAGGAACTGTCCGGGTCCGATCGGGCACTCGCGTGTCACGCCCGTCTCCCCAGGGAAGGTAAAGACGTAGTAGGCCAGAGCGTAATCAACGGCCTCCGGATCGATGATATCGTGGATATTCGTGTTACGGCAAACGAGATAGCCGTCGAGCCAGATCGTATCGGGCGAAGAGTTGTACAGCTCGATGAACTGGTCGTAGTAATAAAATCTCGATGAGTTGCACCCGCAGAAGTAGACCTCGTTCATAGTCAGCACCGGCCACTGCCGGAATTCCATGAGAACCGTATCGGTCAACTGCGGATCGTACAGGAGCGAGATCTCCTTCTGCCCGAGAATCGAGTAGAGCTCCGCCTCGTTTATCATTTCCGCTTGTACCATATAGATGCCGGCGACAAGATCGTTGATGACGACGAATCCGCTGTCCCCCGTCTCGTACTCGCTGACGAACTGACTAGTCGAACTGCTTACCCTTATCGTCGCTCCCTCGACCACCGTCCAGTCCCTGAAGGTCCCCGACGTATCTACCGCGTATAGTCTCATGTTGTTTTCCCCGTCGGGCACCGTTGGATGCTCCCTGCCGCAGGAAAAAGCCAGTGCGAGAAGGATGATCAGCGCTGTTATTATGACTCTTATTCTCATGATACCTACTGAACGTGCGTATGTCCCGGCGTCGGCGTGGAGATCAGGATAAAATCGAAAGTCGAATTGTTAACATCGAACCCGATCTCGCGCCTCTCCGTCGACTGCCCGCTGTATTTCGTGCACCCCAGCCCTGCGAATCCGGCGTCAACCCGCAGCGTGAGCTCTTTGGTCTTGTCTGCGTTCGGGGCATACTCGACGCCGTCGATCACCGTGTAAAGCGGAAGCGTTACGCGGATCCTCTCGTATCCGGAGCTGTTGATATAAGATTCGTATGCGAACTCCTCGCCCGTCGTGAAGACGACTGCATTGTGGACGAGGTTGATCATGAAATCCGTTCTGCTGTCGGGATGGACGCTCGTGACGTTCGGGATTCCGGGAACATCGTAATCGAGTCCCAGAGGATTGAAAAATTCCCAGTCGGCGCCGGAGAGATCGATCGCTTTCGCCCACAACGAGTGGTCGATCGCGTCGGCGGCGACAACGACGTACTGTCCGGGATATATCGGATACTCGCGTCCGGCGACCGGTGTTCCGGGGAACTGGAAGGCGTAGAGCGCCCGCACATGGTCGATCCACTCGATATCGGCATCGATCGTCGGCATGTTTCTCGTGAGTATGCAGCCATCGAGATAGAGGGTGTCCTGAGAGGAGTTGTACAGCTCGACGAACTGATCGTAGAAGTAGAACTTCGCGTAATCGCCGCCGCAGTACAGGATCTCGTTTATCATCAGGGCGTTGACCGTAACAACGCTGACGTAGATCGTGTCGGTCACCGTTTCCGCCCCCGAAACGGCAAGCTCGACGAAGCCGGTGAAAACCTTCTTCTGCGCCCCTACCGGAAGTTCCCTCCTGGCGAAGAGGGTGTACTCGCCGGCAGGAAGAGCGCCGAACCCGGCCGCTCCGCTCTCATTCGCCTCGGTAACTTCGATATGCTCGTGGGTCCTCGACTGAAGGCTGACGGCAGCGCCCGGCACGACGGCCGCTTCTCCAGGCACTGCGCCGGGGAGCGTGCCTGTAGTATCGACTATGACAAGGCTGATGATCCCGTCTCCATCGG
>CBDUYR010000141.1:0-2108 GCA_965371515.1 uncultured bacterium | reverse complement strand
GCGGGCAAAGGAGATCGAAACGCCGGTGCTGATCAACACGATGCCGCTTCCTGTGTTGCCGGAAGAGAAGCAGCCGAGTTAGGGGTGTGAACGGAGTCCTGACGGCTTTCACCGCCGTGGTCGGGATCGCGTCACTCCTTGTTACGGGCGCGTCTGAGATTCGGGTCGCTGTCGGAGGAGACGCTCCATGCGCCTCCGGCATTGCCGCGCAGGTCGTTGTCCTCGATTGTGCCGCCACCCCTCTCGTGTACCCATACCGCCGCGTAGCCGTTCTTATTAATACGGTTTCGGCGTACCGTGGGGTTGCCGCCTTCTAGTACCACTACCCCGTAAAGGGCGTTTCCAAAGATGTCATTATCCTCTATCACATTCCGCCCGTCACTCTTGACTGCGACGCCTACCTTGCCACCGTGGATGCGGTTGCGGCGTAGGGTTTGGTCGCCACCTTCGATCGACACCACGGTATTGCCATTTCCAGAGATATCGTTATCTTCCAGCACCCCCTGCCCGTTGTCCCAGACGAAGACGCCGAACGACTCGCTACCATGGATGCGGTTGCGGCGTAGGCGCGGGTCAGCGCCACCGCGTATGGCAACACATGACAGACTCTGGCTGGTGATATCACAATCGTCCAGTTCCAGCCGCCCCTGAGCGATATCTACGCCGAACCAATCCCCGCCGCCTATCTGCCGCAGGGTCAGGTTAGCCACTCTGCCCATCGTTGTTTTGAACAATAGAGTGTCCCTACCAGCAGCCCGTACTACAACGTCGTCAAGATTGCCGTCACCAATAATCTCCAGCCCGGGCTTGTCGATGACCAGCCCTTCATTGTAAAGACCCGGGCGGACAAGAATCCGGTCTCCGGGATCTGCCGCCTCGATCGCTTCTGTTATCGTAAGATGGTCGCCATGGTGCATTGGATCCACCACGCGTGTCGGAGGCTCGGTTTTGGTGGACGGTCCCTTTGTAGCCTTGCCGATCTCGCCCATAGACTCGATCTCCTGCGGCAGCGAAACAGACATATCCTCAGCCGGGAGACGTGTAACGTCTGCATCCGGTTCTGGAGGCTCTCTTTTCTCTGATGCCTGCACGCGATCCAGCGCATCGCGAATCTGAACCGCAAGTTTTTCCAATGTCTTGCCAACTTGAGGGGAAGTGAAAGGCTCATGCCGCAGCTCCCGCCAATCGGCATACTGACGGGCAGCAATCACCTGAGCCAGCTCATCGCCTGCTCGCTTCTCTTCATCATTCAACAGCGAACAATCGACGTAGTAGATAGGAAGAACAAGATCGTTGCGTCCCAGTTTCTTCTCGCGATCAAGAAACCGCTCCAATTCATCACAGCACGCCTCGCTGCTGAAGAAATGGGGGGTGATAATCGGAATGAGGAATGTGACCCCATCGAGCGACTCCTCGATTCGCTCCTTCCAGCTCTGACCCAAAAGGATCTCTTCGCGGTCCCGAAAGATTAAAAACTCTTCTCCGATGTAAACGCCCACTTCGTGGCTCAGACGTTCGTAAAACCGCGTCACATGCCCATACTTATCATCTACGTGGGCATAACTCATGAACGCTGCCGGTTTTGGTTTTTGTTTCTTCATCCGAACCCCGTCCCTTCACCGCGTGATCACCACAATCGCACCGCCCGCCTCGAGCACATCCACAGCCCGCCCGCCGAGAACGACCTCGCGCTCGATCGCAACCGCATCAGCGGGAATCTCGAAGACATCTGCGCCGATCTCAACTTTTATCGTCCCGCTCGCTGCCTGCTCCGCAATTACGCCCGGATCGACCCCTGATAGCGCTCCGATGATCTTTCCTGCATCCTTCCGAAATATCGGTCCGAGCATCTTCATATCCGGCTTGACTCCGACTGCGCGGTGCTCGAAATCCGGCGTTCCGGCAATCACACTCACAGGTGTGTTTGCAGCGCCAGCGATGACGGCTCTGCCGTCGACGATTGCGTCACCGGAAGAGCCGGATGCCGCATCCGCATAGATCTCGATGCCTTTTAATTGCGCATTCAGTGCGATCCCGTGCTCTGATTTGTATCTCCGTATCGCATGAGCGATATCCCTGATCCTCTCGCCTTCCCGCTCGACATCGGG
>CBDUYR010000140.1:0-2139 GCA_965371515.1 uncultured bacterium | reverse complement strand
GATGTGGGATTCGCCGATGACATTCCTCAGGCTGCCTCCGCAGTACAACAACGGCGCTTCGTGGAATATCGGAACGACCGCAGACCTGGGAGATGGCCGATCGATGGTCCTCACCGGCACCATCACGATCTCCGGCGGAACGGTAGACGTGTTCGCACCGACCGCCGAGGCGATGTTCAGGGATTGTCTCGAATGGATCCTTTACGCCGAAATATCATTTTTCGACAACGGGACCCCGGACGGGGGAGACGAGTTCCGCGATACCATATACCTCTGCGAGGGAGTCGGCCCGGTGATGTTCATCAAAGAGGACCTCGCAACACCGTCGGAGCCCGACACAATATTCATCACGGGATGGGATATCGACTGAGGCTGACATGGTACGGACAGGATGCGACATACTGAGCGGCGGCGGATACACCCTGCCAGCCGGAGCAAAGACAGGGCTGCTGGCCAACCAGGCTTCTGTATCCTCTTCCCTCGAGCATACGGCCGACATCATCGTCCGGAGCGACGCCGATCTCGCATGCCTCTTCGGGCCTCAGCACGGCCCGTCGGGACTCACCCAGGCAAACATGATCGAATGGGAGGGCTATTCCGACCCGCGCCTCGGCATCCCCGTCCATTCACTCTACGGCGAGACGAGGTCCCCCCTTCCGGAGACGCTCGAGGACCTCGACATCGTCCTCGTTGACCTTCAGGACGTCGGCGCCCGCCCATACACATATATATGGACGGCTCTCCTGATGATGCGGGCGTGCGCGGCGGCCGGCATCGACGTGATCGTCCTGGACAGGCCGAATCCGCTCGGCGGGATCGAAGTCGAGGGCCCCGTCCTGGAAGGGGGATACGAGTCGTTCGTCGGCCTCTGGCCCTTGCCGCTGCGCCACGGGATGACGATCGGCGAGATACTGCTGGGGATAAACAGGGAGGAGTCCGAGCCCTGCGCCCTGGAGATCATCAAGATGAAGGGCTGGAAGAGAGATATGCTCTTCACTGATACAGGGCTTCCCTGGGTCATGCCCTCTCCCAACATACCGACTCACGATACGGCGCTCGTCTACCCGGGGATGGTCCTTCTCGAGGGAACGAACATCTCGGAGGGCAGGGGCACTACGCGGCCGTTCGAGCTGTCAGGCGCGCCGTGGATCGATCCCCTGGAATTATCGTTCGCCCTCGAATCGGCCGGCGTCCCCGGAGCGGTCTTCAGGCCGGCCGTATTCAGGCCGACATTCGACAAGTACACCGGCGAGGAATGCGGAGGAGTGCAGGTCCATGTCACCGATCCTGCCTCGTTCAGGCCTGTCTTCTGCGCCGTCGCCGTGATAAGGGCGGCCGCAGAACTCTATCCGGAGAGTTTCGCCTGGCTCGACCCTCCATACGAATACGAGACGGAGAAACTGCCAATAGACATAATATACGGCGGCCCCGGGCTGAGGGACGGGATCGGCGCGGGGATGACCGCCGAAGATATCGCCTCCTCCTGGAAGAGGCCGCTCGAACGTTTCCTCGAGTCGAGAACCGGACTTCTCCTTTACGACTGAGCGAAGGGCAATGACATGACCGGCGGGAGAATCGAGGGGATCATACTTGCGGCAGGAAAGGGCACGAGGATGCTGCCGCTTACCAATATCCTTCCCAAACCCCTCCTTCCTGTCACCGGGGTCCCCCTGCTCGAGATCGCGGCGGAGAAGCTCCTGCGCTCCGGCGCTGCGAGACTTCACGTCAATCTGTTCCATCTCGGGGCCATGATACGGGAATACGTCGATGGGAAGGGATGGCCGCTGCTCTTTCACGAGGAAGGGGAGCTTCTCGACACGGGCGGCGGCATCGGAAACATGGCCGGCGACCTCCGGGATGCCGATTACGTACTGCTCCATAACGGAGATGTCCTCTCCTCGTTCGGTTTCGACGAAGCGCTCGAGTTCCACATCGGGCTGAAGGCGCTGGTAACGATGATACTGATGAATCCCGAAGCCGGTGACCGCACGCCCCCGGCGGCCGTAACGGTAGACGCCGGAGGCGGAGTCCTCGACATCGGGCCTTCCCCGCCGGACGGATCCACGGCACTGGGATATACGGGAATGGCGATAATCTCCGGCGAGGCGCTCGGATACTTCCCCCGGGAAAAGAAGGGCC
>CBDUYR010000139.1:0-2145 GCA_965371515.1 uncultured bacterium | reverse complement strand
CACTCATGTGAATCTCAGCATCTACGACGTCGGCGGAAGACTCGTCAGCACTCTGACCGACCGTATGATGCCCGGGGGAGCTCACGAGATAGTCTGGGACGGCAGAGGTTCGCGTGGGGGGGGACAGGCTGTATCGGGGATATACTTCTACAGGCTAAGGACCGGGGACGAAGTCCTGACAAGGAAAATGGTCCTCCTGCGCTAGGGCCGGGAGTGGCTTTCTTTGAAAGTGACAGAATCTTTGTCGCCACCGGTGGCGGTAGAAATTCTGTCATTGCGGAATAGCTACGTTTCCAGAGGTATCTCTGCATGGACCCGCTGCCTCTTCCTGATTTATTTCTGTCCGAACTTTTACCAATGTGGTACAATTACGACTGTTAATTCATCCATAGAGCGCTGTGCGACGAAGGTCGGTGATCCGGTCCAGAGTCAGCAACCGCATCTGGAAGGAGTATCCAATGCGAAAAGTAGTCGTCCTGATAATCACCGTGATGCTCGTCGCGATGATTGGGAACCCGGTCTGCGCTGAATCATCCGGTAAGATCTTCCGGTACCTGTCTCCGAGGCCAGGCGCCAGCCATGTCATGCCTCAGAGCACGCTGATATTTCGGCCCGGCGACGACCTGGAAAGGGCAGGGTCCGCGTGGAACTCGTCGGTGCTTGTCACCGGCTCGGTGAGCGGAGTTCACCAGGGTAAATGGATAACCGCCGATGACTCTCATACCATGATCTTCAAGCCTCACCGTCCATTCGAGATGGGTGAGACCGTCTCAGTTTCGGTCAGCACGGAAACAGATGGCAAGAGAGATATCCACACGCACAGTTTCAAGGTCACCCCGAGGCTCATCTCTTACGAACCCGATCCGGTCGAGCAAATGGGATTGGACTCGCGTGACATTCCGGTCGGGATATCCGGTGGGGATTCACCTCCGCTTGATATGAGCCGAAAGAAAAAATACGACTGCCCTGACACGTACAGTCTTCCACCGGATTTCCCCGTCATCGATATAACGGTCTGTGACGAGCCGGCCGACGGGAAGCTGTTTCTTGCCAACATAACTCCGAGGATGACTGCGCCAGCTGTTTGTTACATGATGATCCTCGAGAAGGACGGCCGCCCCTGTTTCTTCAGAAAGATGCCCGGCCGGGTAGTTGATTTCAAGGTGCAGCCCTGTGGTCTTCTCTCATACGCCTGGACAAAACCAGGACCGAACTTTTTTCATACAATGGACAACACCTATACAGCTGTCGACAGTTATACTACGCAGGACGGTTACGAACTCGACTCGCACGAATTCGTGATGATGGCAAACGGCCATGTCCTGATGATCGCCGATGATCCGGAGATCATGGACATGAGCCAAATAGTGGCTGGCGGCGATACGGCAGCCCTTGTGATCGGAAGCGTGATCCAGGAACTCGATACGTCGAAGAATCTCGTCTTCCAGTGGCGCACGAGGGATTTTTACGACATCCTCGATACGGTATTGGATCTGACGGAGAAAAGGATACGTTACTCGCATGTAAATGCTATCGAGGTCGACCATGACGGCAACATCATGATTTCGAGCAGGCATCAGTGCGAGGTCACGAAGATCGACCGGAGTACGGGACAGATCATCTGGAGGATGGGAGGGAAAAATAACCAATTCACGCTTGTGGGAGATACGCAATGGTTCTCCTGGCAGCATGATATCCGCCGCATCGACAACGGACATGTGACCATCTTTGACAACGGTAACCAGAACGATCCCCAGGAGACAAGGGTCGTCGAATACGCGCTGGACGAAGAGAACATGATCGCGACCCGGGTCTGGGAATACAGAAACGATCCACCCATTTTCGCAGGTGCTCAGGGCAGTGCCCAGAGATTGCCGGAAGGTAACACGTTGATTGGCTGGGGAAACTGCCGCGATGTCAACATCAGCGAGGTGCGGCCCGATGGATCGGTCGCCTTCGAACTGATACTGCCTCCGAAGCTGAATACATACAGAGCCTTTAAGTACAATTGGGAAGGAGTGGCGGCCAAGCCTTACGCCTGGGCGGATACGACCGGTGGAGAGCTGTGGCTGAATTTCACCAAATTTGGCGACAGCGATGTCGACAGGTACTACGTGTATCGCGGAACATCGCCTGCTCCGGAAT
>CBDUYR010000138.1:0-2317 GCA_965371515.1 uncultured bacterium | reverse complement strand
TGAAGATCGCGGCCGGCAAGATCGACGCGGTGACCGGCGAGAACTGGACGAACGGGCTTCACGGCCTCCCGCAGGATTACATGGTAGTTCCCGAGCAGCCGTGGCTCGACGGCTTCTGCATCGAGAAGGGAACTATCAGGCAGTTCGTGGCGATGCCGCTCGGCGAGGGGTATACCGCCGAGGAGCAGATCTCCGGGAAGGCCGAGCACGGCGGCCTGCAGATCATCGTCTACCCGATGAAGCGCGAGGTCTTCGAGCGGAGGTTCCCGAAGGTCGGCCACAGGGTCGACCGGATGGAGAGGATCAGTCACTGCATAATGCCTATGGCCGCAGACGCAGAGATGGGCCTCGCCCCCGGCGGCAGGATGCGCCAGGAGATCTACGAGGATCCGTATGGATACGAGGACTGGGACCGGAAGACGAAGAGCCGCTGCTTCGTCCACCTCGCCAACTCGATCATGTGGAGGGCGATCACCGGCGAGGCTCCGCCGACCGTTCCCCCGACGTCGAAGCAGTATACATCGGCAGGCCTGCCCTGGTACGACTACTACGATGCCGACGCCGTCGCGCTCGAGGGCTCGGAGATCCTCGACGATCTCAGGAGCGTCATCCAGACGGGCTATGAAAAGGGGGAGTATCCCCTGCCTGAGAACGACTCGGCCCGGCCGAAGCGGGTGATCCGCCTGCGGAAGGGCCTCACTCGGAACCAGGTGAGGGAGGGGATGTTCTAGACTTGACGGCGTCTGTCATGCACAGCGCCGGAACAGATGAGGAAGAATAATATGGGCGTTCAGTTATCAGTAAAATGCAGGAAATGCGGTTGTAAATTCTCCGCACGATTAGGTGGCGGATTCGTATTTCATCTTCTGCACTGTGATGCTTGCGGAAAGGACAAGTCGATCTCGTTTGAAGAGATTGGTGAGGCTCATCTGAGGTACTTGAAGGGACTAGGGGGTCCCTATTGCGTGGCGACCAGCGAGCACGACAAGTTCGTTCAGGAAAACTATCCCGGAGACCCTCTTCCCGAAGAGGACTACTATAAAGTCATCGACAGTGTTGCGGGTGAATGCAAATGCGGCGGTCATTTCCGCATGGATGCAAAACCGAGATGCCCGGAATGCAATTCGGATGACTTCGAAAAAACAGATGATATCTTCTGCTGCTACGATTGACAGGGGCGCTTCGCGAAGCGACGGCGGCTGCGGGCCGTGCGGCATCGGAGGGAATGCGCAGCCGGCGCTACTCGTCGCTTTTTTTCGAGAAGTGTTTGTACAGCAGGTCGGTCATCCAGAAGGAGAAGACGAATACCGCCGCCGGCACGAGGATCCCGAACACCAGAGTTCCTGTGGTCATTGTGGCTTCCCCTTCCCGTGATGCTTTCTCCACGAGTACCATGCGAGGATAAGGCCCGCGAACGACGTCACGTATGCGAGCGACATCCCGATCACCATCTTCAGTTCGTTGCCCATACGATCAGTCCTCCCACTTGACCTTTTTCTCGAGCTCCTCGAGGTATTCCTTCTGCTTCTCCTCGTATCCCTTCGATGTCGCCGACAGCTTCGGGTTGATGATCTTCACCATGACGACGAAGAGCACAGCGCCGATTGCGAGCGCCACGAACCCTACCGGGATCAGCAGGGCGGCGAGCGAGGTCCCGACGAGAATCAGTATGTAGATGACCGGCGAGATGATAACAGTGATCGTGTCGTGCACCGTCCATTCGTCCGCCTCGGCGGGCGTCCAGTTCCTCCTGAAGAGATTCATCGCGTACCTCCCTCGATGAGGCCGCGTCTTATCGCTTCGCGCCTGACCGGCCCCCACCAGCCGACAGGCCTCGACATCACGTAGAATTTCACGAGACGGTCCATGTTCTCGGGCTTCGTCAGGAATGTGACCGGTATGAATACCATCGCCCCGAGCAGCATCAGCAGCCAGAACTGCTGGTAGTCCTTCAGATGGGGCAGTACGCCGAAAGCGGGAAGGACCCAGACGACGAGCCACGAGAAGACGAGGTTGAAGACCCAGGCCGCGAGGTAACCCCACCCGTTGAAGCGCCACCAGATCACCTGCAGGATTCCGGGGAGCCACACTCCGGCGGCCATGATCCAGAGCGCGAATATCAGCCACTCGGTGATGTTCTCCATTATCGAACCGAATACGAACGAGCCGAGCAGCAGTATCAGCGTGCCGATCCGTCCGACCTTGACAAGCTTCTCCTGCGTTGCCTTCGGGTTGATGTAGTGGTGGTAGAGGTCCCTCGTAATGTAGACCGCGCCGAGGTTGAGGTGGGTCGATATCGTCGATATGTGTATCGCCA
>CBDUYR010000137.1:0-2334 GCA_965371515.1 uncultured bacterium | reverse complement strand
TGTGAACCGGGATGCAAATTAAGAATAGTTACTCCTTTAAAGGTTTGATTCTTGCGTGTATAATGTATCAGGCGGCGGTATTTGCAATGATTACCGATGTGAAGAGGGTGTGGGGCGGGTTGCAACACAGGGGAAGCTGTAATAGTCAAAAAGAGCAGTACTTAGAAATCTATTAGTAGAATCGTGTGTTTTATCGCGCTTTTTGCGCGTTAAGAGGCGCATTGTATCCGGCAACATAGCGTTGTCTGTTCTGCAATGCGAGCCAGTCGAGTGAGGAGGATAACGATGCTCAAGAATTACAAATGGCTGATCGGCTTAGCATGTATTCTGATCGCCACATTGAGCCTCCAGTGCAGCAATGAGAATGTCGTTACACCGCCGCCTGATTTGAATGCACCTTCAAGCATCACCGATCTCGCGGCAGTCTATTCGACGATCGCATCCGTTACGCTGACCTGGACGGCTCCCGGAGACGACAGCGATAAGGGAACCGCTTCACAGTATGATGTCAGGTATGCCACGGTGCCGATTACGGTAGAGACTTGGGAATCCGCCCTGCAGGCGGAAGGTGAACCTTCACCCAGAGCCGCGGGTGGAACGGAGACATTCACCGTCAGGGGCCTTGCGCCCGACGTCGAATATTTCTTTGTGGTCACGGTGGCCGACGAGATGCTCAACTGGTCTGGACACTCGAACGCCGAGGGAGCGAAGACGGCGCTGTATCACCGGGGTGAGGGCACGTGGCAGGTGCCATACGATACCGGAACCATTCAGGCCGCGATCACCGCTGCGGCCGCAGGCGACACAGTACTGGTCGCCGACGGGACCTACTACGAGCACGACATTCACATGAAGTCGGGTATCGTGCTGTTGAGCATGACCGGGGAGGCGGACTGTGTCATCATCGATGCCGAGCAGGCGGGCAGGGTCATGTACTGTCAGGATGTGGATGAGACGGCGGTGATAAAGGGCTTTACGCTCACAAACGGTAGTCTCGAGCTTATGATGAACGGTGCCGGCCTCTACTGCGCCGGCAGTTCGCCGGAGATCGTCAACTGTGCCTTTATAAACAACAACGCGACCGGGCACGGCGGCGGCATACAGTGCATGTTCCAGTCGTCACCGAGAATCGTAAACTGCTCCTTTACGGACAATAGCGTGGCGGGCCACGGCGCCGGGATCTCCTGCATGTACGAATCGAACCCGAGGATCGAGGGGAGCACGTTTACCGGCAACGATACGAGGTGTCACGGAGGAGCTATTTCGATCATAACGGGCTCGGCCGCCGAGGTGATAGATTGTACGTTCACCAACAACAGCGCGATGGGCGAAGGTGGAGCGATCTCATGCACCTCCGGTGCAGCGCCGACCATAACCGGTTGCACGTTCGACAGCAACAGGACGAAGGGTATGGGAGGGGCCATCGGCTGCAGCTCCGATGCCGCGCCGAACCTGTCCTATTGCGTATTCACAGGCAACCTGAGTAATCACGGCGGTGCGATGTCTTTCTCTTCCTCGTCGCCCGTTATCACGAACTGCACCTTCGCACACAACACAGCGACTCTCGGCAGCGTTCTGTTGAGCGATAATTCCACCACTGAGATAGTAAATTCCATCATCGCATTTAATACCGGCTCAACGGTCATCTGCCAGGAGGGCGATGCTCCGATCCTGAGCTGCTGCGATGTCTACGAGAATTCTGATGGAGACTGGACAGGATGCATCGCGGACCAGAGCGGTCTCGAGGGTAACTTCTCGGCCGACCCGCTTTTCTGCGGGGAGGCGTATCCGGCCGAACCGTACGGACTGGCGGACAATTCGCCGTGCGCATCGGCCAACAATCCCTCGTGCGGACTCGTGGGAGCACTGCCCGCAGCATGTAGCGGATCTCTTTAGTACCTGAAGATTCCTGGTAGTACGATCGACGTACTTCCAATTATTGAAACGGGGAAGCGCAGAGAACGCGTTTCCCCGTTTTTTGCGAGCGTCCCTTTGTGATTTCACTTGTGTAATATTTCTAATCACCTCTCTTTTAAACAGAGACCCGCTTACAGATCCCACCACAACCAGAAAGAGGGGTGTAGTGATGAGACGATCCGCTCGTTTGTCTATGCTCGCCGTTCTCGTCGTTTTGCTGATCATTCCGATCAGCTGCAAGGATCTGTTCGTTCCGGCCGAAGAAGGATCCCCGGTTCTAATGGATGAGGCCCTTGTCCCCCCGCCCGACGAAGAACCATTTGTAGTCCTTGATTCGCCGGCAACATTGAGTCGCGTGTTCCCGGAATTCATTCTATTCAGTTGGCACAGCGGGCTCGAGGCCGATCCCAAGCGCGT
>CBDUYR010000136.1:0-2363 GCA_965371515.1 uncultured bacterium | reverse complement strand
CCAGCTGAGCTACGGGCGCATACTCTTGTACGGATGCGAATGATAATGGCTGTTCAGCCCGAAGTCAATGCAGAGACACTCACTCGGCGAAGTTCAGCCGACGGAGCATGTCGTCGAAGCGGGGGTCTGATCGCAGATCTTCCAATTCAATCGCCATCTTTATGCAGATCATAAAGGAATTTCGCTCTTCGTAATATTTCTCCAGGGTCTGGAAGGCGAGCTCCCTGTCGCCCAGAGTTGCAGCCACAAGCGGCAATACAAAATCTTGTCCCAATATTTCGTCTATCAGATCCTTTACCTCGTCCCCTCTTCCCATCCTGACATAAACCCACGTGCGATGCCAATCTAGGCTTGTTCCCGGTTCCATTTCCAGGTCGTCGATTCTCTTCAGCGCCTCTTCATACATGCCCTTCAGTATGTAGTTATTTATGAGGTACTTTCTGATTTCCATCTCCTTTGCAGGATTCGGAAAATCTTCGAGAAGTACGAGAATCTTAGCGAATTGAGCGATGGACTCGTCGAAGCGGCCCGCTTGATATAATATCCACCCCGATATTTCCTGGTTGGCCAGGGTGAGAGGCTCCAGCTCTATCGCCCTTTGAGCCTCTGCAATGGCCTCTTCGAATCGTGCCATAAAGACCAGATAGATTGCCCGCTGCCGATGAACATCGGCATTGTCCGGACCGAGCTCGAGCGCCCGTATCAATGACCGGTCCGCACCTTTCCAGTCCCACTCAAGCATCCACTGCACAACACCCAGGGCCATATGCGAGTCCGCCAGACCGTCATCAAGCTCGAGGGCCTTCATGGCAGCACTCCTGGCCTTCGGCTGTTCCTCGTGTCCCAGCGAATACATGAACCCATAATGGGAATACGCTCTTGCGAGTTCTGCATATGCCAAGGCAAACGTCGAATCCAGCTCAACGGCATTTTCAAGAAACTTTATACCTTTTACTTCATTATCCTTTGAATACGAAAGCGTTAAAGCACGGCCCCTCAAGTAGGCCTCATACGCCTCGGAATTCTCAGAACGGGAACCTGCGATCGAGGATTTATCACTTTCGGTGATACTCAATCCTATACTGGCGAGAATCTCCCCTACGATATCATCCATCATGGCTGCCAGCTTGTCCTGGTCGAACTCGACCGATTTCGACCAGAGAAGCCGTTCCGAGCCCCCCTCAATCATCTCCATGCTTAGTTTGATCCGGTCAGCCTCATAGCTTATCGTCCCGAACACGACAGCCTTTACATCGACTCGATCGGCGATCTCGCCGGGCGATTTGTCCGTTCCCTTGTAAAGTTTCATCGATCTGTACGGCATCACCTTCTTGAATCCACTTACCTGGCCGAGTGTCGAGGTCAGTCCCATAGTCATTGCCTCGACCAGTGGATCCTCCCCGGAATCCTCTGTGAGATTCTCGAAGGGCACCACCGCTATTGAGTCGATTCCGCTTACTCTCCCGGAGAAATACCAGAATCCTAGGGCCGCCGCTGCGATGACAACGGTCACCGTCACTATGCTCGATATGATCCTTCGCCGCTGACGCAAGAGCCTGAGATGCAGCCGGCTCCGTTTCGGCAGCAGGTCGAGGCTCTCCCTGAGCTCCTCGAGATCTGTGATCAGCTCCTTGGTGTCCTGATACCGCTTCCCTGGGTCCTTCTCCAGTGCGCGGTCGACGAGCTGCTCGACCTCCAGGGGTATCCCGAAATCCAGTTTTGTCAGCGATTCCTGCCTCTCGTTCACGAGCGCGTACAGGAGCACCGGATCGTACTCCCCCTCGAACGGAAGCCGGCCAGCAAGCATCTCGTAGAGGACCACACCCATCGACCAGATGTCGCTCCGCTGGTCGGCAGCCTTCCCCAGCGCCTGTTCCGGGCTCATGTAGGCGGCCGTTCCAAGGGTCGTACCGGTCATCGTCATCTTTGTCGCTTCGGCCGTTTTCGCGAGGCCGAAGTCCATCACCTTCACCCTACCCTCGGGCGTGAGCATGAGGTTGGCGCTCTTGATGTCCCTGTGGACGATCCCTTTCCCGTGCGCCGCCCGCAACCCTTCGGCCGCCTGCAGCGCGATATCGAGGGCCTCCTCCAGCGGGACGGGGCCCGATGAGATCTTCTCACGAAGGCTTTCACCCTCTATGAATGCCATGGATATATAGGTCTGCCCTTCGGCCTCGCCGACCTCGTAGACGGTGCAGATGTTGGGATGATCGAGAGCCGCCGCTGCCTGCGCCTCTCTGATGAAGCGTGCTTTATCGACATCGCTCCCGACACTGTGTGGATGGAGAAACTTGAGCGCGACGGTACGCTTCAGCTTCGTGTCCCGGGCCTTGTAGACCACACCCATCCCACCCTCGCCAATC
>CBDUYR010000135.1:0-2373 GCA_965371515.1 uncultured bacterium | reverse complement strand
ACCTTTACGCGGTCGATAACAGAATCGAGCACCTCACGAGTGCCCAATCATTTCTCGAAGAGTCCTTCAGACACCCGGTTACAAGGCATGACCTGCTGGTAGGAAATCTCAGAACCCTCGGTAACGTGCACAAGAGACTTGCAGATGCATACTTGTCCGGAAACGAGCAGAGTTCACTCGAGCATCTGGAGTCTGCTTCGGGATGTTTCCAACGATTGGCGGAGCTCACCGGAAACGAGGATCATCGAATCGAATCGCTGGACATGATCATCCGCTCCAAGAGCCTGCTTGCAAAGAACACAAGAGAGCGGAGGAAGAGACGCGGACTATACGCAGAGTGTTCAGATACTGCCAGCAGGCTCTCAGAGATTCAGCCTTCGAGAAGCGGGGAATGGGCGTCGCTTTCGGAGTATTTCAGAGGGCAGGCGTGCGTCAATGAAGGAGTGAGGATCGAGAGCCTGAAAAATGCTCTCGTCCATTTTAAAGCTGCCAGAGAGAATTTTGACAGAGCCAATGTCTGCTACTGCCTCTACAAGGTCATACTGCAACTCAAGGAATTCTCTTCACAGGATCAGGGCACTCCCTCCGAGATGGGTGAGGAGATCGAGAGTGCCATAGCGAGCCTGAATCGCATCTCTTCGCCCCCGATTAAAAAATACGCAGGATTCTTGGAAGAACTGAAGAAGTCGTTGGAAGCAGATGGGTCGTCAGTCGATCCAAACGAGATCATCGGGAACGTGGAGGAGATCGTCGATGACATGGAGCACTACGCGCTCGCTGACTTTTCGAGGGATCTCGCATCTGACGTGCAGAGGCAATCTGCCCGGATGGATCAGGTGGACTTCGGTGTGAGTCTCAGAAAGATCGGGAGGAAACTGTATGTGACGGTCAGTAATCACGGAGAGAAGCCCATCGTGGGAACGCTCACTATCGAGTCACTCAATGGACGTTTGAAACTCAATGAGACCGTAATCGAGTTGCAGGGAGAAAGTATCGTGACAAGCGCGATTCCGAACAGAGACTTCTGCCTCCCATGTGGACTGGCGTCAGGAGTGCCGCCTGATTTTATCGATTTCAAGATTTGTTTGGAGATAGCGGGACGAAAACCAATCACAATTCCCGCAACCCTCCCTCTCGGAAACGTCATTGAGATCGAGGGCAAGAGTGTGACGGTTGAGTCCAAGACCCTGCCTGAAAAGTGCCTGATCTACGACGATAAGATACGGATAGCTCTCGTCCAGCTTGAGATCGATCTTGTCCACGACGGTAACGGTTACAAGATCGGCGGCGATCTCGAGGCGTATCGGAAACGGATACAGGGCATCTTCTCCAAGCTTCCAAAGGATGTTGAGATGGTGATCTTCCCTGAGCTTTCCATACCATTCAAGTTCCTCTCCGAATTGCAGCACATCTCTGAGCGTCGGAATCTTCTGATCGTGGCTGGATCGCACTACGTCACAAGCACAGCCGGCTATCTGGAACTCGATTTCGCAAGACCGGTTCATGAGATGGATATTGGAAAATCCATCTCGCCACTGATCACGCCCTCGGGACTGATTTACCACTCCGAAAAGATTTTTCCGGCATCTAAAACAGAACGAAGTATGACACAAGGCGATCACCTCAACATCTATAAGTTCCACAATTCCGATTACAAATTTACGGTTCTGATATGTATTGATTTCGATCGTGACACTCCTAGAACGCTGATGGATAAATTCAACCCCGATCTAATAAACGTGATATCTGTCAACTCAGGAAAGTCGGCAAGAGAGCGATACTACGAAAAGTTCTCGACGATTGCACGTTCGAGAGGGTCTATCGCATTCACGTACACGAACGTATCAGGGTTCAGTCTCGATGGGATCCCAACAAGTACCGATAAAGAACCTGTGGAACACGGACACTCGAACATCTTCTCTGAATACTACCACGACGAGAAATCAATGGAGGAATGCTGGGGTCAGCATTTCACCAAAGATCTTGAAGGCGACCTGATACGAATCTTTCAACACAATCTCAAGGGCGGAACCAGTATAAGTACCCGCACCGATTACGTTCCGGTATTCGAGGAGATCGATCTGATCAGACTGGACTGAGCGCGCTCCTAAAACGGAATCCCCCAGAACGGATACCATCTCTCCATCCCCTTCTCGATCGGGAGTTCGCCTTCCATCGCCGATCTCAGCCTGAATTCGAGATTGTTATCCCTCTTCCTATCAGCCATCGTGTGGGTTTTTAACGCATAAACGCTATTGTTATATCGTGCATAAATTGGGGCAGCGAGATGATGACCGCGCGATGCAGCACGTCATCAGGATACAGGACTTTTCGCGCGATGAGATCGACTGCATCCTTAACCGTGCCGCAGAA
>CBDUYR010000134.1:0-2418 GCA_965371515.1 uncultured bacterium | reverse complement strand
ATGGCGATAATCTCCGGCGAGGCGCTCGGATACTTCCCCCGGGAAAAGAAGGGCCTCGTCCCCGTGCTTCTCGAGATGATCTCCGACCGGCCCGGGTCGGTCGCCGGATTCGACGCCTCATCGATCGACGCGGCAGTCTGGGGCGAGATCGGCTCTCCCCCGTCATATCTCGACATACACAGGAGGATCATGATAGAAAGGATCCTGTTCGATGGGGCCGTTCAGCCTCCGGAGATGCCGCTGAGGACTGGTGTCGGTTCCTCGATCGATCCCGGAGCGGAATGGACCGGATTCCTAGACGTGGGAAACGGCGCCCGTATAGAGGGAAACACTTTTCTCGAAGACTGCGTAGTGCTGGATGGTGCCGTAGTACGTAACGGCACGAGACTGAGATCGGCCGTTGTCTACGATAACGAAGTACTGGAGGTAGAGAAGTGACTGATCCCGATATCTTCGAACTGGCAGGCAGGGCACTCGAAGGCCCGTGGGACCGCATGCCGGGCGGCGGGTTCTCGAAACAGGCCTCTATCAGCGAGATGACCCGGGGAGGTTCCGACAGGCATTTCCTAAGGGTCGGGGAGGACGGCCTCTCCGCCGTTGCCCTCGTTCAGCCCGGTGGCGGCCCGGAGTTCGACCGCTACGTGCGTATCGGTGACTTTCTGCGCGAAAACGGCATATCAGTCCCCCGTTTCTATTTCGTAGACAAGGACGGAGTTGTGGTCATGGAGGATCTCGGCGACATCCATCTCGTCGACGCTCTCGAAGACGCCGATCCGCCGGCGGAACTCGCCTTCTACCGCGACTGCATCGATATACTGTACCGGCTTCAGACGTCGGTGACCGCAGCGGAGAAGGAGACCGGGGTCCTCGGCGACATGATCTTCTCGGAGGAGATGCTTCTCGGCGAGACCGACTACTTCGCAAGCGAGTTCGTCGTATCTTATGCCGGCCTGACCGTTCCCGGTGAGTGGGACGCCGAGAGAAGGACACTTGCTTCGGAACTCGCCTCGCATCCAAGGGTCTTCATGCACAGGGATTTTCAGAGTAAAAATATCATGGTAAAGGACGGGGCCCTGCGTGTCGTCGACTTCCAGACAGCTTACATGGGACCGGGGATGTACGACGTCGCCTCACTTCTGAAGGACCCCTATCACCCCGTAGAGCCTGGAACGAGAAAGACGCTGCTGATGGAACTCTACTACAGGTTCACAGGAGACGATCCCGAGCCTGAAGGAGGCTTCGAGGCATTCAGCGACCGGTTCGTGCTCGCCGGCATCCAGAGGAACATGCAGGCCCTGGCGGCGTTCGCCTTCCTCGGCCTGAAAAAGGGCAAGAAGGAATTCCTCGAGTTCATCGATCCGGGGCTGGCGCTGCTCGAGGAGGGCCTCGCCGAATCGGGCCGGTTCCCGGTGACATCGGGACTCGTCGCCTCCACCCGGGAAAGCATCACAGGGAGGAACGATTAAAGTGTGGAAGATATTCTTTACTTCGTTCGGGATCATGTTTCTCGCCGAGCTCGGTGACAAGACCCAGCTGACTATCCTGAGCCTTGCCGGCCGGTACAGGTCGCCGTGGACCGTCTTCGCCGGCGCGGCGCTCGCCATGGTGCTGGCTACCGGACTGGGAGTCCTCATCGGCAACTTCCTTCCATCCCTGATCGGCGAAAAAATGGTCAGATACGTCTCTGGCGGCCTTTTCGTACTCTTCGGAGTCCTCGTCATCGCCGGGAAATAACTTACGTCTTGACTCATTAATTAGGCATCCCTATATTCTCTGCAATATTCAGCCAACCGGTAATTTTTCCTGATTAGAAGGAGGACAGATGATGAGAAGACTGTCTACCATACTCATGGCGTTCGCGCTGCTGGCCGGGATCCCGGCGGCGGCAATGGCGACCAACGGGATGAACCTCGAGGGGTACGGCCCGATATCAGCCGGTATGGGCGGCACCTCGTTCGGGTTCCAGGTCGGAACCGGAGCGATGATGAACAACCCGGCCACCCTGGGCTTCTTCGCCGACGGCTACCATCTCGACCTGGCTGTGGGATACCTCGGTCCGAGGATCACCGCTACGGTCGAGACCCCGGACGGCAGCTTGGCAGCCGAGTCGGAGAGCAAGTCGTTCTGGATGCCGGCGCTCGGTTTCTACGTGAAGAAGAGCGCGTGGGGATACGGAATCGGCATCTTCGGCCAGGGCGGCATGGGTACGGAGTACAGCTCGAGCTCGTGGATGTCCGATCCGAGCATGGGACAGAACACAGCCCTCGAGCAGGGACTGGTCAACCGCTCCGAGGTCAGCGTAGGCCGCGTCATCGTTCCCGTCACCTATGACGTCAACGAGAAGCTCACCATCGGCGCTACCTTCGACTTCGTCTGGGCCGGAATGGACCTGCAGATGGCGATGAGCGAGGCTCAGTT
>CBDUYR010000133.1:0-2420 GCA_965371515.1 uncultured bacterium | reverse complement strand
AGAAAGGACTCAAATTTAGTAGTTGTCATAATTGTTTATCTGACTATCGTTAATTGATAAGTGTTGTTTAATTAAATAAACACATAATTTTATAAATTGCAACACTTTTTTTAAAATAAATTAAAAAATCTCCAAAAGCCGATTTCATAACCCATCATAGGTTCTTGACCCAAAGACCGTAATATCCCATAGGCAGAAAGGCCATGTCGCCGGAAAAGGTCACCCGTCCGGTCCATGAGTATCCGTATCGAAATTCCGTCAGTTCCGGGCTCCCTGGATTCCGGACGTCGTAACAGCCGACGCCGCCCGACATGCTCAGAAACGCCGTGCGGTTTTTCGCGCCTATGATGCCGGTGCCGCTCACAGGCAGCTTGCTTTCATGCTTTTCGAGATTCTCGGGATCCGTGAGATCGATGACGATCAGTTCGCTGGTCCCGCCGCAACACCACCAGGAATATCCGCTGACATAGGCGAACCCGTCAGCGATCACGAAGCGGTTGTAGTATTTCGATAGCCCCACTTCGCCCATGAGATACGCCGTGCCGCCCTTGATCCGGACGGCGTTGAACGTGTATTGCACGGAATAGTCTTTGCCCGGCGCCCACCGGTTGTCGATGGTGTAAGCGTATTCGCCGGTCTCGTCCATTCCCAGGCAGATCCCCGGGATATTGACCGGCGACAAGCTCTCGGGGAAGGTGGGATCAGCCATGTCGACCCGTCCCAGGTAGTACTTGACCAGGGAGCGCTCCTGGTCGTCGTCCTCGGCGTCCACCGCGTAGCTGTAGTACAGCACTCCGGATTTCGCGAAGAATCCCGAGGCGCCGTGCTCCGCGATCGCATGCCGGGCGGCAAGCTTCGGGCGGTCGGGATCGGACAGATCCACGATCAGCAGCCCCTGGAAGAACTCCTGGCTGTCTTGGGCCCCAGGCTCATCGTAATCCCAATAATAGCGATAGGAATTCATCATGGCGAAGGCGAGCACGTCCCCCTTTACCTGAACGATCTCCCCGTTGCTGTAAAGTGGAGACATCACGGCGCCGCCTGCAAGCGGTATCGGCGTGTAATAATTTCCCTTGATCCTGATCGTCCCCCGTTTTCTCGGAGACGTCGGGGTCGAGAAATCGAAGACGGTGACGTTCGTCGTGTATTCGTACGGGTATGGCGCGATGTTCGCCCCGGCGTCCAAGCGATAATGCTCGGTGCCGTAGCGGTTCGCCACGATGTAGACAAGATTTCCGTTCACGAAATGGGAGGCGTATCCGGATTCGCCGAGCGCGATTTCGCCAACCGGGTTTTCCGGATCACCAACCGGGACGGCCTGCAGGGTGTAATCGCCGCCGCTCTCCACAACCCGCGCACCGTGGCCGTTTGCAAGCGGCGTGTAATCGACGACGTTCACCGCCAGCGACAATTCCGCCGTCACCAGGGGATTGTCGCGATTGGATGCGTCGATCACCTGCAGTTCCTCGGCGGAAACCGAGAAGAGGCGGTCGGAGAAGCTCCTTCCGCGGAGCACGGCCCCTTTCTGGGTCACCCAGCCCCGGGCGTCGAGGTCCGTGGGGGAATAGTCGATGAGCTGGAGACGGTTTTCCGATTTGTACCGGCCGTTGGTGTAGGAGGAGGTCGTGTAGGGCAGAAGGATCAGGCCCATATCCTCGAGCACCGTGAAAGATTTAACGTCCTGGTAGGCCGTGGTCGAACTCCAGCCGTCGCTGTCCCCGAAGGAGACGCGCTCGATCAGGGCCGGCCGCTCAGCATCGGCCACGTCGAACAGGGAGACCGAAACCCGCCGGCCGCCTGTATCGTCCACACCCAGTGCCACCAGGTGGTCGCCCATGGGCTGGATGTGGGTGGACCAGCCGGGAACGATCAGCTCGCCCTTGATCTGCGGTTGGGTGGGATCGCTCAGGTCAATCACCCACAGGGGGTCTTTCCGTTCGAAAGTCACCATGTAGGCGCGGTCTCCGTCGAACCGGGTGGCGAAGAGTTGTTCTCCCCGGCCGACCTCCA
Source organism: uncultured bacterium (assembly GCA_965371515.1). GTDB lineage: Bacteria > Krumholzibacteriota > Krumholzibacteriia > Krumholzibacteriales > Krumholzibacteriaceae > JAUWCL01. The sequence continues at coordinate 410 of CBDUYR010000133.1, read as the reverse complement.
CGGAGCCGGTCTCGCGCGGGGCGTCGGGATCGGTGACGTCGATTGTGTACAGGCGGCTTACACCCCCGTTCTTCCATTCATATGTGCAGACCCGGAAATAGCCGCTGTTGTAATCCATCTTCCATTCGTCCCTGATGCGCCCCCGGACGTCGAAGCTTCCCCTCTTTCGAATCGCGCCATCTGGATCGGAGATGTCCACATAGGTGACATTCATGCTGTCGTAGGAATAATCCGAGGGATCGGACGCGATGAAGATCGCTTTCTTCGTCACGTGGATGTAACGGGCCGATCCGCCGAAATCGACCCGGTCCGCCTCCCGGATATTTCCGGGATCGGACAGGTCGACGGAAGCCACATAGACGTTCCTTTTGTCGGGCGCTGCCGATACGTACCCGTCATCGGCGTCGTTC
>CBDUYR010000132.1:0-2439 GCA_965371515.1 uncultured bacterium | reverse complement strand
CCAGGCACGTCTGCCCTCGCATGTGGGATGCAGCAACGCACCCTCGGAGGAACCACGACGCTATCACAGAACCACTAGTACCCCGTCCCATTAGTTCTGCCCGTCTTGTCGGCAAACATATATCCTCTGTCATTTTCTGTATCAAACCCGTAAAGAAACCAGCAAGCGTCGTTATTGCTTGACAATATGGGCTGCGAGGTCTAGTTATGGGGTAGAAGCTAACACGTTGGGAGGATTATGGGCTGCCGTGATGTCGAGTTTTCCGCCGCGAAGTCAGAGGTGCGCATCGCCAATGCTCTGAGGGTGTTCCCAGAGAAACTGTTGATGCGACTGCTGGCATTTACCATCCACCTGCTCGGAGCACGCAGACAGGTCGTAGCTCAGCTGGTGGGAATGCCCGAGGAGTCTGTCAAGACGGTCATTCGGCTCGTGACGCAAGATGGCTTTGCAGCCCTTCGCGACCGTCGTCAGTCTGAAACAAAGCTGATGACCGCTTCGGCGTCGGTTGCTCCCTCAGTCTCGACGCGCCGGGAGGGCGACGACTATGTCGTGGAGCTCGGAAGCCCCGAGACAGCATTGCGGATTCCGGTGGCTTTTCGAATTCAAGCCAGGACAATCTTGTTATCGCTGATCAATGCGGGACTGCTTTCGACACGAGAGGTTGCGGAGGTTCTGGACATCCACGTCACGCACTGTCGCGAGCTGGCCAGAAAACTTGCGAGCAGTGACGTAGACGAAGCCCTATTCGACAAGCGCCAAGGCCTCAAGCGGGACTATCTGTTCACCCCCGATATCAAGTCGGAGCTAATCCAGCAGTTCGCGCTCAATGCGGTGAGCGGACGGCCGACTTCGGGCCGGGCCATCTCCGAAGACCTGGAGAAGCGCTGCGAGATAGTATTGTCGCAAAGGTCTGTACGCCTACACCTGGGAAAGCTGGGCTTGTCCAGAATCGCGGACTCCCTGCCGGCGCTCATCGAGAGAGGAAAAAAAACGTCTTCGAGCTCCTGAAGCGCCAGGGAATCGACTGGCCTCCCCGCTCCTTTTCGAGCGAGAGCTGCCGTGCAGCGATGGTCGCCCTGGGGGCCGCCGGAGTCGCGGTTCGGGAAATCGGTGGTTTCGTACAGCGCTCTTTCGTGACGGTGCGACGGTGGCTGTCGCGTAACGAGACCATCGCGGATCTGTGCGACCTGCCGCGCTCGGGACGCCCATCTCTCTACTCTGAAGAGGCGAGACTACGGGCCGTGGCGTTCTATTGCCAGACACAGCCGCTGCCAGGTTGCGGACGATGGTCACTGCGATGGGCGGCAGCGCACCTCATCGCCAATCCGGATGCGCTGGGCATCTCTCCGAGCAAGTCCACGTTGCATCGCATTTTGCGAGACAACCGGCTCAGGCCGCACCAATCCCGCTACTTCCTGCACATAACCGACCCCGACTTCTTCCCCAAGATGGAGCACCTTCTTGAGCTCTATAAAGATCCGCCCCGCCACCTGTTCTTCTTCGACGAGTGTCCCGGTATCCAGGTGCTCAGCCGCCTCACGCCGGACCTCAGAACAGAGGCCACGAGGAAGCGTCTTGAGGAGTTCGAGTACATCCGCAACGGCACGGTGGACCTCTTCGCCTTTCTCCGCCGCGACGACGGCACCGTGGCGACCGAATGCCACGCCGACCACACCACAGACACGTTTCTCGGAGTGTTCGGTCGCCAGGCAGAGCACCTCCCGGACAACGAGCAAATCCACTACGTGATGGACAATCTCTCTTCCCACCGCGGCTATCCGTTCTGTCAGCTCGTCGCCGAGCTCAGCGGAACACAGTGCCCTCCAGAAAAGACACTAAACACTCAGGACAAACGCGTCGAATGGCTACGCAGAACAGACAAACGGATCGTCATTCACTTCACCCCGTTTCATGGCTCGTGGCTCAACCAGGTCGAGATCTGGTTTGGAATCATGGGGCGCAAGGTGCTCACCGAATCCTTCAGTTCTCCCGAAGATTTGATCGCGGCGATCCTTGCTTTCGAGGAAAACTGGAACCTGCTTTGGGCCCATCCATTCAAGTGGAGCTACGATGGAGAGGGCCTTCACCAAAAAGCCGTCTCGCGCTTCACCGAAATGCTGCGCAATTCAGCGACCCACCTCAATCTGAGAAACCTGACCAAGCTCCTGATGCTCATGACAAACCTGCTCGAGGAGCGGTTCTCCAGAATCCCGATGAACAGCTGGACCCAGCTCGCCTATGCCCTCGACTCTCAGTCAGACGCCATCGCCACCATCATTCGCGAAGACGCCGGTCCATTGAGAAAGAAAAAGGCCCACAGGGCCATCGCCGACCTCAACGCCGCTCTACAAAAACGCGACCTCAAACATGAAGTCGCCTGCTGAAAGAGAACTTCGAATTGCCAATTTCAGCTACAAGACTTCCGGGACGGGGTACTAG
>CBDUYR010000131.1:0-2445 GCA_965371515.1 uncultured bacterium | reverse complement strand
CTCCTCGATACTTCCTGAGCCGAACCGCTTAGCGGCGGCCTTCATGGTCTCGATGTAGGGAATGTCGTCCTCCTGGAAGGCCTCCCAGAGGCGCTCCAGCAGGGCGACCCGTGTCTCTTGATCCTGAGGTGGCCTCCTTCACCCGCTTCACCGCAGGCTGGGACCTCCAGCCGAAGCCAGCCCGTCGAAATCGGGCTAGGAACTGCCATTTGTGTTTTTCAGCCATAACGAATCCACCACGAAGATGGCCCAGCCAAAGGCGTATCCTTCTAAGAAGGGCGAACCCGACTGAACGCCTCCCTGCTAAGAGGATAACGGTACGTGGACCCCTGCAGAGGCTGCACCCCTCCTCCTCACCATGGATCCTACGCCTCCCCGAACCGATCCTCCACAACCCGTGAAATGGCTCCCGGCCGCTGATTGGTTCCTGGAGGAGCCTACCTTGGGTGGCCCTGGGAGTTATACTGTCGGGAGTCGGCGGAATTCGATTGAGATTGTCAATTTGGAAGGGAGATGACACGATGCCAGAGACCCACGAAGCACTCACGATTACCATGTCGAACACGAAGAAGGAGATGCTGGCCGCGTACGAGGAGATGAAGACGGCACTTGAACAGCGGCACAGGGAGCTGGCCGACGCGGACGCGGAAAAGGAGACGTGGCGTAAGAAAGCGGCCGAGAAGGCGGCGGAGCGGGCTGAATCGGACGATCCGGTGCGCAGGCTTCACGATCTGCGCTCCGATATCGGTCGGCAACTGACGGAGTTGGCACGGCAGTTCGAGGGCGAGACGGAGGAATACAGCCGCCTCAAGCAAGCCGTGGAGGACAGGAAGTCGGAGTTGCATAGGATCTACGAAGTGGAGACCGCTGCGGCCGATCTGACGGCGCTGCTCGAAGCCAACCGGAAACGCAAGGAAGAGTTCCACGCGGACATGACCGAACAGCGGCAGAAGTTTTCCGCCGAAATGGAGACGGAAAAGGCCACGTGGGCTCGAAATAGGCTGGAGCACCAGGAGCAGAGCAAGGATGCGAGGGCGGCGAGGGAGCGGGAGCGGAAACGGGAGCAGGAGGAGTTCGACTACAACCTGAAACGCGAACGGGGGCATAGCAGCAATCAACTCGAAGACGAGATGGCCGCACTCCAGAGAGAGATCTCTACCACGCGTGAAGAGCTCGAACGCGAACAGGCCGAGAGGGAAGGAACCATCTCGAAGCGGGAAGAAGCGGTGGCCGAACGAGAGAAACGCATCGATGACCTACAACAGGCTGTGGACGCCTTCCCTGCTGAAATCGAGGAGAAGGTAACCGAGGCTGTCAAAGCCATCACCGATCGCCTGAATGCGGAGTTCGCAGGCCGTGAGGCCCTACAGAAAAAGGGATTCGAGGGCGAGCGCGACGTGCTGAATGGCCGTATCGAGGCGCTGGAAAGCTTGACCAAGAATCAGGAGCGGACCATTCAGGCGCTTACAGCCCAGCAGGAAAAGGCCTACGAGAAGGTGCAGGATATCGCCAGCAAGGCGGTAGCCAGTGCGGGGGAACGCCATGCCGGCTGGCCGGCCCCCGAACGTCCGGCTCGCGGGTCGGGCGAAGACAGGGGATAAGAGGCAGGCGAGAGAAGAGAGGGGATAAGAGATCGCTCAGGTGTACCTTCTACAGGAGATCACCGGGGACGCTGTCCGGCATGGCATACCTGAGAATCCACTCCCGGAAGAAGGGGTCGTCGACCTCATCATCACGGGCGCCATCCGTGAGAATCCGGCGGGAGTGGAGAGCCTCCACAACCCGATGGAGGCTGCTGGGCGGGATCGGGGCACCTGAATCATGAGCGTAGAGGTTCTTGACGCCCGACGCGATGGCGCGAAGCCCGATGCGCTGGTTGGATGTGAGGTCCTCCCATATTCGCAGAAACCGCTCGTGCTCCTTCCTGAGAAGGGACTGAAGCGCTTCCTCCAGGACCCGGTCGTCTACTCGGCCCGATCCCTGGCCTAGTGAGAAGACTACGTCCGCATACTGAATGATGTCCTGAGTCCGGTCCCCGATCCGAGCGATGGCCATGGCTTGGTGGAGTTGGCACTCAACCCCGGCATCGGTCAGGCGATGACCGATCCACCTTCCCAGGTGTTCTTTGTCGATGGGATCGAAGCGGGGGCCGATGACGAAAAAACGAAAGAAGGCGGCGTCCTTCTGGTTAGCCATGGCATCGAGAATCGAGGGTTGGGAACCGGCGCAGAGGAAACTTATGTCCGGGACCGATTGCATGAGGTCCCTCAAGAACCAGTCGGAGCCCTCCTCGTTCACGGAAAGAATGGCCTGAATCTCGTCCAGCACAACGGCCACAGGCTTGTCGATGGCTTCCCGGCGACGGTCGATGGACTCCAGAAGGATGCGGATCTGTTCTCTGACACCGACTTCCTGCTTGCGAGTGGTTCCCGGCCGGAAGCGGTA
>CBDUYR010000130.1:0-2524 GCA_965371515.1 uncultured bacterium | reverse complement strand
CAACCAGAACGATTTCGGTCCCGATGCCAAGGAGAGCCATCGCGTAGGCGGCCGAACTGCCGACCATGCCGGCTCCGACGATCCCGATTTTCATGTCTTCTCCTCCGCGTCGATGAGTCGCCGCAGCTTTTTGTCAACGACATTTAGCATGATCACGTCGCACGTGTGGCCTTCTTGACAGGTTTATTCGGCGCGAGTTCGATCACCTCGCCCGCGTGCTCGATGGGGAGGCCGGATCCCTTGGTCAGGGTGTACGTCACTTCGTCCTTACGGATATCCACTTCGAGCGTCTGGCCACGAATCGTCAGCGGGAACCGCAGAAATTCCCACTCGGACGGCAGCCGCGGATTGAAGGTGAAGCGGCCATCGAAATCGCGGAAACCGCCGAAGCCGTATACCAGTGCCATCCACGTTCCGCCGATGGAGGCGAGATGGGCGCCGTCGACCACGTTGCCGGCCACGTCGGCGAGGTCCATCACCGCCGCGAACTCGAAGTACTTCAATTCCTTTTCGAAATCCCCAATTTCCGCGGCGACGATGCTTTGGACGCAAGCAGAAAGAGAGGAGTCGCCGGTCGTCAACGGATCATAATAGTCGAAATTTCTTTTTTTGATTTCTAGCGAAAATTGATGGCCGAGAAGGAACATAGCCATGATCGTGTCGGCCTGCTTGATCAGCTGAGTGCGGTAAATTTCCAGGTAGTGAAAGTGCACGAGAAGTGGAAACTTCTCGGAAGGAATGTCGTCCAGGTCCAGGCGTTCCTTGTCGAGGAAGCTATCGTCCTGGGGGTGGATCCCAAGCTCTTCGTCGTAGGGCAGATACATCTGCTCGGCGGCTTTCCGCCACTCGGAAATCTCCGATTTCTCGAGGCCGACCTTCGTGATCAGATCTTGATAGGCTTGGGGCCGTTCGCGTTCCATCCGTTCCAGTACGCCAACGGCGTTGGACAAGTTGTCCCGAGCCATGGCATTGGTGAAAAAGTTGTTGTTGACAAGGGCGGTGTACTCGTCGGGCCCGGTCACGCCATTGATGTAAAACTTCGAGGGATCGCGCTCGGGATAGCAGCCAAGACTCAACCAGAGCCGCGCCGTCTCCACATACATTTCGGCCCCGGCCTCGAACAGGAAGTCATCGTCGCCGGTGGCGTCCACGTACGTCTTGAGCGCGTACATGATGCAGGCGTTGATGTGATATTGGGCCGTGCCGGCGAGGAAGAACGTGGATGCCTCTTCACCGTTGATCGTCCGCCAGGGGAACAGCGCGCCGCGGTGGCTCAATTCACTCGCGCGCGCTCGAGCCTTGTCGAGATGGCGAAAACGGTGCCTGAGGAGGTGTTTGGCGATCTCCGGCGCAGTGTAAACGAGGAACGGCACCTGGTAGATCTCGGCATCCCAGAAATAGTGGCCCTCGTATGTCCGACCGGTAAGGCCCCTTGCCGGAATGCTGTACCCTTCGACCCGTCCCGAGGCCTGCAGCAACTGAAACAGGTTCCATCGAATGACCTGCTGGGCACGCGGGTTGCCACCGCGCAATTGAACGTCGCTTCGTTGCCAGAAGTCGTCCATATACGCGCGCTGCTCCCGAGCGAGCTGGTGAAAGCCTTTCTCCTTCGCGCGCGCCAAGGTCGTCTCGGCTCGATAGCACAGTTCGGCGGCCGAGCTGTTTTCCTCGGTGTGATAGGCGATGTACTTCGTCAGCCGCACGGTTTGTCCCCGCTCGCCGTCGATCATCAGGTTGATTCCACCGAAATCGTCCGTGGACCTGACGTCCGTGTTGTAGGAGCACTCGGTCGCCAATTGGTGGTCCACGCCGCACGAGACCCAATGGTTCGAGAACCGGGTTCGATAGCAGTGAACAAGACGAAGCTCGTCGGCCGAAGTGCTCTCGGCGGAAAGCACTTGGTGGTCGAACAGTGGCGCCTTGCGCGGATCCAGGCTCTCGCTCTCCTTGCGCTGATGGTTGATCAGCTCGGACGAGATATTGATATCGGCTGGCCCATCGAGCAGCGTCAGTTCGTAATCGATGACGGCGAGGTGGCGATGCGGAAAGGAAACGAGCCTGGTCGTTTTCAAGGAGACCCGCTTGCCCAGCGGGGTCAGCCACTCGATCTCCCGGACAAGTACGCCCGCTTGCATGTCGAGCACTCGATTGAAGCGAACGATTTCGGCTTGCGATACGTCGAGCGGCTCGTCGTCCACGTAAAGGCGTATGATCTTCGCTTCCGGAACATAGACGATGGTTTGACCTTGCCTGGGAAAGCCGTACCCCTCCTCGGGATAGGCAAGCCGGCGAAATTCGAAGAACCCGTTGACGAGGGTTCCATCCTCGATTGCGGGACGCCCCTCCACGAAACCACCGCGCGTACCGAAGTAGCCGTTTGCGAGAGCGTAGATCGTTTCCTCATGGGCCACGTATCTTGGATCGAATTTCGTCTGCACGATTTTCCAGTCATCGACCGGAAAGATGTCTACGGGAGCCTCACGGCGAATTCGCAGCTTCACGACACTCCTCCCTCTTTATCTCG
>CBDUYR010000129.1:0-2538 GCA_965371515.1 uncultured bacterium | reverse complement strand
GGCTGTCACGACAGCAAGCACTCTTCTCCCATAATTGTGTTTTGGTTTCATTTAATTAACCCCTCTCGCTGATATTATACCATATCCGCCGAACGGGATACCGCATAACATTGGTCGTGTTCGCGAGGTGGCCGTCCGGGCCGCCAGTGTCAACCCCGATTTAATATGTCCGGTTTTCACCGGTCTAAGATGTCCGGTTTTCATCGGATTTAGGTTTCTGTTGAGCCGGCGTAGCCGGCTCAGGTTTTTCAGCCGTTTTATCTTCTCCCTCCCTTCCACGAGAGAGCATGCCTGCTCTTCGTTTTTCTTTCAGCCTATAGCTTTCTCCCTTGATGTTGATCGTAGTGGAGTGGTGAAGCAGGCGATCGAGGATCGCCGTGGCCAGGACCTGGTCGTTGAAGATCTCTCCCCAGTCGACAAAGCTCTTGTTGGAAGTGATGATTATCGAGGCCTTCTCGTATCTTCGGCAAAGGAGCCGGAAGAACAGGCTTGCTTCCTCTCGGTTCATAGGCAGATAGCCCATCTCGTCTAGCAGGAGCATCTTTGGGTAGACAAATTGTTGAAGCTGGCGCTCGAGCCGGTTCTCCCTTTTTGCCCTGGTCAGTCTGGTCAAAAGGCTCTCGAGGGTCAGAAACAGCACCCTGTGTCCCGCCTCGATCGCCTTTACGCCGAGGGCTATGGCCAGATGGGTCTTTCCCACGCCCGGGGGCCCTAGAAAGACGACGTTCTCTGCACGATCGACAAAGCCCAGGCCTGATAGTTCACGGATGACCTTGCGGTCTATGCTCGGCTGGAACGAGAAGTCGAACTGCTCGATGGTCTTTACCATGGGCAGGCGGGCCTGCTTGAGGCGTCCCTCAACGCCGCGCAGGTGCCGTCCGGCCCACTCTACGCTCAGGGCCTCTGCCAGGAACTCCTTGTAGGCGAGATCTCGCTTGGAGGCCTGCTCGCATACGCTGTCCAGCTGTGGCGTCAGGTGGTCCATCTTCAGCTTCTCGAGTAACCCTTCTAGCTGCATGATGAGACCTCCTCGTATACGGACAGGTCCCTTCTCTCGACAGAGAGCGCCTCGCTCCAGAGCCTCTCATGGTGCCCCGGTGTGGTGACCCAGCCCTCGCTGGCGGGGCGAAGCAGGTAGGTAGCAACGATCTGCTCATCCTCGTAGACCCGCAGCTCTCCATCGAGGCCGATGCGCACGGCGACAGCCCGGCCGCAGAGATTATCGGGAACGCTGTAACGGTTGCCTCTCACCTCTACGTATCCATCCCAGGAGACTATGCGTCGCTCTCGATATGAGGTGTCGTAACGGGAACGGGGAAGGGGAGAGAGGGCGGGCGCTTCCCGCTTGAACCTCTCAAAGACCACTTCCTTTACCGTTCCGTGCATCCGCGGATCTGCTTCTTCTCGCAGCCACTTCTCTGCCAGAGCGTTCATGTGCTCGAAGCTCTCAAAGCGGCGATAACGCTGGAAGAAGTTATGCTTGATATACCCTACCATCCGCTCGTCCTTGCCCTTTGTCCTGGCCCTGTACGGCCTGCAGGCCCTCGGAGTGAACCCGTAGCGGGAGGCCAGGTCAAGAAAGCGTTCGTTAAAGACTACCCTCTCTCCGATCTTGTGAGATATCACAGCGGCCTTCTGGTTATCGACGAGCACTTCGCCTGTCACGCCGCCGAAGTACTCGAACGAGAGGATGATCCCTTCATACGTGTGCTCGGCGTCTTCGTTGTCTGTGCACCAGAAGTGAAAGTACCTCGAGAACGAGAGCAGATTTACGATAAAATGCACCTTGGTGCGCCTGCCGGCGATCTCGGCGAAAAGCTTGCCCCAGTCACTCTGCGACTGCTTGCCGGGGGCCGTCTCGAAACGAACCGTCTCGCGGCTCTTGCGCAATGGGCGCTTCGGCTTTATATACTCTCGCAGGATGGTCGGCCCGCCCCTGTATCCCTTCTCCTGGATCAGTCGCAGTACGACCATCGCGTTCCAGACACCCTCTTTAAGCAGCGCGTCTACATGCTCCTTGAAAGGATCGAGCTTGCTGCCTCTGGCCCCGGGTCTTTTGCCCGAGGGCGCCCCGGGGCACTTCAGCGCCCTTCGCACCGTGCGCTCGCTTACCCCCAGCTCTTTTGCTATGTCCTTCTTGTATACTCCACGATCTGTCTGTGCTTTAATATACATCCAGTCCCCCTTGCTGAGCATCGGACCGTCCTCCTGGGTTTAAGTAGGTTACCCCAAGAGTCTATATCCGATCTCTCGGTGAGGGGACATTTTAGTCCGGTGCTTTATGGACTTTTAACACCGATGCTGACAGCAGCGCAAGCATCGCCGGCAGGCACCCTCCGGTTGAACTTATTAGAAACCAATCCCCGTTACAAAAGCTGGATACATTACCCGGCAGATCTGGCTCTAGAGATTCATGGTAAAACCCTGATGCTAGCTAGGGCTATAGTGCGCTGAAAGAAGGATTCCAATAAAAAGAAGAAATCGAAGATAAATTAGATCAGCTGCCACATATCGGATAACATTGTGAGTGTTCGCGAC
>CBDUYR010000128.1:0-2539 GCA_965371515.1 uncultured bacterium | reverse complement strand
AAGGAGACAGTTGGACGAGTTCGGGTCCGTATCGGTCGGCCTCTCCCAGCCGAGCTTCCTGATCGAATCGAGTATCTGGGCCTCATCGTACCGGAGGAAGGCGAGAGGGCTGATGTTGTGGGGGAAGCGCTCCTCCATCGCGAAATGTTCCTCGGTGAGGAAGTAGTTCTCGAGTCCGGAGCCCGTCGCCTCGTACATCGGATCGTAGAGGGCCTTCTGCATACTCCTGATCATCGACGGGTTGTTCCTGAATATCGACGCGGCGATCGGGGCCTGGCCGGGCGACCAGCCGTACACGATGAACGGGATGTTGCTCTCAATGGCCATGCGAAGTGCGATGAACTTTACTATCCCCATGCAGCTCGTGCAGATCGTGCTCGCTCTCTCGAGCGTCTTCCGCGCGTACATCTCCGATTTCTCCGCCTCGCTGAATAATTTCCTGAGGAGGTCGAACCTGGGCTTGTAGATTACGAGGTCGACCCCGAGTCCCTCGACGACGTTGCGGATGTTTTCGAGCGATCTCGGCGAGATGAATCCGTTGTCGATGGTGAGGGCGAGGATCGAAAGATCGTACGTCTTCTTAAGCACGGCGAGAGTATAGGTCGAGTCCTTGCCGCCGCTGAAAGCCATGAGGCAGTCGTGGCCGCCATCCCGCCGGCGTTCGTCGAGGAGTTTCTCGAAGCGCTTGCGGTACTTTTCGATCGATTTATCGAGGTGTTCCTGGCCGCGGAAGCTGCGGCAGAAATTGCATACGCCTTCATCGTCGTACGATATGCCCGGGAACGTCTCGGGCAGAACACATCTGGTACATCTTTTCATCTTTTGTCCTTTTCGCATCCGAAATCAGAATATGGTAGTCGGCGGCAGTTCCCTCAGGTGGCGCGTCGCCTCGCGCTTGCGGGCGAGGTCCTTCCACGCACGCTCTATCTGTTCGACCGTCAGGTCGAGCTCGGCCGCCACTTCCACCTTCGGAATGTCGTTTTCCACGCCGTACAGGATATAGTCGAGCTTGTCGTAAGGCATGCAGAAATAAAAATCTTCGTCGCTCACCACGTAGCTGTACGTGTCTGGGCTCGGAGTCCGCGAGAGTATCTCCTCGGGAACGCCGAGATATCGCCCGAGGTCGTATACCTGCTTCTTGTAGAGATTGGCTATCGGCTCGATATCGACGCCGCCGTCGCCGAATTTGACGAAGAAGCCCTGGATCATCTCTGACAGGTTGGTCGTCCCGCATACTATGTAGTGGCGTCTCTCCGCTTCGTAGTAGAGCTGTATCATGCGCGTGCGCTGCTTGATGTCATTGGCTGCCATCAGCTCGAGGTAGTCCTTCAGAGGGAGGCGCTTCTTCTTCACGGTGCCGTCCTCGAGGAGCACTTCGATCGAATAGGCGTTGATCCTGTCCTCGTCGAGCAGGTTCTGCGGAAGCACTAGCCTGAACTTGAACGGTTCGGGGATGTCTGGGAAGAGCTTCCTCACCACGGCGTCCCTCTTCTCATAGACCCCGAATGACTCGAGGTAAGGGGAGATGTTGACTTCCTTGTACTCGATGCCGAGCTGTTCGGCCTGCGTGGCGCCGTACTCCCGGCTGACCGGGCTGGAATCGGTCTCGGGCAGAAGCATCCCGAACACCTTGTCAGCCCCGAGGGCGCGTACGGAGAGTGCCGCCGACACGGCCGAATCGAGCCCTCCGCTGAGGCCGATCACGATGCCCTTGCGGTTGAAGTAGTCGGAGACAGAGGTCTTTATCATCTCCTCGATCTTCAGGCACGCTTTCTCAGGATCGATATCAAGAACGCTCCTGCTGAATGCCATCTCCAGTCATCCTTCCTGTTCACAATTCCTTTTTTGTTATCTTGCCCGAAGAGGTCTTCGGCAGGGAATCCCTGAACTCCACCGTCTTCGGCACCATGAAGTCCTCGAGATGCTTCATGCACCACGCGAGGACCTCTTTCCCGGTGCGTGTCGACCCTTTCTTCAGCACGACGAAGGCCTTTACCGCCTCGCCGAGGATCTCGTCCTCGACTCCTACGACCGCCGCTTCGACAATGTCGGGCATCTCGTAAAGTACGCTCTCGACCTCTTTGGGGCTTACCTTTTCGCCGCGACTCTTGATTATATCATCTTTTCTCGACAGAAAATAGAGATACCCGTCCTTGTCCATCGTGAAGAGGTCGCCCGTATAGAGCACCTTTTCCCACGGGTTGGGCCCTGGCCGGAGCATTTGGTCCGTCTCTTCGGGAAGTTCCCAGTATCCCTTCATCACGTTGGCGCCCCGCACGACGAGTTCTCCAGGGGTGTCAGGCGCGGTTATGACGTTGTCGTCCTCGTCGACGAGGTAGACCTGTTCGTTGGGCATGCCCCTGCCGACAGAGGTAGGACGCGTCTTCAGCTCGGACGGCGGGAGGTAGGAGACCCTCTTGCATTCGGTCAGGCCGTACATCGAGTAGATCGCCGCATCGGGGAATATCTCCTGGAGCCCGAGGATGTGAGAAACGGGCAGGGCCGCGGCTGTATTCGTCAGGTACCGCAGGTGAGGGAA
>CBDUYR010000127.1:0-2606 GCA_965371515.1 uncultured bacterium | reverse complement strand
AGGCTCCATTTGTCGGAGAGGTTGATCTCCCCGAAAGCTCCAAAGGCCCAACCACGCCGGTAGGCGGCGCCCTCCACTTCGCTCAGGTTGGTAAAGGCTGCATCCAGTTTGATGCCCAACTGGAAATTCTCTGTCGAGAGTTTGTCCCCAAAGAGAATGGCCAGGAGGACCTGCCCCTGTGCCTGTTGGATCGGAGCCCCTATGGCCACGGCCAGGAGAAGGAGTCTCAGGGTCCAGGCTCGTATGGTCTTCATTAATCGTTCCCTCCGTTCCTAGCCTCGATTTCCACGTAGCCCCCCTTCGCTAACGCTCGGGCCCAGTTGGCCGGCTTCGGACCACGTTCGGGCGGTGCCAGGCGGGGCGCTGAATCCCTTGTGGCTGTAGGGCTTTGGACCGAGGCATCTCCGGTCCCGAGCGCGTGGAAGCTCCGGTTGGACGCTCCGCATTACCAGTACTGATGACTGTATCGTACAGTACTACCGCCAATCAGGCTGCTGCAATGGTTCTCCTCGTGCATCCGCACGAAAGCCTTGGAATCCCCGTAGTACACCACTATATCTTGTAGTGGCCCGTCAGACATGCACTACCTATTGACGAGAGTGAGTGACGGTAGTAGTATGTTAGTATGGCTACCAGTCCCGTAGATGCGATAACAACCGCCCATCCGGAAGGCCGCTTCTTCCTCGCCCCGGACAAGACAACCCATCGCCAGTACGAGGCCCTGCGTGCCTACTTCTTCGAGGGGATCCCTTCGGAAGAAGCTGCCCGGCGCTTCGGTTACACCCCTGGCTCGTTCCGAGTCCTCTGCCGCCGCTTTCGCCAGGACAGCGAGAAGGCGGAACGCTTCTTCAAGGACATCGCGCACGGCCCCCAGTCTCCTCCGGTACGGGACCGGCTCCGTGAGAGGGCCGTAGCCATGAGGAAGAGGAACCTCTCGGTCTACGACATCCGGAGGGAGTTTGCCGAAGCGGGCCAGGACGTGAGCATCAACACCCTGTCGGTGCTTCTGCGCGAGGAGGGCTTCGCCCGTCTCCCGCGTCGCAGCGACGAGGAACGCCCGGCCGCGCCCGCACCTGAAGTGGCGCCGGTAGCGGACATCCGCGTGCTCAACGCCACGCCGCGGACCTTCCGCACTCGGTTCGCCGGTCTGTTCTTCTTCGTTCCCCTTCTGCACGGCATCGACCTGGCGGCCATCGCGGCGCAGGCGAAGCTGCCCGGCTCGAAGATGATCCCCGCCGCCGAGGCCCTGCGCAGCACGCTCGCTCTGAAGCTCGTCGGCATCGAGCGCAAGAGCCATGTCATGCAACTCGTCTTCGACGAGGGGCTCGCGCTCTTTTCCGGGCTGAACGTGATGCCCAAACGATCATGGTTCGCCGCCTACAGCTCGAGGGTGAGCGGCAAGAAGAATCGGAAGCTGATGGAGCTGTGGTTCGACGAGGTGCGAGGTGCCGGACTTTCTGGCAGCGGAAGCATCGACGTCGACTTCCATTCCGTGCCCGCCAACCCCGGCAAGGAACCTCTCGAGAAGCACTATGTGTCGAAGCGGAGCCGGAGCCAGAAAGCCGTGCTCGTCTTCCTCGCCCGCGATGCCGAGGAGCGGGTGCTCTGCTACGCGAACGCCGCTATTGCCAAGAGCGAGCGAGCCGAGGAGATCGTACGCTTCGCCGAGTTCTACCGGGACAGGACCGGGCACTATCCCCGGGAGTTGGTCTTCGACTCCCAGCTCACGACCTATGAGAAGCTCGACTGGCTCCGTGACAAGGAGATCCGCTTCCTCACGCTACGCCGCCGCACCAGGCAGATGCTGGCCAGGATCTACTCGCTTCCTCCCTCGATGTGGTCCCGGGTGACCCTCCGCAGCCTGACGCGCACGTACCGTACGCCGAGGGTCCTCGATGAGAGGGTGACGCTGAAGAACTACAACGCAGAGCTTCGCCAGCTCTCCATCATCGACCTCGGCCACGAGGAGCCCACCATCCTCCTCACCAACGACTTCACGAGCGGGCCCGCTGCACTCATCACCCGCTACGCCAAGCGCATGCTCATCGAGAACGGCATCGCGGAAGCGATCCACTTCTTCCACATCGACGCCCTCTCCTCCATGGTCGAGCTGAAGGTGGACTTCGACCTTCAGATCACCCTCATGGGCAGTGCCCTCTACCGCATGTTCGCCGAGCGGCTCCCGGAGAACTACCGCCACGCATGGGCGAAGACCCTCTTCGGCCACCTTCTGGACGTCGGAGGCAGGGTCGACATCACAGAGCGCGAGGTCGTCGTGACCCTGGACAAGCGCGCCCACAACCCCATCCTCGCCGAGACCGGCCTCCTGGACCGGCCGACCCCCATGCCCTGGTTCTTCGACAAGCACCTCATCCTACGCCTGCCATAGCTCGCCTGGGCAGAGCTCGACCCCAGGGCCTCCCGTCCAGGGGCCCGTGTTAGCACAACCCTGGACCGTGGAAATCGAGGCTAGACCGTGATATGACTCCTCTGCCGCCTGAACCCCTTGGCCATCCCTCCTGACCCTGCGCCTGCGCACCTCAATAAGGTGCCCGCCGAGTCCTCATTCCTTATTCAGGCTGAGGTGGAGGATTTGGAGCGGGAAC
>CBDUYR010000126.1:0-2607 GCA_965371515.1 uncultured bacterium | reverse complement strand
GCAACCCCAGCCGGCGGCACAACGGCGGGCGCCGCCTGTACCGAGGAATACGGCGGCTCCCGGAGATATCACCTATCAACAGACCCGTGTCGTCAGTACCCAGGGAAATGCACTGCGTGAAAGTCGCGTGATCGCCGGCCTGACCCACGACGGATTGGCCGATACCTTCCGCATCCTCAGAACCCAGGTATTGCAGCGGCTCGTCGGCGCGGGTCATACGACCCTTGCGATTACCAGCCCCAACATGAACGAAGGAAAGACGCTGACGGCGGTGAACCTGGCGGTCAGCCTCGCCAGGGATGTCAACCGCACCGTATTGCTCGTCGATCTGGACCTTCGCCGGCCCAGCGTTCACACCTATTTCCAGATCGAGCCGGAGGTGGGGCTTTCGGACTATCTGCTTGGTGAAGCGTCATTGTCCGACTGCTTGGTCAATCCGGGAATTGAGCGTCTGGTGATCCTGCCGGGGGGCGGTTCGCTGCGGGATTCCTCGGAAATGCTGTCCTCGCCGAAAATGGTCGGTCTTGCCCGCGAGCTCAAGACGCGTTACCCGGACCGGATCGTGCTCTATGATCTATCGCCGGTGTTGATAACGGACGACGCGATGGCATTTCTCCAGTACGTGGATTGCTGTCTGCTCGTTTTTCAGGAAGGGACGACGCGCAAGGGCGATATCGAAAGGACCTTGGACCTGCTGGAGGGTTGCAACCTGATCGGCACGGTCCTCAACAAATCGACCCAACGCAGCGCAACCTATTATTAAGGGGATTTCGGTAGAGATACAGTGGGTAGGGGAATTGCGAACGACGCCTTCATCAATGATCAGAGCTTAGCAGCCTCCCATGTACGAAGCATATTACGGATTTCGCGAGAGACCGTTCTCGCTGATCCCCGACCCTGATTTTCTCTATCTCAGCAGGGGCCATGCGATGGCCCTGAGCCTGCTCGAGTACGGCCTGACCGAGCAGACGGGTTTTGTCGTCATCAGCGGAGAAGTCGGCTCGGGAAAGACGACACTCGTTCGCCGGCTGCTGACCGACGCATCCGATGACCTCACCGTCGGGCTGATCACCAATACCCACCGTTCCTTCGGCGAGTTGCTTCAGTGGATCTCTCTCGCCTTCGATCTGGACTACCGGGGAAAGGACAAAGTTCAGCTCTATCAGGATTTTGTCGACTTTATGCTCGATCAGTACGCCGCCGGGCGCCGTGTCGTTCTGATCATCGACGAGGGACAGAATCTCGAAGTCGATGCTCTCGAAGAGCTGCGCATGCTGTCCAATGTCAACGCCGGAAAGGATTACCTCCTGCAGGTCGTGGTCGTGGGCCAACCCGAGCTCCTGGAAAAATTACGGCGCCCGGATCTGCGCCAGTTCGTCCAGCGCATTTCGGTCGACCACCACCTCAAACCGATGGAGCTCCAGGACACGATCGGATACATCCGCCATCGCCTCGAGGTCGCGGGTGGGGATCCCGCCATATTCGACGAGTTGGCTTGTTGCGCGGTGCAGTATTTCTCCGGAGGCGTGCCCCGGCTCATCAACATCCTGTGTGATCATTCCCTGGTCTACGGCTTCGCCGAAGACAAACCGCGGATCGACATCGATACGGTCATCGAGGTGGCGGAGGACCGAAAACACGGCGGTTTGGGGCCGTTTCGCACCGACGGCGAAGGAGCAAGCCGAGACGAGATCAAGACCTTGATCAAGCGATCCTCGATCGTATCCCTGGACAATGGGCGAGACATAAAGACCGCGGCGAAGTAGTCGGCTGCGAAGAACTCTGACGCCTTTGATTTGCCTGGCGTTTCTGCTGATTTGAAGTAACGGAATTTGCAAGAAACCGTGGCTTCTCAACAGCGGACTCATAAACGTAAGAACGCCGAGACGGATTTCCTCACGCTGGTTTGGATGGGTTCCAAACCAGCGTCCGGTGAACACATCGGGAATTCAGATCATTCCCGTTGCCTTGGCCTTCAACGCACCGTCAGTCGAGCGGTTGAGGGACGATCCGCAGATAGGGCGTGAGCGTCTTCCAGCCGCCGGGGTACTTCTTCCCGGCGTCCTCGTTGGACACGGTCGGAACGATGATCACGTCCTCGCCCGGCTTCCAGTTGACCGGCGTCGCCACCTGGTGCTTCGCCGTCAGTTGGCACGAATCCAGCACCCGCAGCACCTCGTCGAAGTTGCGGCCGGTGCTCATCGGGTAGGTCAACTGCATCTTGATCTTCTTGTCCGGCCCGATCAGGAACACGGTACGCACCGTCTGGTTGTCGGCCGCCGTCCGGCCCTCCGAGCTGTCGCCGGCGCCGGCCGGCAGCATGTCGAACTGCTTCGCCACCTCGAGCTCGGGATCGCCGATCAACGGATAGTTGACCGCATGACCCTGGGTCTCCTCGATGTCCTTCGACCATTTCTCGTGATTGCCGACCGGGTCGACGCTGAGGCCGATGATCTTGCAATTGCGTTTGGCGAACTCGGATTTGAGCCCGGCCATGTAACCGAGCTCGGTGGTGCAGACCGGGGTGAAGTCCTTGGGGTGCGAAAACAGGATCGCCCATCCATCGCCGATCCAGTCGTGGAAATTGACCGTCCCTTCCGTCGTCTC
>CBDUYR010000125.1:0-2805 GCA_965371515.1 uncultured bacterium | reverse complement strand
GCCCCCAACCGAAAAGACCTTCACGGGCCTGACCGCGGGGGCCTGCTCCTCCCCCTCCTTCTTCCCGCATCCGCTGAGAACCAGCACCGCGGAAACGAAGAGGCAGAGGCAACTCTTGTCTAACAGAAACCTCGAAACCGTCATCAGATTGTCTCCTTTCCTACTGATTATTTTATCGATCACGTTGTTGATCCCTTCTGCTAAGTACACATGCACATAATTACGGTCACCTAAATTGCGGACATTGCGAGGAAGCGAAGGCGACCGAAGCAATCTCCAAGCTTCGTATTCTTTTGCCAGTAAGGCTGATATGGGGTAGGAAGTGGCCTTAGAGGCCACCCCCTCCCAACAGAACGGCTCGTACCGGCCAGGTAAGCCGCTCCTCGATCAGCGACCGAACGGTAGTTCGAGATTCATGCCGGTGAAATCATGCAGGAAGATCAATCCCTGCCTTCTGAACCAGTTCAGGTTCATGACGAAGCGTACCTCCTTCCGATTCACCGATCGCCATCGGTCCATCTTGACCCAGATCCGCCGGGCCTCTTTGACTCGGTAGCCGGTATGAATGAGGATTCGCTGAAACTTCTTTGGATTCTTCCACTTCTTCAGCTGCATCGATCGAAGCCGACTACGTATCCATCGGTCGAGGTCCCGGAGCGGGCACATGAACTCCTGGATTCGGTAGTATCCGATCCATCCCCCCAGGTACTCGTTGAGGCTTTGGATCACCTGGTACATCGAATAGGGGTTATTCCGGTGGGTTAGATGCCGTACTCTGTCCTTGAATCTGGCTCGGGCTTTGCTGCTCAGCCGTACCCTGCCCCCGAGGATTTCGAAGCCTAGGAACGGAACCTCTTTGAGCCTTGTTGTCTGGCTCTTTTCCTTGTTTACGGGCAGGCCCAGCTTCTCCTCCAGGTATCGGATCATTCCCTCCATAACCCGCTTGGCCGCCCTTTCCGATTTCACCAAAACCAGAAAGTCGTCGGCCCATCGTGCGTACCGCAACCCTCGGCGTTCAAGTTCCTGATCCAGTTCGTTCAGGACGATGTTGGACAGCATGGGTGACAGTGGGGATCCTTGCGGGCATCCCTCGGTCGTCTTCTCGAACTTCCCATCGACGATCACCCCGGCCTTGATCGCTCTTGCGATTAGCGTTACCAGTCGCTCATCGGCGATCTTCCTCCGGATGAGTCGCAAGATCAAGTCATGGGGGATCTTGTCGAAGAAGTTTTCCAAGTCGATCGATGCGCACCACTTGTATCCCTCGATCCCGTACTGTCGAACATGTCCGATAGCTTGGTGTTGGCTCTTGCCTCTTCGAAACCCAAAGTTGGATCTCGTGAATTCCGGACCGAAGATCTCCTCGAACACGAAACACACACTCAAGCTCACGATCCGGTCCATCACCACGGGGATGCCCAACTTGCGCTTCTTCGAGCTGCCTTCCTTCGGAATCAGCGCCCTTCGGGCGGGCTTGAAACGGTAGCTCCCACTCTTGAGCTTCTCGTGAATGACCTCGAGCAGCTCTTCCTCCTTGTGCTCAAACGCCGCTACCGTCATTCGGTCTATTCCGGCTGCACCGGCATTCCTACGTACTTGCTGCCATGCGCGGTACAGGCGCCCCGGTTCATAGACCCGTTCCATTACCTGCTCGTGTTTCACTCCTGCTCCTCCGGGACTTCTCCTTACGCTCAAGGATTACCGGCTCGCGTTGGCCCCTTCGACCTGAGTCCGGACTCCTCCTGACCTTCGAGAGACTCCTCTCGTCGGTATCCCTCTACGGGATTGGGACATCCCCTTCCTGGTTTTCTGGACTCTTCCTCGCTTCGCTCTTCCGCCTCCTTGGCGCTGTCCTCATCGCCTCTCGTCCGCGGCTTCCCACGTCCCATCGACGCTTCTGAGACGCACAGGCTTGTCCTCGGATCGGGCAAAAGTCCCTCGGGTCAGATGTGTGTTGACCGTCGCAAGCGGCGGGTTCTCTGCCGTCTGGTCCCTCCCGCTCTCCGTCTCCTTCCTGTTCTTCGGGGTTTTCTCCTCCACGCTGTTACCAGCGCTTCCCAGGCCCCGCCTCCTCAGTACACCCGCAGATCTGCCACCCTCTGGCCCCGCCCCGCATCGGGGAACTCCCTTATCGGGTCGGTTTTCTAACGGCTCTTGGCAGCCTTGGCCGTCAAGCCAGTAGGGCTTCCCGGGTAAGACACACGCCCTGACCCATATCCCGTCCGGTTCCACGTCGGTTCCGCTTCCCCCAGATATCCGGCCTTGCCTTCCGCGCTGGCTCGACCGCTTCCCCGACGCCATCTAGCCGGTTCGCTGTTCGCTACGTACACGGGTTCTGCCTCATGCTTCCTTCAGACACCCCATTTCTGGTACAGTGCCCTTGCCACCTTTTGGCGTTGCCCTTCCGTCTGGGGAACGGCGGGCTTTTCTTTTATACTTCCAGCCCTTTATGGCCGGAAGTCGGCGCGTGCGCCATGCCGGTCGCACGGGGATTGCCACGCTTCGCTCGCAACATTCGCTATGTATGACCGTGCCTGGACACATCATTCACTTCGGTCTTCTTCGGCCAGGCAGGCCTGATCCGGCTCTCCGGTCAGCTCGGCCGAGAGGGTACGGCGCAGGAAGATCTGGCTCCCGCCCGCCGTCGTGTGGATGTGGTCGTCCACATCGATTTCCACCGAGGTCTCGCTCGTCCCGGATGCGAGAGCGAGTTCGCGAACCAGCCGGGTCAGCCCTTCCTCCGCCTGCGTCATCGCCTCCTCGAAATCCAGGCCGACTACGAAAGCCGCGGCGTCCGGCTGGTGG
>CBDUYR010000124.1:0-2927 GCA_965371515.1 uncultured bacterium | reverse complement strand
CATCGGCTCCGACGGCAGGGTCGAGAAGGCGTCCGTCATCCGTTCGGGCGTCACCCCTGCTATGGAGAAAGCCGCCATCGCCGCCGTACTGCAATTCGAGTTTGAGCCCGCGATGCAGCGAAACATCCCGGTGAGGTCGCTGATGGCCGTACCGGTGTGGTTCAGGCTGCGCTGAACCGTTCGCCGCGGTCCCTTTCCAACGCACAACCGTACCCCCACCACGTAAATCAGTTGGCTTTCGGCCAGTTTCCGCCACGCCGACCCTGGAACCAACCCTCCTCTGTAGGCGTAATCCTATAAGAGGGTAAGGGAAAGGAGAGCAGGCCATGAAAGCACTGTTAATCGCGATCATCCCCGCCCTGATCGTCTCTGCAGTCTCGGCTGTCGAGACGGGATCGATCTGCGGAACCGTCTTCTCCGGTGATACCGGCGCCCCCCTGCCATACGCCAATGTCGTCGTTGTGGGCACGAATCTCGGCGGCATGACACTGAAAGACGGCACATACTGCATCCACGGGATCCCGGCCGGGACCTACACGATCAAAGTGATGATGATGGGCTACAGACCGGTGGATAAACACGACGTTGTTATCATAGCCGGGACGAAGTCCACGCTTGACTTCGAGATGGAGGGAACGATCGTAGGCAAGACACAGGAGATCGTCGTAGAAAGCCAGCAGATGCGGATCGACATCAAGAGCAGCGGCGTAAAGCACGGCAGCTCGAAACGATCCGCTCCCTTACCCCTGAGAGGCGGTATCGTCAGGACCGGCAGCGGAGTCCACGTCAGGGGTGGACGGTCCGGCAGAATCAGCTACCAGGCGCCGGGCTGTTTCAAGCCGAGATACTACTGCCGTCCTCCGCGCTATCGCCCCAATACCGAGGAATACGCCGAAATCGACGAGAACGGTTTCATGTCCGTGATCGGCAACCCGCTCTCCACCTTCTCGATCGATGTGGACGCAGCCTCGTACGCGAACGCGCGGCGGTTCATCATGGCCGATCGCCTGCCGCCGAAGAACGCGATCAGGGTGGAGGAGTTCATCAACTATTTCGATTACGACTATAAAAAGCCCCAGGGCGAAGCGCCGTTCTCTATCAACCTCGAGTACGCCGTCTGCCCGTGGAATCCGAAGCACAACCTCGTACACATCGGCCTGCAGGGCGAGGAGCTCATCGAGGAGGACCGGCGGCCGAGTAACCTCGTCTTCCTCATCGACGTCTCGGGATCGATGAAGCCGGAGAACAAGCTCCCGCTGCTGAAGAAGGCGTTCCTCCTGCTCGTCGATGAACTGTCCGACGACGACCAGATCGCCATCGTGACATACGCATGCCATGCGGGAGTGGCCCTCGAGCCGACGTTCGGCCGCGACAGAGGGAAGATCAAGCGCGCTATCCGCAGGCTGCGCGCCAGCGGCTCGACGGCGGGCCATGCCGGTATCCAGCTCGCATACGAGCTGGCCGATTCTTACTTCATCCCGGGGGGGAACAACCGGGTCATCCTCGCCACCGACGGTGATTTCAACGTAGGCGTCTCGAGCACGCCCGAGTTGGTCGAGATGATCGAGGAGAAGCGCGAGAGCGGGATCTTCCTGACCATACTGGGGTTCGGGATCGGCAACTACAAGGACGAGAAGCTCGAGAAGCTCGCCGACAGGGGGAACGGCAACCACGCCTACATCGACAACCTCCTCGAGGCAAAGAAGGTCTTCGTAGACGACCTGACCTCGACCCTCTACACGATCGCCAAGGACGTGAAGATCCAGGTCGAGTTCAACCCTGTGAAGGTCGCCTCGTACAGGCTGATCGGCTACGAGAACCGCCTGCTGGCGAAGGAGGACTTCGCGGACGACACGAAGGACGCCGGTGAGATCGGCGCCGGCCACAGCGTCACGGCCCTCTACGAGATCGTGCCGGCGGAGTACGGCGACTACGAGGTGCTCGAGGACGGCACATTCGTCCCCGACGACCTGAAGTACACCGAGACGAAGCTCAGCCCCGAGGCAATGGAAGGCGACGAGATCGTCACGGTGCACGTGCGGTACAAGGAGCCCGACGGAGATACGAGCAGGCTCATCACGAATGTCGTCTCGGGGGATCCGGTCGCGGTGGATGCCTCCTCGGATGACCTCAGATTCTCCGCAGCGGTCGCGATGTACGCAATGATCCTGCGGAAATCCGTGCATGTGGGCGGCATTCAGCTGGATAATGTTCACGATCTGGCGAAGGGTGCCATCGGTGACGACGAGCACATGTACCGGGCCGAGTTCATCCGCCAGGTCGAGCGGACCAGCCTGATAATCGGGCTGGCGAGCAAGTGATCGATCGACCTGTATTCTGATTCCTATCGGGGCGGCCCGAAGGCCGCCCCGATCGATTTACCAGAAAACTTGATTAACTGCTCACATATGACACAGCTCGTAAGGTCATTTATAATTCCCTGTTGACAAATTGTTATTATTGATTATAATCTTACCAGTAAGAACACATGAAAGGAGTCTCTTTGAATAAGCTTTCTACGACCAAAATGTCCTCCAAAGGCCAGGTTGTCATTCCCGAAGAGATACGAGACAGACTTGGATTGAAGCCTGGCGCTCAGTTTGTAGTGCTCGGTGACAAGGATGTTGTCATCCTGAAGACTCTCACGGCACCTTCTATGTCTGAATTCGATTCAATCATCAAAGAGGCCAGGTCGCAAGCGAGGAAATCCGGGCTGAAGCGGAAAGATATTGGCACAGCCATTAAAAAGGTCAGGAGACGATCCTGAGGGTTGCCCTGGATTGGAGTGACATGGACAAGAATGACATTGAGGCAGTATTGAAAAAGCTTCGCAGGAAGACAAGCCTGTTAAAAGACGAAGAAGTTGCTTTTGTTACGAAAATGACGCTCGAACTGCTTGAGGACTCCTTTGGAGACAATCCGCATTT
>CBDUYR010000123.1:0-2995 GCA_965371515.1 uncultured bacterium | reverse complement strand
CGCTCAGACAGCCAGGAGGTTGGCTTAGAAGCAGCCATCCTTTAAAGAAAGCGTAACAGCTCACTGGTCGAGCGAGCCCGCGCCGAAAATGTAACGGGGCTAAGTCTGGTACCGAAGCTTCGGGTTCTAATTTATTAGAGCGGTAGCGGAGCATTCTCACGCAGATACAAGGTGTACCGTAAGGAGCACTGTCGGGCGTGAGAAGAGCTTATGTAGGCATGAGTAGCGATAAAGAGGGTGAGAAACCCTCTCGCCGTAAGCCCAAGGTTTCCCAGGGTAGAATAATTCTCCTGTGGGTTAGTCGGCCCCTAAGTGGAGCCCGAAAGGGGTACACGATGGGAAGCAGGTTAATATTCCTGCACCACTAAGGAATCCATTGATCTAAGCAGGGACGGAGAAGGATAGGCCGATCGGGCGAATGGAAGTGCCCGTTCAAGCAGGTAGGAGGTTTCCGTAGGAGGCGATAGCCACAAACGCGGAAACATTACTCCGAGACGTGATGAGGTGGAGCTCCGGCTCCGTAACTCGGTTATTCCATGCTTCCAAGAAAAGCTGCGTAGTGAGGATCTTTAGTGACCGTACCGCAAACCGACTCAGGTGGGCGGGGTGAGAATCCCAAGGCGCGTGAGAGAACACTGGCTAAGGAACTCGGCAAATTGACACCGTAACTTCGGGAGAAGGTGTGCCCATGCTTGTGATGAGACTTGCTCTTTGAGCGGGTGTGGGTTGCAGAGAATAGAGGGTTGCGACTGTTTACCAAAAACACAGGACTCTGCGAACTCGTAAGAGGACGTATAGGGTCTGACGCCTGCCCGGTGCTGGAAGGTTAAGAGGAGTTGTTAGCTTCGGCGAAGCAGTGAATTGAAGCCCCAGTAAACGGCGGCCGTAACTATAACGGTCCTAAGGTAGCGAAATTCCTTGTCGGGTAAGTTCCGACCTGCACGAATGGCGTAACGACATCCCTACTGTCTCGGCCAGTGACTCAGCGAAATTGTATTGAGCGTGAAGATACGCTCTACCCGCGACAAGACGGAAAGACCCCGTGAACCTTTACTGCAGCTTGGCAGTGAAATTCGGGACAGTCTGCGTAGGATAGGTGGGAGACTTTGAAGCCGGGATTCTGGTTTCGGTGGAGTCAACCTTGAAATACCACCCTGGCTGTTCTGGATTTCTAACCCAGCACCGTTATCCGGTGCGGGGACATTGCCTGGTGGGCAGTTTGACTGGGGCGGTCACCTCCTAAAAAGTAACGGAGGTGCGCGATGGTTCCCTCAGGCTGATTGGAAACCAGCCGTAGAGTGCAAAGGCATAAGGGAGCTTAACTGTGAGACCGACAGGTCGAACAGATGCGAAAGCAGGCCTTAGTGATCCGGTAGCTCCGCATGGAAGGGCTATCGCTCAACGGATAAAAGGTACTCCGGGGATAACAGGCTGATCGCGCCTGAGAGTTCATATCGGCGGCGCGGTTTGGCACCTCGATGTCGGCTCATCGCATCCTGGGGCTGGAGCAGGTCCCAAGGGTTTGGCTGTTCGCCAATTAAAGCGGTACGCGAGCTGGGTTCAGAACGTCGTGAGACAGTTCGGTCCCTATCTGTCGTGGGCGGAGGATACTTGAAGGGAGTTGACCATAGTACGAGAGGACCTGGTTGAACGTATCCCTAGTGTTCCGGTTGTTTCGCCAGAAGCATAGCCGGGTAGCTATATACGGAATCGATAACCGCTGAAAGCATCTAAGCGGGAAGCGAGCCCTAAGATGAGGTATCCCTGGACTTCGGTCCCTGAAGACCACTTGTAGACTACGAGTTTGATAGGCTGGGTGTGGAAGTGTGGCAACACATGTAGCTGACCAGTACTAATCGGTCGTGAGGCTTGACCTATTTCTAAGACACGTTTCGTGCGTGACTTGAGATCAGGGTTGGAAGGAAGAGCTCGAGACAATCCATCAACACGGACTCTCGAACTTGCTTCTGATCCGCTTCACAGAAGCGGCACAGAGAAACTTTCTACGGATTCGGTGGCAATGTCGGTAGGGTCACACCCGATCCCATCCCGAACTCGGAAGTTAAGCCTATCAGAGCCGATGGTACTGCAGGGGCAGCCCTGTGGGAGAGTAGGACGTCGCCGGAATTATGAAAGCCCGCTGTGGAAACACGGCGGGCTTTCTTCTTTGCTGCGTTCGCCCCCCGAACTGTGGACGAGCGAGGCTCCGTGTACTATCGACCAACGTGAGCGCGACCCAGATATCATTCGACGTGGCGATGTTGGCGACCCCCCACATCGACGGCTACGCGGGGGCGACGCGTGCGAACTGGCAGGCGTACTGCGATCGCCACGGGTATGAGTTCACCTGCTGGCGGGAAGCCGTGCTCGAAGACATGCATCTCATCTGGTCGAAGATCGAGTTGATGCGACGCCACATGCGCGACATGACGGCCGACTGGTTGGTCGTCGTGGACGCCGACACCCTGGTCAACAAGCCGGAGCGGAGGTTGGAGGAGCTCGTTCTCGCCTATCCGGGGAAGGATTTTCTGATATCCGAGGACTGCTCGCGAAGGTTTGGCGTCCCCTTGCCACTCGGCCTGCGAGGGGTCGTCTCGGCGCGCACCCTACGCCCGCCCAATTGCGGTTTCATGATGATCCGTGCTTCGGACTTCGGGCAGCGGTTCCTCGACGAGTGGCTCGAGAATGGTCGCGGAAAGTTTTCTCACATCGCCGACGTGTTTCCGCGTGAGCAGTGGGTCTTGTGGTTGTCTCTCTTTCGTGAGCAACGCGACCGGATCGCAGTTCTGGGCCCGGAGATCATGCGCATGGGGAATCAACCCCTGCTCGATCGGTTCACCGACTGGAGCGACGCGTTCGTGCTGCACGACAAGCGCTTGCCCGGCTACGAGTCGTTGAGTGTCGAGGATTTGCCCCTCCGCTCGTGAGCCCGTGGGCCTCAGATGGTACCACCGGCTTACCGCGCACATTTCTACGAGGCCGCTACCTGGTTCGT
>CBDUYR010000122.1:0-3015 GCA_965371515.1 uncultured bacterium | reverse complement strand
CGATTACGGCCGGTATCAATGAGATCATTGTGACGCTGATCATAGCCCTGGTCCTTGTCATCCTCGTCGTCTTTATCTTCATCCAGGACTGGAGGGCCACGCTCATTCCCACGGTCGCGATCCCCGTCTCCCTGGTCGGCGCCTTCATCGTCTTCCCGCTGCTGGGATTTACGATAAACGTTCTTTCCCTCCTCGGGCTTGTCCTTGCCATCGGCATCGTGGTGGATGACGCCATCGTGGTGGTCGAGGCGGTCCAGGTGAATATCGGGAAGGGAATGAATGCGAGAGAGGCCACGAACAAGGCGATGAGGGAAGTGACCGCGCCGGTTATCGCAACAACGCTGGTGCTCGTCGCGGTATTCCTTCCCACGGCCGGAATAAGCGGGATTACGGGCAGGCTGTATCAGCAGTTCGCGATCACGGTGACGATCTCCGTGATCTTCTCCTCGATCAACGCTCTGACCCTGAGTCCCGCTCTCTGCTCGCTCATCCTGAGGAAACCGAAACCATACGGCGGCCTGCTCGGCAGGTTCTTCGGACGGTTCGACAAGGCCTTCGAAAGGACCTCACGGTCCTACATGAGTTTCACGAACGTGTTGACCCGCCGCATCAAACGGGGTCTGATCTTTATCGGTATTGCCGTGGTTGCCATGGCCGTCCTGGGGAAGATGGTGCCCGGGGGATTCATGCCCGACGAGGACATGGGATTTCTCTTTATCAATATCCAGCTGCCCGACGCAGCGTCACTTCAGAGAAGCGATGCGGTGATGAAAGATGTGGAGACTATTCTGGGCAGGTATGACGAGATCGACTTCTACACAGCTGCGACGGGATTCAGCCTTCTTTCGGGCAGTATGACTTCCAACAGCGGTTTTGTCGCTGTCACCCTGAAGGACTGGAGTGACAGAGACAAAACCGCCGCCGATATCATACGAAGCCTCAACGGGGAATTCATGTCTGAACTCCGCGCGGCGCAGGTATTCGCATTCGGCCCGCCTCCCATTCCGGGCCTGGGGAACGGTTCGGGCTTCACGATGATGGTCCAGGACAGGGGCGGAAACACGCCCGATCACCTTGCCCGTCAGGCAGCCGGCCTGATCCAGCAGGCTACGCAGAGACCGGAGATAGCCTCGGTCTTCACGACATTCCGGGCAAACGTCCCCCAGAGATACCTCGAGATAAACCGGGACAAGGTGCTTCAGGCGGGCGTCGATCTCAACAGCATCTATACGACGGTCGGAGCGTTTCTCGGGGGAGCGTATGTAAACGATTTCAACCGGTTCGGGCGCCTCTACAAGGCTTATATCCAGGCGGAACCGGAATTCAGGCAGAATCAGGATCAGCTGGACCTGTTCTTCATCAAGAACAGCGAGGGCAAGAGCGCGCCGCTGTCGGCATTCGTAAATGTCCACGAGATCGCGGGACCGGATTATACAAACAGGTTCAATCTGTACAGATCGATCGAGATCAGGGGCACTCCCGCACCGGGATACACGTCGGCGCAGGCCATCGACGCCATCGAGGAGGTAGCTCAGGCCGTCCTGCCCGCCGACATGGGTTACCAGTGGACCGATATGACATACCAGGAAAAGGAGGCGGCCGGAACGGGCGCGATTGTTTTCGTCTTTTCCCTGATATTCGTATTTCTGATCCTTGCCGCCCAGTATGAGAGCTGGTCGCTGCCGCTCAGTATTCTGCTCGGTACGCCCTTCGCCATTCTCGGGGCTTTCCTCGCGCTGTTTATTGCGAGACTTTTCAGTGAGAGCTTTGAATTGAACGTCTTCGCCCAGATCTCACTGGTTATGCTGATCGCCATGGCGGCAAAGAACGCGATCCTCATCGTGGAATTCGCGAAGCTCGAATTCGACAAGGGGCTGTCCCTCTTCGATGCGGCCATACGATCGGCCGAGATGCGGTTCCGGCCGATCCTCATGACCGCGTTTTCTTTCATACTGGGCGTGATGCCCCTCGTATTTGCCGCTGGATCGGGTGCGGAAGCCAGAAAGGTCATGGGCATGGCCCTGATCGGAGGCATGGTGCTGGCTACCCTGCTCGGAGTCTTTTTCTATCCCATGCTCTTCGTTTTTATCGGACGGGTGGCGAAGTACGAGAAGAACCGGGCCCCTGTCGCTGCGGAAGGTGCGGAAAAGTGATGAGTGCAGGAATAAAGACAGGGCTCGTCATCATCGTCTCGGTCCTGGCAGGCTGTGCGCTCGGCCCCGATTTCGAGGAACCAGTCGTCGATACTCCGGAGGCATATCTCTCCGATTCGCTCAAGGTCGATACGCAGCTCGAGCTCTCATGGTGGGACCTTTTCGATGACGCGACCCTCGACTCTCTGATCAGCACCGCTCTGTCCGAGAACAGGACCGCCCTGATTGCGGCGAGCAGGATCGAGGAAGCGCGGGCAGCCCTTGGATTCACCAGAGCGGATATCTATCCGAAGATCGATATCCACGGGAGCGCCTCGAGGGGCAATCTTGCGGGAACGAACAAGACCGACGAGATAAACGAGAATTACTTCCTCGCTCCCGTCCTGAGCTGGGAGATCGATTTCTGGGGCAAGTTTCGGCGCTCCAACGAGGCGGCGGCTTCCGTACTGCTGGCTACCGAGTATTCGCTGAGCAGCGTACAGATCAGTCTTGTCGCCGAGGTGGCCAGGACATACTTCCTGCTCCTCGATTACAGGAACAGGCTTGCGATATCGGAGCGGACCCTGGAATCGAGGATGGTAAGCCTCGACATAATCCAGAAGCGGTTCGACAAGGGCATCATACCTGAGCTCGACCTGAACCAGGCCCAGATCCAGAAGGAGATAGCGGCGGGCGCGATACCGGTACACAGGCGGCTGGTCGCGGTGACGGAGAACGCGCTGAGCGTGCTTCTCGGCAGGCCGCCCGTCGGCCTGGAACTGCGGGGCGATATCCTCGAATGGTCCGTTCCTCCCGATATCCCGCAGGGACTTCGATCCGGGCTTCTCGAGAGGCGGCCGGATATTCTCGAGGCGAAGTACCT
>CBDUYR010000121.1:0-3063 GCA_965371515.1 uncultured bacterium | reverse complement strand
GCCTTTATCAGAATATCTATATACGTATCATCATCGGACGTGGTGATGTTACAGTGAGCCTTAGCCTGCGCCGTCGTAATCGGCTCGGTAGTAGCGTCCGTCTTTAGTTTCCAGTGCCAGCCCATCAGCCCCTCACTCTCCCGCGCCCCTTTGGTATCATCGCGTTTTCAGGCGGCGAGGCGGTAGCATGCTCGATGTCGATATACTCCGCCTCGCCCATTTCAACTAGATGCTCCGCGACATACGCCCGAACGGTGACAATGCGCCCTGACTTCAAACGTATTTGTTCACGGATAGCCATCTCACTCCATTACTGAACCTGGATAACTCTGATCCAGTCGATAGCGCAGGTGTTCGCTACACCCTCGCCGGTCAGAAGCTCAAACCCGAACTTCATCGGCTCGTTGTCCGGCAGGTTGGTAAGCACCGATGTCGCTATCAGCACGTCATCGAAATACGCCTTCACACTGTTCGCCCCGTCGTAGTAGAACTCAAGCGTGTTGTAGGTGGCATCGAGCAGCGTACCCGCCGAGGTGTCGCTTGTCTCAGTGCTGTCCTTCTCTACAACGAAAGTGCAGACAGCCGTTTCGTCCGCCGACTCGAAATAGATACCGTCAGTGAAGCCGCCCCACATCTCGGCATCACCGATAGTCAGGCCGACTATCAAATCACACTGGTCTGCGTCTAACAGCTTCAGCCTTATGCCGAAGTACGTAGGATCGCCAGCCGCCAGCGTAAACGCCTCGTTGTTTATCGACATATTGATGCCGTCGTTCTCTGTAGCGTCCGGCGTGATAAGTAGCGCACCGCCCGCTTCGTTCGCAGCCGCGAGCGACGTAGCCGCATCCTCGCCGGTCAGGGCCGTGATAGTCCAACCCATCGGGTCGGCACTGGTAAGCCCCGTGCCCGTCGGTCCCATAAAGTCCTCGGTCCACTGCCTGACTGTCGGCCCGATGCCGGTCAGCCATTTGTCCTCACGGGTGTGATAAAATATTAAGTTTCCGTTTACCATCTTGCTGTGTACTGACATTTCATTCTCCTGTTCTCGCCCCGAAGGGCGCAGGGCGAAGCGAGATTACCCCGCCCTGCGAGTTCAATAAGCCGCCTACGCTATCGCAGTCGGCGTGGTAGCATCGACATACCTACCACCGGACAGAAGCACAACGCAACTGTACAGAGTGGCGGCAGACGGGTCACTCGCCTTAACGACCAAACACGGATACCCATCAGTCAGGTCAGCCGCGTCGATCTCAATAACATATGTAATGTTATCGTTGGTCGAGCAGGCGAACCCGCTATTGGCAACCGTAGTCCTCGCGCCCAGCGTATCACCGGCATTAGTAGTCTCGGCGTAGTAGTCGAAACCAATCGCTGTGGTAGCACTGCCCGAAAGGTCATCAGACTCCTCAACAGTGACAGTCGTAGCGGCACCAGTAACGCCTAGCGTTATGATGATGCTCGCGTGCGCGTAATTCGCCATCGAGAAATAATCCGAAGTCGGAGCCGCAGCGTTGATGTCTACCGGGGGCGTAGCATTTACAACGTGCATTTCCTCTGCAACACAGATTCCAGCCATTTCAGTTCACCTCCTCGGTTATGCTCTCTCGGCAAGGGTTATAATCGGCGACACTGGCAACGTCGTACCGGCATCCTTGTAAGGAGTCAGCGATGAGTGCCACGCAGGCTGT
This sequence comes from uncultured bacterium, assembly GCA_965371515.1. Lineage (GTDB taxonomy): Bacteria > Krumholzibacteriota > Krumholzibacteriia > Krumholzibacteriales > Krumholzibacteriaceae > JAUWCL01. Next base: position 1,375 of record CBDUYR010000121.1, on the reverse strand, counting down.
CCGTCTACACGAACCGTCCAGCGTAATGTCGTCTCGCCATAAAGGAATCGGACGTGGATACTAGAGGCAGCGTTGATGCCGCCCTTCGTCGCCCAGTAATACTCGGACAAGTCAGCCAGAATGATGTCGCCAGCATCTCCGAGGGTCGAAGCCTGCTCGATGACAGTTACCGGCCTACCCATCAGACTACCGTAAGGAGAGACCGAAGCCCCACCCGGCGGAAGATAAACAGGAATACCAGCAGTACCGACTACCATGCTCATCTGGTAAAGCTGCGTCAGGATGTTCTGGTTGATGTACCACTCGGCACTCGAGACGCTACCCGACCAAAGCTGACCGAACATCTTGATGATGTTCTCCCATACGATGGTGTCAGCGGTCTGACCAGATTCCTTCGCAACCTCGACCTTGCACAGTGCGTTGAGCATACCCATAGGCTTGCCCGCACCGTCACCGCGCACTATCGCGTCGTCAAACTTGAAACCGATCTCCTGCGGCACTTCCCGACCCAGGATAGAACCCATCGCCGGAGCGTCAGCCATCAGTTCCTCGGTCAGATACGACAGCACCGTGAGCTTGTTAAGCCCAACCTCCAACAGACCAATCTGCGGGTCTGATGCGGTCGTGCTTCCACCCTCGGCTGTCCAGTAACCACGAACGCCACCAGCACGCGAGCCATCCGCACGCGAAGTCTCGTCAATGTACGGGATCTTCACTGAGTTGCTGCTGTTGCTGATGGTAATCGGGCGGCACTTGCCGGGGAGCTTGGCAGTATCATGTACCTTCGTCAGTATCTCACTGGCGAAGTCAGTCTGCACAAGGTATCCGCCATCAGACGGAACGGTAGTGCCTAGCCCCGTGATAGAGCGATGCTCCTCGGCGACACCGGCAAGACGCTCCCTGGCCTCGCCATCCTCACCGAACTGCGCGGCGCGGATGTCGATTATCTGCTCACCGAGGCTTGCGTACTTCTTCTGCGCCTCGCGCCTGCCCTTGACCTCGACCGTATCACCGGCGCGAAGCTCGGGCTTCTCGTCTATCACTTCAGGCGTGCTGAAGCCTTCCAGCTCCGCAGCCCTGTCCTCACGCTCAATACCGGCACGGACTTCCTCCGCCTCCGCCAGCTTGCCGTCGAGGGCTTCCTTGTCCTCGTCGGTGAGCGTGTCCTGTTCGTTAAGCGTGCGAATCTCTGCAAGCAGATTCGCCAACTTCTCACGTAAATTCATCTCACACTCCTCATCTTCACATCCCCACCCTTGAGATGAACCGGCGTCGGCCCTGCCGCACCGCCCATCTGCCTCAGTAGCCCCTGGCTACGTCAGCGGCGTTATATAAGGTCGTATTCACGACACTTAAACTCTATTCTCTCCTGCTC
>CBDUYR010000120.1:0-3073 GCA_965371515.1 uncultured bacterium | reverse complement strand
ACGAGGCTCGACCCACCGACGAGCCGGTCAACTATGAATTTATCGACGGCAGACCGAGGAGCATTAAATGAAACTGAAACACTGGATTCTCAACAGCAAGGGCGAGCCCGAGGAGGCTTCCAGCTTCGAGGCGTGGGGCAAGTGGTTCGAGAAGTCAAAGCTGCGCCAGTTGGATCAAACTGAGATCGGCGGCGTGTCGGTCTCAACCGTCTTCCTCGGCCTCGATCACAATTTCAGCGGCAGAGGCGCACCGATCCTGTGGGAGACGCTGGTGTTCGGTGGAAAGCACGATCAGGAGATGTGGCGGTACTCATCGAAAAAAGATGCCCTCTCCGGTCACGCCGCCGCCGTCAAGCTGGTACGGGCGGACATTAAGAACAGAAGGAGCATAAAATGACACACACACCGATGGACGATAAAGACACGGCGGTTGCCCTGGTGGGCACGGCCCGCGGACATTACATTTTGTCTGAGGCTCTCACCATCGCGATCGAGCAAATGGAAACCGAGCAGCCCCCGCACCGCGAGCCCTCGAACATCGCGGACATGAAGCTGCTCAGAGACGAGCTGTTCCCAATCTTCCATATCGCCCAACAGGCGGAAGCGGATTGGAGACGGTCGAGAGTGGAGGTGGAGGTGAATCATGGATCTTTATAACTTCGTGACCGAGAACACCGTGCGTGGTGATTGCCAGTGTGGCAAGTGCATCGACGCGCCCGGCAACGCGCTAGGTCCGGACAGAGAATCACAGCAACCCGACGGACACACGGCGGACCTGATTTTCTTCAAGGTCTCCGCTGTCGGAGAACCGGACGCCGAAGAACTCCGGAGGCTGATCAAGGATCACAAGGGCGACTACGGCGAGGTCGATCTCTTCGATGGCGCTGAGCATGGCTACATGGAGATCGGCGCGTGGATCGGAGATCAGGGTGTCGCGATGATGCTCATGGGCCTCGGGTCGTTGCTTGGCTTGTGGAGGCTCTTGACCCCGCGAACCGTGCTCGGGGCTCTGATAGATGAGGATCGGGTTCAGCAAATGGCCGGGATGGGCATGATCAATATCCAGGCAACGAGCGGAGAGGAGGTGACAAATGTCTAGGATGCACCGCTACGTTTCCGAGGCGGCCCCGATCTACAAACTCGGCGACTTATTCACCGAAGAGGCGATCGACCGCGCCTACACGGCCTACGTCCAGGCGAAGTCGAAAGGCACCAACCCGAACGCGGCCCTGGTCGCTGTGATCGAAGAGCACGCACTCGAGGCGATCAACGCGAAGACCGGCCAACAGAACGACGCCCGGTACCTCGCCTACCTGCTCGAGTACGTCTTCGGCCAGCGCAACGGCGCGACATCAGGAAAAACTGAGGTGTGACTGCCCACCTCCTCTTATCGGTTGACCCCCGGTATGCGGGCACGTCACATCGGTCCCCGGGCTTCGGCTCGGGGGCTTTTTTTATGGCCTGTGCTGAGTCACCACCTCCGGCCGCTCTTCGATCACCTTCACCGGCACGCCGATGGTCCCGAGCCACTCGATCCGAGACTCCTCCGGCTTCGCGAGCTGATCGTCGGTCAGGAGGAGGTAGGACGGGTAGCTCTTGAGCATACTTTCGAGGATCTCGATGATGAGCGGGTGGCCGGTGACGAAGTCGCCCTCGACATAGGTCGCCTCGTGGCCCCACGCCGTGAATCTGATCATCCCTCACCCCCGTCGAACTTCCGCCTCGGCTTGAACCGAAGCCCGCGGTCGTTCTTGAAGTGTGTCGTGTGATCGTGTTGGGCGGTCAGGATCTCGATGGGAATTCCGCCCGGGTAGGCTTCGCATCTCGGTCGCCCCTTGAGCGAGATCAACCGGGCGCACTCTTCGCAAGCTATTTTCGGTGTCATGGTCTCACTCCCATGATCTACGGATGCGTTCTTTTTTCGCCGCCGCCACCGTTGACCACCCATCGAGGAGGAGCTGGTCGAGCCGCTCCAACAGATCGACCAGCCGCGGGTGCGCGTCCGAGCGTTTCGCATATTCAGGATACAGAGGATTAGTGAGCATCGCGAACGCCTCGGCAAAAAACTCGTCGGTGTTCATACCGGCCCAATAGCTGAGAAACTTCTTTGCCTCTGCGGTCGTATCTTCGTAGCTGTAGCTCTCGCCGGGAATCGGGTCGACCACGAACTCCCGGAAGAGCTTGCCGACCTTTTCTTTGTCGTAGAACGAGAGGAAATTTCCATAGAGTACGTGCCCGAGTTCGTGGCGGAGCGTGTCGGGCAGGCTCTTCATGGTGGAGAGGTTTCGGCCAATGCTCCCGAACGGGCTGTCACCCACGAGTTCTTCAACACCCTTCCAGAACTTGTCTTTGAAGATGAAGACCGACGACCCGATCACCTGAGCCTTCGCCTGATCCGAGAACGGAGATTCCGATGCTATTTCCTTGTCGGTCTCGAGCCCGAAGGAACTGAGGAGGTGAATCGGATACAGAATGTCGAAACGGTCGGAGGTTTTGCCGAAATGCGTTCCCCTCTGGAGAGTCGAGGGGAGGTATTTAGTGAGTCGATCATCCGAGAAAACCATATTGATCGCGTTTTGAGCCGTGAGCATCTCGAGGTCCGATATTCTGTAGCCTGCGGTTTCGGGATCGTCCCAACCCGGGCCGATGGTCGTGTACCACTTGCCCTGGTCGGCCGCTCCGGCGGCGGTCTCGATGTGATCCTCCCAACGGTCGCGGGTCGCCTTGAAGTCGCCGGGGCTCTTGAGCCTTGTCATCTTTTCAATCACTCGCCCGTACTCTATTTTGTCCATCGGGTTCGGTCCGTCCGGCCATGACGCCCGCTGCCACACCGCCCACTCGTACAACCCCTGGACGTAGTCTCTGGCCTGAGATAGCGAGTTCTTGCCGATGATGGGGAAGTTGTGCTCTGCCGCATACTTCTCCGCGGCGGTGAGGTTGTCGTGGAACCCGGGCTCGGCCTTTGACTCGCGCTCTTTACCGCGCCCCTTGAACTCGAACTGCCCCCAGTAGTCCGTGCCGCGGGTACGGAAGTTGCCCGAGAGGATGTCGGCGATCACCTCGAAATACTCCG
>CBDUYR010000119.1:0-3165 GCA_965371515.1 uncultured bacterium | reverse complement strand
AGTCTGTGCTGAACGGCAACCCGTACAAAATAAGATCGATGATAATACTCGGCAGTTCGATCACCACATCGTGGCCGAACCCGGCGATATGGAAAAAGACGCTCGGAGCGCTCGATTTCCTCGTCACGATCGATCGCCAGCTGACCGCAGACTCGGCATACGCCGACATCGTCCTTCCCGCCACGACTTACTACGAGAATGTCTCGTACATGACATACGGAGGAACCTTCCGTATCCGCGATCGCGTCATCGAGCCGCTCGGCGAAGCGAGAAGCGACTTCTTCATCATCGGTGAGCTGGCCGAAAGGCTCGGCTACGGACATCTCTACCCGCAGACCGAGGACGAACTGCTTCGGCATGTCCTCAAGGGCGGGCCCTTCACTCTAGAGGATGTGAGGGAGGCAGGCGGCACGGTGTCGATAAAGACCGGGATGATTCAGTACCGGAAATGGGAGAAGGGACTGCTGCGCAAAGACGGCAGGCCCGGCTTCGACACCCCGTCGGGAAAGTTCGAGATCGCATCGTCTGTGCTGGAGGAGTACGGATACGAGCCTCTTCCGAAATACACAGAGCCGAAGGAGGGACCGATAGCCCAGCCCGAAATGCTGAAAGACTATCCCCTCGTCTTTAACTCGGGTGGGCGCGTGCGCACGAGCTTTCACACTCAGCATCACGGGATAGAGGGACTCAGCAGGGAACGCCCCGAGCCGACAGTGATGATAAACGACGAGGATGCCGGGGAAAGAGGCATCGAGAACGGCGAGAAGGTTGTGATCAGGACCCAGCGCGGAGAGGTCTCGATGAGGGCGATCGTCACCGACTGCATCATAAAGGGAGCAATAGACGCCAATCACGCCTGCGGCAGCCCTGTAGGCCCTGCGGCCTGGCGCAGCGCAAACATCAACGATCTGACCGACCTCGACAACTACGACCCGATATCGGGGTTCCCCGTATACAAGTCACTCCTCTGCGAGGTGCTGAAAGAGAAGAATGCCGGCGAGCGCCTCGTTCTCGGCACAGGTGAGATGGAGGGTGATGAAATCACCGCGATCCCGAAAGTTACTCCCGCAGAGACGATCTATCTCGACAACAACGCCACCACCGCCATCGCCCCCGATGTCATCGAGTACATGCAGGAAATGATGACTTCGTACGGCAACCCGTCGAGCATCCACCGCGAGGGCAGGCGAGCAAGAAAGATCATCGACGAGGCCAGGCGCCGTGTTGCGAGGCAGATAAACTGCACCGCCAGGCGGATCGTTTTCACCGGCAGCGGGTCAGAGGCGAACAACCTTGCGATCAAGGGGATCGCATTCGCCAGCCGCGATGAAAAGAACCACATCATCACTTCATCTATAGAACATCCGGCGGTCCTCAATACGTGCAGATGGCTCGAGGACTATGGATTCGAGGTGACGTATCTCGGCGTTGATGAAACCGGACTGATCAGTCCGAAGGATCTTGAGAACGCGATTACCGATCGCACTTGTCTCGTTACGATCATGCTTGCTAATAACGAGACGGGGACGGTCCAACCAATAAAGGAGCTCGCGCGCGCAGCGCGAGAGGTGATCTTCCACACAGACGCCGTCCAGGCCATTGGAAAGATCCCTGTGGATGTCGAGGATCTCGGCGTCGATCTGCTGACGATCTCCGCACACAAGCTCCACGGCCCGAAGGGCGTCGGCGCCCTGTACATCCGCAAGGGGATTCAAGTGGAGAATCTCATACATGGTGGTGGGCAGGAGGGAGGCATCCGTTCGGGAACGGAGAACATCATCGAGATCGCCGGGTTCGGGATGGCGATGGACAACGTTCCCCGTTACCTGGAAACCATGGAGCGCATCGAAGAACTTCGCGACCGCCTGGAAGACGGCATCCTGAAGATCGTCAAGGACGCCAGGCTCAACGGCCACAGGATCCTCAGACTCCCCAACACCCTCAACATGACCCTGCCGGAGCTGCGCGGTGAATCGCTTGTTCTCGAGATGGACCGCAGCGGCACATGCTTCTCTTCCGGCTCGGCCTGCCACTCCGGTTCCCCCGAGCCGTCCCACGCCCTCCTCGCGATGGGTCTGACCGAAGAACAGGTCCACTGCGCCCTGCGCTTCTCTCTCGGGCATGACACGACAGAGGGAGATATCGAGCGCACGATCAAGCTCCTCGCAGAAGTCATCGAACGCTCGAAGAAGATCGTCCGATTTGTTTCGTGCAAGTAGGATCGAAGCCGTTTTGCGTGCGAAGGATAATCCGCGGTCATGCGGCTGCTCTTTCCTATTGTACTTTCATCCCGAACAGGAAACACGTGATGCGGTTGCTCTTGACCAGCTCGCAGCAGATCACGGAGATCGTGAATGACGCCGCGCAGAGCACGAGGAACTCGATGACGGTCCCGAGTCTCATCCGCGTTATGAAATACCCCGCGACCGGTATGACGACGAGATGGAAGATGTAGAACGGATAGGAGATCCTGTTGAAATACCTGAGGAACCGGTTTGTAAAAGACAGTCTCCTGCGCGCGATGCTGAGGACGGCCACGACCCAGAACCAGGTGTTCAGTCCGGCGACAAGCGAATAGATGGCGTAGCTCAGGCCATAGGCGGGAGTCGAGAATGCGGGCAGCCGATATTGCATGTACAGCTTTACCGCCGAAAAAACAATCCCGAGGACAAGCGATACCAGAGCGTGTCTTTCGAATGACCGCATCCACCTCTGATCCCTCGCGATGATGAATCCGAAGAAGAACGCCGTCATGTTATAGGTGAAGTAGCCCCAGTCAGAGTAGAGATTATTCCTGAAAAAGGGCCAGATCGGCGAGAGGACGGCGAATGTCAATGATATCGGTATGCCCGCGAGGAATATCCGCCCTGCCCGGCCGGTAAGGAAGCCAGTTACCGATTCAGTCAACGGGCTCCTGCCTGAGCGGATGCGTAGAAGTACGGGCAGCAGGACCATCGAATAGATGAAGAGGTATCCCACGAACCACATGTGGCCCCAGTTCGGTCCGCCGGTGATCGGCGAATAAAAGGTTGTCGTCAGGCACCACGGCCAGAACTGCTTCAGGTAGCCGAGCCCGATCGCGTATTGGGCCGGGGGCCAGAAATACCCCTATACCGGGAAGAGAAATATCATGAAGGTGATCAGAGGGATCAGCAGCCGCTTGAC
>CBDUYR010000118.1:0-3201 GCA_965371515.1 uncultured bacterium | reverse complement strand
ATCACCAGCACCGCCATCGCGATCGCGTACTTGGCAAAGTAGGCCGAGAGTTTTCCGATGAATGCCCAGAACCCCATCTTGAGGGCATCTTCCATCCGGCTGTACTGGATGTACTCGGCCAGGACCGCACCGGCGAATGCGCCGATCAATCCGAAAATCACGCTCCCGATGACAGGCAGCACAGAGGTCCCAAGTATAGCCCCGACGATACCTCCAACGAACGCCCCGACCGCCCCCCACTTCGACGCGCCCTTCTTCAAAACTACGACCGTACCGAGAAAAGCCTCGATGATCTCCCCGATCACCATCAAGGCGACCAGAACGATCCACCACTGCCACCCAACGACAGCGAACTTGCTGGCCAGATCATATATAAAGATGATCCCCAGGCCTATCCAGCCGCCCGGGATCCCCGCGAAGATGAGAATGTCAGCTATGAGTATTAAAAGATAGAGCAGGACGAGTCCCGTGTGCGCAAGTACCGAGACCACATCCTGCTCCTTCCGAATTCTTATCTCTGTCGCTTACGCCTTCTGCTTGCGGCCTACCAGCCTGTTCTGCCACTCGATGAGGATCGGGCTCGCGACGAATATCGACGAGTACGTTCCCACGATTATACCGACCATCAGCGCAAAGGCGAAGTCGTGGATGACCTCTCCCCCGTAGAAGAAGAGGAAAAGGACCACCATCAATGTGGTCAGCGATGTTATCACCGTACGGCTCAGCGACTGGTTGATCGAGATGTCGATCATCTTCTCGTACGACTCACGCCGCCTGAGGCTGAAGTTCTCCCTGATCCTGTCGTAGACGACGATCGTATCGTTGAGCGAGTATCCCACGATCGTCAGAAACGCCGCGACGATGACCAGCGATATCTCCTTGCCCATGATCGAGAAGATCCCCAGCGTGATGAGAACGTCGTGGATCAGCGCGACAATAGCGCCGATGGCGAACTTGAACTCGAATCGCCACGAGATATATACGAGGATGCCGAAGAGCGAGATGACGATCGCCGCCCAGGTCCTGTTCTTCAGCTCTTCCCCGATCTTCGGGCCGACCGTCTCGGTACGGCGCAGCTCGATCTCGCGGTCGGGGAACCGCGCCTTGACCGCTTCGTAGAGCTTGCCGACGGCCTTCGCCTCGATGCCCATGAAAGGCAGGTTGAACGCTACGGTGTTGCTGCTCTCGCGTGTCAGCTCGATGATCCCGACGCCATGCTTTTTGACTTCGCGTTTCAGCGTCTCGATCGGAGGGATAGAGTCGGCGCTGACGATGACGAGGTTGCCGCCCTCGAACCCTTCCGAGAGATCGGGCTCCAGCTCGCGGGACGAAACGATCGCCCAGCCAGAACCGGGCGAGGCCGCGTTGAGGGCCTCCAGCAGCATCTCGGCCGCCAGCCCCTCCTCGCTGACTCTCTCGATCGTTATGAGATACTCGTTCGGCGCCCCGAACTCCTGTATCTCTCCACCCTCATAGCCGGTCGCCTCGACCGTTTCGCGGAGGTCGCCGATCGGAACGGGCTGATCGAACCTTACCTGTACGAGCGTGCCCCCCTCGAAGTCGATGCTGAGATCGGGGCCGCCCTTTATCGCGAGCGAAACGAGACCGGCCAGGATCACCACGCCCGATAGCACGAACGCCTTGTTCCGGAATCCCGTAAAATTAATATGTGTCTCACCGAAGAACTTCATCTCTTCTCCTCGTAGGAATGACCTCTTATATACTGAGTTTCTGTACGCGCCCGCTCTTCGTCCACCCGTTGAATATCAACCGGCTGAACACGAGTGCGGTGAACATACTTGCGATGATGCCGATGCTCAGTGTCGTCGCAAAGCCCTTGATCGGCCCCGTTCCGAACTGGTAGAGCACGACGGCCGTGATCAGGGTCGTCAGGTTGGCATCGAGGATCGTCGTGAAAGCCCTGTCGTAACCGGCGTCGATCGACGACCTGACCGTCTTTTCTTTCCTGAGTTCCTCTCGTATCCTCTCGAAGATCAGCACATTGGCGTCGATCGCCATACCAATCGTCAGGATCACCCCGGCGATGCCGGGAAGTGTCAGGGCCGCGCCGAGATAGGCGAGCGCCCCGAAGAGGATGACAAGGTTGAACAAAAGGGCCATCGACGCGATAATGCCGGAGGCCTTGTAGTATATCAGCATGAAGAGGATCACCGCCGCGAGGCCCAGCAGCGCCGCTCGGACGCCCTGGCGGATCGAGTCGGATCCGAGGCTCGGGCCGACCGTCCTTTCCTCACGCAGGATCAGGTCTGCGGGCAGGGCGCCGGCGCGGAGGATGACCGAGAGGTCTCTGGCCTCCTCGTCGGAGAAGCTGCCCTCGATATATCCCCGTCCGTCAGGAATCTTCGACCTTATGACGGGGTAGCTCTTTATCTTGCCGTCGAGGACGATCGCTGTGAACCGCCCGACGTTTCTGCCTGTGAATCTCGCCAGCTCGCGGCCGCCCTTCCTGTTGAACTCGAAGGAGACGATCAGGCGACTGGGGCTCGACGGATCGGGCTGGGGGGTGGCCGTCTTTAGGTTTGCTCCCGTTACCATGTCGGATTTCGAGAGGAGGAAGAGGTATTTGGCCCTGCCCCCCTCGGGAAGGGTGATCCACTCGTCGAACCACATGAAATCGGCGTCGTCGGGGATCACTTTCTGAACCTCGGGCTGTGCGAGGAGATTGCGTACCCTCGGAATATTTTCCTCGTAGACGACGAGCCAGTCGCGGTAGAAATCGAGTAGAAGCGAGGTGAACGGCCTGTCCTTGTTGATCGTCTGGAGAGGCAGCGATCCGAGAGGCGTGTCCGGCATCTGCAAGAGCATCGTCGAATCGGATACGAACCCCGGCGGCGGGGGCGGAACCATCGAGTCCGCGGCCGCCGAGTCGGGGAACTCGAGGGCTCCCACACCGGCGTCTACCGGCTCCGTCTCGACTTCCACGAGCGAATCGCCCAGTTCGGACTTCAGCGCGCGGTCGATCGCACCAAGGAGGTTCGCGACCTCGGCCTGCTCCTTGACGAGCCGCCACTCGAGCATCGCCGTCTGGCCGATCAGCCTCTTGGCCCTCTCTGCGTCCTGGAGGCCGGGCAGCTGGACAATGATCCGCTTGTCGCCCTCTCTCTTTATATCAGGCTCAGCCACGCCGAACTGGTCCACCCTGTTACGGATGACCTGCAGGGCGCGGTCGACGACGTCGGC
>CBDUYR010000117.1:0-3309 GCA_965371515.1 uncultured bacterium | reverse complement strand
CTCCAGCTCCAGAAAGGCACGAACCCGCAGCTCACGCGCATCCGTCACCGGCGCCGGCTCCTGACAACGAACCCCAGGCTCGCCTCGCGGCATCCGGCTTATACGAACTTCCTGACCAGGGAGGCAACCCGGGCGAACGCGACACCGACCCGCCTGGACGCCATCGGGGTCGTTGTCGGCGGATCTGGGTATACAGTAGGAGATAGATTCCTGATTCAGGGAGGAACTTCAACGGTACAGGCCGTCGGTTTAGTCATGGCGACCGCCGCGGGCGTCGTGACTGGCGTCGCGTTCTTTGATCCTGGCGAGTACACCGTCGCGCCAGGTTTGGCAAAAGTAACGGCGATCACTCAGGCGAAGAACGGAACGACGCCTGGAACTGGCCTCACGGTCGACGCAAACGCTCTCACTGGAGCGGTCGCTGGTGTAACGGATGCCGAGCTCCTGGCCGGCCTTCGTGGCGTCACGGATCTCGCCGGCACGGTCCCGACGATTACCCGGGCCCGACACTTCCGGAACGATCGCAACACCGACGACACCTACACCGAGAACGGCGTCCCGGTCGTCTGATCTGTCTCCCCTATTTTGGGGGATGCGGCGCTGATTGGGGTCTTATTGGGGTGTTATTAGACCCTAATAAGGCCCTATTTAGTCCGTTATTTCGTCGACGCTCATCGGAACATGCACGATATTATGGAGCAGCATGACGAGCTGGCCGGCGACCATCACGTCATCGATCCCAGCAATCTCTCGAGCTTCTCCGACATTTTTCCCGTCCTTCGTCATCGCCCTCCAGAAGATCCGCTTCGTCTCAAATGGCAACGCCTGGGCGGCGCTCCTGTACTCGGCTACCATCTGTTCGGTCGTCTTCGTCATTTTTGACTCTCCTCAAGGTCTCCACCAGGCCCCAGAATCCGGACTCTCCGAGCGATTGCGGCCTTCTTCATCGTCACCGGACACGGCGCCCGGCCTATTTTTCGGATCGCCTGGCAGAGCCAGCGGAGATCCTCCAGACCCAGGCCAGACAGCGACGTCATGCAATGGCCGACCGTGACATCCACGTGAGTCGGGATCTCCTCCTTCCGGATAAAATCGACGAACTTCCGGAAGTCCTTCCATCCGATCGCGCACGGCGAGAGAGTCTTCTGAACCGGTTCACGCTCTGGAGTGGGTTTTCCGTAAACGTGGGCCGACGGGACCAGGCCCAGGTCCTCCGGGCTGTTCGGCTTCGGCTCATCGTCGAATAGGGCCTCCTGGGGCTCCTTAGAGTCGCCAGGGTCAGAACTGGAGCTTGTCGTCATGCCTGCCTCGCTTAACCCGTCCGGGCTGTCTGGCGCTCTCAGAGCGCGATCCTCGGCCACGATTGACACGATTCTTGTCAAGGTGTTCATCGTCCCAGCATATCGAGCACAACTTCATCCAGGGCGAACCGCGGAAAGTGACATGGCACTCCTGACACTCGACATCGACCTTGCACTGGTGGCGCTGGTTCGTCTGGGGATCGACTGGAATCCAGCGGCCGTCGGTCTTCTGGAAACTTATCGGCTCTTTGCAGTGTTTACAGTCTGTTACATTTCCCATGTTCTACTCCCTTTTGGTGAATTGATCTAAATCAATTAATAAATACTTATATACTTATTATGGCCGTGTGGTGAGGGTTAGAGCACAGCAAGACCCAGGCCCAGCAACGCCGAGCCTTGTCTCACCGTGCAACATGACCGAGCGGATCGAGTCGTCGCGTCGCAGGGTCCGCCGTTCCGAACGAGTCCTTCGTTCCTTGCTTCTGATCGCCAGGAGTCGGCGGATACGACCCTCCCTCGCGATTGTCGCGTCACCTGGGCGGAACTGAGGCTTATCCATGCGGACCGATACACCCAGGCGAACCCGAGAAGCGCGGAATATAGGCCTTACAGGGCGGGGAAGTGTTGCGGAAGTAGGCTCGAGGCGGTAGGATCTCGCTCGAGTCGTCTTCCTGCAAAGAGTCCGACCCAAAAATGAAGACCTCGGAGTCCACGCTCCGGGGTCTTTGCTTTTTACGCTCATGAGATTGTCGCGTCAACTACCACGGAACGAGATCCGCTCTAAAAGAGCCGGAGCTTCGGCATCACGCCCGGAGGCGCTTCGCCTCGAGAAGCCCGCTCTCCGGCGATCTCCCTGGCGATCTTATCCTCGCGGAGCATCTGGTCAGCCTGGACCAGGTCCTCGCCCAGGCCGAAGCTAAACGCCGCCGAGTTATGGCAAAAATACGCCGGACTGTGGACGTTCTTCTTCCTGGCGTCCGACTGGGCCATCAATAAACCGCCCAGGAGGGCCTCACGAGAAGACGCCAGGACCACGAACTCATCGCCACCCAGGCGGTATACCTCATCCTCGAAGATCGACTCCAGGATCTCGGCGAGCTGGATCAGCGCGGCATCGCCGGCACGATGCCCGAGGTTATCGTTCACCCATTTCAACGAGTCCAGGTCGACGATTGCGAGCGGGCCCGTGTGATCAGTCTCCTCGAAGGCGCAGCGGTTCCAGATGCCGGTCAGCGGATCGACGTATAGAGCTCGGACGAGCTCCTCCTGGGTCATGTCTTCCGCCCGGCGGATCAATGTCTCGAGATTCATGGTTCTCTCCTGGTGGAAAGGAGGGCCTTTTGTTTACTGTATCCCATTGTCCTCGCCATACGATTGAAGGTTCTGATCTGGGGCTGGGTCGGCTCACCCAGGTCCTTGAAATATCGCTCCTCAGTTAAAGGAACTTTTCTGATGTGATTGTCGCCCATGAGAAGCAAATGGATAAATTTACGGCCTGTTTTTGTAACGACGGCCATCCGAACGCCTTGAGAGCTTCGATAACTGATTAATCTGTAGTCCATTTAGAAGCCTCCAGTCATAGTGATGACCAGCTTGTCCTCAACCTGGCGGGCGGTATACGTCACGCCTTCCCGGACCAGGCCAGCGATGAAGGCCGGCGCGTCGTTCATGTAAATCTCGATGGTATTTTTCATGGCGTTCCCCTGTTTTGTTATCTAGGTTATCGGCACAGGATCGAGATCCTTTAGAAAATAATGATGTTTTTTTATTGCAAATAATCCTCAAGGTTTCCCGGCCTGGGTCGATAACCTAGATAACTGAACGGGAGCACACCATGAAAACAATCGAAGTTATGAAGGGCGACGGCACCATCGAGATTCTTCCTGAGAGCTACATCGCCCAGGGCGCGCTCGTCCTTATGGACAACGCGAACCGCGACTTCCAGGTCATGAAGAACGCCGTCAAGGCTTCCAGCGACATCAAAAAATACGGCTACATTGTCACCGGC
>CBDUYR010000116.1:0-3462 GCA_965371515.1 uncultured bacterium | reverse complement strand
TTTTCACGTTCCGGATCGAGCTCACCGAGAAGGATCATCCATTCGCCCGCTCCCGGGACAGTCGCCTTCATCAACTCCCTGTGCCCGGCGGCCAGCGCAACGACGAGCGAAGCCTTGTTTATGATGTCCGGCGTGACCAGCCTGGCCGAATGGCCCGATATGTCGATCCCTTTCTCCTGCAGGACCTTTACGGACAGCGAGGCGGCGGGCTGGCCGTTCCACGCATGGGTGCCGGCCGAGGAGACGGTCACCTTTCCGCCCCATTGAGCGGGAATGGCCTCCCTGAGAAGGCCTTCGGCCATCGGGCTGCGGCAGGTATTGCCGGTACAGACGAACACTATCTCCTTCATAACGTGAAGAATTGTGCACCCGGAGGACCGGCAGGCGCAAGCGTATATTGACCTGCCCGTCGGCACGACGCCCGGAACGTCGCATTCGGTTGAGTTTTACGCCATCATCGGTTATCGTCGGCGCTCGAGGGAACAAACGAAAGGAGCGGGAAGATGGCCGAGCTGAAAATGATGAAGGCGCTCGATGTCGGCGCAAGTGAAGTGAACCTGGAGGGAGTCGAGGGGGTCACCATCAGATGGCTCATCTCGAAGGACGACGGCGCCCCCAACTTCGCGATGCGCCTCTTCGAGGTCGTTCCGGGAGGCCATTCCCCCCTCCACACGCACGAATGGGAGCACGAGGTATACATCGTCGACGGGAGCGGAGAGGTCGAGTTCGAGGGAGTCCGCAAGCCTTTCGAGAAGGGCTGGTTTCTCCTCATACCCACCGGCCGCAAGCACAGGTTCATCAACACCGGCGACGAGGTGCTGAGATTCCTCTGCCTCGTCCCGAACGACTCGTACTGACCATCAAGGCCCTTCAGGCCGTTCTGATGGTCCGGCCCCTAGGGCCGTTCTGATTGACTTGGGTGCTCTCTATAGTTAGATTTAAAAAGCGAATACGACGTTGATAAATACCCCGCCGCTACCTAGAATGGGAGTTCTGATGAGAAAATCCTTACCGATCGTTATCGCTCTGCTGGTGATCTTCGTCGCGGCCGACGCTTCTGCCCAGTCTTCTCTCTACAAGCAGAAGAAGTACTTCGGGGCCATCCCGATGAACAGCGTCAACGTCTTTGTCGGCTTTCTGGACGGGCCGGACCACAAGTATCTGACCGAGTACCTTTCGAACTTCGCCAAGGATCGTCAAGGCGAGGAAAGCTGGGACGACTGGTCGACATCGCCCTATACGAGGATCGGGTACCAGAGGCAGGTCTCTCCCAATCACTTTCTCGTGACAAACCTGAACTTCGCCTATCTCACGGCCAACGGCAGCGGTGAGTTCGGCACGATAACCGATCCCCCTGTCTGGGTTACGTCGGAAAGGACCCTGACGACATATCTCTTCTCGCTCGACCTCGGATTTCTCTACTACATGATCAAACCCGAGGTACAGAAGATCGCACCCTATATCGGCGGCGGTTTCTCCGCGGTCGTCCCGTACGAAAAGCTCGATTCGACGTTCCGGCGCGATGACGGAACGGTCTACGACAATCCCGGCGAGTCGGTCTCCGAGACGAGCTTCGAGGCGGGCGTCTACGGACAGTTCGGAATCAACTACTACATCTCGAACAGATGGGGCGCAGCACTCGACGGCCGGTTCCAGATGACCCAGAGCAAGTTCAGGATCCACGGGGGAAACTTCGACATCGACTATGCGGGGCTCTGCCTGGCTGTAGGACTGCAGTATTATTTCTGATGCTGGATGAGAATTTCGACGTCGTCGTCATAGGAGCCGGTCCCGCCGGCTCCAGAACAGCCACGCTCACAGCAAGGGCGGGGCTCTCGACTCTCCTTCTCGAAAAAAGAAAAAGGATCGGCTTTCCCGTGAGGTGCGCCGAGGGTATCGGTCCGCGCGAGGATGTCGAGCACTTCCTTGACCTGGACGACGATCTGATATCGTCGACGATCGAAGGATTCGCCGTCATATCCCCGGGGGGCAAACGGTTCGAGGGAGAGAAGCACGGAATCGGATTTATAGTCGATCGCGAACTCTTCGACAGGCGTCTCGCCGACCTCGCCGCCGAAGCCGGTGCCGAGGTGCGGACATCCCACCAGGTCACGGGGCTTCTCAGAAACGGCCACAGGTTCACCGGAGTCGAGGTGACCGATCTCGTCAGCGGCCGAAGCTACACTGCAGGCGCGCTCGTGACGGCCGGAGCGGACGGCGTCGAATCGCTCTCGCCCCGCTGGGCCGGTCTGAAGGGTGCCTACCGGCCGCGCGAGGTCATGTCGAGCGCACAGTATCTCATCGACGGGATAGAGACCGACAGCCGGAAGATCGAATTCCATCTCGGGCGGCGCTTCGCCCCCGGTGGATACGCCTGGGTCTTCCCCAAGGGACCCGGCACCGCCAATGTCGGGGTCGGTGTCAATCCCGAGATGGCCGGCGGCCTGAAAGCGGTCGATTATCTCGAGAGGTTCATCGAGAGCCGCTGCCCGGGCGCCGTACGCGGGAGGCTGGTGGTCGGCGGCTCTGTCGTCGCCAGGGGGCTCCCCTCGCTGGCCGCGGACGGCTTCATCGCCGTTGGCGAAGCGGCTAACCAGAACAACCCCTTCTCGGGCGGGGGCATAATCAACGCCCTCGAGGGAGCCGACCTCGCCGCGGAGGCCGCCATCGGGGCGATCCGCGACGGAGATGTCTCGGCACGCTCCCTCGGCAGTTACACGAAAAAGTGGAAGAAATCGACGGGAAGGGCCAACGAGTTCTTCTGGCACGCCGCACAGTTGTTCTACACGATGAAAGACGACGAGATGGAGAAGATCATCGCGAAGCTGAAGTATACGCCGGGACTGATCACCGACACAGGAGTCAATCCTCTGAGGATACTGCGCGTCCTCGTATCGACGCATCCCGGGCTCGTCTTCAAGCTTGTAACTGCCCTCGTAAAGAGGTAGAATATATGAAAGAAGCGCATTCGAAAATTGATATAGACCGCGGCAAATGCGTTGTCTGCGGAGCCTGTTCTGCCGTCTGCCCGAGCGAAGCGCTCATCATCGAGGGAATGACCCTTCGGGTATACCCCGAGCGATGCCGCCCCTGCGGGCAGGCGGCACTTGTATGTCCGACCGGGGCCCTGTACTGCCCCGTTGAAGAATAAAGGATTACAATGCATATAGAGACCCTGGTCGTGGGACCTCTCGCGACGAACTGCTACGTAGTCTCGAGCGACGCCACCTGCGGCGGCGCGGAAGCGATCATCATCGATCCAGGCGGAAGTCCTGAGAGAATAAAGGATTATATCGAACGATCAGGCGTCACACCGATCCTGATCGTTCTGACTCACGGCCACAGCGACCATATGGCCGCAGCAGCCGGGCTGGCGGTCGAATACGGGATCGACGTCGCAATGCACGGCGACGACCTCGACACGCTCGAGATGTCGGTAGCCGACGCCCCGATGTGGGGCCT
>CBDUYR010000115.1:0-3505 GCA_965371515.1 uncultured bacterium | reverse complement strand
ACGGGAGCCTCTCGGATCTCAATCGGGACATGCGCGGGAGAACATCCCGAGAAGATCATGGAAAAGGCGAGCGATAATATGAGCTTATTCACGGGAATCCTTCTCGATCTCTTCCCAGGTGCGGGCCGTCGCTCGCCTGGCGCGGCGTTCAATGAGCCCGGGCTTCTCCTGGGTAAGGCGTCCCAGGCGAGCCCGGTTCTCGAGGACCTGGGTCGTTTCGGCTTCGAGATCCCTGGCGCCCTGGAGCTCCTGGGCGAGCTTCTCCTGGCGCTCCCGCTCTTCGGCGAGCTGGATCTCGAGACGGTCGAGCTGGGCCTCGGCCATGTCTGCGCGTGTTTTCTGAGCCGTGGCGATGACTTCCGCGTCGATCCTCGCGTTTATCTGAGACTTTACGACGTAAGTCATTGATGCCACAATCGCGCCACCTATCAGTAACGCGACGACGGAGGCCTGGATGTTCATTGATTATTCACCATTTCCGCCGGCCGAGTTTCCTGTTCGGAAGTAGTTGTTCGTCAGTCCAGCCAGGACGCCCGTTAAGATCCCCAGAACAGCCGCCGGGAAGCCAGCCAGGGCAAGCGCGACGGCTTCATTTGTCACGCTCTCCCAGTCGTAAGCGGTGAACCATTCGACAACATAGAACCAGGCCTTCACGAAGAAGGAGTAATAGGTGATGAGCAAAAGTCTCGGAATGACACGGAACGAATTGAGCCGGCGGGCCCAGAGCTGCCAGGGATCTAAGTCAGGCGACTCAATCATGACCCAGTCAGTCATCCCAGTCGGGATGGATGTGCTTCTCGATCGTCTCGATCCGGTGAGTGAGATCGTTCACGCGCGAATCGGGTGTTCTGACCGCATCCTTCAGGTTGTTTACTTCGACGGCGAGCTCCGCGAGTTTGATCTGAGTAGTCTGGGTGGTTGATCCGACCCAGACGAGAAGCGCGACTAGGACGAGCGTCAGGCCGGTTTGTGCGTGTCTCTCGAAACTGTTCAAGCTCCTGCGATCCTCTGGCATCATGGGCGCCTAAGCCGTCTTAGTCTGGCACTGCTGGCAGCACAAGCACGATGGTGTGCTCGGAATCCTTTCCCGTTAGGCCTTTGTTGTGTCCACATTGTTTGTGGATCTCCGTATTCCTTACAGATACCGCATTTTACAAAATTTGCGTTGCCGCAAGCGTTTAGTGCTCGCGTTCGATAATGCAAAAGCATGTGATAGCTGCGAGATGGACAGATCACTAATTTTGAATTATCGGATTTCAGGTCATAATGATGGATCTCAACACCAGGAGGCAATGCACGACCGAGAATCTTTTCAGCAATATCCCGATGTTCAAATATTTTTCTTCCTCCTTTTCTGAAAGACCTGTAATCCGTTAAATTCTCGTCAGAAATATATCTTTTTGTTGGCATCAGTGATTTCTCAATTCGATATGACCGTAATCTTTCAAGCGTTGGTCGAGCGTCTGACCGTCATTATCCCAATCAGCCCCCCATCTGAGTTCATAGCCCAGGCTAGCGCCGGCTGCGATGTACATGCCGCCGATCACGGCGAAGGCATGAGTATCCTTCCAGGGGATGCCGATCCCGTTAATGTACGGAGCGAAGTCCAGGGCCGGCGATGGCATCCGGTTATGGAGCGAGTCCGGCCATTCCTTGCCTGAGTTGCCCTTCTCAAAGGCCTCGTTCTGGTCGTCGGCGCCACGGAAGCCCCAGACGATCGAGAAGTCGAAGATCTGCCAGGACATGACCAGGCGCGAGACCTGGATCAGGCGCTCGTCACACGTTGCCAGGTGGCCTTCTGATCCTTTTCCGAACGAGAACGACATGAGAACTTTCCAATATTCGACCCGATCGGCCTTGTCGGATAATACACGAGCGCGAGATCCGAGCAAAAAAAACGGCCGTATCGGGGGGGATATAGGCCGTTAAAGCTCCCGGAGTATTTTGGGGTTCCGGGAGGGATGGAGCTCTCTCGCTCTCAGTGTAACGGATCTCCCGGCTTTTTGGGAGAGTATGCTCGAGCGATGTCTCGCTCCAGCTCCTTCGCGATGGCGCCTGGGAGCGTTTTCTGGAACCGCTTCACGGCTTCCAGCATACGGCGCTTTGCGCTCTCGACCTCATTGACCATGCGACGGTGCTCGGCCCGGGTTCCGTAGACAATCCCGACCATGAAACCCAGGAGGAGGCCGGCCACGATCCAGCCGATCATGTGAAGACTCTCTGCTTCCGCACGATCACGACGCGATCGCAACATGGGCAGCGGACCGATGTCCTCCCGCGGAATAGCTTGAGCCAGGTCCGGGCCTCGACGATCGGTGAGGTCAGGCTTCCCGGGAAGACTGGAATATTAGACGATTTTCTATGACCAGTTAGCCAGTTCATTGTCTCGAGTCCCAGAGCTCACAGAGATCCGCCTGGGAGAAGTTCGGCTTTTGCATCTGGAAGCGACGATTTAGGACCGTGAACACGGCCTGGAACCAGGCGCCGATCGGCTCGCGGATGTAGATTCGGAGCTGGTATAGCTGGACATCGTTCGGGAGCTTGGCCTCGATCTCGAGGAGGGTCGTCTTGAGCTCCTCGAGGAGGAGCGGAACGTCGGGACGATCCGGGCCTGGGTGCTCGTCGACGATCATCATGAGCCCTGGCTGGCCGTTTAGCCCAGGCTGCCAGAACCAGGAATAAACGGCTTTTCTTGTCACGAGCTACCCCAGCGGCGAGTCGTCAAACGCCGAGCGGCTTCGGTCTTCACGAACCTCAACGTCCGGCCGCGCGGCAATGCGGCGAAGCTCAAAAATTTGTTGTCTTTATCGACGATGATCTCGTCCTGTTTGTCAGTTGAATCGAAGTAAGTGATCGCGTACTTATGCAGCGGCCTCGGGAGTTCCTTCGCGATTGCCTCGAGTATGTTCTCGACGTCGTTCGTGACACTTCTATTCCCCAGGTCCTTATCGATGATCGTGATGACCTCGACAGTCTCATCGGCATAAACGACCTCGGAAATTCCATAGGTCCAGTCCGAGCGCGTGTTCATGATGAAGCCCTCCGGCGTCTGTTCCAGGGTCCGGCGCGATAACCTGGTCCGCGATGTCGATGATTGAGCCCAAAATATACGGCGATCCGTATCCCTGGGGCGATGACGGCCCAGCGCCAGCCGATATGCTGTCCCGTGCTCATCGGATCACCTTGATTCCGGACCGCTCCAGATAAGCCAGAATGGCATCCGGTGAGTTCCGACATTGCTGGATCATTGTCAGGAAGGGCCGCGCATGGATGAAGGGCGGCTCGTCTTCGACAGGAAGCTCCTCAACCAGGCCCGGGTTTTCTTCCAGGAGCGTCGTGATGTGGACCCGGAGACCTTTCGCGATTCTCGCCAGGTTGACGATCCCGATCGAACAATTCGCGCGCTCGATCGAGCCGATATAGGAGCCGGTCATCATGCCGGACTCCTGGGCGAGCATGAACTGGGACCAGCCTCGCTCGATCCGCATATTCCGGACGTTTTCCC
>CBDUYR010000114.1:0-3533 GCA_965371515.1 uncultured bacterium | reverse complement strand
CATGTGTGAAGACGTAGATCTCCTTTGTCTCCCAGGAGGCTCCCACGATCTCGGATCCGACGACTCCGTCGAGGTCCCCGAGGGCAACGGAAGCGGTGTAGTTGTCGCCTTCCGTGTTGAAGACACCCCATGTCAGGGGCTGGCCGTCGCCGTCGCGCAGCTCGAAGCCGCGGCTGTCCCAGGCAAAGATGTTCCCTGCCCCGAGAACGATGTCCGGATGAGTATCACCGTCTACGTCCGCTACCCCGGGACTGCTCGAGGATCCCTGGTCGACTCGATTCGGCCAGCCTGGCAACTGGGGCGGATTGGTCGTCTCCGAGGCCTCATCGCTGAGACTACCTATGTTTCCACATGAATCGACGCCCGCTACAACGAAGTAATACCGGGTGCTGAACTCCAGATCGCGGTCCCGGAAGAGACAGTGCAGAAGCAGATCCGTGCATGCCAGTTCATATGGTCCTCCGGGAACTGCAGAATGATAGACGAGATACCTGTATGTCTCGAGCGAATCGGGCGGATGCCACGTGGCGTGGATCTGATCGGGGCCTACGGTCGAATCGAGGGACAGGCCGACGGGGGCATCCGGTCCGCGGAGCTCCATCCTACGAGTGAATGTCCTGCCGTGAACATCGGTCAACTCGAACGTGAAATGATTCGGCGCCGACACGGTCGCCACCGACAGAACGAAACCGTTTCCGTACCCGGTCTCCATGGATCCGAGATCTCCGTAATCGGCCATGCTGTCGACGATGGTGATCCCTGCGTCTATGGCCCTTATCTTTCCCTGCAGAGCGCTGGCCGTTCCGGTACCGAAGTTCTTTACCCCGATCCGCAGAAGAAATTCTTCGCCGCTGCCGATGATGCCGTCGCCGTCTCCATAAGGCACACTGTCAGTTATCGTGTTGACGAACAGCTCCAGCTCGGGCGCATGCACCTCGATGGCGAAATTTTCCGACCAGTATCCGCCGGTCGAGTCATGTATCTCGACAAGAAATTCCACCGGCGTCTCATCGGCTAGCCCGGGATCGACAGTCAGCAATATCGACGAATCGTTGAATGCATCTCCTCCGGCAGGTATGTCCGGATAAGTAGAAATACCCTCGGTCACGGTTATCGCCGGATCCGCGGTGGAGATCTCGGCCCATAGCTTCTCCCCCGTGGTACCGCCGGAATTGAACAGCTCCACCCTCAGCGTAACGATCTCGCCGGCATCGATGATGCCGTCACCATTGCCGCCTGAGTCGTCGTTCGGAATCTTACTGCTGACCATCAGGTAGGCAGCCGCCGCGGGATCCACGGCGATCGATGTCGAATACCTGCAGTGATCCAACCCGGTAACGGTGACTGTTATCGTCCCCGACTCCCTGCAGAGAAAATCATCGAAGGTGACCTGTCCCGTCGCGTCAGTGTATCCGTACTGATAATCATCGCCGTCCTTGTATAGACACACAAAGGCCGAATCAAAGGGAGAACCTTCGCTGTCGACATGGATCACGATCTCGTTGTGTCCGTACACAGCTGTGCCGGGAGCCGTCACATCGAACGTCCCGGGACTGCCCCGGTACATGTTCGTCTCCGGGTCACCGAGATAATTGTAGATAAAATGTGTCCAGCGATCGGCCGTTTCTCCATATGCTGCTTCAGTGAAAGGTTCGCGCGATTTTACGTGCACCTTGCCAAGCTGGACGATATCATCCTGAAACAGCAGCTTGTAGTATTCGTCCATGTAGAGCCTCGAGGCGGACGGGAATGCGGACCTGCTCGACCCGGTAACAGCGAAGGCGCCTCCGTTATCGTTCAGCATGAAATACTCCGCTATGCAGTCGGAATCGAATGCTACATTGTCGCAGTTCAGGAGGTACATCGAGAAGGTCTCGCTGCCGTTGATCACATTGTCGGCATCGTCGTTCAGTATACTGCCGTCTCCCATAGACGTGTTGTACTTGCCGCCGTGTCCCGCATGGATCACATGGTTTACTCCCGCATCCATGCCGCTCAGAGACGACTCCATCGTGAGTTCCAGCGCGCCGGGATAAGGGGGGTAGTTTTCGTAGAGCCTGATCGACGTGATGTCCGGATCAGCGTCCAGATAGAGAGTATGGATGCTCTGGAGATAATCAGCGCCATCGCTATATATATCGTCGCCAGGGGTATAATCCGACGGCGAGATCACCTCTCCGCACAGAAGGAAATCCGACTTATATGTCGTATCGGACGGCGCCTCGTAATCGATCGTCTTGTCCACGAGAAGACACGCGCCGGACTCCGTGGTGGTAGGGAATCTGCCCACATAGACCTCCGCGTAGAGATCGGCGTCGTCTCCGGGATCGCTCAGTAAATTGTACCCCTCTCCCCAGATCGAGTCTCCGTCGGCGTTCCAGGTCCCGTCGAGACACCCGTAATACATATCCGTGGGAATGAAATCGCCCATATAGAAAGCAACATACGCTAACCTCTCCGGTATCACGTCGGTGTCGCCGCCGAGGAGCACGTATTCAACGCCCCACTTCTCGTACGCTTCACGGATAAAGTTCCTTATCGTCTCGCCGAGATCGACACCGATCCGGGTGTTCTGCTCGATCCACTCGACGGTCCTGACAACGGCGGGGACTCCCTTTTGCGTCTTCCAGTCGGCCAGCCTCTGGAACTCGGGCGCCATCTCCTCATTCGTGACAATAAGATACTGGACCGAGCTTCCATCCATCCCCGGCATATATGAAGGCAGAAAGGCCCGGCTGCTCTCGTCTACCGCGATGTCGGCGAATATATAATCAGATGCGGCCTGCGGATTGTCCACCGTCCTGCGAATCGCCCCCAGGGATCTCTCCCTGAATCCGTCGACATGCCGCTGCCTTTTCGCGTCCCGGCCCGTGTCGCCGGGTGCAGTATCGATAACGAGCGTCATACCGTCGACAACGGTGAGCCGGCCTGTGGAAATATCGTATCTGACCGGATAGACCTCGAAGGTCGCGATCCTGTATCCCTTCCATCCGGACGTGCCCGTGTGCCTCACTTTCCAGGAGGGAAAGATCGAGTCCTTACCTACGGCCTCGTCCGTTGAGATGTAGACACCCCTCGATGTCCCGTCACCGAGAAGCTGTCCCCTGAACGCAGCAAGCGATATTGAGCCGGCCAGCTCGATCGCCCTGCCCCCCTCGAGACGGAATGCCGTTACATCCTCACCCTGCGGTATCAGAACGCTTACCACCCGGTAGGGAAGAGACGGCAGCTCGAGGTAGTTCGTGCGGTTCATTCCCGCGGCATCGACCCTGTACCCGCCATCACCGTCTTCGATGATTACGATCGCCGACGCGTCCACTTCGATCTCGACCGACACGATGGATGCAGAAATCCCGCCCACAGGCAGAACGATCATTGTTGTACTTATAAGCAGTATGGAAAGAATCCACCCCTTCACCTGAACCTCCCGGCATAGGTGTATCACGTCTCAGCTTGGGATCCGATTTAACAACTGAAGCAGTGGGTCAGTAAGATGTGTCTCCTGTGAGCTGTCGAACTCTTTAAAGAGGATT
>CBDUYR010000113.1:0-3536 GCA_965371515.1 uncultured bacterium | reverse complement strand
GAAGAAGATGGTTCTTCTCAGGTAGTACCGGGAGACCGGGAATCCTTTGAGGATTCTCTTCGGAGGCCGGGGTTCGATCCCCGGCCTCCTTTTTTGTTATTTTACGGCTACAACAGTTACTGATTAAAACACTGTTCCTTTCTTCATTTATTCATTGAATATATAAGCGTATTGTGATAGTATCTAATTGCCCTGCTACACTGATGCTCCACGCTCTGTTTTCAACCAGCCGACCACCAAAAAGGAGGAAGCGTATGCTTTAAGATTGGCCGTGGTGAAACTTTGTCTAGCCGACCGTATGTCAGGAGGGTTTTATTACTGCAGCATCGTCTTCCTGTAATTTAAATCAATCGACCACTGATAAGGAGTGAACAATCATGAAAACCCCTGTGGCTATACTCCTGGCCATTTCATTCGTACTTCTCTCACCCTTCAGCCTCAACGCCCGTGAAACGCGGGATAACGATCTTCGGGTCCAGCAGGCAATGCACGAGGATCAGGGGATAAAAGAGGTTTTCGAACCTCAGCTCATGGCCGCAGCTGCTGTTGATACATACTGTATCGTCTGGTTCGATTTCGAGCAGATGGACTGGCAGGGCTGGACGAGTATTGATAATACGGCTCAGGTAGATGTTTGGTTCCACGTTGACGATTTCGCCGGGCTCGGCGGCGGTGACTTCGGTCGCCTCGTCGCTCTCGAAGGAAGCAAGTCACTGTGGTGCGGTACCCCTCCGGGCACCGATTTCTACCTCTGCTCGTGGTTCAATGCTCCTGGTTACGGCAACAGCTGGAACCAGATCTGTTACTCGGACAGGATCGAATTTACGGGTATCCTGTCTTGGTCCTTCAAGTGCGTCATAGACTCGGAGCCCGACTGGGACTTCACTTACATCGAGTACGACGCCGGTGACAACAACTGGGTGGAGATCGATCACTACGACGGCGTCGATACGCTGATCGTTGCTGAGCAGCTTCTCCTTTCCCAGGCTGCCACCAAGCTTCGTTTCCACTTTGTCGCTGACGGTGCCTGGTCCGACCAGGACGGTCTCTATGATACAGATGGTGCCTGCATCATCGACAGTATCACGGTGACCGACGCCGGCGGCGTGATCGATTATGAGGATTTTGAGGGCTATGCATCTGGAGCCCAGGGAACCCTCGGTATCTGGCACACGGACGTCGAGGATCCTTTCGGCGCCTATGCCGGTCTGGCGAACAACCTCCTTGATAAAGATCCCTGCGGTGACAACTTCGGCACCCAGATCATCTTCTTCAACGGATCGCCTTACCCGAGTGCCGATTATCCCGGCCTGTTCGATACTCCTTTCTGCGCAGGCCCCGGTGGGATATCCGCTCCATGTCAGGATGAGATGGTCCTTTCTCCCATTATCGACATGATGAACTACTCTACGGCATGTGATGAGAATCAGGACGCTGTGATTCCGCCTGCCGACGCCGCGTATCTCGGCGGCGCTGTCCTGAGATTTGTTGCTTACCGTGATCTTCCGCTTCAGAACCTCGTGTTCTACACCTGGTCAGTCCGCAGCATCGATGAGTTCGGCTGCCCGGGTCAGTGGATGGACAGAAACTTTGTCTACTACGGTGGCGACAAGGATTACATCCCGGGATCAGAGGATGTTTCTGATCTGATCGGCCCTCGACCGATTCAGGTCAACGTCGGTGTCTCCGACATGTGCGACGCCTGGTACGGTGTCTACGGCGACTGCGCGGCCCATACGCCTTCGCCGTGGGTGGACAATGTCCGAGTCTACCGTTACAAGACGGTCGGTCCGTCCTGGAGCGTGCGTACACTGGATTTCTTCCAGGATACGTTCCCTCAGGAAATAGAGGCCAGCAGCAACCCGATGGAAGAGTATTGCCGCGCCGATATGGCTAACGACATCGCCCCCGGCGAGGACTTTGGCCGTATCGATCCGGGCGACTCTTGCGTTATAACCTGTGCGGCTCCTCTGGCCGGCGGCCTGGATACCCTGGTCACCGGTGAAGCAAGGGTCTACTTCCACTGCAACGTGTACTTCCTCGGCACCGACGGAAAACCTGACCTCACCGGTGCACAGCTCGAGGGTACCTACGGCACGTGGGAGAGCACCGACGGTAACGGCTGGGATATCATCCTGTGCGAGCCTGCCGAGACTTCGGCCGGCAACCCTGCACCGGACAAGTACTGCGTCGATCTCAACGACTCGCTCTTTACGCGCGGGTACATGATCGAGTACTACTTCAAGGCATATGATCTCTTCGGTGACGCCTCGACCTTCCCGGCTTCGGCCGAGGAAGCGGACGGTAACCGCTATGAGTTCACCTGCCTGCCGACCCTGAGGTTGGTCCCGGGCGTTCTGTACTGCGATGATTTCCACAACCGTGGTTCCTTCGTCGGACAGGTACAGCAGTACTTTGATCCGGCATTCGCGGCGATCACCCCGGTCGGTGAGCCCATGCCGGACAGGTACGACACCAACGGACCGTCCTCCGGTGTCAGCAACGGCATCGGTGCCTACGTTTCGGTCACGGACGCTTCGTCGATCTTATGCCAGGCATACAATACGATCATCCACGACTCAGGCGATCTCAACTCGGTGACGATCACCGAGGGTACCGAGAACTCCGACAAGTCGAACGATGCCCAGGTGCTCGTTGACTGGATGAACGTTACCGAGCACAAGGTCGGACTACTCGTCATGGGCGACCAGGTTGCCTACGATCTCTCGCATTCCGCTGCTACCGTTGCTCTCGAGCTCGTTAGCACGATCTGCGGTGTCACGCTCGTAGAGAACAGTTACTACAACATGACCGGCGGCCGCGAGGCCGGCGGTACGGTAACTCCGCTGATCACTGGCGCGTTGATGGGCCCGTACTCTGGCCTGTCCTACTACGCCTACGGCGGCTGCCCGATCGTCAACGACTTCGACGTCCTCGCGACTACTGGCCAGGGTGCGGCAGCGCTGCAGTATCCTGATTACAACAGCCTGTCGTACACAGCTGGTATCTACACAGACCAGCTGAACAGTGCCAGCATGGCGCTCAGGACTGTCTGGGTCGGACACAGTTACATGCTCATCCGCGACGCTGTACAGGGTACGCTTGCCAGAAATATCTTCCTGGCAAAGACGTACGAGTTCTTTGAGCTCGGCCGCGCTATCGGTATCACCGATTCCGATGTCCCGAAGGCGTACGGCCTTAAGCAGAACTTCCCCAACCCGTTCAACCCGTCAACGCGGATCCAGTTCACGCTACCCGTCAAGGGTCACGTGAGCCTGAAGATCTACAACGTGGCTGGACAGTTGGTCAGGACTCTGCAGGATGGAGTCATGGACGTTGGTTCTCATGAACTCACCTGGGATGGATCGAACAATCTCGGGACGAGTGTTGCTTCTGGTGTTTACTTCTACAAGCTGAACGCCAGCGACGACTATGAGAACATGAAGAAGATGGTTCTTCTCAGGTAGTACCGGGAGACCGGGAATCCTTTGAGGATTTTCTTCGGAGGCCGGGGTTCGATCCCCGGCCTCCTTTTT
>CBDUYR010000112.1:0-3538 GCA_965371515.1 uncultured bacterium | reverse complement strand
TTGTAAGGCAGGAGACCTCAGGAGCTGAAATACCACAGGCCGGACATTCCCTTCCGCAACACCGGAATCACACCCTCCGCGCTCCGGCATCATTGAAAAGGATGGCAAATATTCCCGGTTCAGAAGAAGCAGTGACGCGGGATATTAATACATCGCATTTATGTTGCGCGATATGCCGATCAGTGCCCAGGCTCTGTTTCTCCTGCTGAGGCAGGCTGTCTGAAGATCCCGGGGGCCTCCGAACTACGGCATCGAAAAGCAACAGGGGGCAGGGCCCGGGATTCAATATACGATGCCCGGGATGTTACATCCTCGTCTGGGAAACAAGGAGACGGAGCCCCTGGTCAGCCTCGTGTTCATGGATATGCTGAGCTCCTACCGGCGTATCAAGGTATTAGTCCACAATGGTTCTTGCTGGCACGATGTTCTGCTGTCGGTTATAATTCCAGTACAGGGGTTACGGGCCAGCGGGAACGACCGGCCCGTCAAGGAGAGATTCCGCTACAGCGAGAGGGGTATCGCATGCGAACAGTCACTGCGGTTGTTCTGACGACCATGTTACTGGCCGGGACGGCGTTTGCCCAGGCACCGGTCATCGTCGATCACGAGGTCATCAGTCAGAGGAGGATAGATTTCGTCTTCTCCGTGCCGATGGGCCGTCATTCGGTCGAAGATACCGATAACTCAGCGATATATCCGACAGGCTTTCCCGGCCAGGCGATTAAGCCGTGGTCGATCTTCCTCGACGCCGACGGCGTGACGATGAAGGTACTCCTGGGTGACGCGATGGTCGCCGGCGGGTCGTACACCCTGGCCCTTGACGGCGTCATGTCATCGGCACAGGTGCCGGCAGAGACAGGGTATGAATTCGCATTCACCGCGACGGACCTCGTCCCCCCCACCCTGCACTCTGTCGCCTTCCTCGAACCTGACGCGATCGACCTTGTCTTCAACGAGGATATAGTCGAGGCCGAAGGGGAGGATCCGGGGAACTACGTCCTGTACGAGACTGCCGTTCCGTCGAATGTCATCGGATTCGCCGAGGTGAGGATGCGGGGAGTCCGCGACCGCGTCTTCCTGCGGTTAGGGTCCGCCCTGTCCGAGGGTACAAAGTACACGATAGAGGCAGCCGGACTGCACGACCCGTCAGGCAATCCGCTCCCCGCTGCCAGCGCCCTGACCTTTACCTTCAGCGAAAGTAATGACCGGGCGCTCGCCGGGCTCTATATTGACGACCTGCGTCACAACACCGCGACAGACGGCCTCGGTTACTATTCAGTCGACATGTACATCTGGGTACGTCCCCCTTCTATCGGCTTCAGGGCCACATTGTTCTCGATTGATTATCCCTCGAACATCATACCCCAGGATCTCGAGTTAACATCCCCTCTGTACATACTTGACGGCGATGTCTTCAATGGAATCGGAATCGCCTCGCCAGGCTGTATGTACGGCTGGACCATGGTCGGCAAGCAGCGGCTGACCGTAACCGATCATGACCCTTCGATCGTGACTCTCTTTTCATATCATTCCACGCCTGTCGATGCTGCAAGCCCGTATGTGCTTCTGTGCAGTGAAGGGCTTCCATACAGCACCATGCGGATCAGTTCGAACATCGAGGTTAACGCGGTCGACGCGAAGCCGGTCATGGTTGACGCCTCGTTCTCCGGTTACACGGTAGTCGACATCCTGTTCAATGTACCGATGGACGGAACGACCGCCGAGACGGTATCGAACTACGAGATCTTCGAGACGACCGCCCCGGGGAACACGGTTGCGCTCTTGTCCGCCGAGCTCCAGTCAGACGCGAGGACCGTGCGGCTCATCTCAACGGTCGACCTGACGCAGGGAATCGATTACACCGCCCGTATTACCGGCGTGGAGAACGTCACCGGAGCAGCGGTCTATCCAGGGAGCGAGATCGTCTTCTCCGCTGTGGATAATGAACCTCCACATCTGCTGTCTGCCGCAATGTCCGGGGAGCATACGCTCGACCTGCTCTTCGATGAGCCTGTCAGCGATCTCTCAGCGTCTTCAATGGCTTATTACGATATTTACGAATCAGCCCAGCCATCGAACCTCCTCCCGATATATTCGGCCGAACTGCTCGAGGACGGAGTAACGGTCAGGCTGACGGTGAGCGGCTCATTCATCAACGGAATGGACTACATAGCGGGAACACGGAACGTAGCCGACCTGAGGGGAAACAGGATGTCGGCAACCGAAACGGCAGAGTTCACAGCCGATGACATCTATGCGCCCCGGGTCCTCCATGGGAGTCCCCTGCCCGGAAACACCATCCGAGTGCATTTCGACCAGGTGGTGGACCAGGTTACGGCGGAATCTCCCGGCAATCTCTATATTTACGACCCACCCACCGATATCACTTCCTTGACCTGGGAGGGAAGCACCGTCCTGATGCAGGCATCCAGCCTTACTGAAGGAGCGATTTACCGTATCCATGTGAGAAACATTGAAGATATGGAGGGCAACGCGATGCCTGCGGAGGTGGCGTCGTATGTTTACTATGTGCCGCAGGGCCCCACGCCTCAGATCGGTCTGTGGTCCGATCTTTCCAGGAATGAGGATTTCATACAGGCAAGCCCCTTCCAGCCGTTCGAGTTCTATGTATGGTGTAGACCCGGTCCGGACGGGACATATTGTGTCGAGTATGCCCTTGCCGAAAGGTCGATCTTCGAATTCGAATACGGGATCATCAATATCGTGAACGATCCGTCTGTCACCATCTCTTTCGGCGACCCCCTGTCCGGCGTCTCTATATGCATGAACGCCTGCAAGACGGACTGGTTCTGGGTCTCCAGATGCACCGCCTTCCTCATGCGGGGAGACGGGTATCTCGAGGTCGTGCCTCATCCTTTGTCAGGTGGACCGAACGGTGTCCCGTGTTTTGAGCCACGGCAAGTGATGCTGCTGGAGATAACCAACCAGCTTTCGTTCCAGACAGTCGTCGGCACGCTTCTGCAGAACTCCTCGGCAGAGTTCACCGGAGAGGGGATCACCGTCAGGTGGACGGTGTCCGAGGTCGACGAAGGAGTCGAATTTACCGTCCTGAGAAGAGCCGGCGACGGCGATTTCCACATCGCTCCCTCGCAGGCGATCTCGCGGGACGGGCTCGAGTTCGAGTATCTCGACTCTGAGATCGAGAGGGGCGTCTCGTACGCGTATCGCATCGAGTACCTCGACGGGGATGTGACTCGCACCCTCTTCGAGACCGACGCGATCGAGACTCCGGCAATGCCTCTCGTCCTCGATCAGAACCGGCCCAATCCGTTCAACCCGTCGACCGAGATCCGGTTCTCGCTGCCGCACCGATGCGCGGTGCGCCTAAATGTCTTCGACGTGGCCGGCAGGCTGGTCAGGGTCCTTCATGACGGCACGCTGGGACCGGGCAGGCACTCGATCGTCTGGGACGGCACGAACAATGCGGGCAGGGCAGTCGGATCGGGGGTGTACTTCTATCGCCTCCGCGCAGGCAAGGAAGCGATCTCGAAGAAGATGGTGCTGCTGAAATGATCCG
>CBDUYR010000111.1:0-3588 GCA_965371515.1 uncultured bacterium | reverse complement strand
GGCGAGAGCCTCGGGATCCTCCGGCGGGACGAGGAGCCCCGTTTCGTCGTCGGTTACGACCTCCGGAATCCCGTCGATCCGTGTCGCCACGACTGGTGTTCCGACGGAATGCGCCTCGAGGTTGACCAGGCCGAAAGCCTCGCGCCTGCTCGGCGAGACGAGTATAGCCGCAGTGGCCATGTTTTCGATCAACTCAGGCTTCGGCAGCGCGCCGTGGAAGGTGCAGATCCCCGCCACGCCCAGCTCTTCTGCCATGGCCTCGTACTCGCCGCGCATCGGACCATCCCCGATGAAATCCACCGTGACATCTGGGTGCGCCGCGTGCACCTGGACGAGAGCCCGCAGAAGGATATCGATTCCCTTCGAGGGGCTCAGCCTGCCCGCGTACAGGACCGATCTGCGGCGGGAGCGGTCAGGGTCGATACCGAGGTCGGGCAGCCGGAATGGGACTACCTCGACCCTGCAGGGCGGTACGCCGTACGACTCGTTCAGGTCGCGCCTGTTCGCCTCGCTGTTAGCGATGATATGCGTGGCGAACCGGTAGACCATCCGTTTGCGCCGGTTGAGCAGGAATCTCTTCAATCGGCTCATCGCGACATCGAGCCTGATCTGCCCGTCGAGCGTGTGCGCCCAGGCGGCGCGGACCGGCACGCGACGGAGCCATCCCACAATCGTGCAGATGTTTACCGCGGAGAAGCAGCTGATAATGCACGCCGGGCTGTAATCACGTATCAGGCGTCTGAGGAAGAAGGCATCCCGCCAGTGTATCGGGCGCCTTGACGGCCACACCAGGACCGAGGGGTTGCTCTCCCTGTTTTCTGCCTCGTACTTGTGCCCCTCGACGAGGATGACCACGCGATGCCCCCGCGAGGCGAGCTCGCTCCCAAGGGCGTGGTAGTACTGAAAGACGGAGCCCTGTCCGTTGATCGTGGCGATGAAGTAACAGTGACCCATTCTCTGTTTCATGTCCTTGAGCGTATTATGCGGGTGTAGTATTGTCCAGCGAATTGCGGAGTATAGGTTCGTTGTATGGCTTTTCCTATCTCATGAACCCATTAAGGTCTATAATATCCGTATGGAAAAAGGCAACGGAAACAGGTTCGAATGGACGATCATCCTCGCGGCGACTCTTCTCTTGATCGTCCTTCTCTCCATGAACCTCGGGGTCAATGACCTTGTCGGCGGCGATGAGGGTTACTATGGGGTCATGGCGCGCAACATCCTTGAAGATCCTGAATATATCATCAACACATCCCTGAGCCCTCTCGGTCCGCCGGGTGACAAGCCGTTTCTCTATCCGCTCATCCTGGCCGGTTCGCTTTCCGCAGGCGGCATCGGGGAGATCCCGATGCGTCTTGTGACACTGATCATGGCAGCATTATCCGGAATATTCCTCATGCTCATCGGGACTGAACTCGGCAACAGGAGGGCGGGCCTGCTTGCCGGGCTGATGTATCTCTTTACGCCGCTGCTGGCGAACACCGGGCGGATCGTCTCCGCCGAGCCGCTGCTGGTATCACTTTCGCTCGCCGGAGTCTGGCTGATCCTGGCGGCGGTCCGCAGGGGCAGGCCCGGACTAGGATTTATCGCAGGTGCGATGTTCGGCCTCGCTTTTCTCACCAAGCTCTGGCTAGTGGCGATCCCGATGGCAGGAGTAATGGGAGGGATGCTGTATTTCCGCGGTTCTGCTTCAAAACAGCCGGTGGGAAAGATCGCAGGGAGCGCTCTCGCCGGGTTCATACTCTTCGGATCGTTTCAGCTTCTGCTCTGCCTGATCTTTTCTCCGGACACTTTGAGGCACTGGCTGGGGATATATACGGGATTCTCTCTCACGGACCGGGTCGTGGGGGGGACCTTCGCCGATTACTGGCACAGGCCGTGGAATTTCTACTTACTGATTGTCGGACGGTCGTTCGGGCAGTGGCTCATCCTGGTCCCGCTTGGTGTCATGACCGTACTCCGCCGCCGCAGGGAGTCTCCAGCGGCAGCGGTGGCGATCTCATGGCTCGTACCACTGGTCGTCATGTCTCTGATTCCGGTCAAGAGCGGCAACTACATCCTGCCGCTGATGCCCGCGCTTTATCTTGTCGCCGGTTTCGGAGCGGCTTCCCTGACGGATACCGTCAGGGAAGAGGTGCTCACGCTGCGTGATACTATACTGCTGGCCGCTGCCGGCATGGTCCTCTGTCTCGCTGTTCAGCTGGATTTCAGCGGATCGGCACTGAAACTGTACAGCGTCAACATGCTCCGAATTCAGATTGTTATCACGGCGGCCGTGATCTCGTCAGCTCTTCCTCATATCACGAGGCGCACCGTGGCCGTATATGCCACTGTGGCTATTCTGATCGCGATGGCCGGAGGACTGATCAGGGATATCCAGATCGTGCGGTCGAGGGATCATGTGACCGGCTACAGGAAGGTGGCGGAGACGCTGGCGCCCGCCCTCGAGGATATCGATCCACGGCAGCCGTGCTTTATATCGCCTGAATGGCCGTCGATGTCGTTCTACACCTTCAGGACAGGCAGATACTGGGTGTCGCCGTATGTCGATGCCGATCCGGAGGAGACGATTGCCAGTCTTGAGGGCGCACAGTTCTTCTACATAATCCAGGAAGGTGTCGATCTGTACGGCGGGTACCCGGACGGACGTGTCCTGAAAGCGCTGAAGGAAAGAGCTTACCCGATCGAGTTCGAGGACTGCGGCGAACCGGGCCGTGTGACCGTATATATAAATCGATCCCTGCGGGAGAACCTGTCCCCGTAATCTCGGACCGGGCAGGGATAATACTATTGTCTTGATAACGACAATCGTTTTGAAATAGAATCGCGTTCGTATAATTCATTTGTCAGCGATTATTCTCTTTCAACACCCAGGCGGAGAACGATGAGACGCAAGATTGTCATTCCGTTACTGCTGATTTTCTTCCTGCTGCCGAATCTTTCCTGCGGCGAGAAGGATATACCCCAGAGTCAGCCGACTGAAATCGAAGTATATCAGACAGTCGAGAGCGAGATTCTGATCTTCCGCGAATTTGTCGGGCAGGTCTACGGATACAAGGATATTGCGATCCGGGCCCGCGTTGACGGATTCCTCGAGGGGATGCATTTCCGCGAGGGATTTCGCGTAAAGCAGGATCAACTTCTCTACACACTGGAAAGCCAGCCATTCGAGGCCGATGTGGCGGCGAAGATGAGCATGGTGGCCGAGGCGAAGACGATGCTGGCCAAGGCTCAAAGCGATCTGGCGAGGATTCGCCCCCTTGCCGAGCAGAAGGCAGTGAGCCAGAGCGATCTCGACACCGCGGTCGCGATGGACGAGGCGGCAGCCGCTTCCGTCGAGGCGGCGCAGGCGAATCTCAGGGCCTCGAAGATACAGCTGGGGTACACCAGGATATATTCACCCATCAATGGCATCATCGGGCAGACCAGCGCGAAGGTCGGCGACTATGTGGGCCGGAGCCCCAACCCGGTCATTCTCAACGTTGTTTCCCGGATCGATACGATACTGGTCGAGTTCTTTATAACGGAGCAGCAGTACCTGCAGATCGCCCGCTTCGCGGGGAAGCGGCTGAGCGAGATCTCCGAGCG
>CBDUYR010000110.1:0-3597 GCA_965371515.1 uncultured bacterium | reverse complement strand
CTCTTTCGCCACCTATCCCAACGCTCCAGGCTTAGCCTGGCGCCACGATGTTCATCTTTTCAGTAAACCTTCCACAGTCCTTCCGGCGCAAAAAACAACTTAGCGCTTATGGGTATGATAGCGGTGCCCGGCGTTTCACTCTCATGGGTTTAGTACCCTCTTACGGATTGAACCAATTCATACGCATGGAAAGGACCTGCATGATGGGTGCGCCATTATCATCAACAGCACGGGCGTCCCATGTAAAACCTTGATCGTCGTGGGAGCGCAGCCGTGCTTCGAGGGTAAAGTGTTCTCCATTCCGGGCGGTACGGGCAAAACGCATTTCCTCCATGCCGGCAGGGATCAGATCCCAGGGCACCTCCTCTTGGCGGATGTCAAGGTAGAATGCGAAAAGGTGCATCAGCGCTTCCAGGAGATAGGGTGAGTACTGGTAACGGATCCGGTCCAAACCGGCCATATCCGCCTGCTCCCGGTAAATTATGTCTCCTTTTATGATCCCGGGCCCGGTGCCGTGGATCCCCTCAAGGACGCGGTAGCGTCCCTTGAGGCCGGTGCGCTGTTCGTAGCTATCCTGGATTTCATGGGGTTCCATGGGCCGTGTGTCCAGGTCATTCTTTATTATTGCAAACTCCGGCCAAGGGGGCAGGGAGGTTGTTCGTGGCCCGAGCATAACCTGTCCCCGGTAGTTTATGGACCACCTGTCCAGGTGGCGCCCGGAAGGGGATATATCAGCACTGGAAAGCTGGACATCGCAGCGGACCCCTTGGCTCGCATCCTCTTGTCTTTGGCAAATGATACGTGCTTCTCGCCCCATGCCCTGAGGACACTCCAGAATATCTTTGAACGCCAACCGCCGCACACCGAGCACACTCAAATGCGGATAGAGCAAATGGGCTGCCTCTAAGAAGGTCTCTACGGCCATGATTCCTGAGACCAGAGGATGCTTGAGGAACTTGAAGGGTTTGTGATCTTCGAGCCAGAGGTCATAGGCCTGAGCAAAGGTCCGTTTAGCGACCAGTTCGCCATTTTTGAGATCCAATCCGTCCACGGTCTCGATCATGGGGAGGTCTCTGTTCCGGAAACGGACGCCGTTCAGAGAATGGTTCGCCTCATCCGCATCTGATTGGGTCGGTTCGACCAGGGTCCCCTTGACCGCCGGAAAGGTTCGGGCCAGCGCTATCCATGATTGTTTGGGCGGGCCCAGAAACAACTCGCGGCAGAACATCTGGGCCAGCTCGTCGGCGTGAACAAAGGCGGACGATAGTCCCTTAAGCTTCATGAGCTCCTTGACCTCCGGGTTTTCAGCCATGCCTGTCCCCTCGATGGGCGGCAGCATCAGGGCCTTTGAAACCAGACCCTCATGCGAGGCCGTCCATGATTTCAACAGGGCGGAAAGCGATCGGTTTGCAGCACAGTAGTTGACCTGCCCGACGTTGCCCTGGATAGCCACGAGCGAAGAGAGCGCCGCGAAGAATCGCAGGCCGTGGTCTCTGGAGGCGCGGTAAAGGTTCGCGCCGCCCAGGAGCTTTACCTCCATGACTCTATTGAAGTCCTCGGGCGTCATGAACTCCATGAAGGCGTCCTTGATAAGACCGGCCCCATGAATGATCCCGTCTATCCTGCCGAACTGTTTTGCCACCTGGTCCAGCGTCCGGGTAACTTTTTGGGGGTCGGCTACGTCACAGCAATGGTATGAGACCTTGAGTCCCAGTGCGGAAAGCCGGGACACATTACGGGCAATATCCAGTCCTGCCAGGTTCTTTGATGTCTCTCCCTCCGGTTTGTCGCTCTTCAAGCCGGGCCCTTTCACTTTCAAAAGCCGAGGCAAGGCTTTTCGAGCGGAATCGCCGGTATTGCGCAAGGTGTCGTAGGCCGCGGTGAGGTCAAGTTCGGTTCGGCCCAGCAGAACAATCCGTGGCTTGAAGGGGGCGAGGGCTCGGGCGATACGGTAGGTGACGCCTTTGGCGCCGCCTGAAATCACGACTACATCCCCGGCCCCGAGTTTAAGTTCGGGCTCGCTCGTCAAGTGCAGCGGCGCATTAGAGGCTTTGATGGAGAAAGCCTCCTGGTCGTGATAGATCAACTGAATGAGCGGATTCCCGGTATCCAGGGCCCGGTCCAGCGCGCTTCTGAAGTCCGTGCGGGTATCTATTGCTACACTTCGAAACAGCATGGAGGCGTACTCCTGGGCTGCGGCCAGGAACATGCCCAAAATGCCTTCTCCGGCCACCGCTTCAGATGTGTGGGGTTGAACGCCCCGAAGCAGACTTAGGCAAAAGGCTTTGTTTTTTGAACTCATTAGGCTTTTTAAACAGCCGAAAAATCCGGTCAGAAAGGCCGCCGTGTCCTCTGGCCCGGAGAGAACGGATTCCGACTCGCCCTCCAGAACCAGGACAAGACCTGCCAGGGATCGGACCTCTTTGAGCCTCTGCGCAGCGTTTTGCGCGCCTTTCGCAGTGCGCAGATCGAACATGCCGTTTTCGCTCTGACCCAGACAGTCCAGATGCAGGGGGCGGGCTTCAAACCTGTTCTCCAGAAGGCGGGACAGGTCGTCAGCAAGAACAGATCGGGGATGCATTCTGAGCACCGCCACCGCCTGACCCGGCTCGAGCGTGAGGGGGTTGATAGCGGCAGGAGGGAGCCCAACCTCTTCCAGGACCAGCCGTTGGATCGATTCCTTTTGGCGGATATCTCCCACGGCAGAGTCGTCAGCCGTGTCCCTGGAGGGATCAAAAGGGGGGTGATCGAGCGGTTGTTCGGCCGAGATCTCTTTGCCGGTTGGGCCCGCCAACCCCTCGATGCAGTTTGCAATTTCCCGTACGGTGCGCAAGCCCACGAAATCCTCGACGTTCACGGTTATTTTGAACTGTCGCTCAACATCGTCCATGATTACGGGCAGCCGGCTTGAACGGATGGCGAGATCCTTCCGGATGTCCATGTCCGGCTCGATCTCGTCGCGTTCATAGCCGGTCGCATTCATGATGATCTCGATGACTTTTTCCAGGTAATCCACGACCTCTTCTCCGTCCTCTGGGGGAATGGGCTCGGCAGGGAGGGTGGCCGTATCCGCCTCCGGGTGGGGTCGCGAGGCGGGGGGCGCGCTTCTCTGCAGGGATTCACTCTGGGGCAGGGGTGCGGGTGAATCTGCAAGGATTCGATCGAGACGTGCCTGGGTAAAATCGGAACCCAATTCACGGCGAACCGCCTCTACAATCTGCGGTTTGATATGTTTACCGAAGGATTCCAGGATAAAGGCGTTGATCTCACGCTGCACAATGGCAGCCACCCGGTTGTCGGAAGGGGTTCGGGCCGGGATCTCGAAAGGAGGGGATGAGACGCGCCGTTGGTCTGCCGTCTCCAATAGGGGAACGTCATCCTGCTCCAGATGCCCTAAGGCAAAAAGGTGTGCCAACCCTGCCCGATAGATATGGGCCTCTCCCTCAGGCATACAGGTGGGGACGCACAGGGCCTGCTCCAGGGTTTCTCCCACGAGGTTACAGAGCGTATCCTTGGGGCCAATCTCGACAAAGAGCCTGATGCCGAAATCATCCCAGAGGGTCTTGACATTCTGCATCCAGTGCACCGGTGACTCCA
>CBDUYR010000109.1:0-3748 GCA_965371515.1 uncultured bacterium | reverse complement strand
TCTTCTTGCAGTCAGTGAATATTTCCAGGTAGGGATCTCGTACAAATTTTTCGGCCTGCATGGCCGCCACGACGGGC
This sequence comes from uncultured bacterium, assembly GCA_965371515.1. Lineage (GTDB taxonomy): Bacteria > Krumholzibacteriota > Krumholzibacteriia > Krumholzibacteriales > Krumholzibacteriaceae > JAUWCL01. The sequence continues at coordinate 3,671 of CBDUYR010000109.1, read as the reverse complement.
CAGTTCCTCTGGCGTGTGCGGATCTCCCGCAGCCTTTCACGCAGGTTTGCCGCGATGCCGGGCCACTCCTTCCCGGTGGCGCGTACGCCTTCCTTGATCCAGCGCTCGGCTTCCTCCCGGCGGCGTGCCGCCATAAGCAGTTTGACGAGGCGCTCGTAGGACCCCGTCTTTCGGGCTTCGACCTCGCAAAGCGGAATGATCTCGTCCTTTCTGTCCGCCCGCTCGAGGGCGTGGATAGCCAAATCGCTGAGTTGGTCCCTGGCGTAGCTGCGGCTGAAGTCGTCTGTGATGTTGGCGCCTTTCGATCCGCCCAGCCTTTTCAGCATCCGGTCCGCCAGCGAGTTCCAGGCCGCCCTGGTGTGTTTTCTGTTCAGGTAGTCGAAAAAATCAGTAAATATATCGAAATCATCCTTGAGCGTGACATCCGCCGCCCAGGACAGTTTATCCACTGGATCCATGGAAGACTGATCGAGCGCCTTTACGACCACAGGCATGCAGCTCGCGATTTCCATCGCTGTTTCGCCTTCGTCATGGCTCATTTCCACCTGATCTGTGCCGGCCTTCATCAACTCCTCGCCGAGGCCGAGCGCCTCGTCGGCGTATCCGGCCTTGAGCAGAGTATCCAGCCCTGTGCGGATATCGGAATAGTCCGGCGTGTAACTCCCGCCATGCCAGTGATCCTGCCAGTCGGGCTCTTCACCGATATCCCGGATCTCCAGGCGCAGGCGCATGACCATGGATCTTACGTCTCCCGATGCGATCCGCCGCCGTTCGACCAGTTCCCGCGCCGCTTCAGGGTATTTTTCCGCGATTTCATGGATCAGCTCGATGAGCTGGGCCTTTGTCCTGTCCTTGATCAACTCGTCAATTTCGATTCTGTCATCCTCGGACAGGAAGGTGTCATCATCGTCATCGTCCGGTTCATCGTACAGGTCTTCACTATACAGGTCTTCGGATTCAAAAAGTTCCAGCCGTTCGTCGTCCTTTTTCGCTTTGGGAACGCGCATTTTGTTTTCGATCCGCTCCATATATTCGATCACAACGGCCACTCCGTGCTTGCAGTCTTCTTCATAAGGGCAGGTGCATATCGATTTCGGAAGACAGCCCTCATCCATGGCGACCATGGTCGCGTATCGATCCGAACCGTCCACCCAGGCGATCAGGCCGCCGTCATCCGTTATTGCCAGGCTTGAAACGCGGCCCAGCTGCTGGTAGCTCCGGCCCCGGCCAACGATACGGCTCCCCGCCCATTGGTTGAGATCCTTCCGCGTAAGGGCGGCATAACGATCCGCCGGCGTTTTTTTCCCAGGCATATGCACCGTCCTGTCGGCTGCGTACGTTGAATCGGTCACTCTTCCTGGAACAAAGATTCCAGCCGTTCCTCGGGGTCGTCGAACTTCACGTCCTTCGGGTCAAAATCATCCGGGTCGTAGGATCCGCCACACCATTCCAGAAGTCCTTCGTGTTCTTCGTGGTTCGGATCCGCAATTGCCTCGAGAAATCTCTCGAATCCTGGGATACTCCCGCAATCCTCGGGCGGACATTTGCGCGCGCCATCGACGCAGCAGGGATATGCAACGCCCGGCTCCGCCAACGATACCTGCTCCAGGAGTACATTATGGCGCCACGAATCTCCGAAATCGTATTCGTAGACCAATTGGTCGCCGGGGACTCTGAAGCGCTTGTTAATCTTGTGTCTCCAACCTGGAAGAATGTCCAGTTCACCATCCGGATCCGGGATGCCGATCTCAATACGACCTTTCTTCGGGTCGTTGATTTCGAACATATGAAGGTGGGAGTCCGTCCAGCCCATGGAGTCCTGAATGGCTACGTGGAGGTCCCAGAAGGTATACTCCTCTGGAACCTGGATTCTGCGCCAGATCAGTGGTGATATCTCAAGCAATTCCACTTTGAACTGTAAAACTTTTCTCACTGTATTTTCCTTCCTCATTTTGACGCCCTTATATCCTTTGATCATACTGATAGCTGGATGCGTTGGCGGAGGCTTGCTACAGCGGAAAATGGGAGAACGGTTATATTTTCATCGGCGGGGTATTCATCCTCGCCGGGATAGATTAACCACAAGTGTCGCAGCTGAAGGTCCTGAAAAGCGACGCGAATCGACTTTGTGATCCTCGGTGCTTCGCTGTATTTGATTTCGATTCCATATCGCTGTCCCTCGTATAAAAAGAACAGGTCGATCTCCGCTTGTTGTTGAGTCGCCCAGAAGTAGGCATCCTGAGGTGAAAGGGCCTGCAGCACCTGCTCTATTACAAACCCCTCCCATGACGCGCCGACGCGGGCGTGGCCGGTCAGCGTTTGATGGTCAGGCAGAGCAAGCAGGCTGTGCAGGAGCCCGGTGTCTCTGAGGTAGATCTTTGGAGCTTTGACCTGCCGTTTTCCGATATTCTCATGCCATGGCTGCAACTGACGAACCATATAGGTTCCCGTGAGAATGTCGAGATACTTTCGGACCGTTTTGTCGCTCATGCCCATCGACCGCGCAAGTTCGGAGGCGTTCCAGGTCTGGCCGTGATAGTGCGCAAGCATCGTCCAGAAACGCCTCATTGCGGCCGCCGGAATCGAAATCCCGAGCTGTGGAATGTCCCGCTCGAGAAACGTTCGAATAAACCCTTCGCGCCATGCGAAGCTGTCGTCATCCGTTTCTGCAAGAAAAGAGCGGGGGAGCCCCCCGCGCACCCACAAGGTTGACGCGGAATCTGTCCCGACTTCATCGATATTGAATCCGGATAGATCGACAAACTCAACCCGTCCGGCAAGCGATTCCGAGACGCCTTTCACCACCTCGGGCGAGGCGCTGCCCAGAATGAGAAAGCGTGCCGATTCACGGTCGGCAAGGACCCTTAGAACATCGAACAATTGGGGCATCCGTTGGACTTCATCGATAATAACGAGCCCCTGCAGAGAGGAGAGCGCAAGCTCCGGATTTTGCAGTCGCTGGACGTCCTGTCGGGATTCGAGATCGAAGAACGACGAGTCGAGCTCATTGGAGATTATTCTCGCCAGGGTTGTCTTGCCGCTCTGTCTCGGTCCCAGCAAAGCTGTCACCGGCGATCTCTCGATGGCTGTCATCAACTGCTTCAGGTATCCGGACCGTGATATCATGATTATAGTTTATCCATGAATATTCGGATTGTCAACCCGAATATTCATGCAATTAATCCCGCAGCCCTGTCCCCTGGTTCATGATGTTCAGATAGCCGGCGTAATTGAAAACCCGGTTACGTGTGAGACAGTACGTGCCCCTCGCCTGACGGGGCCGGTTCGGTCCGGATGTTGGGGAATTATAATTGTCGTCCGACGGACGGGAAGAATGAGGTTAGCGGGTCAGATTCCGGCAAGTCCGGCAAGCTCGAGGTTTGCTTTCCGCCATCTGGCCACCCAACTCTCGATCCCAAGAAAACGAAAGTATTTTCGCGCCATCGCAGGCTCAAATGTTCTCAGTTCGCCGCATTCGATTGCCCTGAGCCTGTATTGAGGTATCTTCAGCTGCATTGACGCGTCCTTCAGGCTTAAGCCCCGTTTCTCGCGCTCACGTTCACAGCGGGTTCGAAGTGAAGACCATCGGACGATCCTTTCCATTGATTGAGCCTCGAAATGCGGATTGTCTCCAAAGGAGTCCTCAAGCAGTTCGAGCGTCATTTTCGTAA
>CBDUYR010000108.1:0-3825 GCA_965371515.1 uncultured bacterium | reverse complement strand
CAGCATCCCGAGGCTGTCGGCACCCAGCTCGACGACCTGCCGAGCAACGCCGGGCACTGCGGAGTCTGCCATTTTGATTTCGGCGGATCTGATGCGAGAAACCCTTACGGCCTCTCGGTCGAGGTGGGCCTGATCAACGGCCTGTCGACAGCCGAGGCGATAGCGGCGGTCGAGTATGAAGATGCCGACGCGGACGACTTCAACAACCATATCGAGGCGACCGATACGGCCAATTTCTCCAATACGCCGACCTTCCCCGGCCTTACGATCGATAACTACACACTCACCTGGAACGTCGATCACACCGACCTGCTCCCCTACCTCACTCCTTCCGGCTCGACCGACACGATACCCCCGATTGTAATCGTCAACGATCCTGCAGGCGGGGAGAACCTCCAGGCCGGCACGTACCATTTGATTCAGTACACTGCCGAGGACGAGAGCGGAATCAACCATATTAATATCTACCTCTCCGACAACAGCGGGACGACATTCTTCAAGACGGAAGCGAGGAACGAGACGCCCGGCACTGAATATTCCTGGTTCGTCCCGAACTTTCCAGGGACGTACAACAGGATCCAGGTGGAAGCAATCGACAACGCCGCCAACGAGGGAAGCGGCGAAAGCATTGGTGATTTCACGATCACGGGAACACCGGCCGGCTACGTTCCCTCTACGATGAGGGACATGGAAATGTCCGGGACACAGCCCCACGAGGGAGCGATACTCGACGATCCCGACATTTCCTGCGCCTCCTGCCATGGCAACTACGACACGGATGCCGAACCGTGGCACAACTGGCGCGGCTCGATGATGGGGCAGGCCCAGAGGGATCCGCTCTTTCTGGCCTGCGTCGCCGTGGCCGAACAGGACGCCCCCTCGGTCGGCGATATCTGCATCAAGTGCCATACACCGGGCGGCTGGCAGGAAGGAAGGTCGATCGATACGAGCGGGGACATGGTCAATGTAAAGGACAGGCAGTCGGTCCAGTGCGATTTCTGCCACCGCGTTGTCGACCATAACTATATCGAGGGAACGAGCCCTCCGCAGGACCCGAACGTCCTGAACAACATAGATCCCCTGCCGCTGGACTACGCCAACGGCATGTTCATCAACGACCCTGCCCCTCTCCGGCGCGGGCCGTACGACGATGCGGAGGCAAGCCACCAGTTCGTCAAGTCACCGATCCACAGGTCGTCAGACATATGCGGCATCTGCCACGACGTAAGCAACCCGGTGTTCAGCAACGTTTCAGGACAGGACTACGCTCCGAACAACTTCGACGAGGAACATCCCGACAGGGACCTGCGGAACATGTTCCCCGTCGAGCGCACCTACAGCGAATGGTCGCAGAGCGAGTACGCAACGACAGGAGTATATGCCCCGCAGTTCGCCGGCAACAAACCGGACGGTATCGTCTCGACGTGCCAGGATTGCCACATGAGGGACGTACTCGGCAAGGGCGCGAACTCGATCGGCGTTAACGACAGGGCCGACCTCGGCCTCCACGATTTCACGGGGGGCAACACCTTCATTCCGACCACCGTGGCGGACTTCTACCCCGACGAAGTCGACATGGTCCAGCTGCAGGCCGCTGAGGAGAGGGCGAGATACATGCTTCAGAACGCGGCGACGCTCACGATCACTCCCGAGGATTTCGGCATAACGGTGAGAGTCATGAACGAGACGGCGCACAAACTGCCTTCCGGCTACCCGGAGGGCAGAAGGATATGGCTCAACGTCGTAGCGCTCGACGATACCGGAACACCGATTTACGAATCGGGTGCATACGACCTGGAAACAGCCGAGCTCTCTCATGACTCCCAGGCGAAGATCTATGAGATCGAGCCGGGCCTCAGCCCCTCTCTTGCAGACGCACTCGGCCTGCCCGACGGCCAGTCATTCCATTTCGTACTGAACGACACGATCTATTCCGACAACAGGATCCCACCGAGAGGCTTCACCAACGTCGGCTTCGAGAGTATCCAGTCGCCGGTCGTGGCACACGTCTACGAGAACGGCCAGTACTGGGACGATACACCGTATCAGCTGCCGACCAATTCCGATTCGGTCGTCGTCACCCTCTACTACCAGACGACGACGAAGGGATACGTCGAGTTCCTGCGCGACGAGAACACGACCAACTCAGCCGGACAGGATTTCTACGATTCCTGGGTCGCGCACGGAAAATCGGCCCCGGAGATGATGGTAAGCGTCAGGGCCGCCGTCAATGTAATAACCACCGAAGACGAGATCCACGAGACGCCGCTCATCTACAACCTCGAGCAGAACTATCCCAACCCGTTCAATCCGGTGACACGTATCGAATACTCGATCGCCGAAAAGTCGCACGTATTCATCGCCGCATACGACGTAGCTGGCAGACGGGTGAACGTGATCGTAGACGCCGAGCAGGAACCTTCGCGCTACTCGGTGACGTGGAACGGAACAGATGACTCGGGACGCACTCTCGCCTCGGGGATCTATTTCATAAGGTACCGGGCGGGCGGATTCACCTTCACGAGGAAGGCGGTCCTGCTGAGATGATCGGGAAGGAGCATACTCAGCCGGACTTGACCCTGTTCCCGTAGAAGTCCGGATCGATATTCATTCTCTTGAGTTTCTTGAGAAGGCCCTGGCGGGTGATCCCCAGGGCCTTCGCCGTGCGCGTCCTGTTCCCGCCGAAACCCTCGAGCGCCCTGATGATCATCTTCCTCTCGAGCCTCATCACCGCTTCGGGGAGTGTATTCGCCTCTAACCCGGAATCATGGATGGACAACCTCGTCTTCCCGCTCCCGGGGATCTCGAGCATCGAGACAGTGATCCTCCTCGAATCAGGATTCATCATCACCGCCCTCTCGATCTCGTTCTCGAGCTCACGCACATTCCCCAGCCACCGATGGCCGACCAGCCTCGACAGGGCTCCGGCCGTAATCGACCTGGAATAACCATTTATCCGGTCTACCGATCCTCTCAGAAAGCGCGCCGTCAGAACGGGAATATCTTCTTTCCTTTCCCTCAGCGGAGGCACATCAAGTCTCACCGCGTTGATCCTGAAATAGAGGTCTTCCCTGAAACGCTCGGCGCGGACCAGTTCCTTGAGGTCACGGTTTGTCGCAAATACGAAACGTACATCGACCTTCCTGCTCTTCCCCTGACCGAGCCTGCGTACCTCCTTCTCCTGCAGGACGCGCAGAAGGGCCGCCTGGAGATGGACGGGGAGCTCTCCGACTTCGTCGAGAAAGAAGGTGCCGCCGCCCGCCGCCTCGATCAGTCCCTCGCGGTCGTGGTCGGCTCCCGTAAACGCTCCTCTCACGCTTCCGAACAGCTCACCCTGCAACAGGCCTGCCGGCATCTCCATGCAGTTGACCGCGACGAACGGGCCGCCGCCCCTTGGACCGAGCGAATGTATGTTCCTCGCGACGAGTTCCTTCCCCGTCCCACTCTCTCCGCATATCAGGACGTGTATCTCCCCGGCAGCGATCTTCCTTATATCGTCCCTGAGACGAATGATCTGCGGGGATATGCCGATGATCTGAGGCTCGAAAGGGCGGCCCCCTCCGGCCACCGCCATACCACAGACTCCGGTTCCGGGAAACGGGACTTCCACCAGGGGAACGAGATGCTCGAGCAACCCTAGGAACTCTCCGGCTGCCGACAGCCTTCTCGAGACAAACGACGGGGTCCTCTCGTTCAGCTCGAGGTCGAGCGAAACCGACATTCCGTCGAGCTGTCGCCTGAGATGCCACTCGTTACCGTAACCGCTCCCGTCCATCCGCCAGACCCCGAAGCTTTCGGCGAACGCGGTCGATTCCCTGAGCCCGA
>CBDUYR010000107.1:0-3903 GCA_965371515.1 uncultured bacterium | reverse complement strand
AGGCCGCAGCAGCCACCGAGGAAAGCTCCTGGGGCTCGATCAAGAAGAAGAATCAGTAGGTTTCGTCTGACTGAAAGAAGTCTGATCGTAAAAGGAGCGCTCTCAAGAGCGCTCCTTTTCTTATACCCGTTTCACGGGGACAATCACTTGTTACGCTTAAACAGGAAAACCCAGGCGGCAGTGAAAACGAGGTTCAGGATCGCCATCCCGAGAAATATCTTCTGCCCGTATCTCGTATAGGGGGTCTGTGATGAGAGTGTGTAGACGGGAACCAGAAGTATACCCTCCCTGTCCAGGCCGATCGACTCGACGACCCTCCCGGCGGGATCGATAAACATCGAGATGCCCGTATTGGCCGCGCGCAGCACTGTCACACCGTTCTCGATCGCCCTTTGAACGGCCGTCTCGCTGTGCTGGAGAGGGCCCCTTGCGCCGCCGAACCAGCCGTCGTTCGTGATGTTGACGAGAAAATCGGCCCCGCGCTCCACGTAATCCCTCGAGTAGCCGGAGAAGGTCGACTCGAAGCATATCAGCGAACCGAACCTCCCAACGCGTGATTCGAAGATCGTCTGCTCTTCTCCCCGCTTGAAGTTCGCCTGTCCGAAATCCATCCTCTCGAGAAAGGGAAACCAGCCGCTGAAAGGCACTCTCTCCCCGAACTGGAGGAGATTGATCTTGTCGTACTGCTGCGAGAGGTTGCCGACGCGGTCGAATATCCCGGAGGAATTGAACGAGCGCCACCTCTCTTCCTCCTTGATATGCCTCACGTACCCTATGTAGACGTCGACCCCCGCGTCCTGCGCAATGCCCTTCATCCATTCCCTGTACTTCCTGGTGTGACTCATCGAGACGGGCGCGGCCGTCTCCGGGAATATGACGAGTTCGGCTCCCAGCGCCGCGGCTTTGCCGGTCAGCTCCTCGATCTCGGCGAATATCGTATCCCTGTAGACCGGCTGCCATTTCCTGCCCAGATCGACATTGGGCTGGATGACAGCGACGTCGGCCGGCCGGTCGATCGCGGCGATCTCCCCGTCGATCCGCCGGATCCTGAAATACCCGCCTGTGATGGTCCCGGCTATCAGGAGGAGCAGCAGAATGGCGGCCAGCACTCTTCTGCCCCTTTCCCTTACGAAAAACACCGAGGCGATAAGGAGGTTGGCTGCGACGATCAGCATCCCGAATCCGAAAGGCCCCGTGGCGAACAGACCCTGCGCCGCGACAGGATATCTGAGGAGCGTCCCCGAGATTATCCCCCAGGAGAAGGCGAGTTCCCCCCTCGACCTGAGATACTCGGCAATGGCCCAGAAGGCCGGGGCTGCGAGCAGCGCCCTCCTTCCGATCCTGCCGTGCAGAACGGCTATGGCGAGTGTAAAGAGCCCCGTGTACAGCCCGAGGTAGATCACCAGAAGGATCAGCGCCGGGAGGAGGACCCACCTGAGGTTGACGCTCGAGGCGGGGATGAGGTTGGTGATCCAGAAGAGCAGGACGAGAAAAAATGTGATCCCGAAGAAATGCCCGACGACGAATCCCCTCTTCAAGCGGCCCTTCTTCCCCTCGTATGACGGGTAGACCAGCAGGAAATACCTGAACAGAGGGACAAGCGCCACGAGCGACAGCAGGCGCGTCGGATACGGCGGAAAGGAAAGGGCCAGCAGGAATCCACCGAGGACCCCGGCGAAGAGTTCCTCCCTCCACCTGGCGAGGAACGACTGTTTCTCGATGCCGTTCAATCCGTCTCCTTCAGTGCGCCCCGGTCGTATAGATGACGTGCCGGTAGAGGTAGAATCTCAATTCTGCTGAAACAGATTCGAGCGGGAGTATATACAACGCTGCTGAACTGGACAACCATTACCCGGGCGGAAACATTATTCTTGTCCGCTTCGCCGACTTCCGATACGTTTATCAGAACAAATCGCGACAGGAATCAACAGTCTCCTGCTGAATGTAATAAATGAGGTTCTGCAATGCGCTCCCTTCTCCTGGCGGTCCTTTTCTCTTCACTTTTGATCTCTTCCTCAAAAGCGGTAGAGATCAGCGACGTCACCATCTACGGCAAGATCATCATGTCAACCGATTACGCCGACAACGGCGAGGATGGTTATCTTGGAATAACGAGCAGCAACTCCCGGCTGGGATTCAGGGGACACTTCATCCTTAGTGAAGAGCTGAAAGCAATATGGCAGATCGAATCGGGGGTCAGATTCGACATCTCGGGTGACGATTTCGCGTCGAGAAACTCGTTTGTCGGATTTACCAGCCGTTTCGGAACGTTGAAATTCGGGCGACACGACACACCCTATAAATTGACCAACAACAAGACCGATGCTTTCCTCAACAGGTACGGCGACAGCAGAAACATCATCGGCGTCTACGCGGGTGATTTCGATCTGAGGGCCGACAGAATGGTGATGTATGAAAGCCCCTCTGCCTATAAGGCGGAATACAAGATACTCTACAAGACCGAATCCGGCCAGGAAGGCACCGACCTGCTCAGCGGCAGCATCGGATATCAGACCAGCGGGCTGCATTTGTGGGCTGCGGGCGAGATCCATGGAAAGATGATGACAGCCGTGAATGATTCTACACCTTCCGATAAGGCGGAATACGGCCTGAGGCTGGCGGGCGCCTGGAGTTTTGACACGTTCTCACTCTTTGGATTGCTCGAGAGCATTCAAGATCTCCATGGAATCGGCGGCGTTCGCAAGAATTCCTGGGTCCTCGGTCTGCGATATTACATAAGTGAGAACTGGAACATCAGAACGAAGTACGCAGGTACCGGCGGCAGGTCTGATATTGAGGACGTTGCCGGCAACATGCTTGCCGCGGACCTTGACTGGAGCTACAGCGAATCCGCCCTGTTCTTCATTGCCGGTGCGATCACGTTCAACGGCACGAATGCCGCATATAACATGGTCAATACGGGCCTGTTCTGGACATTCCTGCCGATTCAAGGTGAGAATCCGTGGGGATTCAGCATGGGAACGATCCTCGCCTTCTAGACGGCCGATACTGTCATGAATTCCTGACAATAACTCTTGTAAATAATCATTGTAAATAAGCTTCGGTTGTGGTACAATACCCCTACATCAATCAATCCGGCCATGACGGCTATGTCTAGTGCGTTACTTATCCTTTTGGAGGGGAAAAGAATGAAACGCAGCCATTGCTTTCTCACCACTCTCTTTGTCCTGTTCCTCACGACCACCGCGATCGCTGATCCCTGCCTTGTCGTATACCCGACCAGTCCGTGCATGTATCACTACGACATAACTGAATACTATACCGTCGGCCCCGGGGATCCGTATTACAACGCCGATTACGACAGGGGCGGATACGTGCTGCTCGAGGTGGGCACGAACGAGATCGACCCCAGTATCTATCAGGCCCCCGGCCTGATGGGATTCGAGGTGTCGACCTACGGAAACGACGGATATGTCTTCCTCAATACCGATTTCGAACTGGTGATCGACGGTTTCAGCAATTCGCCCAGGACGTACGCCAATATCATCGTGGTCTTCGACGAATTTGTTCCTGCCGATTGCGTTCCAGCTATCATGGTGAATGGGATGCCGATCATGGGGAACACGTACAACGCCGGCGACCTGGCGGTGACCACGCCGACCCATGATGGAAAAAACTACTCCGACACGATGACACTCCTCGTCTCATGGCATGGATGCTACGGCCTGAACTCCTGGGCCTTCTCCGACGAGGACAACAACGGTAATCACGACGGCGACGAATGTTTCACCGCATTCTCGCACGATGCGACAGTCTCCACGGAGAACTCGACGTGGGGCAGCATCAAGTCGATGTTCAAAGAGTAAGAGACCTGTAGTCCGCGGAACTACACCAGGTACAGATGACCGACAGGGTCGGTGTGCCGTCTTTTGTCGCCCCGTG
>CBDUYR010000106.1:0-3951 GCA_965371515.1 uncultured bacterium | reverse complement strand
TTCGGTACTGGCATTTCTCGGCATCGGCGCTGCTGCCGTGATGTTCTTTCTCCGATAAATGCTTTTCGATGGAGTTATTCGTTTTCGCGAAGCGTCATGATGGACGCCGCTGGAGCGGGAGAAGAGATCTCACCTACCCGGTGTTCTTCGTTCAGGATCGAGCAACGGACCGCATACCAGCCGCACATCGGATACATTGAACCGATGTCTATCTTCGTGCACGAATCCTCCATGCTGCTTGGACTGACACCGAGAAATATTTCGATGATCTTCGTGTGGTCTATTACGACGTCTATTCCCTCGTCCCGGAGATATTTGCCGAGATTATCGGATTCCAGCGCAAAGAACGCGTCGCGGTTCACTTTGCCGTCCAGGTTGATGACCTGTCGGTCGCACAGATAACCTATAGTCCCGCACTGGAACACGCCGATCCTCTCATCCTCTTCCGTATTCAGATCGATCCATCGGGCTATATCGTAATATGGATATACGGGATACGATCGGAAAGCCTGGGAATAAGCGAAGAACGAGAAGAAGATCAAATATACCGCGGCTGCCGCAACGGCCGATCTTCTCACATTTAATGACCTCGCCCGCAGCCAGTCGAATCCATCCTGCAGGAAGAAAGCGAGATATATACACGCGATCAGGTAGATCGGGAAGAAGTAGCGCAGGAAGAAAAAGGAGCCGAAGATATAGAGTGAATACGAGAGCATCAGCGCTCCCGAGTATATCAGGAGGAAATTGACTTCTCCCCTCTTCGACCGCTTTCCTTTCCCGCGCCAGCTCAATACCGCTAAAGCGGCACCGATGAGCATCAGGAATCCGGCGATATTGCTTATGATCTTGAATGCCGCGCCCGTGCCCAGCATTGCATCGAGCCTTTCGGCGGAACGGAAGAACACCTGTACAGGCGGGATGACCTTGAGAGATGATACTGCGTGCTCGAGATGAATCAGGATAAACGAGATATTTGGTCCGCGAAATGCGAGTGACTCCTCCCCATACCCGAAATACGAGGTATAGGCCAGGGACAGGAACCGCGTCGCCCTGCCACTGTCCTGGATAATACTGCCGCTCTCCACGATATTGAAGAGCACCCAGGGACCGTACAGCAGGAGCACCCCCGCCGGGACAAGAGCCAGTCTTGCCAGTATCCTCGTGGACGCTTTCCTTTTTCTCAGAACGAAAAGATAGTCGAGCACCATGACAACGGCTATGAATGTGGCGTCGATCCTCGAGACGACACAGAAGCCGAGCAGCAGGCCGAGAGCAAGGAACCTCGAGGCCGAAGGGCCGTCCTCTCCCCTGACCCTCTCGAGATAGTACCAGACGCTTGTAGCGATCATGAAGGAGGCTATCGCCGTCTCCAGGCCGTTCGCCGTCTGCTTTGTCACTACCGGCGCGAAGGCCCAGATCAGGACTGCAGTCAGCGAAGCGGCGAATCCGACGTATCTTCTCACAATCCTGTAGAGCATATACGCCGTCATACCTGTAAAAACTGCCAGTAGTGAAAGTGCGATGTGAATCGGCAGAGCGGGATCTCCGCCGGCGATCATGAAGATCGGTACGAGCATGAATACGTAGAGCGGCTGGAACCCGGTAGTCGGATGGACTCCGTCGAAGGTTATCCCGTTACCTTCGGCGATGTTGCGGGCTATCTGGAAGGCGTAAAAACTGTCGTCGTAGAGATAGCCGTTCCTTGCGAGCGTGGGGAAATCCTGCCACGCCACGGCCATATGGAAGGCCACGATGACGAGCAGCACGCAGACCAACAGCGTGTTGCGTCTTTTTTCAGTCATGAGTCGCGCAAGTTCGTTAGCTAAAGCCGCTCTAACGATTTCCTTTCATATAAAAGAACTTAGGTTAGTAATTGTACTACAATATCATATAGAAGTCAATGTGGGGCTTCTAACGTGTTCAGGGACAGGATAATGCAGATTTCCGGGCAGAATGACTTTTCAATCGTATTCTATCCTGATATCGCTCACACCATTAGGCTCGAGGATTATGAACGGTACAGGATCGTCCATCCTATGTTCCTTCGATATCACAGCGGGTGGCTCGACATGCAGGCCGGGGTCCCAGTGATAGGGCAGCAGCACTCTCCGGGGCAGGTTGCCCTCCTCGTCCCGTCTCAGCGTGACTTCGATCAGGTCGTACGAGGATCGTATCGAGATACCGCGCTCCTCCAGCGATCCACCGACCGGTTCTACCTCCCATAGAGCGAAATGCTTCGAGCTCCATATCGGATCGTAATCGAGTATTCCGTCCATGACTTCGCGGCAGTCCGACGTAGAAGTCATGATCCATCGTATGTTGTACAGGTGGATATATCTCCACAACATGTCCTGTCCCATGTCATGCAGAGGTTTCTCCATCGCCCGGCACATGTGGAAATCAGCGAAATTGTGTTTTATGTACATCCATGGGTACGGCCCGCCGATCTGTTCCACTCCGGTGAACTGTGGTATCATCGAAGTGAGAAAACTGTCCCCGAAATACCAGGCGGGTCCGTCCTCGATCATCAGCCTGCCTGACGGCTCCGTATGCTTTTCGAGAGCGCCGATCAGCTCCTCGACTTCCGGCGGGAATGTCGTGCTCAGAATGTGGCGGTAATATGCCCTGGAAGCGACCAGCGAAAATACAGGTGAGCTGATCAGCAGGACTATAAGCACGGCTGTTCTCGCCGCTCTGTATAGTGACCTCGAAGTTATGACATTCTTCGTTCCCCTGATCAGCATCGCAAGGCCGGCGCCTGACAGAGGCGCCATGAATATCAGCGCAGGCACAAGGAATCTTCCCGGTTCCATCTGGTCGATTATCGGCATGTAGATCCCGAAAGTGGCGATGATCAGCAGAAAGAGACTCCCTGCAGCGGGGGCAGCTGCCTCTTTTGATCTTCCTCTCCGGATGAGATAGACAAATCCTGTTAACGCCAGGGCGACGAGCAGGAGCGGCGGCAGATTGCCCGGCTTGACGAGGATCTCCAGTAAACCTCTTATACCGTCTATCTGAAAGAAGGTCTTCGAAGGGACCTTTATATCTAGATATCGGAAGAGCGGGACAAGCCATATGGCATTTACCGCGATCACCAGAAGGCTCCAGGCAACGAGTCTTGCGAACAATCTCAATATCCACTTTCGATATTTCTCTCTTGCACGAACGACACGCCGCTCTACGAGAAAGAGCACGATAAAAGGAACGGGAAGAAGGATCACTGTGGTTGGATGTATCAAGAAAGCGAGTGGTCCGATTATCCAGAACCTCCTCACCCTCTCCTCACGCAGAAACGTCCTGAACAGGCCTGCCAGATAAAATGAAAGGTGCGAAACGGCCAGGAAGGAGAACATCCCCCCGAATCGGAATTCCCCTGTATACGGTCTCCCCCAGTGCCAGAAAGCGAGCAGCATGAGAGTGGACAGGACAGATTCCTCAAACCCGAATCCAAGCCGCCTGCTTCCAGAATATACTGTGAACACAAGCAGCAGATGACACGCAAGGATGAAGAACTTGTACGATCTTGCCGTATTGACCAAACCGGGAAGCGAGCACCACAGTTCTACTCCCTTCGAATCTATGTCGAATACCGTCCCACCAGGGTATCCCGCCATGAAGTACGGATCGTATGTATTCAGCCTGTACGATTCCCGGAAGACCTCTTTCGCCCTGACTACCTGTTGATAATGAAGCGCATGATCAAGCGAGATCACCGGCCTCGAGTTGATAATATCCTCGGGCGGAAAGAAGAATAGCGTTGCTATGATGTGGACGCCGAAGATCACAGCGATGATCGCAGTCCGGTGTTCACTGCCGATCAGCCTGATCAGCGGCCGTATGGCCACTATAACCGCTGCGGAGAGAAACAGTATCGATTGAATCGTGACTTCCTCTGTTCCAAAGCTTCTCAGCGTAGCCATTACGCCGAGAACCATGGAAATGACGAGCAGG
>CBDUYR010000105.1:0-4058 GCA_965371515.1 uncultured bacterium | reverse complement strand
GCAAGCACTCCCTCGTCGGAGATGTCCCTCGAGACGATCTGGGTCCTGACCATCTTCTCCCTGCCGTCCCTGTTCTCTATGCCCGGCTCGTCAGTCACTCGAGCATCTCCCGTATCTTCTTTTCGGCAGCGTCGAGAGCCTCTTCCATCTTCGAGGAATCACCACCGCCTCCCTGCGCGAAATCCTTCCCGCCGCCGCCCCGTCCGCCGATCACCGACGCCGCCTCCCTGAGCGCCGCGCCCATGTCGGCTCCGATCGCCGGATTGCAGGCGAACACGAGCCCGGGGACCGGAGAGACAATACCGAACAGAACGATATTTTCGCCGGATCCCTTGATCTTCGTCGCCATCTCCCTCACCTCGCCGGCGTCGGCGGAATCGAATATCCTTCTCACCAGACCGTATCCGCCGATCTCGCCGGCCGGCTCCCCGATCTCCGCCGCCCTGTAGCCGGAGAGCTCCCGGGAGAGGGCGTCGCGTTCCTTGCGCATCGACTTGTTCTCCGAGACGAGCTTCTCGATGATGCTCCCGAGTTCACGCCAGTCGGTGCTCATCGATGCGCCCAGCGCGGTCAGCACCCCGTGCTTTTCACCGTAGTCGCCCAGCGCCCTGCCCCCGCAGAGGAACTCGACCCTCGTGCCGCCCCGGACATTCTCTGTACCCGTTATTTTTATTATGCCCACCATCCCCGTAGAGAGGCAGTGGGTGCCGCAGCATGTCGAGCTGTCCATGTCCTCTATCTCGACGATGCGTATGCTGCCGGCCCCTTCGGGAAGCCTCGATCTCACATCGTCACCGCCGTCCTTCCCCGATTCGTATTCCTCGCGGGTGACGACACTGGCTCCGACCTCGAGGTCCTGGAAGACCACGGCGTTCGCTTCCCGCTCCGCCCTGGCGATGACATTCTCCGATGCAGCGCCGCTCAGGTCGATCGTGCTCGCCTTCTCCCCCAGGTGGAACCCGACTGTCATCAGGCCTTCGAGCGAGACAAATACTCTCGAGAGGATGTGCTGGCCGGTATGCTGCTGCATGTGGTCGAAGCGCCTCGCCATGTCGACGTGCCCGTTGATCTCGTCGCCGACCTCGAGCGTGCCCTTTACGAGATGACAGACGCCGGAGTCCTCCTCGCTCACCGCCTTCACCTCAAACCCTCCGAGACTGCCCCGGTCGTCGGGCTGGCCTCCCGATTCGGGATAGAAGAGCGTCCTGTCGAGCCATACCCTCATGGAGCCGTTTCCGGCATCCTCGATCCTCGTCACTTTGGCCGTAAAATCGCCGGTCAGGGGGTCGGACAGGTATCCCCGTTCCATTTCATCCATATAGATTCACCTCTGAGAAGACCTGAAGACAGCGGTCAGCGATAGAACCAGAACCCGAACATCGCCGCCGCCGCTATCGTGTATATCGGATGCACCTTGAGGAAAAAGACCACGACGAAAGCGGCCAGCGCGAGCACGAAGGTGTCCCACGAAAAGACCGCCCTCGGGGCCAGGTGGGCCACCGTGACGAGAAGCAGCGCGATGACGACTGGCCGCACGCCCCTGATGATGCTCTGCACCGAAGTGAGATGCTTGTATTTATAGTAGAGGACCGTAAAGATGATGATCATGATGCTCGATGGAAGCAGCATCGCCGCAATCGCCGTGAATGCGCCGAAGGGCCCGCCTACCTGCAGCCCGATGCTGAGCGCCATCTTCGTCGCTATGGGGCCGGGCAGCGTATTGGCCATTGCGATGGAGTCGAGGAACTGCTCGCTCGTAAGCCAGCCGTATTTCTCCACGACTTCCTTCTCGATGAGCGGAAGCATCGCCGGGCCGCCGCCGTAGGCGAAGAGCCCGACGCGCAGGAAAGCCATGAAGAGCGACATGTACATCAGCGCCACCTCTTTAATGTTCCATTGCCGCGGCCTGTTGCCGCAACGGCAATCTGGCCGCAGAGGCCTGCAACCGCAACGGCAGGATTTTAATTGATTACAGGGCTTCGCGACAACCGAATTATACGCTCCGCCATATCAGGTTGACCGCGGCGGCCTCCCCGATTACTCTCGAAGAAACGGAATCTGAACGCACGATGCCGGCCGGGCCTGCCGGGTATATCATGAAGAAGACACTGCTCAAAACTGCAACCGCGCTGATCGCGCTGATCCTCCTTACAGCCCCTGCGGGCGCATACAGGGGAGAGGGCCAGACCGTGCTCGGCGTGGCCGTCTACGGTAACTACGGCCTAGATCGCGATCTTGTTGTCGGCGAGTTCGGACTCGCCGCGGGAGACACCTGCACTTGGGACGGCGTCCGCGAAGGCCTTGTGCGCGTCAAACAACTTTCCGGCGTCCGCTACGCCTCTCACAAGCTCAATTTCGACAGTGAAGGACGCGGCGTCTTCATCCTGCTGATCATCACGGAGGAGGAGAGGACGTGGACGCTCTCCCCGCGGATCAACCGGAATTTCACCGACAAGATCGCCTTCGGCGCTGCATTCACCGAGACCAACCTGCGCGGGCGAAACGAGCAGCTGCATCTCTCCGCGATGGTGCACGGCGCGTTGATCCTTCGGGCGAGATGGATGAAGCCGCGCGCATTCGGGACCGAAAGGCTCAGCGCCGGGATACTGGCCGGGTACAGGGGATACCGGTGGCCCTACCCATCTTTCCAGCAACTCATCGTCGACGACAGGATCAAGTGGTTCGAGGGATATCTCACATTCAATTACCGGCTCGCCGAAGGGTTCTCGTACTTTCTCGATCCCGGCCTCGAGATCATCCAGGCAGGGGACCCGATGCTCGAGCACCAGGGAGAGGGCGGCGTTCCCGACGCGCCGAGCGGCACCCTGTTCACGGTCAACACCGGCCTGAACTTCTCGCGCCTCGACCGGATATTCTATCCCGAGTCGGGTGTTCAGATCGGAGTGTCGTTAAAGAGCTGGGGGCTGCTGCAGAACGACCCGGCATTCACCAATACGAGGCTCTTCGCCGACGGGACGGTATTCCTCGATCTGGGCCGGCCGCTCCTCTCGATCAACGCGAGAAGCGCCATAAACAGGGCGGGCATCCCCGCCTACCTCTATGAGCACCTCGGCGGAGCGTCGACGATCAGGGGATACGAGTTCGGCGTCTTCTACGGGGAGAACAGCGCGCTGGTGCGCACCGACCTTCGCGTACCGCTGAATTTCAGGGAGCTCTCCGAGTTGGGGAATCCGATGATCCTCGTCGACATGAGCGTATTCGTCGATACCGGGGCCGCCTGGGACAACGACGAGGACCTTACCAGCGAGCTGTTCTACAGCGGCGCGGGCCTGGCGATGAGCTTTATAGTGAAGGAAGGCTGGCTGCTGAAGTTCGGTTATGCCTGGCCGATGGACCCGAAGGGGAGATGGTTCTTCGATATCGGCACGATGTTCTGATAGGGCGCCGCATCCACAGTCATCGAATCGCAATATCCCCGCAGGTTTGCTACATCCCCCAAAGGGCAACCGCCGCTACCATCGCTCCGCCCGCGGCAAGGGGCACGGTGATGTTGTCGTCGAGCCAGGGTATCGAAAACATCTCGACCACGGCGCCGGCCAGCGCCCCGCAGGCCGCTACCGGATACGACCTGACAAATATCAGTATCAGGGCGAAGGTCAGCACGGCATTGGCCAGGCCTCCCTCTATGCTCTTGCCGCCTATCCTCAGCCTTCCGTACCTCCTGCCCACGATTGCTGCCGCCGAATCGCCCGCAGCGAGGCTGATCACGCCTCCGATCGCGGCGTATACCGGGAATATCAGGACACAGAGCAGAAGCGAAGCGGCGTAGTAGAGGGAGGTCGTCGGCCCCCTCTTCTCCTTCTCGGAAGTAAGGAACCCGAGGTGTCGCCAGAAGAGGCGCTTCCCTCTTCGGCTGAAGTAGCGGACTATGTCGATGACGAGCATGAGCGCGAGCGCCGCCGCGAGGATGACGATCGCCCATCTCTTCGATGGTGCGAAAATCACGAGAGAGGCCACGACAACGGCCCCGCTGGCAAAATGCCATAGCTTTCTGTGGTAGTTGGCGTGTTTCCCGGGCTTTCCACCTGTCTCCGGGC
>CBDUYR010000104.1:0-4088 GCA_965371515.1 uncultured bacterium | reverse complement strand
CGCAGACGGCCCCGTTGTGGCGATCGGTGCCGTCGGAGTGAATACTGAAAAAATCTCTGAAGAAGCTTGCGTTCTAAAATCGGTTCTGTTATGCTGTGTCCCTTCGGCACGCCTGCAAACGCGGAAAAACCCGGCTCAGAGCCGGAATTCGGCATGGGGCAGGATCCCGGGAGCCAGGGCCGGGCAGTGCGCCAATGCACCCGGCAGACACATCAGCACACGTCAGGCTCCCCGATGAGGACGGTAGTCTGTATCTGAGCAGGGAAGGATCGCGGCAGAGCCGGGTAATGTCACCCCGAGTCAAACAGTTCAATCGCCTCCGTATAGTTCCAGGGCAACCACGCCTCCGGGTTCTCCTTCACCGCCTTCGTATGCCTCTGGACCTGCGTGAGGTAATCAAACGGATTGGCGTCGCATAAGCGGCAGGTATGAATGATGCTCATCATCATGTCCCCTACCCGAGCACCGTTCTGTGTTTTGAAAAAGTAGGAATTCTTTCGATGTTGGATTGCCAGCTTCAGCGCCCGTTCGCAGAGATTATTGTCCAACGGCGCTCCGGGTATCGTAAGGAATCTGGTTAACTCCTCCCATCGACTCTTCATATATGTGATGGCTTTGCCCATACTGCTATTGGGTTCCACGTGCTTCTCTTTCAACTGTTCCTCCATCCATTCGTGGAGGTCGTCCATGATTGCCTTGCTGTGTGTCTGATGGAAAGCCAACCGTTCCTCGTCTGTCATGCCCTGTTTCCCGGTGATCGCATCATTGCGGTACACCTCGCGTAGATTCTCCAGGACGTGGCGACACATGCCGGGGAAATTGGGCACGATATCCACGAACTTCCGGCGCCCGTGCGCCATACAGTTGCTTATGATCGTCTCGAATTCCTTCGGTTCATTGCGCGAAAGACCATCGCACATCTGCAACGGTACGCCCAGCGCGGCCTGCCGTTTGCGGAGCACGTCTGCCAGGTTCTCTCCTGCGTGTTGGCGTCCGGTAAAGAAAAGAGCGATCTCTCGGCCGTTGTTGACCGAGATGATTCCTGTGGTAAACACGCCCGTACGCCCCTTCTTCTCAGGATCCTCTTTCTCTTTCAACAGGTCGAGGATGGTCATATTCGTATCATCATTGTGGAACAGTTGTCCCTGCGCCGCAAAATCCAGCAACGCTCCATATGCCGGCACAACGTGCCCTGCTACGCCCTCTACGATTTCCCATTGCGTCGCCGCCGGCAACGGTATCCCACAGGCCTTCTGGAAATTCTGCAGCCGATTGAACGGCATACCCGTCCCATACTTCAGCAGCGAGACGGCACTCCCTGCCGTCTCGTCATACAGCTTCGTGCCGGCCTCCGGCGGCAGCTGTGCGGTGAACACCTCTCCACACAGATTGCACCGCCACTTCTCAGGCTCATAGATGTTCGCCGTCACGGGGGTGCTCCCCAGAATCCGTAACACCTTCCCCGGATCTTTCTGCCGGTACACCTTCCCTTTCCTGCATTCCGGACACGTACATCCTTTCTTCATTCTCGGATGCGACACCGGTATGCGTTTCGCTCCCGGATAGTTGTCGGCTCCGTTACGCCCGTGGCCTTTCGGCTTTTCTCTGTCGTTCGATGATGGGTCTTTCCCTTTTGATCCTTTCGGCTTTTTCTTTCCCTTTTTCTCCTCATCTCCCAGAACCGTGTCCGTCTTTTCCGTGCGTGCTCCGAACAATATCCCCAGGAGTCTCTTTATCGATATCTCCTTCTCTTTAACCATCTCGATCAATCCATACAGGTTTTTCGATGACTCCACGCAGGTCTTAATGATCTCGTAATCATCGGTATCCATCGCCGATTCGGCACGATCCAGCATCTTCAGAATCTTCTCTTCCGGCACGTCTATCACATCCATATCTTTCAGCGTTCGCATAGCTTCTTCCTGAAATCCCTTCTCAGCGGATAGCCGAAGACGTTCTTTATCGATCTGTTCGGACCCCGGTGCTGCACGTCATCCTTGCCTCTGCCCGTCGTCTGACCCATCTCCACCCAGTTGGCTGCTCGATACGTCGTACCGCGAAATCGTTCCGTATCCACGAACGTCTCCAGAAAATGCACCGGATGCCCGTAGACCTCCTCCCAATCCCCGCAGATCCTCCGCGCCATCCGTCCCAACAGATGTGTTGCCAGGTATTTCACCCTCACCCACGGCAGAATCAGGAACCGCTGGTTGTACGCAATCAGATGGATATTCTTCTTCCTTTCCTGCGGCGTCCATCCGATGTACCGGTCTCGACACCCTATGTGCCGTGGTGCCGACGTCCACATCATGCATGCCACCGGCGCTTCCTGCGCCCGGATCAAATATTTCAGGTGCTCGCCTACCGGTTTCGTGTATCCCAAATAGTGATGCTGCTCGATGAGCGCCTCGAAGAGCGACTCATCGTGGGTCCGCCTGACCTGGAGGATCTCCAACGGCAGGATTCCCTTCAGCGGACTCTCTATCGGACGACGCTCCGATTCCGGTATCTCCATTGACTTCACCCGCCGCGGCGCAGGTACGGGACGGTGATACCTCGGCTTCGGAAGCTCAATGTGCCCTGCCCGGTGAAGCGTAAGCAGCAGCCCGCGGCAGACCATGTCTCGCGGCGCTCCGTTGGCCTGGTACCACTGCCATGCTTCACACAGCTTCAGTGAAAGTGCTCGCCGGGAAGCTCCGGGGTTCGCTGCGATGAGTTCACGGACGAAGGATATCTCTTCCTCTCCGTAGTCCTTCCCGCGGTAGCGAATCGTTGTGTCCATATTGCGAGCATAGCAAAACCGTTCTTAGAACGCAAGCTCTTACGGAAAGTTTTTTTCTGCCCTCACCCGGTAGGCAGGGATCGCCAGAACGGCGCCGCCTGGGCCGCTTCAGGATTCCCGTCCCACAGCAGCAACTGCAGCTCGTACGCCTCCAGTCTGCGCATCCCCTGCTTCCTGCCCTCCGGCCACCATCGAAACCGCCCTCGTGATAATCGTTTGTGGCACAGCCAGAACCCCTGGCCGTCGTATATCAGAATCTTGATCGCCGTCTCCCGCCGATTGCGAAATACGAACAGCGTGCCCGAAAAAGGATCCCCCTCAAGAACCTCCCGACTTACCTGTGCCAGCCCGTCGATTCCCTTGCGAAAATCCACCGGCTCCACCGCAAGGAGAATCCTCATCTGCGGCGTTACCTGAATCATCCCGGCACACTCCAGAACGCCTTCGCCAGATCTACCAGCTCCGCGACCTCCGGATGCATCAAGCGCACCGTCATCCTTCTGCCGGCGGAATCCTCCATCTCAACGGTACACGCCGCTGTCCACGGTGGTATCCCTGCATTGATTTCTACGAACTTCTTCGCGGAATGCCTCTTCTTCTCGTCCTTGCCGGTTTTGGCCCGTCGCCTCAAATCACCGTGGTTCAGTCGCAAAGCCTGGGCGACGCAGCTCACTCCATGAATGCGGGCAAGCTCAGTAGCCGACGTCCATATTCCCACGGGCAATCGCCTGCGTCTGCCGGGCTTGTCTCGGTACGCTTCCAGACGAGTCCTGAGTTTCCTGACCGCTCCCGGTATCCTGCCTCGATCTTCTCCGTCCATCGATATCCTCCTTGCCGCTCTTACATTGCGGAGGATATCAGGCTTCCCTGGATTGGGTCATGCATGCTTGCCGAAAGGACACAGTATTGTGATCCCCCTGTCGTTTCCCGTTTCCGTTTCCCACACACCCTATAGGGAATGGGAAACGGAAACAGGAGACGTGCCGGCAATCAAGGCGTATCCGTCCGTCGTATGCATAACGAACCCTTGATCGACCATATCGTTGAGGGTGGCACTGAGAGTAGCAGCACGCATACGGCAGAGCCGGCGCAGCGAATGGAAAGACGTGGGGTCGTCTCGGCCCGCAAGCGCCTCATTGACACGATGGGAAGGAGAAGGCTTCATTTCTTCGGCAACTTCGTCAGATGCGCAGGTGTCAAGAACGGCCAGTGAGGGAGCTGGATCATCTCCGGCCAGGTGAAGCCTGATAGCATCTTGGGAAGGGGCGCCACGGTGTTCGGTGGTTAGGGTGAGGATGTCCCCGAT
>CBDUYR010000103.1:0-4299 GCA_965371515.1 uncultured bacterium | reverse complement strand
TTTCCGGCACAGAGATTGAGATCGGTGTTATCTCGCCTCAGTTTTATAAGGGAGATGATTATTTCTTTGTCGCGTGGAGTGACGGCGGGGATACATCGCATGTCGTGACACTGCCCGATACGAATGTAACATTTACAGTATTCTTCAGTGATGTGATCACAGATGACGAAGTGGGACAGGTGCCGCGCGTAAACGTGCTTCATCAGAACCATCCCAATCCCTTCAACCCCAGCACAACTATCAGCTTCAGTCTGTGTGACCGGGGGGCGGTCTCGCTTGTGATATACGACGTCGCGGGGCGGCTCGTGAATGTGCTGGTGGACGATGTGATGGATGCTGGAACGCACGATGTGACCTGGGATGGTCGTGGCAGGGCCGGGCGCACCGTCGCAAGCTGCGTCTACTTCTACCGGCTCCGTGCGGGCGAGTTCATTGAGACACGCAAGATGGTGCTTTTACGATGATATGGATCCAGCTGGTGTCACCTCAGCAGGACCATTTTCATAGTCGACGAGAACCCGGACGCATCCAGCCTGCAGAAGTAGATGCCTGAAGCAACCGCTCTGTTCGATGCGTCCTTTCCGTTCCAGACGAGCTCGTGGCGTCCTCGCTCGTAGAGAGAGTCAACCAGAATCCTCACCGACCTGCCACTCACGTCGAATACCTCGACTCTTACAATCGATTTCCGCGGTACATCGAATCTTATGGTCGTGACAGGATTGAACGGGTTGGGGACATTCTGGGCCAGGTAGTAGTCCTTTATATCTGGAGACTCGGGGCCGTCCGTAGATGTCCCCTTCAGGAAATCGTCGTCCGAGTCGTCGTATGCGGCGAGCCCGACACCGTCGCGGGCGATGACACGTATCCTGCACTCGGCCGAAGCCCCTTCCGATACGGTCCATGAATACGTGCCGGAATTCGCGATCCCCTCGACTACCGTTTCGCTCCAGGTTGCGCCGCTGTCGGTCGACAGGAGGATATCGACGGAGGTCACCCCGGAATCGTCGGTCGCCGTCCAGATCACATCGACGACCTCTCCCGTCGTCAGCTCCTCGCCCCCGTTCGGATAGATATGACTTACAATGGGAGGCTCCATGTCGGGCCAGGTTCCCTCAGCGAGCCATTCGAGACATCTCGACATCAGGGTGTCCCTGTCTGCGACAGTGTTTACTGCCTCGAAGCCGAAGGCGAGGTAGACGAGCCTGTGGCCAGTATCGTACCTCAACGCGCCCTCCACTCCCGGTGAGTATTCAAGCACTGCCGAAGCGCCACTGCGAGGCTCTATCTCGCTCGGCCAGTCCTGATTCCCACTTCCGTCCCCCCCGCCGATATCGAACGCCAGTCCGTCTCCTACAGGATCGCCGGGTATCCCCGTGAGCGACCTGAACCCGGAGTCGTCCTCTACGTATTCGGCATGGAGATAGTTCATGTAGAAATCGATATCGTCGAGGATATTATAATAATTGAGCTGCCAGCCTATATCCTGGCCGGTCATCAGCAGATTTCCGCCGCCGTCGAGAAGGGACTCGATCGCCGATATATTCTGCGGCTCGATGTCGCCGCCAATGCCGGTGAGCCAGATGACCGCCGTATAGCCCGAAAGATCAGCGGCTCCTATGTATCCGTCCGCGACCTCGTCCCAGACCTCGTAAATATATCCGTCATTCTGCAGCGAGGCCTCGAAGTACTGTTCGAGCTGGGCGCCGTCGTCATCGTCGACGAGCAGGATCGGACAGTCGCCCACACTGACCTCGAAGGTATCGTAGTGCACGTAGCCGCCGTCAGCAGTTATCACGAGGACGAACTCGATCATGTCTCCGGGAACGGCGAACTGGTCGACGCTGAATTCGAATAAACCGGCGCCAGGCGAGTCATACCCCGCCGGTATTGTGCCGTACGGCACCGTCGCCTGCGTTACCATGGCGAGACTGCCCGTGGTCGAAAGCGTGGCCGATACGTTCGTCCTGTCGGGTGACAGGATATCGCACCACAGCGTCACCTCCATCGCGACGCTCTCACCGGGATCGGCCCTGCCGTCGCCGTCCCCGCCCGCATCGAGAATCGAATGGTCCGTATACCAGACATCCAGACCTGAGTTATAGATCACACGCTGAGTGGCGTGGCCTATGTGGCACGTCCCATACTTGATCCAGAAGAACCCGTCGAGCCCCCAGCCCTCACCCCAGCTGTTCTTGCAGAGCCAGGCTCCCTCGCCGCTGCAGAATACATCATCCCACCCTATTATCAGGACTGCGTGGTTTATCGGGTCGTCTCCATCGTGCTCGTAGCACCCTCCACCGTACGATCCGAAATCATCGTATACGGTGAATGTCGTCGCCACCGGCGATATTATCACCTGCTGCTTTATCGCCTCTACGTCGTTCGGAACGTCGATCCATCCACCGTTCGTCACGTAGATCTCGCATGTGTCGTCGGCGCAGGGGATCTCGTCGTCGGCCATGTAAGGCATACACCACTCGCGCGCGGCGCCGTTGTTGCGGACATAGTCCCAGGTCCAGGAATACCACGTGCCGTCGCAGCCGTACCCGAAGGTCCTGCATGAGAGTATCTGCTGTTCGGCGAGGTCGTACTCTATCCCCTCGTTGATCATCACGATCGATTCGAGCGCCGCCGTTCCGGCAAAGATAGCGCAGCTCCCGCACGCTCCCTGACTCGTTACGGCCGAGACACCGCCCAGGTCACGCCAGTCCCAGCGCGAAGGTGCGGCGGGAAGCATCGGATAGGGACGGGTCCCCTGGAGGGCCTTCCTGTCGAGCGCGTCGAATCTCTTTTCGACTTCAGTGGGTATATGGAGCCCGAGCATTCCTCGGAAATCCTCTTTCGGCAGATCGGTCACCCAGGTCCTCTTGGCAGTCCAGTCGTACCCCTTTAAATCGATCTCTCTCTGGAGAGATTCGATCTCCGGGTCTCCCTGTGCGTCCGCCGGGACCGGTATGAATATCATGATCGCAAGCAATACAGCAAGAAATGGTATAGCCTTGAAAGTGGATCTGCCGAATTTCATAAAAATCTCCTTTGATGATCAGTCGCTCCCAGTACCAATCAGCTCCATCCGGTGGTCGCCGTACCCCGGGCCATCGGGAACGGTCGTGTCTATCAGCATCCGCTCGTAGCTCAACACGGGTCCGGTCCCGGGCGCGTAGGTGATCGTCCCGAAATCGTAGACCCTGAAATATCTCGTCCCTTCTATCAGTTCCATCGACGCCAGGCCATGGTCGATGATGTACAGGCACTCGACGACGTTCTTGTACGTCCCGTAGCCGGTCTCAATCGTCCCGCGGCCGAGCACCCTGCAGTGCATGAAGATATCACTGGCCAGGGATGGGATAAGCTGGAAGGTGAACTCGTGTCCCGTCGAGATGTCCGATTCAAGGAATTTCCAGGCGAGAAGGGCGTCCAGGTCTCCGTATGTGCCGATGTAGTCCGCCGTCTTCTCCCATACGCCGCCGTGCAGGATCAGTGGTGTACGGGCAATCCCGATGGCGGCGATGTCCGCAGGTGCGTTGCTTCTGCCGTCGATGCCTTTAATCGCGCTCTCGAGATCGGGCCTTGCCGTACGGAGCCTGTCGAAGAAGGTCGACTCGAAAGAGACCATCGTTATCTGATCATTCCATCCATCGTAGATCGTCTCTACGAGGCACTGACCCGTTGCGCCTGAATCACCAACACACGTCCCGTCGAATTCGAGCCTGAATATCCCAAGTATCGTATCGGCACCGGCGCCGGTCGATTCATCGCCGAGAAGCGCTTCGACATATTCGAACGAGGGCACGGCGACAACATCGCCTGGATTTTCGTAGAGTGTCCATGGATCGTTCTCCCAGCGCCGCCTCATCCAGTCATAAGTCCACGAGTTCCCGTCTTCGTTCGGCCAGAGATTGTCCATCGTTGGCGCGGACGTCCCGGGGCAGACAGGGCAATCGGTATCCTCGTCCGAGCAGCCGCCTATGACCATCCCTATCAATAGCGACATGGCAATGAAAGTGATGATATATCTTCCAGCGGATCTCATGCGGTCCTCCAGTTTCCCAGGGGAATTCTATTCAGTGGGGCTTCTACTTAACATTTTACAATATCAGGGCACGTAATGAAAGCCTATATCTGTGATTCCCAAACGGAAGGTCAACCATTCGGAGCGATCCACGAGGGGAGCTCGGCGGGGTCTATACCCCAAAGGAGCGGGAGAAGCAGTGCAACGACGAGTGTGATTATGAGCCAGCCGAAGATGTTCAGGACAAGCCCCGCCCTGACCATCTGAGTGATCGTCACCTGCCTGCT
>CBDUYR010000102.1:0-4568 GCA_965371515.1 uncultured bacterium | reverse complement strand
GTCATGATTTCCAGTTATCCGCCCCGATTGTGCGGCATCGCAGTGTTTTGCGAAGAGGCCCGCGAATTCATCCAGAAGCACAACCCCGGGAGGGACGTTCTGGTCATTAGCCATACGGACGGACAGGGAGAAGGCGTCTTTCCCATCATCGACATGAGCAAAAGGGACTGGTGGAAGCCAGTGGTGCAGAAAATCCAGGAGCTCGATCCCTTCGCGATTCACATCGAGCACGAATACGGCCTCTACGAACACCACGACGATCGTGGCATCGGCGACGGCAATGCGGGCTTTCTGGTGCTGTTGGACAATATTGACCAGTGGCCTGTCATTGTCGAGCCTCATACCGTGCATGGGCGTTTGCGTGATGCGGAAGCCAACTTCATCTACGGAATGTGCGAGCGTGCCGACGTGGTCCTGTTCAAGTGCCACTACCAGAAATGGCGCCTGGAGTGGACCTTTCCCGGATTTGACTGGGAGGTTCCGACAAACATCATGATCGTGCCACATGGCGCGCGCCCAGACATACACTGGCCTCCGGAGGATATTCCTAAACTGCGGAAGGAAATCGGGCTGAATAGCCTCAGCCACATTGGCCAGCACGTCGTCGGGCTGATCGGGTGGATACAATCGAACAAGCGCTGGGATATCCTGACCTCCATGTGGGAGGATATTTCGAAACAGATCTACGAACGCACCGGGGAGGAATGGGACCTGCTCGCTGCGGGTGCCATGCGCGATGAGAACCACAAGGCCGACTACGAGAAATACAAGAGCGAGGTGCAACTTCTTGAGAAGAGGGGCCTGGCGCATTACTTTGAGTTCATTCCGCGCGGCGAGATGTATTACAAGGTCATGGCTATCTGCGATTTTATCGTCTTGCCTTCCATGGACGAGACGCAATCCGGAACCCTGGCTCGCATCATTGCCTCGAACAAACCCTTCATCACCACCGCTCCCCTGGAGGGTCTGACAGCTCAGACCGTGGGCAGTGAAGGCGGTCTTTTATTCACTACTAAAGAAATGCTGCGCGATAAGGTGATCCGCTTGGCTACCGACGAGAAACTACGCATGGAGTTGGGCTCCAAGGTGCGGAAGTACCTGGACGAAGTCGTCTCTTGGGACATCGTCGCCGGCCAGTACAATGAAGCGTACGACCACGCCAGGTCCACGAAGCGAACCGGTAAGAAGGTTGAGTTCCCCTCCGAGTTTTAGAAGTGTTGGGCCGATAGCGTCGGGCATGGAGGTTCGTTACGAGTCCGTCCAGAAAATTAATGTTGTCGCCCGAGGATGTGACGCCCTCTCGCGACGATATTGAGGTCATCGGCTGCTTCAATCCCGGCGCGGTCGAGATCAACGGGCGTGTGCACTTGTTGATCCGCGTTGCCGAGCGTCCACGTGAAAAACGAGAGGGCTTCGTCGGCCTGCCCCTCATGCGCCCGGGGCGGGGCATCGAATTCGATTGGGTCCCGCAAGAGAATCTCCGCCGGCTCGACAACAGAATCGTTGAAAACCGTGCCGACGGGCGCATTCGCCTCACTTCGCTGTCCCACCTCCGGCTTGCGACCAGCGTGGACGGATTCCGTATTGACACCCTTAGCGAGCGCCCCACCGTCACCCCCATGGACGAGTTGGATATCTACGGTGTCGAGGACGCCCGCATCACCCCGTTGGGGGACGAATTCCTCATCACCTACGTAGGCGTCTCGCCGCACGGGATCGTCACCAAGCTGCTCGCAACGAAGGATTTCAAGGAGTTCAGGAAAATTGGGACCGTTTTTACGACCGAGAACAAAGATGTGGTCCTCTTTCCTGACCGCGTGAACGGGCGTTATTGCGCTTTTCACCGTCCCTTAAGCCAGGCCCCCCTGGGTCCGCCCGAGATTTGGCTGGCCTCATCGAAAGACTTGCGTTACTGGGGAGATCACCGGCCCGTTCTCACCGCCGGAAAAGGGTGGGCTTCCTTGAAAATCGGAGCCGGCTGTCCGCCCCTGCGCACTCAGCGGGGCTGGCTGGAAATCTTTCATGGTGTGCAGCGCCGATCGTCCTCGGATCGGGTGGGGAAATATTGCGGCGGCGCTGCCTTATTCGACCTGGACGATCCGGCCAAGCTCCTGGGAGTATCGCCGCTGCCCTTCCTGGTTCCGGAAGAAGATTTCGAGCGGGAAGGATTCTTGCCGGATATCGTCTTTCCCAGCGGAGCGGTCTTGCGGGAGAATTGCCTCCTGGTCTATTACGGCGCCGCGGATTGCTATACCGCCGTGGCGGAGTTTTCGCTGAACGATGTCTTGGACGGAATTCCGATACAGTGAGATGCCGATTATGAGAATAGCCATGTTATCCCCAATCGCCTGGAGAACTCCACCAAGGCACTACGGTCCTTGGGAACAGGTCGTTTCCCTGCTGACCGAGGGGCTCGTCAAGAGGGGCGTGGACGTCACCCTGTTCGCCACGTCGGACTCGCAGACCGAGGGCAAGCTACACGCCGTCTGCCCTCGGCCCTATGAGGAGGACAAGCAACTTGACGCTCAGGTCTACACCAGCCTGCACATCTCGGAACTCTTGGACCGTGCCGATGACTTCGACCTGATCCACAACCACTTCGACTTTCTCCCCCTGACGTACTTGGGGGCGACCGAGACCCCGGCGCTTACCACAATTCACGGCTTTTCCTCCCCGAGGATTCTGCCTGTATTCGAGAAATATAACGGCAAAGCCTTCTACGTTTCGATCAGCAACTCCGACCGGTCGCCAAAGCTGGATTACATCGCCACGGTCTACCACGGCATCGACCTGAAACCATTCACCTTCCGTGAAAAACCGGAGGACTACCTCCTCTTTTTC
The DNA here is from genome assembly GCA_965371515.1 of uncultured bacterium. Classification (GTDB taxonomy): domain Bacteria; phylum Krumholzibacteriota; class Krumholzibacteriia; order Krumholzibacteriales; family Krumholzibacteriaceae; genus JAUWCL01. The sequence goes on along the minus strand of CBDUYR010000102.1, from coordinate 1,727 downwards.
GGGCGCATTCACCCCGACAAGGGAGCGGTCGAAGCCATTAAAATCGCCAAGGCCGTCGATCGGCCATTGATCATGGTCGGCATCATCCACGACGAGGACTACTTCAAATCCGATGTTGAACCGCACATTGACGGTGACAAGATCCGTTACGTGGGCAACGTCGGCCCTGAAGAGCGTGACAAGCTCCTGGGCGGTGCCATCGCGCTTTTGCATCCGATCTATTTTGAGGAACCCTTCGGCCTCTCCGTGATTGAGGCGGGCGCCTGCGGCACGCCGGTGATCGCCTTCAACAAGGGGTCGATGCCGGAACTGATTCGTGACGGCGAAAACGGCTTTCTCGTCTCCGACGTAAACGGCGCGGTCGAAGCCTTTGATCGAATCGACAAGATCGATCGAAGACGCTGTCGCGAATGGGTCGAGAAAAACTTCACGCAGGACATCATGACGGACAACTACCTGAAGGTCTACGAAACCATCCTGAAAAAGACCCAGCGGGAAGACCGCCGCCCCTGGGGCCGTTACCAGGTCCTTTTGGACGAGCCGAATTACAAGCTGAAACGCATCGTCGTCCATCCCGGCAAACGACTTAGCCTGCAGTTACATCACCGCCGGTCCGAACACTGGAGCATCGTGCAAGGCAAAGGCGTTGTCACCAGGGACGAGGAGGATATCCGGGTCGAGCCGGGTGTCTCCGTGGACATCCCCCTCGGCGCCGCGCATCGCATTCAAAACACTGGAGACGAGGAACTGGTGTTCATCGAGGTACAGCGCGGCGATTATTTCGGCGAGGACGATATCGTACGCCTTGAGGACGATTTCGGCCGCGCTGATGAGGAGTCAGACAATGGCTGAGGGGGCTGGTGAACCGATCGTCCGTCGTTATGAAGGCAATCCGATCCTCACAAAGGAGGACGTCCCCTATCCTGTAGAAACCGTGCACAACGCGGGGGTAACAAAGTTCGGCGCACAATACATGATGCTTTTCCGCTCCCACCGGCGCAACGGTCGCTCCATCATCGGCCTGGCCGAAAGCGAGGATGGATTCCACTTCCGGGTCCGTCCAGAGCCATTTCTGGTTCCCGCGACTGAAGGCGTGTTCGCGGAATATGAAGAGTACGGCGTGGAAGATCCGCGCATCTGCCATCTCAACGATGACTACCTCATCACCTACAGTGCCTATTCGCGCCACGGCGTGCGCGTCGCCTTGGCGAGGACGCGCGATTTTCAAAGCCTTGAGCGCGTCGCCTTCGTAACCGACGCCGATTCACGAAACGTCGTCATCTTCCCGGAAAGATTTGACGGTCTTTACGTGTGCCTGCACCGTCCCCATTCGGAGATCAGCCCCTGGGCGATCTGGGCCAGCCGATCGCCCGACTTGAAACACTGGGGCGACTCAAAGGTAGTCATGAAACCGGTGCAATATCACTGGGACGAGATGAAGATCGGTCCTGGGGCAACACCCTTTCGCACGGAGGCCGGGTGGCTGCACATCTACCACGGCGTGTTTCCGACCATGGGCGGCTCGATTTACCGCCTTGGCGCAGCCTTGCACGAATTGAGCGATCCGACCCAAGTGATCGGCGTCTCTGACGATTGGATACTCCAACCGGAAGACCCGTGGGAGGTGACGGGCTACGTTCACAACGTGGTCTTTACCTGCGGCGCGGTTCCTGAAGATGACGGCCATGTGAAGATATACTGGGGCGGCGCGGACACCGTGATGTGCG
>CBDUYR010000101.1:0-4880 GCA_965371515.1 uncultured bacterium | reverse complement strand
CCGTTGAGCAAACGCCGCTCGCCCCGGGGAGCCAGGAACCCGAGACCGTCGAGGGGATGGTCAACCCGATCCTTGCTGAAGCCGAGGAATACAACCGCCAGCGGTGGGGCCGAGGCTCCAACCTACGCCGAGCTCTATTCCGGCGAGTGGACGCATCCTACATGTAGTGGGTGTCTGCATTAACCGGATAGGCACGGTTTATTGATATGTTTGTCTCTGCGATGCTCCGGATGGTGATCACCAAGCCAAGGCGTGACCGAACGGGGAGAGAAGTGTGTCGGACCGGTTTCGGACCCCTGACGACGCTTTCGTTTCCGAAATCGTACATTGTCTTTCTGGGAAGCCCACGTTAGTCATAGTGTGCGCTACCTTTGACAACTCGCTCACCAATGGCTCGCTTTATCGTCATCCCGCCCGAAAACCCCTCCGACCGAGACCTCGCCCGACTCGAGCGGTTTCGTGCGTTGGACAGCGAATTTTGCCGCGTTGGAAATGTCGGAGAACCGTTGGAAGCCAAACCCGATGCAATTGTTCGGCTCCACCGTTCGAACGCGGGCGAAATCCCGAGTCGATACGGCGATTGGTATTTCGAGGACGGCTATCCAAGGAGTTATTTGGGATCAGGCGCAATTCATGAGGCGGTGCGCTCTGGTGCGCGGCGGATTGGCATCGCTTTGTGCAACGCCGCCACCGATGGGCGGCCAACCGTCTGGGCCTTTGGGGATGTCCAGCGCCGATCATGGGATAGCATTTCCAACCTTGAAGACCGTGTGGACAATTTGATCCCCGTGCTGCTTCGAGACGCCGCAGAGCGAATTGATCGCGACGGGAAGGCCCTTCCTTACGAACTAAGGCCCGCTCCGGAGAGAAAGAGTCAACAAGGCTGGAAGCAACGGCTCGGGGATAGCAAATTCTTTATTCACCTTTTGTTATCTCGGCTGGTTCCAGTGCTCCGCGTAAGGCAGCCTCGGATTCTCGTGCTTCACAATCCCGCAGCCGACATTTTGGACCAATTGCTCCAGGCCTTTGGGCACCTTGGTCCCTTCCGCCGCTACAGCGAAATCGTCACCGCTTTCAAGAACGGACAACAACCAGAGCCGGGTTTCGCAATTACCTTCGACGACGGTTACAAGGAGCACCTATGTTTGCTTGATGTGCTCGAAAAGCATCGTTGCTCCGCCATGTTTTTCGTGACGACTGCACCGGTCGATAGCAACAAGCCACTGTGGTTCCAAGATCCGGATAAATACAATATAGAATTAAAGTTGAAATTGAAACAATTAGACTACGCTCAGTTCCTTGAGGCCATCGAAAAACAGGATCTGACTGCCCCGAACCCGCTACGCGGCCGGTTTTCCCTCACATCGGAAGAAATCCGGCTAATTGCCCGACGAGGTCACGAAATTGGTGTTCACACTGAAAATCACCCTTTTTTGAGCCGGCTTTCCCCGGCCGAAATCCGGACAGAGGTCCTGCAAGCCCACCACCGACTAAAGGAGATATTGGACAATCCCGTTCTGCCCCTGCACCTGGCTTACCCCGATGGAAACTACAGCCCGGATGTGCTGAGTGTGTTGGCCGATATTGGCGTCGACTCGGCAGCGACGACCAACAGGTTCTCGTTTGGTGATGCATCGAGTCTCCTGGAGCTACCGCGATTTGGCGTTGGCGATATGGATTACCCTGGTTTCGCTCTTTTCAAGATGACGAGTCTCTATAACGTCCTTAAGCGCGCGGGTCCTCCCTCTTGAGCCGTCCTGTGATCATCAGCCGGTATTTTCCATGTAAAGCCCTCCGAGCAGCTTGAGATGTGAAGCCAGTGATCAGGCGAACAAGCTCAGTACTTCGCGGATCCTTGTCCGGGTCGGCGCGTCCACTAACGACTTCGTCCGGACATCGAAGCTGTGCGGCACCAATCGGCGCGGCGCGAGTTCGTGCCCCTCTGAACACTGTACATAGTGCGAGGACAAACGGGCCAGGAAGCCGCGGGGATCGTTGCACAGTTCTTCGTAGTCTACACGCAGGAACCGCTCGGATCCGATGTTCGCGCCGTCGCGGTCGAGGTCTCGTTCCACATCACGAACTTGCAAGCAGACCTGCTCTATCGGGTCATCGCTGTTCGCCACGATACTCGCGTAGGTGCTAGGTTTGGTTGACAGCCAGTGACTGGTGTCACCCCACACCGCCTGACGTCCCCTGAGAATCGATTCCACTACCTGTTGGGGATCACGATGCACGCGGATATACACACCGTTCGGGAACGCTTCGAGCAAGGGATTAAGCATGGAGTTAAGCCCATTCCATTTGTTGACGAAGGGCTGACGGTAGATTCGTTCGATCAGGCCGACCGTACGCCGCATGTCGTCGAGGTCCCGGTGCTCGAGGCTCCCGGCGGGTACGTATCGTTGGTCGACGGGAAGCCAACGTGCCCAGATCTGCCAGCCCTGATGGGGCGAGTTCCAGCCGGGTGTCCGACCATAGTGACTTGTGAAGCTCTCGCTCGGCTCGCACCCTCCTATGCCTCGCGTCAGCCACGAAAACTGTACCGGGCTCGATGGAAACGCAGAACTGGCGTTCGAGAAGTAGCAGACGCGGAATCCTTGGGCGATGAGTTGGTAGGCGAGCGTTGTCCCCGAGCGCGGCGGGCCCACGATAAACATCGGCGGCAACACGGGGCCGACGACATCGGACCTACTCAACAGGAGCCGCTCGACGGCAGCCAAGGGTAACCCCAGTGCGTAAAGGCCAGCCGCCCAGGCTTTGCGTAGTCTCCGCCTCACCGCGTCAGTCCGGCTGACAACTGTTTCACGCGGTCGTACCTGGCCGTTCGGGACCGCTTCGCCATTCCGGTTGTGGGCGCCGACCGGGACACCCACCGCAACGAACCTTCATGGATGCGCGCGCGCCGAAGACGAAACCCCCACCTGGAAGTCGGGGTTGACCTGACCCGTGCTTGCGCCTTCGTCGCGGAACACCGGACGTCTGATTCAACAGTGGTACGCGCAGAGTGAGCGAGAGGGAGTGGCAGGCGCGGTTACCCCGCAGCATGCGCTCTGCTTCCAATCGCAGACTGGCGACAGCATGCCAATGATAGCGAGGTTTTCGGAATGATTGCAGGAAAATAATGATTGGTGGCAAATAATGTCGCGCTTGCGTGCATCGTTTACTAGGCGTCACCAAGGACCGAGAAAGGCAATGACTTCCGTAGACGCGGGGCGCGTCGCCCGATGACGATAGAACATTGATCACGCAGAAATTGGATTCCATGCGCTGTCCACTGCCTCTGGTACGGTCTCGGCATGAGCTCAGCTCATGATGAGACGGGTATGGCTCCCTTTGGCGGGTCGGGGGCCGATGTGGGTCGCCAATCCTTCATCGCGACGGACTTGCACCTTTTACTCCTTGCCGGTCTCCCGGTGCACACCCTTTGATCCTCAATTTAGAATCAGCGACGGCGAGGTACAGCACCCAGGTTCACCCGGGAAATGCGGGCTTAGCGCGCTCAAAGTGGACGCAGAAACCATGAAACTCTGTTTGTCTAGAAACGAGCTTTCAGTTGACCGGTGAGATGAGCGAGTAGTGGAAGGGGGTTGGTCCATTGCCAGTCCCCCGCCAGGATCAAATCTCGCCGCCATACATCTTTCAGCCACGCTCCGAGTGTCAACTCGCCCCTTCGCCTGAGTTCCAGGAAAGCCGCTACGTCCCTTATCGGATTCCATTCCGCGGTGCCAATGGTGTATCGCTTCGGCGGTCCGCAGGAATCGAGACCCGTGAGACGACCGTAAACGACACGCGCCTGATCGATTCCCGATGCCTGCAACAGCCGTTCGACCGCGGTGAATCGACCGTTGCATTCGATGAGCTTGAACTGGTTATCGCGTTCATCGAACTTGAATGTCACGTTTGCGAGGCCCTTGAGGCCGATATGACCGAGAAATCGCAGGGCGGGCTCTTGCAGGTCGGGCCTGACTTCCCTCGAGATTTGATAGGTGTTTCCGCCTTCGTTGATGGGAAACCGTCGGATCGATTGCTTGACAAACTGGTATAAAGGGTGCCCATCGTCATCAATATACGTAAAGTAACTCCATTGAAAACTGTCCGGTCCGGGAACCTTGTCCATCAACACGAAATCGCAGTTTGCGGCGCGGAATATGTCTATTGACCTCATGAGATCGTCATAGGACTGCGCTAATAAATACTTTCGCCTCTTGCTATCCACGGGTGGAAACTCGGAGCTCGCCTTCGGCTTAATAACCAGGGGATAACGCAGATCGGCCCGAAGCCTTTCGATGTCTTCGATAGTCGCTACATCCCAAAACGCGGGGGTCGCAACACCTGCGTCCACTGCCGCCCGGTATGTAGCAAGCTTGTCAAGTATGATTTTCTGAGCATTAACATCAATGACGTCTAGTATAAATTTTTTAGATAATTCCTCCCTATTCTGAATGATTAATTCCAAAGCGTCATCGTCACACGTAAATAAAACAGCGCCCCGAAGCCCATCGGATGCTGGTCCGACAAGGTACTCTTTCCATGCGTTTTTTAGATCATATCCTACGTCGGTGTAAATTGTTTTTGCGTATCGCGAAAAGCGCGTTTCTGCATTTGGTCTGCCGAGAAAATAGGTGGGCACCCCGATGCCCGACAGAGCTCTCGCGAGGACCAAGCAGCACCTGCTGACTCCGCCAACCAAGATCACTGGCGGCCTCTGCAAGTGAATGCTATCAGGCTGATGCTTCATTGGATTCTCCGCCTGGACGAACAGGACACTCACGCAATCACGGACACTCCAGCGTAAACACCAAGGTGGTCCGACGGTTGTCTAATACCAACGAGCACTGATAGGAACCCATTGTGATCGTGTTTCCCGCTTCCTCGGC
>CBDUYR010000100.1:0-5224 GCA_965371515.1 uncultured bacterium | reverse complement strand
CTGGAACAGTACTTTTACACCTTATCATACTGTCCCATTTTCGGGGTCCACTATAGGTGCACTCTCTTGTCTTATGGTTGCGATATCCATCTATGCGGTAGGTGAACGAGACAAGGCGGTGGTGATAGGCAGCGTCCTGGGCGGGTGGTTGATTTGTTTGCTTCCCGTCAACCTGTATATAAGCCGATCGGCCAACTGGGATGCGGTTTATTCGCTATTATCACTAGTGTCCCAACGTTTTGTTCTTAATATACTCTAACCGATATAACAGCAGCGGCATACGAGAAAATATGACCTGCATCGACTTCAACTCTCTAATACAATGGAGCCTTTCCCATTCACAAGGAGAGGCGAATGTACGCAGGGCAAACGATTTTCTCCCAGGTCCTCGAGCATCTGCCCCTGAGACGATTTCATACATGCGTCAAACGATATCGGGGCAACTACAAAGTCCAACGCTTTTCGTGTCTCAATCAGTTCCGCGTAATGGTATTCGCACAGCTGACCTATCGCGAGAGTCTGCGCGACATCGAAGCCTGTCTTCGGGCCATGCGGCCAAAGCTTTACCATATGGGCATTCGGAGCAAAGTCTCTCGCAACACATTGGCTCATGCCAACGAGGTTCGCGATTGGCGCATCTACGCCGACTTCGCTCACATCCTCATCGACCGGGCTCGGCGACTCTATGCCGACGAGGATTTCGGCGAAGAGCTTCGGGATGCGACCATCTATGCGCTCGATGCAACTACGATCGATCTCTGTCTGTCGCTGTTCCCATGGGCGCACTTTCGACGGACAAAGGCCGCGGTGAAACTCCACACCCTGATGGATCTTCGTGGCAGCATCCCCTCCTTTATCCACATATCCGACGGCAAGTTGCACGACGCCAACGTCCTGGACCTCCTGCTTCCGGAACCCGGCGCCTTTTACGTCCTGGATCGAGGCTACCTGGACTTCGAACGGTTCTACACACTCGATCAGGCCCGGGCATTCTTCGTCACGCGAGCCAAACGGAACTTTCGGTTCCAACGTCGTTATTCGAACGAGGTGGACAAATCAACGGGGCTTCAGTGCGATCAGATCATCGTACTGAGCACATACCACACAGCGAAAAAATATCCGGAGCCGCTTCGGCGTATCCGCTATCTCGACCCGGATACGGGAAAGCGCCTCATCTTCCTGACAAACCAGTTCAAGTTGCCCGCGCTGACGATCGCTCAACTCTACAAAGCCAGATGGCGGATCGAACTGTTCTTCAAATGGATAAAACAACACCTGCGGATCAAAGCATTCTATGGCACATCACAGAATGCTGTGAAAACACAGATCTGGATCGCCGTCACGACTTATCTCCTGGTGGCGATACTCAAGAAAGAACTTGGTATCGAGCAAAGTCTCTATACCATTCTACAGGTTTTAAGTGTGTCTCTTTTCGAGAAAACGCCTATAATGCAGGCAATTGCGGGGCACGAGTGTTTGGACAAAGACCCACTCTCCGGCAAACAGCTGTTATTGCTCGAGTAACGTTGGGACACTAGTGATTATAAATAACGATGAAGTTTTAATGTTTTACACTGAGTTACAATAGCGGCTCTGAACCCCGATTCTTGGACCACCGGTACTCGCGTTTATGCTAGTCTTTGAGGGTCTGACAAGCGGTCTCTTTCTAAGAGACCATAAGTGTCCATTAATATTAGGTTTGAATCTGTCTCACTTCAGCTGGCAGGGAACACCATGCTACAACAAGATACTATCATTGAGGTCTGTTGATGTCAAAGTGCTAGAAATTGCTTACAAAGAGACAGGATGCCTCGTAAGAATTAATACACGTGCTGTAAGTGGTTGTTGGAGAATAATAAAGGGGGAAGCGACTCATCGGTCCGCTTCCCCCATTTTTTTCCGCATTCCCGGCCTCAATCCGTCGTTGACAGTAAGAACCGTATTCCATATGCTTCCTGAGCAATTACACCAGCTCACGGACTGTTGAAGAATGGATGGGTTCCTGCTACAGTTCACGAAAGCCTTTCTGCGCCAACAACGTTTTAACCTGTCAACCATTTCAGCAGATAAGGAAACAAGGTGTGAAAATCGCAATAATCGGCGCCGGAAACGCCGGAAAAAATCTGGCGGCCAGGCTCTGCGAGATGAGACAGGACGTCGTCGTTATCGACAGGTTCATGGGGGCCCTCAACGAATTGGCCGCAAGCCACGACGTCATGACGATCGAGGGCAACGGTGCGGACCCCGACGTCCTGGCAGAGATCAACATCGGGGATTTCGATCTTCTGGCGGCCGTAACGCCCTACGACGAGATAAATCTGCTCGCCTGCTGCTGGGCGAAGACCGCCGGGACTCGACACACCATAGCCCGCCTCTCTGACAACAAGTATATACGCTCCCCTCTCGTGGATACCGCCAGGCTGGGCATAGACCGGCCGCTGGTACACAAGGAAGAATGCGCCAGAGAGATCTTCGATGTGCTGTTCAGACCAGGAACACTCGAGGTAACGTCCCTGCTGGACGGCAGGATAGCCGCCATAGGCTTGAGGCTGCCGGAGAATGCCCCCCTCGCGAGCAGACCCCTTAAGGAATTCAGGACCGAAAAATGGTTCAGCAGGGCGCGCTTCATAGGACTCGTCAAGCAGGGTAACTTTTCAATTCCCGCTGGCAATTCCATAGCCGACCCGGGGGACGATGTGTATGTCGCACTCCCTGCGGGGGAGGTCGATCTGTTCCTCGACTGGATCATGGCCGGGCGAAGAAAGGGATTCAAGAAAGTCGTTATTGTGGGGGGAGGGGAACTCGGGCTGGCACTGGCCGGACTGCTGGAGAACGCTCCCATGGAAACGGTCCTTATCGACAAGCACCGCGAACGGGCGGAGTATGCCGCGAGCACCCTTGTAAACTGTCTTGTGCTGAACGCGGATGCGGCTGAAGCCTCGACACTCAAGGAAACCGGAATAGACTCGGATACGGCATTCGTAGCAATAACAGGTGACGAGGAAATGAACATCGTATGTTGTATCCAGGGCAAACAGCTCGGTGCAGGTTTCACCATAGCCCGTATCGACAAGCTCGAATATGTACCGATCATCAGCCGCCTCAATCTTGTCGACAGGGTGATCAGCCCTAACATCTCGCTGATCAAGGCCATCCTGAAGTACCTGCGGGGAGAGATCGTGGAACACGTCGGACTGTTCCACCGGATAACGGGCGAGGTTCAGGAAGTGATAATAAAGGCCGGCAGCAAGAGGGAAGGTACCGCGCTCAGCAAACTGAAGCTACCCAGCGGTTCCATCATCGCCGCGGCACAACGGGGTGATCACGCTTTCGTACCGACTGGCGATTACATGCTGAGAGAAGGCGACCGGCTGGCTATCTACTGTCTGCCGAAAACCGCCGACAAAATCAAATCCGCCTTCTGACAGGCATAAGGAATTGAAAGTGAACATCCGCGCTGTCACCCATGTGATATCTTTCCTTGTCAGCGTCACCGCCCTGGCGATGCTCGCCGGGGCTGCAATATCACTCTATTACGGGGAATCTGTCGCCGCAAAGGGCCTGTTGGCAGCCTCGGGCATCTCACTGCTGTCGGGCGCAGTATCCTGGTTCTTCACCAGGGGAAACATCGATCTTTCCCGCAGAGACGGGTTCGGCATAGCGACTTTCGGCTGGCTTTTCGTATCGATCATGGGTGCACTGCCATACATGTTCTCAGGCGTTATCGCGGATCCCGTGCCGGCGATCTTCGAGACGATGTCGGGGTTCACCACCACTGGAGCCTCGGTACTTACCAATCTGGAATCCGTGCCCCGAGGAATCCTCTTCTGGAGATCGATGACGCACCTTTTCGGCGGGATGGGGGTGCTCGTCCTCTGCGTCGCCATACTGTCATTTCTCAAGGTCGGCGGGATGCAGATCTACAGGGCAGAAGTCCCCGGTCCGATGAAGGACCGCCTGACACCACGCATCTCCGCCACCGCCAAGCTTCTCTGGGGGGCGTATATCCTCTTCTGCATGCTCGAAACGCTAATGCTCAGGCTTGGGGGCATGTCCCTGTTCGACTCATGGTGCCACACGTGCGCGACGATGGCTACCGGGGGTTTTTCTACCCGCACGGCCAGCGTCGGTGCATACGACAGCGCCTATTTCGATATAGTCATCATCGTCTTCATGTTCCTGGCGGGGACAAACTTCGCCCTCCACCTGAAATTACTTGCCGGCAGACCATTTCGGTATTTCCGCGACGCGGAGTTCCGCTTCTACCTCTTCTTCTGGCTTGCGGCATGTCTGATACTGACCTTCAGCGTCTGGGGCGACACCTACGATTCATTCACGAAATCTCTCCGGGTCGCTTTTTTTCAGGGCACTTCGATCCTTACGACCACCGGTTTCGTTACCGAGGACTTCAACCTCTGGCCCGAGACTTCCAGGGTACTGCTGCTTATCCTCATGTTCGTCGGCGGATGTGCCGGTTCGACTGGAGGAGGAGTCAAGAACATCAGGATCCTGATCGGGATCAAAGCGCTCTTCCGCGAGTTTCTCATCTATATGAGACCTGACGCGGTAAAAACGATCAGGATAGGCCGCAGCAATGTAAGTGACCAGACCGTCTGGAATATCTGCGTGTTTCTCCTGATATTCGTGCTGTTGTTTGCCGTCGGCTCACTCGTGATGACCGCCTTTACGCCTGACCTGGACACCGCCGTATCCAGTACTATCGCATGCCTCGGCAACATAGGACCGGGACTGAACGCGGTAGGGGCGACACAGAATTACGCTGACATACCGGATGCGGGACAGGCAGTACTGATACTCCTCATGCTCCTCGGCAGGCTCGAGCTGTACACCGTACTTGTGATCTTCCTGCCGAGCTTCTGGAAGAAATAGGGTCAGCCGGAATACTGTGTAGCTTCTGTTTATTCCGTCCGTATTGCAATATTTGCAGTTACATTAGTTTGGCATTATATAAATCACATGCTATTTCTAATTCTGCGCACCTTTGTTTCAGCGTTGAGGTCGCACCGTGCGCTTGCCTTGGAAAACCTCGCCCTACGTCATCAACTCAATGTCCTACAACGCAATACCCAAAGGCCTCGTTTGACGAACAAGGATCGCGCACTCTGGGTTATCATTTCGCGACTATGGCCCGCCTGGAAAAACCCATTAGTGGTAGTCCAACCCGAGACCGTCATCAGGTGGCATAAAAGAGGATTTCGGGTGT
>CBDUYR010000099.1:0-5395 GCA_965371515.1 uncultured bacterium | reverse complement strand
GCCGCCAGGCCGTAATCACTCAGGAAGAATCCCAGCGAAGCCCGCCGAGCAATCCTTCCGCGATATTGGACAGGTGATCCCCGATCTTCTCGAAACAGTCGACGCAGTCGATGAAGATTATTCCGGAGATCATATCGCAGGAGCCCTCGTTTAATCTCGTCACATGAGTCTTCCGCAGCGTGCGCTGCAGCCTGTTCAGCTCCTCCTCCTTGATCAGGGCTTCACTGGCGGCATCGAGATCTTCCATCTCCAGTCCCCTGGTCACGTCCGCAAGCATGTCGATCACGATCTTGTACATGCCGTCGAGCTCATCTATCGCCATGCCCGAGAAGCTCAGGTCCTTGTCGCTGCGGCGCTGGCCGAGCTCGACTATGTTGACAGCGTTGTCGGCGATCCGCTCGATGTCGTTGACCGAATGGATCAGGACGGGGATCTGTTCGGCCTCCTCCTTCTCCAGCCCTTCCATCGATATGTCGATCATGTAGCGTGTGATCTCGGCCTGCAGGTTGTCGACGGCCTGCTCGAGGCGGTCCACCTTCTTTGTCAGCTCGGTCTTTCCCGATCTGTACATCTCGTAAGCGCTCTCCAGGGCCGATCCCGCGAGGTCCAGCATCCGCACGATCTCCCTCTTACTCTGCTCGAGCGCGATCGGCGGCGTCTCGAGGAGATGCTTCTCGAGGTATTGCGGCTCGAGATCGATCACGTCCCCCGTTGGCTTGATCAGCTTCTCGACCAGCTTCTGAACCGCCGGGATAAACGGGAAGAAGATCATAACGTTGAAGATGTTGAAGACCGAGTGGGAGAGAGCGATGTGGATCATTATGTTGCCATGACTGAGCTGCCCGGGTACTATCCACTCTATTATACGGCTGTACCACCCCGTAGATAAGACGATCAGCATGTACAGCGTGCCGAACACGTTGAACAGGGTATGCGACCAGGCGACCCTCTTCGCCCCGGTCGAGCCTCCGATCCTGGCGATCTGCGCGGTGATCGTCGTTCCGATATTGTCTCCGAGTATAATCGGGATCGCCGACGGAAAGTCGATCAGTCCATTGAAGGCGAGTACCTGGATAAGTGCGATCGTGGCGCTGGAACTCTGGAGAAGTACCGTGATAACGGTCCCCACCAGCACGCCGAGAATCGGATATTTGCTGAAGTTGACCATGATGTCCATGATCCGCTGGCTGCTCTCGAGCGGCTCGAAGGCGTCCTTCATGAACCCGATCCCCACGAAGAGAACACCGAATCCGAACAGGACCTCTCCCCACTGGCGCACAACCGGTTTTCGCGCTACGACCATCACCAGGAACCCTATGCCGACCGCGGGGAGCGCATAATGCGTGATCTTGAATACCGCAAAGAAGCTCACCAGCCAGGCGGTAAAGGTCGTTCCGATATTGGCGCCGAAGACGACGGGAATGGCCTGCTTGAATGTGAGCAGACCCGCGTTGACGAATCCGACCACCATCACCGTCATCGCGCTGCTGCTCTGGATCAGGGCGGTGACTCCTGTCCCCACGAAAAGCGCGATCAGCCTGTTCCTGGTCAGCTGCGTAAGGATATTCCTGAGGCGGTCGCTCGCTACCTTTCTCAAGCCCTCGGACATGAATTTCATGCCGAAGAGAAAGAATCCGAGACCGCCGATCAGCTGGAAAGTCAGGTCCTGAAACAAGCCTTGTCTCCTCAGTTCACATGGATATCGAGCATGGCTCCGGCCGAGTCCGGCCACCAACGACCGAAAGGACCCTAACAATAATCAAACAGGCGCCCTGCGACAAGAATAATTGAAGGATTCGGGGCATGGTCCACCCGATTTTCCGGATGCTGGACCGGAAATCATGCCTCTCGCACCCTGCGGCCGTATCAATGTCGCCCGGCAGGCACGATTCTGGCTATTTTCGTGACGGAAACAGGAGGGAACGCCCCGCTGGTACGGGGGTATAATTCATTTGCCCATCCCCCTGTAATTGCATATAATGCACCGAACTCCATATGAAAGGTGTAGACGTGCACCGCACGATCCGGACAATTCATGCGATACTGGTGATTTCCGCGGCTGCCGCTCTTGCAGCCTGGGCGGGAAGCGCCTCCCTCTTCATAAATTTCCCCTCGATATCTCCGAACGGAGACGGGATCAGGGACGAGATGACCGTCCTGGTGGACCTCTCATCCCAGGTCGACACCCTGCTCGTGACGATCAGGGACAAGACGTCGCCTGCCGTATATGACACACTGATGCTCGAGGCCCCGGCGGCCGTGGGTAACCACACGGCCATGTGGGGCGGCACCGACTGGACAGGCTCCGTTCTCCCCGAGGGCGAGTACGACCTCCACCTCTACGAGGTGACCGGCACTACCGGCGAGAGCATCCTCAGAACAGTCATCATCGACCTCACATCGCCGCAGGTTAACATCGACAGGATAGAGCCCGGCGTATTCTCGCCGGGATGGCCCGATACAACCGCCTCGGTCACCGTCTATTTCAGCGTGACCGGCTGGGAGACGGGAGCGTCGGCGAGGATGACCATCAGGAATCCTTCGGATCTCGAGACGGTCGATCCGATCGACGTCCAGGGCGACGGCGAATGGACCGGCGTCTGGAATCCCGCCACCGCCGAGAGCGGCTTCCACGTCATCACGATCACTGTGAACGACGAGGCGGGAAACTTCGACGCCGACAGCGGAAGCGTCTTCGTGGATTCGGACAGCCCCGATCTCGAGATAATCACAGAAGTGCCCTCTAACACTCGCGAGGCCCCGCACGAGATCATCGGGCGGGCGTACGACCACAGCGGTGTCAGCTCGCTGGAGCTTTCGTGGAGAGGCACCGACATGGTCGAGAGCGACCGGTTCCCCGCAGACTCGACCTGGTTCGACGCCGACACCCTCTACTGGCGATTCGACACACCCGACACAGTGAACGGCGACGCAGGCTACGCCGAGGGCGGCTACATGCTCAAGGCGTTCGCCGCGGATCCGTTCGACAACCAGTCGGACGAACAGATCTCATTCAATCTGGACAGGACGCCCCCGACACCGCCCCTGATAGCGAATCCTCCCGAGAGGATGATACAGCCCGAGCTCAACCTCTACATCCAGTACGACGACGACACCGATTCCCTGTTCGTCTTCTGGCAGGCGGACGGCCCCATTGAAAGCACCTGGTTCATAACGGCCGGGCTGACGCCTGGAGAGCCCTTCGAGCTCACACTCGACGAGGGGCTGAACGAGTTCTGGGCGGCCGGCAAGGACAACGCGGGCAATGAAAGCGCCAGTTCCAACACGGTACACACCACTCTCGACCCGACTACCGGTATAACGTATCCCGAGGTCTTCAGAGGTCCCGATACATTCCAGATCGTATCCGCCCAGACTGCTTCCTCCGTGACCCTCGATATCTACGACATGAGAGGCGAGAGGATCAGGAGAATCTCCGTGCCCGGTCCCGGGACGAGCTTCGACATCGCGTGGGACCTGACCAACGACGACGGCGAAACTGTGAAGAACGGACCCTGCCTCGTCGTGATCACGATCGAGCACTCAGGAGGCAGGACGGTCGACAAGGCATTCATCGCGGTGGTGAGATAGATGGCCAGGCGTGTTCTCATAACGGCAGCGATCCTGCTTCTTCTTCCGGCAATCGTACTGCTGCATCCGTCTGCCCTGCGGGCCGGCGAGGGATCGCAGGGCGGGACCTTCCTGCCGCTCGGATGGGACGCGCGCGGCCAGGCGCTCGGCGGCGCCGGCACGATCCTCGTCCGCGACGAGGCGGCGGCGTACTGGAACCCGGCCAACCTCGTGTTTCTCATAACACCGGGCGTCGGCATCGGAACGACAAAGCCGATTCCAGGGATGGACAATCTGTACACAGTCGTTTCAGTCGGCACGGGCCTTCTCGATTCACGGACATCTGTGGACGGCAAGGTCGTGGTCAGACGCCTCGCCGTGGCGATGACGATGTCTCATCTCGGGCTGAAACTCTCCGAGGGATCGGGCTGGAACGAGGGGACCGTGGGCTTCTCGGCCGCGTTCAGCTTCAATCCGTACAACTATATCGGCGTCAGCTGGAGAGCGATGAAGAGCTGGTCCGGCGTAGACGACGCGGGGGCCTGGGGATCGTCGGTCGATCTCGCTTTCACGACGAGGCTGAGCAGGCATATGTGGCTCGCGGCAATGTTGAGGGACGTCTGGAGCACGATCCATTACCCGCACAGCGCCTGGAAGATCGGTCCTTCGGTCGTTCTGGCGGCTTCGGTAGAGAGACTCTTTCACGGGCGTTTCTCGGCCGAGCTCGACGTCGTCTTCCGTGAGGGCGAGCTGAACAGCTACCGTCTCGGAAGCGAGCTGACCCTGGTCAGAGAGGTGCTCTGGCTGCAGGCCGGGGCGGATGTCCGGGCCGTCAATTACAGCAGGACGATACCGTGGTGTGGTGTCACCGCCGGACTCGGCGGGGCCAGGCTGGCGCTTGCATTCGGATTCGACCCGGAAGACGATCTCGGCAGGCAGACCAGGGTGACCGCCGCCTACCGGTTCTGATCCCGGCCATCGATCATCGATTCTCACTCACCAGATCCTGTATCAGCCGCGTCTTTCAGCCCGGCGTTCTCCGCGAGGCGTTTGAACCGGACTGTCTGCCTCTCCGTCATCGACAGGGTGGCGCAGACTCCCAGCGTTTCCCGCGCGCCGTCCCTGTCGCCGGCAGCGAGCCTGCTCCCGGCGAGGGACAGGCACACCCCGGGCCGCCACGGATCGCTGGACCATGCGAATTCGGCGAGCGCGAGCCGATCGCGCGTCAGGTTCTGTTTTTTGTAGAGCAGGTCGAGCAGCTGCCATGCCGGGTGAAAATATTCGATCCTCAGAACGCCGGCGAGCAGCTCTTCCGCTTCTGCCTCCGCCCCCGCCCCGATCAGCCTCGACGAACGAAGGGTCACGGCGTACATGTATCTCACCGTGTTGTAGAACTCTTCGGTGTCTCCATTGGAGCGCCGGAGCAGGTCGCCCCTGTAGAACAGCGGTGAGGCCGGCCGCCGCCTCTCCACGGGCGGCTCCCCGATCTTGAAAACACGGTAGATCTCGTTCTCGTACAAGAGATCGAACGATCCGAGCGTACGCGGCTCGAACATCAGGCGATAGGCTGCGCATCCCGGGGGCATCTGGTCGAATCCCGCCTGGTAGAGGGGCGAGTCGCGCGTCGGATCGCATCCGGCCGCCGCGCTGAGCACGAGATAGTCGCTGTTGTTTTCCTCGCAGAACGAGAGAAAGTTCTCCTCGCTCGAATAGAGGCTGCGCAGCATCGTGTGCGCCTTCGCCCGCAGGCGCGGAGCCTCGAAGAAATCGTTGAGGTTCGTGGGCCTTCCCGTATAGGTGAGGATCTGGGGCGACAGGTAATGCA
>CBDUYR010000098.1:0-5531 GCA_965371515.1 uncultured bacterium | reverse complement strand
AAAATCAGAGCGTCATCAGATACAGACCACCCGGCTGTTTATTCATGCATGTGAATAGGCAGTCGGGTGGGTTTGTATTCGGTCCACTCCGCATGTACACCCTGCCCCCACACCTGGAACCTGGCGTAGATAGAATGGTTTGAAACGCTTCTCGAAGCCCCCGAGAGATTGTCTGAAATGGAATTATCAGGACCTTCCCTGATGATTTCACAGGCGATTCTTTTATCGCTTATCAGCTGCAGATTTCCGCCCGCATTTATTTCAAGATGTCTATCACATCATCAGCGGAGACCAGGACCTTATTCTTTCGTCCCGTTGAACGAGCGGCGAATACTTTCATGATGACACGGCCGTAATTCCTGGCCGGCGGAAATCGCGCGGCCTTGTCTTGAAGTTTCCGTATGGCCCTGTCGCAAGCTTTCGCGTCTGCTGTCAGCTTGACTTCACCCAGAAGGAGAGATTTGCCATCAACCGACTCCGCGGCGACGTCTATCTCGAGCATCTTCCTGTCAGTTCCTGCTCCCCACCAGCGTCTGGCCGGGTGCCACGAAATCTTCTCGATCGGCAGCAGGGGGACAGAGTCCCTTACAAGTGTTTCCCAGATTGCGCCCTGATGGATCGCGATCGTCTTTTCGATCTCAACAGCGACCGCCTCCAGGCTGCCTGCCTCGAGCCTCGACCGGTTGGGTTCGACGAATCTGAACCAGAAGGCAAGAAAGGGATCCCGGATACGATAAAGTGATTTCTTGCCGCTTCGTGACGGGGTCCCGAAAGGTAGTTCCCTGCTGACAAGCCCTATTTCGAGAAGCCTGGACAATGGCCTGGTGAGAGAAGTGACGGGTTTCTCCAGGCGGGAGGCTATTTCCGAGATCCTGTTGCAGCCCCCCCCGACAAGTGAGAGGATCGAGGAGGCTTGGGCGGTCTCGCGAATGTCGTCTAGAAGAAGGCGCCTGGGTTCGGAATGAAGGACTCCGTGCGGGTCAAGTACGAGGTCCTGGATGGCCTCCCGGTTCGAATGGCTATCGAGGGCCAGCTCCCAGTAACGAGGGATACCGCCCCAGACGGAATAAGCTTTCACGACGTCGATAGCCCGCGAGAAACCAAACGCTTCCCGCAGCCACGCGGCGCCCAGGGGGCCTATTTCCATGATCTCCCTGGCTCTTCCATACAGCGGTGCAGCAGCATCCAGAACTAATCCCTGCATCATCCGTTGCGACGAACCGGCGATAACGAGATGGACCGTTTTTTCCGCATACTGATCGACGAGTTTCTGAACGATACTGGGCAACTCGCGGCTTCCTGAGACGAGGTAAGCAAACTCGTCAAGAACCAGTATCGCCCCCTCGTGAGCCTCACGGTACCAGCGATCGAGCAGGGAGCCCCAGTCAGGGTAGCTCACATCGTCGAATCCCGGCAGGACTGCCGCAATCGATGCCGCCAGAGAGGCCCTCTGGAGGCTCGGTTCACGTTCGTCACCTACGTAATAGACGGAAGAGCTACCCGGCAGGACCTCCTGGAGAAGGCGTGATTTACCGCATCTGCGGCGTCCGTAGAGACAGCAGAACGATCCGTCCCTGCTGGAAAACGCGCGAGTCAATCTCGAGCGTTCATTTTCACGATCGAGAAATTTCAGCCGCATCAGCCCTGCCTTTCATCAGACATATCCACAATCATTATGTAATAGCAACATAATGTAATCATTGCATAATTCGTGACATAGTCAAGAGAAGTTTTTGTGCGAGTGCTTCGATTACCCCGGAGAACCTCATTTTATAGGTTGAAACGCTTCTCGAAGCCCCCGAGAGACTGTCTGAAATGGAATCAGCACTTGACACAGGCTGTGATGTGATGTTAAACGGAGTCAAACTTTTGACGGGAGGAATTGCATGAGCGACCAGAAGGTCCTTAACCGCTGGGTAGTGGTGGCAGGCGCCATCCTTATCCAGCTTTGCCTCGGCGCGATCTACGCGTGGAGCGTATTCACCAAGCTTCTGACGATCGAAGGCGGCGACTACGGGTTCACCGCCAAGCAGGCCGCATGGGTATTCTCGGCCGGCCTGGCGACTTTCGCCGTGTTCACCGTGATTGCCGGAAGGCTGGCAAAGAAATACGGTCCGAGGCCCGTAGCGATGGCCGGCGGACTCGTCCTCGGTATCGGTTACATACTCGGCGGGTTCTTTGGCGGCTCGTTTGCCACACAGCTCCTCTTCATCGGGATCGTCGGCGGTGCCGGTATCGGTCTCGCCTACGTCGTGCCTATCGCGGTAGGCGTGAAGTGGTTCCCCGACAAGAAGGGCATGATCTCCGGTCTCGCGGTGGCGGGATTCGGGTTCGGCGCGACCCTCTGGGTCAAGATGGCCGGCAGCTGGTTCGGCGGGCTCCTCAACACGACGAGCCTCTTCGGACTGCCCGGAGTCCAGACCGTCTTCTTCATCTACGGCCTCGCGTTCGCGATCCTCGTGCTGCTCGGCAGCACCGTGATGGTCAATCCGCCCGAGGGCTATAAGCCGAAGGGATGGAATCCGCCCGCAGATGCCGGCTCGGCAGCGACCGGCGCCGTCAACCTGACGAGCGGCGAGATGCTGCGCACCCGGCAGTACTTCATGCTCCTGCTGATGTTCATAGGATCGGCGCTGGCCGGCCTGATGGTCATCTACTGCATCAGGCTCTTCGGTATCGACGCGCTGCAGAGCAGCGGCGCGGCGATTGACATGAGAGCTGCCGGTATCATGGCCGGTACGGCGATGGCCTGGTACGCGATACTCAACGGCCTCGGCCGCATAGTCTGGGGGACCGTCTCCGACAAGATAGGCCGGAAGTGGGCCCTTATCTCGATGTGTGTCCTGCAGGGCGTCATCATGCTCCTTTTCCTCCAGATGGGGAAGTCGGAGTATGGCCTGATCATCGGCGCGTGTATCATAGGCTTCAACTTCGGCGGCAACTTCGCGCTGTTCCCCGCGGCAACGGCCGACTACTTCGGCAACAAGAACATCGGCACGAACTACGGCTGGGTCTTCATGGCGTACGGCTTTGCCGGTATCGCCGGTCCGCAGGTGGCGGGCTATTTCAAGGACGCCGCCCAGGGCGGCGACGTCGGCGCCTGGTCGATGCCGTTCATCATAGCAGCGGTCTCGTGCTTCGCGGCGGCGGCGATAGGCTTCATGCTGAAGCCGGTCAAGAAAGCGTAGAAGCCCGGGTTATTTCTGGATTTATCGCAACGGGGGGCTGTCGCAGCTCCCCGTTTTTTCTTATCTTGAGGACATGAACAGACCCTACCTGATAGGCATCTCCGGCGGCTCCTGCTCGGGCAAGACGAGCGTGGCCCTCGGTCTGGCCAGGTGCCTCGACGATCTCCACCCGGTCGTCGTGCCTCTCGACTCGTACTATTTCGATCTCGAGCACGTTTCCGAGGAGGAGAGGTCGATGTACAATTTCGACCATCCCGGAGCGATAGATTTCGATATGTTCGAGAACCACCTCGTCAGGCTGCTCGAGGGGAAGGACGTACTCGTCCCGGTCTACGACTACGAAAGCCACACTCGTGCGCCTCAGAGCGAATGGATCGGCGTCAACCCTTCTCAGAAGGAGGGCCAGCGTGTCATGATCGTCGAGGGGCTGCACGTCTTCTACAGTCCCGCAGTGAGGGAGCTGCTCGACTTGAAGATCTTCGTCGACATCGGCAAGGCCATATCTTTGAACAGGCGCGTCGAGCGCGACGTACGCGAGCGGGGGAGGACCCCTGAGTCCGTCGTGCAGCAGTTCCAGAGGCATGTTGTCCCGATGTACGAGGAGTATGTCGAGCCGACAAAGGAATTCGCCGATCTCGTCGTAGACGGCGAGCGGCCGCTGGAGGAATCGCTCAGGGCGGCACTCGCCATGGTCTATCCGCAGGAATGATTCCACATTATCTGGATTCCCAATAAAGTGTTTGTGGTGGCGGCCCCCGCTTTTTATATATTCAGTGACCGCGCATTTCATGGTTGGGCTTTTCGGGGGAATGTAATTGCAGGCTGTCATTCTTGATCCAGGCACGGCGACTGCCTCGAAGGGGCGCGGGAGCAGAGTGCCCGGCGCGTTCGTCGATATCGGCGGCCGCCCGCTCATTGAGCATCAGCTCGATTTTCTCTTCGAGGGAGGGATCGAGTCGGCATGCGTGTGCACTGGAGAGAATGGCTACAATGCCTTCAGGGACTGGCTGCGCTCCTGCGACTATACCGGCCGGGTGGAGCTCGTAACGAACGGCAGCCACAATGGAGACAACATCGGCCCCCTCAACGATCTCGGCATGATCCTCGAGCACGGCAACTTCACCGACGGTGTCGTTGTGACGGCGGGGAACAGGTACTTCGATTTTCCCTTTGAAGGATTTGTGAATTTCTGCGGCGAGCATGATGGCGACGTGGTCGTCGTGATGAACGTCAAAAACGGCGGCAAGGCGGTTCGCTGCGGGATGGCAGCTGTTACGGCGAACGAGCGTGTCATCAGCTTCGTCGTTGATCCGGAAGGGAAAACGAACACGCCGCTCGTCGCGCTTCCCCTGCTGCACCTCAGCGCCGAGACGATACCATACCTCGGCAGGTACCTCTCAGAGGGGAACGACGCCAGCTGCATCGGATCCTTTCTCGAGTGGTCGTACCGGTTCAGGCCGCTATTCGCCTATAAAGCCGAGGGGAAGCACTTCCGCCTCACCAACGGGGCCTCGGCAAAGAAGATCGCCTCTCACTTTGAAAAAACAGGCCGTATCTGATACTATCCTCCTGGAAATTCCAGAACAGATACGCTTCTCATAGAGGGAGCCCGAGATGGAAGAGCACATACGCGAGATATTGAAGGCGCTTGGAGAGGATCCCGAGAGGGACGGTCTGAAAGACACTCCGCGCAGGATGAAGGAGTCGCTCGAGTTCCTCACGAGCGGTTACAGGGAAGATGTCGACGAGGTGATGAAGGGGTTCATCCTCGACGAAGAGTACGACGAGATGGTGATCTGCAGGGACATCAGCCTGTACAGCCTCTGCGAGCACCACATTCTCCCCTTCTACGGCAAATGTCACGTCGCATACATCCCCAGGGGGAAGATAATCGGGCTCTCGAAGATCCCGCGCGTGGTGGAGATCTTTTCGCGCCGTCTTCAGATCCAGGAGCGGCTGACCAACCAGATCGCCAGCACGCTGATGGAGTATCTCGAGCCGCTGGGCGTCGCGGTGATCATCGAGGCGGTGCACCTCTGCATGGCGATGCGCGGCGTTCAGAAGCGCGATTCGCTGATCATCACCAGCTCGATGCTCGGCGCATTCCGCAACGACCCGAAGACGAGGATGGAGTTCCTCGACCTGATCCGCGGCGGCGACAAGCACAAGTGGTAGATAAGCAATGAACGAAAAAAAGCTCATCCTGGCTGCCAAGGCCGGCGACCGGGACGCCTTCAACGAACTCATATCGAACTACACCGATCGGATCTACCGGCTCGCCTGGAAGCTCTCGGGTGTGATATGCCGGACCTCATGAGACAGATTCACCTCTATTCCAGCATA
>CBDUYR010000097.1:0-5782 GCA_965371515.1 uncultured bacterium | reverse complement strand
TTCAGGGTCACCGATATTTCTCAGCCAGTATGTGCCTTTCAGATAAGCATCATGCGCATCAGGATCGACGGGTCTGCGAGATGCCATTACGGCTGCCGCATCGGGGTTCATGACGACCCGCAGCTGCTCTGCAATGTCCAATGCTACTTCGCTGTACACAGTGGAAAGTTTATCCAGTTTGCGGTCGTAGTTTTCAGACCATAACTGGCGTTCCGAATCAGCCTCGACCAGCCACAGCCTGAGAAGGACTCTCGAACTGTCCCTTTCAACAGATCCCACGACCGCCGCGTCGACTCCGAGCTTCTCGCAGAACTCCGGCACAGTCATATGTGAGTTCTTGAACTGCATCACAGAATAGAGACTGATCCAGCGCACAGCACTTATCTGTCCCAATTCACTTCTCAATCCACCGGTCAGACCGTCGGCGAATCCGCCCTCCTCGCTTTCTCCCGAGAGATCCATGATGGGAAGGACCGCTATCGACTCGATTGTCTGTCCCGGGCGCATGAGGATATATCCGACTATGGCTATTGCGATCACCAGAAACGCGGCTGCCGCGATGGCGATGCGCCTCCTTGCGCCTCTGTCGGATTTTCTGGACGCCCGCCTGACAGTCGAGATGCTCTCCCCACCGCGAACAGCCTCCAGAGCAGCGACCATATCGTCCATCGACTGGAACCGGTCATCCAGTTCCTTTGCCAGGGCAGTCCCGATGACTTCACCGAGTTCCGCCGGGCATTCGGGGCAGTTCTCCGTGAGAGGCTCGGGTTCCTCGTTCATGATCGAGTAGATCACTGCCGCGTCGACCTCGCCGCGGAACGGCATGCGGCCGGCGAGCATCTCGTAGAGCACAACGCCGAGAGCCCATATATCCGATCTGTGGTCGATCTCATCCCCTCTTGCCTGCTCCGGAGACATGTAGCTGACAGTACCGAGCGTAGTGCCGACCATGGTCATCTTCGTCAGGGACCCCAGCTTGGCCAGGCCGAAGTCGACGACCTTCACGAGACCGTGTTCATCGATGAGAATATTTCCCGGCTTGATGTCGCGATGAACAATCCCGTTCTCGTGGGCTCTCGCCAGTCCCTTGCCGACCTGGATCGCGATATCGAAGGCTTCGTCGATGCTCAGAGGGCCATCCTTGACCTTGTCGGCCAGGCTGGCGCCGCCGATGCAGGGCATCACGATGAATGTCTGCCCGTCGGCTTCACCGATCTCGTAGACCGAGCAGATGTTGGGATGATTGAGAGCCGCGGCGGCCTGCGCTTCGCGCACGAAGCGTTTGCGCGATTCCTCGTCGCTTGTCATACCGGCAGGCAGGAACTTCAGCGCGACATCCCGGTTCAGCTTCGTATCACGGGCGCGATAGACCACACCCATCCCGCCCTCGCCGAGCTTCTCGAGGATCTCGTAGTGCGATATCGTCCTGCCGATCATCCTCCGGTCTCCTCCTGCCTTCTCTTCAGTTCGGCCCTTCGTTTTTCCCAGTTGCCCTTCGGGAAACCGATCCTCGAAGTCAGGTCATCCCATCGTGGATCGTCGAGCAGATTGTCTACCCCCCCGAAACCGCTCATCGCGTTCATAAAGAGAAGCCAGTTGTTGTGATTCTCGTAAGCGCGCTCCAGCCATTCGAAGGCTTTGTCATTATCACCTGTCACGCTGTAGATCATGGCGATCTGGGGGGACAGGTCCATATGCGGATACAGTGCTTCATATTGATCGAGATGCCTGAGAGCGCTGTCCGCCACCCCGGCGTCCCCGTACACCCAGTCCCAGAGGTGCCAGCGTGAAGTATCAAGACCTTCCCTCTCAGCGATTATCAGCGAACTGTCCGGCATGCCTTTCTGCGTGTAAACATATGCCGACCATTCCCATGCATGCTCCTCGAATGATTCGAACCCTCCCATCTCTTCAAGGACTGCCAGAGCCTCGTCAGACCTCTGAAAACACATGTAACAATATGCGAGCAGCATGTAATTCATGGGATCAAGCGGGTCTCTCTCCACATTCCGACGGGTCAGTTCGACAGCTGTCTTCTCGTCACCACTCATGTTGTAGAATCCGTGGAGCATGATTCCGTCCCCGCCGGTTGAATATTTCCGGGCGATCCTCATCTGTTCCGCGGCACCCTCCCAGTCCCAGTCCCTATAAAGCAATACCCATCCGAGGGCCTCATGAGCTATTGAAGAGCGGGGATCGAGTTCCAGCGCCTTCAGCGCATGACTTTCAGCTTTATCAAAGTCTTCGTTGCCACTTATCGCACCGGAAGCGTGACTGAAGGCCAGCCATGAGTAAGCATCTGCGAACGTTGAATCTATCGAAATCGCCTTTTCGAATGACTCGATAGCCTTCACGCGCCCTTCCGTGTTCCACCCTTCATCGTATTTAATCCCCCACAGGTAAGCCTTGATTGCCTCGGGATCGACCTTCCTCTCCGTATCAAAGCTCCCCTCTTCCTCGGGAGTGAGGCTGCCGGCGACCTCGAGGGCTATCTCTCTTGCGATCCTGCTCTGCAGCGCGAACAGATCGCTCATTCCACCGTCAAATGTATTCGACCACAGGCTTTCGCCGGACTCTCCATCGATGAGTTCGGCGAACAGATGAACGTCATCTCCCTGGATCTGTATCGATCCTGCTACCAGGCCACGCACTCTGAGTTCGTCGGCTATCATATTGAGAGGCTTGTCGGAACCTCGGTACCGCATCGACGAGGCCCTGGAAATGACCTTGTCGAAAGTACCGACCTTGTTGAAGCTCGAGATGAGTTCCCCCGTTATACCTTCGGCGAATATGTCATGATCCTCATTCCTGGAGATATTCTCGAACGGCAGTACGGCCAGCGAGTCTATCGCCTGAACGTCTCTCCCCATGATCAGCAGTGTGATTATCACGGCAGCGGCGGCAACCAGAGCCATCGTGCCCAGGACCACTGTTCTCTTTCTCCCGGATATTATGGTGCCGGGCATCCGCCGGGGCCACGCTCCGGCCGTGGGGCCGGTCGCCAGAGCATTGAGTGTGGTTTTCAGTTCTCCTGCCGACCCATACCTCTTTGACGGATCCTTCTCCAGAGTCTTTGCCAGGAGTTCCTGGAGGGGAACCGGGATATCCCTGCCCGATTCCGTACCGGGTGCCGGATCCTCGTTGAGGATCGAGTAGATGACCGCCTGCTCGTAGTCGCCCCTGAAAGGCTGATGCCCGTTGAGCATCTCGTAGAGGATCACACCCGTCGCCCAGACGTCTGTCGCGGGGCCCACTCCCTCGCCTCTTGTCTGTTCGGGGGACATGTAAGCGACGGTACCGAGCGTATGCCCTTCCCTGGTCATCCTCGTCGCGCTCTCGAGCTTCGCGATACCGAAGTCGAGGATCTTCACATGCCCGTCGGAGGTCAGGATGATGTTCGCGGGCTTGATGTCGCGGTGGACGATCCCGTTCTCGTGGGCCTTCGCCAGCCCGGACGAGATCTGCGAGACGATATCGACGGCTTTCGCTATTTCGAGAGGCCCCTCGTCGATCATCTCCCTCAGCGTCTTCCCGTCATAGCAGGCCATTGCGATAAAGGTCGCGCCGTCATCGATCTCGTCTATCTCGTGGATCGTGCAGATGTTGGGATGGTCGAGCGCAGAGGCGGACTTCGCCTCCTGGACGAAGCGCTTCTTCGCCTCCGAGTCTGCGCTCAAATGAGCCGGCAGGAACTTGATCGCCACTGTGCGGTCGAGCTTCGTGTCGCGGGCCTTGTAGACCACGCCCATCCCGCCCTCACCGAGCTTCTCGAGGATTTCGTAGTGCGATATCGTCCTGCCGATCATCAGATCTGTTCCTTCAGCGCCTCCAGCCTCTCCCTCGCGTACTCAGGCTGAGGCAGCCCTTCGTCGGCGTTCTTCCACATCTCGAGGAACTTCGCGTAATGCTCCCTCGCTTCGCCAGGCTGACCTAATTCCTCATACAGTTTACCAAGTTCGTAATGAGAAAGAGCATGCCCGCCATAGATATGCAGAAGATCCTTGTTGACAGACACAGCTTTCTCCAGATCTCCCGCTAATCTGTGAGCCTCAGCGAGCATGACCATATATTCTACCTGTCCAATACCCTTGAAATAGTTGCCGATCCTGTTCATCTCATCGAGGCTTCTCAGCGCCGCTTCATGATCCTTTTCCGCAAGGGCTATACTCGCTTCCGTCTTATGTGCGGGATATATGAGCATATGGCCCACCTTCCTGCCTGTCTCGTGTCCCCTGGCCGCTGTCTCCTTCGCGCCTTCAAGGTCGCCGGCGCCGACCTGAGCGAGCCCCTTGAATCTCAGCGCGAAGTAACGCGCCCGGATCTCGTTCTCCTGCTCCATCTCAGCCGCTATCTCGAGAGCCCTGTCAGCAAGTCCGACCGCCGTAAAAAGACACCCAGCCTGAAACTGCCAGAAGGACGGGTCGCCCGAGATAAGCCGCCCGGCCTCCTCCATGACTCTTACCGCGTCAGAGTGACGTCCCGCCTCGTAGTACACGGCAGGCAGGTAAATAAAGTGAGAGAGGGAGTACATGATACGGATGCTGTCGGATAAATCGATCTCCCCAGAATCGAGAGCATCCTCGAATATCGAGATAGACCTTTCAATATCCCCCGCAAAATACGCGTAGTATCCCCTGTAATACTCGCCCCAGTCAGGCGCGAGTTCCAGGACCTTCTCAAAGGCCATCTCAGCGCTGTCGGGATATCCGAGGGAAAGGTAACTAAGAGCGAGCTCGTCCCAGCCGGTCGCTTCGCCGGGAAATTTCTTCAAGTATTCAAGGGATGCCCTGTACGACTCTTCGTAATACCCCAGTTCGCGAAGTGATTCGGCATATGTCGGCCCACCGATCGTTATATCCTCTGGATAGAGTTTCAGGCCCCGACGGCCTGTTTCAACCCCTTTTACATTATCCCCCCACCAGTACGCCTGATTTGAGATCATCTGAAGAGTCTCACGGTCATCGGGCCACAACTCGAGTATTTCCTCTAACTCGTTAAATTCCTTGGCAACCTCGTAATCCAGCCCGTACTGAAATGCCTTCAAGTGCATCCTGTCCTTGATTCCCAGCCTGGATTCATGTCTCCATGCCGCAGCGGCATACTTTCTCGCCAGGGTAATGTCAGGAATTATAGAGCTCGAACCGTAATAGAGTCTTGCCATCTCGAGATACGCGAGAGCAAAGCTCGAATCGATGCCAACAGCTGTCTGGAGCTCCTTGAGGGATTCCTTCGGGAGTTGCTGATTCCTCAATAACCTGCCTTTTATATAATGCTCGTAAGCGGCGGACGATTCGGTCGTGATCCGATTGACAGGAACAGGTTCTACCGGTTCTCCTTGCCCGGACAATCCTGCGAGCGCTGTCACCAGGACAATTACCAGTTCATCGACCATCTCGTCCAGCCTGCCGGTCCTTACCCTGCCGGCCTTGACTCCATCCCCGCTAGCTACATCGATCAGTCTCCAATTAATGATCCTCTCTCCGTCGATGACGCCGATACTGCCAGCAAGGACGTAAGTCGCCTTACTCCTTCTCGCGATAACGAGTTCCTGTCCCTCTCTGATCGTTGAACCTGCAGAACCGAACAACTGCCTTCGGCACTCACGGACCCACTCGGGGCTCTGGACGCGGATCGGGCAGGACTCAATCATAGCCGTATTGAGCAACTCGTTCAGCATCACCTGTGTAACAGTATCGACAGAAGAGGATATTCCGCGGAAATCGACTACAGCGACAGACATCTCCGCTGCAGTAAGTGGAGCGGGCTCACGCCCGGTCTTCAT
>CBDUYR010000096.1:0-5840 GCA_965371515.1 uncultured bacterium | reverse complement strand
GAATCCTTTGAGGATTTTCTTCGGAGGCCGGGGTTCGATCCCCGGCCTCCTTTTTGTATCTGGATTATCTTAAAGACTTGATCACTTGAGCGCTTCGGCTCTCTTTGCGTGGAAGTCCCGATAGAAGCCGAGCGTGGAGAAAATCTCTGAATCGATGTCGGGCTTGCCGTGGACGATGAACTTCGCCATGTTCAGCCCGACGCCTGGCCCAAGCATGAATCCCTGGCCGCACATCCCGACGGCGAGATACAGTCCTTCCATCTCTCTTACCCTGTCGAGAATGATGATCCCGTCGGGTGTCATCGGGTACAGCCCCCTCCATACTCTCCTGATCAGCATGTTGCGGAGGCGCGGAATAAGCTCGATCAGCCTGCGTGAGATAACAGGCATGAATTCCGAGGTTACAGATCTATTGGTGCCTATGATCGGCGTTATCGGCGTATAGCAGAAGATCACCTGGCCGCGGTCGTTCTGGCCGAAATAGAAGTTGGCAGTCCTGCCCTCGGGTCCCGGCCTGATGTCGACGATGAGTGGATCGAAGAACCTCTTCATCGGCGCCGAAATACCGCCCTCGTGGCTGTCGGGAACGACCGGGATCTCTATCCCGGCCATCCTCCCTACATCTCCGGCCTGACCGCCTGCAGCATTTACAACCACATCGGCGTAGTACCTGCCTCTGTTCGTCTCCACTCCCTCGATCCTGTTCCCACTGCGCAGGAGTCCTGTGACCGACTCGCCGAACAGGAACTCTGCGCCCCTGTTCCTGCTCTCCTTCCAGAAGGCGGCCGCCGACTTCAGAGGAGAGACCTGACCGTCGTGAGGCGAGTAAGTGCCACCGCGCAGCCCGACGGGATTGATGCCCGGCACGAGCTGTATAATCCTCTCGGGCCCCACCCAATCGATGTTGAGGCCAAAGCTCTTCTGAACGGGAAGGAGCGCCTTGAGTTTCTCCTCGTCTATCTCGCGGTAGATGGGGAAGCAGTATCCGCCCTCGATCCATCCGATGTCCGTTCCGTGCTTTTCCATCCACGTGGAGAATATCCTGAGACTCTCGAGGCAGATCGTGATCTTGGCAGGGTCTGAGTGGGTCGCCCTCACTCCGCCGATAGCCGCCTTGTTCTGGCCCTGGCCGGCTGAATGCTCGCCGTCGACCACGAGAACTTTCAAGCCCTCGAGGGTAAGGAAATAGGCGATCGGGCAGCCTACGCTTCCGGCGCCTATCACTATGGCGTCATACTTCGCCAGGCTCACTTCCCATCACCCCCCTTTATGCCCGCGAACGCCGAGAGCGGCACCTCCGCGACGAACGGCCTCTCCGTAGGAAGGGTTACGTCATCGAGATCGATACCCTCCTCGCGATATAGGCGAAGTATCAGTTCGGTGCAGGTCTTGCCGCCGCACGCTCCCATCCCTGACCTGACGGTGGCCTTGAGGATATTCATGTCGAGCACGCCGGCCCTTATCTCGCCGCGTATCTCGCCGGCCGTGATCCTTTCGCACCTGCAGACTATCGTATCATCGGAAATGGAGTCGGCGATGCCGCCGCCCATCTTACCCTCCTCGGCTTCCAGCTCTAGAAGTGCCGCGACATCGACCGCCTGTTCTGACGGGACCTCTATAGAGACGAGCAGCCTCTTTTCATCTCCGGGAGCCTTGCGCATCTTGACAACTGTGCCCATGCCGACGACATTCCCGTCGAAGTCGACGGTACGTACCTCCATGCTTATCTCGAGCCCACCAGGCTCGAGCTCGTACGGGACAACGACTATCGACGTACCGTCTTTTTCCCCGGCATCCGATTGCACGAGTGTAATCGCCAGCGCGGGACAAGCCGCCACGCACTTGAGGCATCCGGAACATTCGCCGGTGAACTCGGGAAGGCCCATGATCGGATCACCTGGGATCACGATCGAGCACATCGAACATGAATCTACGCACGGGTTGCACGGAATCTCCTCGACGCACCTGATGACGGGAAAAGCCTTTCCCTCCCCCACAACAGGTTCCCAGTCGACGACAGCGCCGGGTTTGCTGCGGAGCACCTCCTGCTTCGACTCCCAGTCATCGGGAATCTCGATGTCACGGCCGATTGCCCGGGCTATTTTTCTTCCAGTGATCTTACCGCCGAATATCGCGGCCGACGCCTCGGCGATCTCGGCGGAGTCACCGCATGTCCAGCACTCGAGGCCGAACTCGGTCAGCTTGTAGTACAATTCGTCTATCGGGGAGAGACCGACCGCAACGAGAAGCGTATCGACATCGTAAGTCCGAGCGGTGCCCTCGATCGGCTTGAACGATTCGTCGACAGCGACCGTCGTGATGCGCTCGAGCTTCCCGTCGCCTTCGGCGGATATAACCGTGTGGGATGTGTATATCGGTACTCCAAGACGAGTCAGCTTGTCGGCATGGACCTTGTAGCCCCCGCATCTCGGCAGGGCTTCGACGAGGCCCACGACCTTTATCCCCGCCTGGATGGCGTGGTAACCTGTTATCAGGCCGACATTCCCTCCCCCGACGATGAAAAGGCGTTCTGTGGGAATGATCATGTCTCGATTGAGCAGGGTCTGGAATGCGCCCGCCCCGTAGACACCTGGCAGATCGCATCCGGGAAACGCCAGCCCCTTCTCCCTCGCTCCACAGGCAACGAGCACGACGCGCGGTTCGACGAGGAAATATTCCTCGCCGCTGTACATTCCTACCTTGCCGTCGTGGAAGGCGCCGACCACTGTTGTGCCGGTCTTGACCTTCACCGAGTCGAGCTTCGAGAGCTCCGTCGTCAGGATGTGCGCGATGTCTATGCCGCGAATCCCCGCGTAGCAGTCATCCCTCGAGCCGAAGAAGGGGTGTGTCTGGAGGGTGAGCTTTCCGCCGAGTTCGTTCTTGTCGTCGACGAGCAGCGTCTCTATTCCGAGGGTCCCAAGCTCGATGGCAGCGTTTATCCCGGCCGGACCGCCGCCGATAACGAGGACCTCCGTCGATATCGTTTCTATACTGGCAAAAGTGGGCAGACCATCGCGGCCCGGCAGCTCGGGCACGCCCTCGCAACTGGCAACCTTCATCCCCTCACGGACCTCGATCATGCATCCCTTCACGGAAACGCCTTCGACGAGGACCATGCACTGACTGCATTGTCCGTTTACACAGAATATTCCCTGAGGCGCGCCGTCGCGGGGGTGATGGCCGAAAACCCTGATCCCGTTGGCATACAGGGCAGAGGTGATGACCTCGCCCTCGAGGGCCTTCATCTCCTGCCCGTTGAACGAGAAGGAGATTTCCTTTCGTTCCCTGATGGGCAGTATGGGATGAGATGTCAGACGGTGCGTTGATCCTGAGGATGCTATGGCTCGGACTCCTTTTCGACTGTCCTGTCAGCTGGAGATGGTCAGAAGCACCTGGTTCTTCTCGACCGACGTTCCGGGGGAGACCTTTATCGATTTTATCGTTCCTGCGACGCTGGAGGTGAGGCTGTTCTGCATCTTCATCGCCTCGAGGATGACGAGGACGTCACCTTGACTGACGCTGTCACCTTCCTTCACCTCGTAGCTGATAACCATACCGGGCATCGGAGCGGTGAGCGTGAACTCCGATCCGTCCCCGGCGTCGGCACAGGCGTTGCCCTGCTCGATCTGCTCCTTCGTCTTTTTTTT
Source organism: uncultured bacterium (assembly GCA_965371515.1). Lineage (GTDB taxonomy): Bacteria > Krumholzibacteriota > Krumholzibacteriia > Krumholzibacteriales > Krumholzibacteriaceae > JAUWCL01. The sequence continues at coordinate 2,193 of CBDUYR010000096.1, read as the reverse complement.
CTTATTTTTCCTGCGGCCGCCGTCCTTCACAACGATCGGAGCTGTGTTCCCCGCCGCGCGCGCCCGCGTTTTTCCGCCGACTTCCTCCACCTCGACATTGTAGTACTCATCGCCGACAAAGACATTGAAGGTCCTCATCCCTGCGGTCCTCTCCGGTCTCTCACCGCGGCCGGCGGTTACGGAGACGTTTCCGCTGCGAAGCTTCTCGACAAGCTCCTCCTCCTTCTCCACATCCTCTAGGGTTACAGGTTTTACGTTGTCGGGCAGCTCCTCGAGCCCGTACTTCCACCTGAGGAATCGCATGCCGGTCGTCGGGTAGAGAGCGTATATCAGGACGTCTCGTTCATTTTTCGCCAGGCCCTTCACGCCTTCACGTGCCTTCTTCATCTCAGGCTCGAGCATATCGGCGGCGCGGCATGATATCGGCTTCTCGCCTCGTGGGTAACCCTTGAGGGCGAGCTTCTGTATTTTGGGATCCATCGGCCTCGGAGGAGTGCCGTAGAGCCCGTATGCGTAGTCCTTGACCTGCGCGCTGATCATCTTGTAACGCCCGAACAGCACGTTCTGCACCGACTGGATCCCGACGATCTGGCTCGTCGGCGTCACCAGTGGAGGATACCCGAGCTCCTTGCGGGTCCTGGGCAGCTCCTTGTAGACCTCGTCGAGCTTGTCGAGAGCTTCTGCCTCCTTGAGCTGGCTGACCAGATTGGTGAGCATCCCGCCGGGGATCTGGTGCTCGAGAACGCCGGTGTCGATCACGGCCATCCTCGTCGTGTTGAGGAATCGTCTGTATTTCGGTGTAACCTTTTCTACGAAACTGCCCAGTTCGAAAAGCAGGTCGAGATCGAGGCCGGTGTCCCTTCCGGTTCCCTTCAGCGCGGCGACGATCGGCTCGGCCGCCGGCTGCGAGGACCTCAGCCCGAACGGGGCGAGCGCGCAGTCGAGAACATCCACCCCTGCCTCGACGGCTTTGAGATAGGTCATCGACGCCATGCCGCTCGTATAGTGGCAGTGAAGCTGGACGGGGATACCGACCTCGGCCTTCAGCGAGCCGACCAGTTCATAGGCATCGTAAGGATTCATCAGGCCGGCCATGTCCTTGATGCAGATCGAGGTGGCTCCCATGTCACTGAATATCTTCGCCTTGTCTATGTAATATTTCAGATTGAAGATCTCACCGCCGAGCCGTCTCTCCGTGAGCGAGTAGGAAAGAGTCGCCTGGATCTCCTTGCCCGATTTCTTTATCGCTTCGAACGACGCCTCGAAATTCCGTTCGTCGTTCAGCGCATCGAATACCCTGAATATATCGATGCCCGCCTCGGCCGCCTCGTGGACAAACGCATCGACGACGTCGTCTGCGTAATTCCGGTAACCGACGAGGTTCTGGCCGCGGAGCAGCATCTGGAGCGGAGTATTCTTTATTTTCTTTTTCAGCTCGACAAGGCGTTCCCAGGGATCTTCGTTGAGAAAGCGTGTAGCGACGTCGAAAGTCGCCCCTCCCCACACCTCCATCGAATGGAAACCCACAGCATCCATCTTCTCGGCGATCGGAAGCATGTCCTCCGTACGGAACCTCGTGGCGAGTGTGGACTGATGTCCGTCGCGGAAGGTGGTATCCGTGATCCTTACGGGACCGGAACCTTTCAGTATCTTGTCGCTGGCAGGCATATAGTTCGTGAGCCTTTCCTTCAGACAGCCCCGTTCATCGTAGAGAGAACCGGTTAAGACGGGTCCTGAGCGGATTTACCCTGGCGGCGAGCGAGCGCCTTCCGAGTTGCTCCTTGCGAGCCCCCATCTTCCACGGACTCAGGACCTGCCCCTTGTACTGGACCTGCCCTGTATCCTCCTGCTCTATATAGGTTTGAACAGCCGCGACAATCGCGGCCATGGTCTTAGCATCCACATTGACCCTTCCGTCCCAAGTGACTATCAAAGATAAACCTACTGATAATTTACTGTCAACAGTATTTCATCCCCTTACCGGAGCCGTGGGCAGCCTTTCTGCGCAGATCCTGAACCTTTCTGGAATTCAGTTGAAGATATATTCGTAATATGCTAGAATTCCAATGCTTGAAAATACACTTACAACCTCGAAAGGGGGGACTATGCGAAAGTTGCTATTGACAGTCGTCGCAGTAGCCCTGCTGACGACAACCGCAGCCGCATACGAAAAAGGATACGTCGGACTCTTCG
>CBDUYR010000095.1:0-5909 GCA_965371515.1 uncultured bacterium | reverse complement strand
CCTGACTGGATCGGTCTGGAAGATGCAGGACTGAAACGCCGTTCCCCACGCAAGTCCCAATATGATTAACCCAGTGGCTTTTCGCATCATGTCCACTTTTTCTATCGGTGGGGCCGACATCTCACTTGAAAGATAATTAATCGGAGAGCGTTACGAAAGTCGATAGTATGTATCTCCGTTATGCCGGTCCGTCAGGTCCGCGGCGCGGATACCGAGAGAAAGGATTCCAGAGCGAGATCGAGGGCCCTGAAAAATCCATCCTCGTCTGAAACCCTTATCTCCACCGGGGACTCGCAGCCGGCCGAGACAAGGAACAGCTCGCGATATGGAGAGACCTTCACGTACATTCCAGAAGCCGTGGCGAATCTCGTCTCGAAAGGGGCGGCCTCGACGGTCACCGAAGGCGAGAACCCGATGATCTCGTCGCAGAGGATCGAGTAGAGGCGCCTTATACATCCGTCGGCGATCCTCGAACCGTTGCGTCCTGCCGCTTCGCGTCGCTCATCCCTTCCTGTCACTCGCCGCTCCTCTCTTTCTCGAACCGAGGCGCTGGAGTATCTCAACGGCAAGCCCGGACAGAAAGGCCGAGGAGGGAGGTTTTCTCCTGTCCAGCCCATCGAGCATCTCTGCCGGGAAGGGGCATGGCTCGATGCCCTGTGCCGCTTCCACCTTTTCCCCTCCCGGAAAGAGGGCAAGCGCAGGTCCTCCCGGAAAGAGGTCCTCGAAGTCGCGTAATATCCCTTCCGCCATTCCGCGTCGGCAATCCGAGACGGTGAGCAGGAAGGCGGGAAGTTCCTCCCATCCACCCGGCCCTTCGAGGGCCGGAACGGAATCGAGCAACCCTCGCAGTCCGGCGGTTCCAGCGCTTCCCGGCCAGTCGAATGCAAAAAGAATGACACTGGGCCCTGCCGCATGCCCGTTGCCGGGGTGCCTCAGAAGGGCAGGATCCCTCGCACAGCGGACTCTGACATTCGGGCCGGCATCCGCTTCGACGACCGCCCCATCCTCTATCACGAGGCGCAGGTAACGATTGGGTTTCAGTGCAAAGTAGTATCCTGCACAGGGCAGGCCCTGGCCCGTCTCGAGCAGAGTCACGGCGGCGTTCTGCGATCCGAACGCGACGGCCATTCCCGCCGACAACCATGCCCGGAGCGGGCCGCCTTCCAACGAGGCGATCATAACAAGCGCGGTAGAACCCGCCGCTTCCTCCCCCGACACACGCGACGAGGAAAGATAAAGATGACTTATATCACTGAGATTTCTGGGCCTGTGTCCCCGGTGCATAGCAGTGAAGTCCGGCAAGGTGTTCAGACGATAAGCAGAGAGTTTTCCTGCCCGAATTCATTAAGGACCGAATCGACGTTCCTGGGATCCTTTATCCAGATTCCGTCGACGATATACCTGTACTCGTATTCTCCCGGATCGAGATCGACGGCGACCTTCCACAACCCGTCATCGCCGTCCCGCTCCATCCTTATCCCGTCACGAGACCAGTTGGTGAATTCTCCCGTGAGGCAGACGCTTACGGCAACGGGGGCGTCGAAGGAGAAGATCACGCGGCCGGACGCGACACGAGGTCCGTGAAGCTTTTCCATCCATTCGCCCATATCGGCCATCTCGATCAGCGAGCTCCTGTCTTCAAGCTCCCTCGCCAGTGTGAGGAATTCCCATTTATGCCGGTCGGAACGCGGGACACTGAAGATCGAGACGCCCCTCATGGCCGCCTCCTTGTACTTGACCGAATGGCTTATCGTCACCTCCATCAGCTCTGCTCCGTAAAGCCGCTCGAGCTCCAGGACTATGTCTCTCGAGAAATTGGTCCTCTTCTCGATATTGTTGACGAGAATCGACATGGTGACGCTGTGCTTCGTCTCGTTCTTGAGAAGTTCAACCGTCTCGAGCAGCCTGCCCACTCCCTGCAGGGAGTAATAGCTCGGATCGACCGGGATGATGACCTCGCCTGCGGCCATGAGCGCGTTGAAGGTGAGAAGCCCCACGTTCGGAGGGGAGTCTATGATGACATAATCGTATCTGTCCTCTATTCTTACGAGTTTGGAGGCAAGCCTCGTCTCCCTCGCGTCCTTGCCGGCAAGCTCCTGTTCCACCGCTCCGAGCACCGGCGAGGCCGGGATGATGTCGAGATGGTCGTTGTAGCGGCATGTCGCATCTTCGACCATCACTCGCGGATCCCTGAGGAGATCGTACGTAGTATGATCGACTTCGCGGCAAGTTACATCGAGACTTAGCGAGGCGTGAGACTGGGGATCCATGTCGACGAGCAGCACTTTCTTCTCGAGCTCCCCGAGCGCTGCGGCGAGATTGACAGCGACCGTCGTCTTACCGCATCCACCCTTCTGGTTTATCACCGCTATGGTCCGCATGTTGATCTGCACCTCCTGACCTCTGTTCCTAATGCCTGCGTCCCTCTTCAGAAAAAGGGCCGATTCACCCCCGGTGATTCGGCCCCGCTTGGATTCTGAAGTAACGCATACCCGGATCGGAATCCGATGCTCTCTGCGTGGTCAGCCCCGTTCCGATCTCATCACCCTTTCCGTCTGCTGCCGGCCAATGATGCACCGGCATGATACTATCCGATTCACACTGCCATTCTCTGCCCCGGGCAATTAAGTGTCAAGGGTTTTTCGGGGATCTGAAAGGTTAGAACATTATCCAGGCGATGAACAGTCCGAGCGCGAATCCGCCGGTCACTTCGGCCCATGTGTGGCCGATAAGTTCGTGCAGTTCCTCGGCGTTGAAGTGATGCGTCTCGCGGACCTTGTCGACGATCTCGTTTAGTACCCTCGCCTGGTTGCCCACCTCCTGCCGCAGCCCGGTCGCCTCAAATATGAAGTAGAGGCTTATCACGAGGGTGATGCCGAACAGAGGCGAGGACATGCCCTCGTAGGCCGCCACTCCCGCCGTGAGTGTCGTCACGACAGACGTGTGGGAGCTAGGCATGCCGCCCGTGTCGAGCATGCGGAAAATATTGAAACCCTTCCCCTGGATCAGGTCCATGAAGGGTTTCAGTACCTGGGCCGCAGCGGCGCTGACGAGAGCTCCAATTCCTAATTCATGGACCATCGTCGCCTTTCTCCTCCTGCCCCGTGCCGACCCGCCACTCGTGGAGGTTGTGATAATTACTTATCGCATCAGGTTTCGCGCCCTCGAAACGTTCGTGCAACGCAAGCCGTTCGTTGGGAGTGAGCAGGAAAGTATAAGGCTGCTCATCATAGATGATCCGCTGGGCCTCGTAGAACAGAGGCCTGGCTTCATCAAAATTCAGAATGCCGCGGGCGGTGGAGTTAAGCCTGTCCACCTCGATATTGCAGTAGTCAATCCTGTTGTACCCGCCGACTTTTCTCGCCTCGCATGACCATATCGGAGCCAGATCGACCTTCGTCCCGACCCTCCATGCGCTTAGAACTGCTGCAAAATCAGAGGCCTTGTGCTTCTCGAGCATTACCGTCCACTCAAGCAAAACCGGCTTTACCTTCACACCGATCCGTCCGAGATGTTCCTGAATCATCACCAGGATGTCGTTGCGGATCTGAACTCCATGATTGGTCATCATTTCGAACTCGAAAATCTCCCCATCGCGGTCGAGCCATCCGTCGCCGTCGGAGTCGACAAATCCCGCCTCGGCAAGCAACCGTTTCGCTCCCTCCGGATCGTATGCAATAATTTTGATATCATCGTTATAAGCCCACATCTGGGGAATAAACGGACTCTTGCATTCAATGGCCAGGCCGTAATACAGGTTCTCGATGATCTCTATCCTGTCGATCGCCATGGTCATCGCCCTGCGGATATTGACATCCCGGAACAGGGCGTGCTTTCCATTCCAGCCCACATAGAGATAGGCTCGACTGGGAAAGCTTAAAATGTTTATCCCGAAATCTTCTTTTCTGAGCTTGTCGACCTCAGCCGGTGGAACGCTCTCCATGCAGTCGATTTCTCCGCTCTTGAGCTGAATGATAAGGTTGACCTGATCGGGTACGATCTTGAAGACCACGCGGTCGAGGTACGGCTTTCCCTCCTCGTAATAGTCCTCGTATGGAACGAGGGTGAGCGACTGCCCCCTGATCCACTCTCCCACCCTGAACGGGCCGCTCGAAGGAATCTCTTCTACCTTCGCCGCTCTTATCTCCTCGGGTGTTCTGCTCTCGAGAAAGTGCTTCGGCAGGATCGGACCGTCGTTGGCGTCCATGACCTGGTAAGGATATACATGGCTGAAATGGTATACGACGGTGTAGTCATCGACGACACGCACCTCGTCGATATGCTCCTTGAGGTGCCTGCCGCTCCACACCATCGCGGTATCCTTCTGGGCGATGAATGTGGCAAGCACGTCATGAGCGGTAAACTGGATACCATCGCTCCATACGACGTCGTCGCGCAGGTGGAAGGTCAGCTCCCTGCGGTCGGTGGAGAACTCCCAGGATTTTGCAAGCCTGGGTCTGAATGTGAGAAAATCGTCGTTCTCGTCGAGCATGGAAAGGAATAACTGGTTATAGATATCCCGTGCATGCGCGTCGGTCGCTTTCATGGGATTGAGGCCTTCGTACGCGCTAGGCTCCCCTACGACCAGGGTCCCTCCGCGAAGCTCCGGATCCCTGTCGCCGGCGCATGAGGAGACGAGAACGGCAGCGGCTAAAATGACAACTAATCGATAACCGGTCTTTCTGGACATCCTTTCCACCTTCCTTCCGGAGATGATTTTCTCCTGTACGGGAAATATATCAGCCTTTACGATGTCTGAAAACAGAATAGTTCGCTCCCGACCCGCTCTCGAAAGGAGTCCAGAGATGAAAGCAGCGAGATTTTTGTTATTCCTGGCCGCAGTCGTGACGATGGCGCTCTTCGCCTTCTACGGCTGCTCGTCAGAGGATACGGTCGAAGAGCCCGATCCCGGCGACACCACCCCGCCAGTCCTCGTCGGCAGCTCTCCGTTTGATACCGAGACTGGCGTCTCGAGATCCGGCCCCTACTGGTTCGCCTTCAGTGAGGCGATGGACGAGGAATCTGTAGAGGACAACATCAGCGCTTCTCCCGATTTCGGGTACGACATCCATGCCAACGCGTCCGCGGACACATTCTGGCTGACACCCCACGAAGCACTGGCAGGAAATACCGGTTACCAGATCAATATCGGCCCCGAATGCGAGGACCTTGCGGGAAACCAGATGGGTACCCTCGTATCGATCGACTTTACAACCACGCCGCAGCAGGACATGAACCCGCCCACTGTCGTATCGACCTATCCCGCGGACGACGCGACAGATATAAGCCCCGGCGACGTGATCAGGATCACCTTCTCCGAACCTGTCGCATACCCCGGGGGCTGGAGTACACAGACCGCGATCGAGATCGATCCGTACCCCGACGACGGTTATTTCGCCAGAGAGGGAAACGACCTCCTCATCTGGCACTTTCCATTCCCCGTCGACAGCCTCATCGAGGTGACGGTGACGACCGACCTGACCGATATCGCCGGAAACAACCTCGAGGCTCCGCACACATTCACGTTCAGGACGCTGAACGATACGACGAGGCCATACCTCGAAAGCGCTACACCTGCCAACGGGGCCACGAACGTGTCAACGGGTATCTCGCTGATAGCGCTTACGTTCAGCGAGCCTATGTTCCCCGAGTTCGAGATGGCTCCCGAGGACGTCGACGCGAGGATACTGCTCGCCCTGAGCGAGGAGCCGGGATGGAACACCGACGTCACGGAGGTCACACTGCCCCTCGAGCGCGGCCTGCTGCCGGGCTGCACCTACTGGGTCTACTTCGATAACGTGACCGACATGGCCGGCAACTATATCGATCCGAGGCCGACCTATTACTGGTTCAGAACATCGGGAACGACCACCTACTACCCGATCGGCGGGGGAGATCTCTGGTACTTT
>CBDUYR010000094.1:0-6206 GCA_965371515.1 uncultured bacterium | reverse complement strand
GTCGACGAGTTCGTCTGTCGGTACGGGCTCACCGCCGGTGTCGCGGAAAGGCCTGTCCCTGAGCGACGGCTCCCGGTCAGCCTCTACACTCTTGCCGACTGGATCCATCAGGACCACACCGATCTTCCTGTAATCGATCTGGAGGTCCAGCTCGGCATTGAGCGCCGTCTCGACATCCCGTGCTATCATCTTGGGAGGCCTGTCGGAAGTGGCAACCACGTGGATCTCGGTTATCGCGCCTGCCTCACCGGTCATGATCCGGCATGACCTGATGTCCCTCAGTCTCAGGATCAGGTCTTCGGCTCTATATACGATCTCTCTCTCGGAGAATCCGTCACGCATGCAATTCCTCCGACACACAGGTATAGACTATCACTAATTCATTGTAACACAAACGGTTGGAAAACTCAAGTTTTAGCCTGAAAGGGGCCGCAGAACGGGCATTCCCCGTTATTCCCTGTCGAACCTCGTGATGTCCGAAAGGGTGTTATAACGCCCTCTGATTTCGTCGATTTCGAGGTTCTCGAGCCTCTCGACGGAGAATCTTTCGCAGGTGAAACTGGCCGAGACGGTTCCGTAGATCATCGCTTTCTTTAATGTCTCGTGATCCATGTTGCCCGCCGACGCGAGGTGTCCCATGAACCCGCCGGCGAAGGTATCCCCTGCCCCGGTCGGATCGACGACGTCTTCGAGCGGGAAGGCCGGCGCGATGAACTGGAAATCCTTCGCGAAGAGATGCGCCCCATGCTCGCCCTTCTTTATGACGACGACCTTCGGCCCCATCGCAAGCACTGCGCTCGCCGCCTTCAGCAGATTCGATTCGCCGCTGAGCTGCCTCGCCTCGCTGTCGTTTATGAATACCAGGTCGACCCTCTCGAGGACCCGGCGAAGGGCGTCGGGCTTTCCCTCGATCCAGAAGTTCATCGTGTCGCATCCGGTCACGGGCTTTACCGGAAATTGCTCGAGAACCGATAGCTGGAGGTCGGGATCGATGTTGCCGAGAAAAAGGAACCCCGCGGAAAGATAGCTCTCCGGCAGCTTCGGCCTGAAGCTCTCGAAGACGTTGAGCTCGGTCACGATAGTGTCACGCTCATTTGGATCGCTCCCGTAGCGGCCCTCCCAGAAGAAGGTCTTCCCGCCGGAGACGGTCTCGAGCCCCTCGATGTCGACTCCCCTCGCCTCGAGGACAGCCCTGTGCGCGTCGGTAAAGTCCTCCCCGACGACGCCGACGAGCATCGGCCCGCAGAAGCTGCCCGCGATCATCGACGAGTATACAGCCGATCCGCCGATCGCCCTGTCGACCCTGCCCCGGGGCGTCACGATCGTATCGAATGCCACCGAACCGACTATGACCAGACTCATCGAACGACTCCCTTCATTTCACTATCCTGTGCGATTTACATCCGCTCGGGGGCCGAGATCCCCAGCAGATGGAGGGTCTCCGAGAGGACGACCCTCGTCGCGCTGGCCAGGAGGAGCCTGGCCTCGCTGAGGCGCGTGTCGCCGGAGACGATCCTGCATATATGGTAGAACCTGTGGAACGAACCCGCCAGCTGCTGCCCGTAGGTGGCGAGCCGGTGAGGCTCGTACGCCTCGGCCGCTCCCTCTATCAGCTGCGGGAAGATCACGAGATTTCTGATCAGCTCCATCTCCTCGGGCTCGGTCAGGAGCTCGACGCACGAGCTGTCCTCCGGGGATTTCACTCCCTCGCCGCGCGCGTACGAGATGACGCTGCATATCCTCGCGTGCGCGTACTGCACGTAGTAGACGGGATTCTCGTCCGATTCCTTCCGGGCGAGCGTAAGGTTGAAATCGAGATGAGCGTTCATCTTCCTCATCAGGAAGAAGAACTTCGACGCGTCCGCCCCGACGTCCTTCACGAGATCGGCCAGCGTCTCGAACTCGCCCCCGCGCTTCGACATCTTGATCTGCCTGCCGTCCTCCATGAGGCGGACCCACTGGACGGTGAGCACGGTGAGCCAGTCGTCCGGCGCCCCGAACACGGTCGAAGCGGCCTTGAGCCGGGCGATGTGCCCGTGGTGGTCGGGCCCGAATATATCGATGACCCTGTCAAAACCGCGCCTGAACTTGTTGAGGTGATACGCCGCGTCGGCGAGGAAATATGTCGGCTTCCCGTCGCTCCGCACCAGGACGCGGTCCTTCTCATCCCCGTAATCGGTCGAGCGGAACCAGACCGCCCCCTCCTCCTCGTATACCGATCCCCTGTCCCTGTAGAGAGCGAGGACCTCCTCGATCTCTCCGCCCTCGACGTGCAGTACCGATTCCCTGAAGAAGACGTCGAACTCGACCCCGAATCCCTCGAGATCGCCTTTTATCCACTTGATCGTCCTGTCGAGAGTGTAGTCGCCGAACGCCTTGACCGCCTCGTCTCCACCCTTCTCGAGGTACGCGCGGCCCTCGCCCTCGGGGATCTCCGCGGCGAGGTCGACGAGGTATTCGCCCGGGTAACCGTCCTCGGGGAAGGTTACGTCCTCCCCGATCCTCTGCCTGAACCTCGTCATCGTCGATGCCCCGAGCTTCCGCACCTGGCTGCCGGCGTCGTTGAGGTAGTACTCCGCCTCGACCTCGTACCCGGCCTTCTTCAGTATGTTGACCAGCGCGGCGCCGACCGCGGCGGCACGGGCCGAAACTACCACGAGCGGCCCCGTGGGATTGGCAGATACGAACTCGACCTGCAGCTTTCTGCCGACGCCGAGATTCGAGCTCCCGTACGAATCGCCGAGCTCGTTGATCGCGGCGACCTGTCCGGTGAGATATCTGTCGGAGAACGAGAAATTGATGAATCCCGGCCCGGCGATCTCCACGCGATCGATGAAATCCTCGTCGAGCTCGATCCCTTCGACCAGCCTGGCGGCGAGCTCCCTCGGATTGGTGCCGATCTTCTTCGCCGTCACAAGAGCGATATTGCAGCTCAGGTCGCCGTGAGAGGGGTCGTTGGGCCGTTCGAGCATGATCGATCCTGCGTCCGCGCCGATATCGAGCTTCTCGAGAACGGCGGCTATCGCGCCGGAGACCGCTTCCCTCGCAGAAAAAATCTTTTTGCCGCTATTTGCCATCGGGGAATTCCTCTTTCGGAGCGTCGCCCCAGAATTTCTCCAGGCTGTAGTATCCCCTGGCCTCCGCCGTGAATATGTGCAGAACGACGTCGAAACAGTCGATGAGTACCCAGCGTCCGCTCTCGTAACCCTCGACGTGCAGTATCAGGTCCTTCCCCTTGAACTTATCCGACACGGCGTCGGCGAGCACCCTGGCGTGGACGTCGCTTCCCGCCGTGCAGATCACGAAGTAATCGGTGACGCCGGAGATCTTCTTCAGGTTGAGAAGGATGATGTCCTCGGCCTTCTTGTTCCAGATGGCCTTGATGATCCTCTTCGCAAGAGCCTTTGGCTGGACCTTCTTCACGGGCGCTCTCTTATTCAATTAACTCCAGACCCCCTTGATGTGATGGCCGCACGAGGGACATTTCCCTCCCGCGGCGCGGAGTTCGGCCGAATAACCGGAACGGAGGATCGCGTCGGCGCCGCATGACGGGCAGACGGTGTTCTCCGTACCTTCGATGAATATATTACCGACATAGACATAATCAAGATATTCCCGCGCGGCCCCGTACGCCATCTCGAGCGTTTCCTGCGGAGTGGGCGGACGATCGTCCATCCTGAACCGCGGGAAGAACCGTGAAAGGTGCAGCGGGATCTCCCTCGAGATGGACGCCAGCCACCGGGCCATCTTCCCGATCTCCTCTTTCGTGTCGTTGAGACCCGGTATGACGAGACAGGTCACCTCGACGTGCGAGTGCTCCGCGGCGAGCCCTATGAAGGACTTGACCGGCTCGATGCTCCCCCCGCAGTACTGCCGGTAGAACCTGTCGTCGAACGACTTCAGGTCGACGTTGAACGCGTCGACAAGCGGGATTATCTGCCGCGCCGGCTCCTCGTTGAGGTAACCGTTCGTCACCAGCACCGATTTCAGCCCGGCATCGGCGAGCCGGGGCAGCGCATCGAGGAGATACTCGAACCAGATCAACGGCTCCGTGTATGTGAACGCGACGCCGATCGATCCGTCCCGCCCGGCAAGCTCGACGAGATCCTCAGGGGAGATATATCTCACCGGCGCCTCCTCCTGTGAGATCTGCCAGTTCTGACAGTGGTCGCAGGTGAGCGTGCACCCGTTCGGTCCGATCGAGAGGATCGGGCTTCCCGGCATGAAATGGTAGAGGGGTTTCTTCTCTATCGGGTCGTTGGCCGCGGTCACGGTGTTGCCGTAAGAGAGTGTGTAAAGCCTGCCCGACTCGTTCTTCCTGACCATGCAGCGGCCGGACGAGCCGTCCGCGATGACGCACAGGTTCGGGCAGAGCCGGCACCGGACCCTGCCGTCATCGAGTTTTTCGTAGAAGAGCGCTTCCCTCGCGTTTATGGAGATCATCGGCGGGATTATACACCCTTTCAGGCCTGCATTACAGGGATAAGATGCGGAAGGTCATCGATACGGAAGATCACGCGGCGAACGGGCTGATTCTCTGGACGATGTAATCGGCGGCGAAACAGAGCGCGTCCCTCTCCAGTGATGGAGAAACCGTAACGAGGGCGTCCTTTGCCTTCTCGCCCAGCTCGCGCGCCTTCTTCAGGCTGTATTCGATCCCTCCGTAGTTCCCGATGAACGACACGACTTCGTTCCAGTTCGCTTCATCGTCGAAACTGCTGTGAAAGAGCTCGCTTACGCGCTCCCTGCTCTCTTCGGGAGCGTTGCGGAAGGCAGAGATGAACGGCAGCGTGACCCTGCCCTCAGTGAAATCGCTCGCGATCGGCTTGCCGATCTGCACGTCGGCCGCAAGGTAGTCCAGGAGGTCGTCAGTTATCTGGAAAGCGAGCCCGATATTCTCGCCGAAGCTTGCAAACTCCGACCGGAACTTCTCCGCTCCGTTACCGGTCAACGCACCGCACTCGTTTGCCGCGGCGAACAGCGAGGCGGTCTTGCGGTAGATAAGCTCCATGTAACTGTCCTCGCTGACATTGATGTCCTTCCTGTGCTGGAGCTGGATAAGCTCGCCCAGACTCATCAGGTTGGTCACCTTGGCAAGGACTTCGATCGCAGTGTCCATCTTCGCTTCCCCGAGACAGGCAAAAGCCTTCGAGTAGAGAAAATCGCCCATTATCATCGCCGAGTCTGCTCCCCACCTTGCGAAGACTGTCGGCTTGCCACGCCTGGTCATATGTGCATCGAGGATATCGTCATGAAGAAGTGTCGCCGTATGGATCAATTCGACAGCAAGTGCCGCGACCGCCGCCTTCTCCAACGAACCGCCCGAGCTGCGTGAGGCGAGAAAAAGCATGTTGGGCCGTATGCGCTTGCCCGGTGCCTCGGTGAGTGCCACAGATATCTCCTGCAGTAATGGGAGGTCCGATATGAGGGCTTCCCTCATATTGCCTTCCAGCGCCTCGAGCTCCCTGCTGACGGGAGCCTGAAAGCGATTAAGATCTTTTGATTCAAGGGCGTTCATTGAAATGCGGGACCCGTTTCCCGTTCGTCGGCTGTGCTGAATAAAGCATTATCCGAGGCGTCCGCAACACTTCTCTCACAGCGGTCGTCCCGGATAGTGAAAATGTAGCACTAATCGCCTGAAAATGTCAAGATTTCAGCGTCTGAGTTACGGAATTATGCTCTGGCAGACAATTATGCCCACTTGAAAAAACCACATCAATCCATTACACTGCCCTAAAAGCGACTTTAACGTCATTTATCATTGCAGTATAATTGTAAGTGAGGCATTCAATACGAGTGACTGGATGGAAATCAAGTGGCGGATTTCCAATCGCGACATTCGCGAGTTTCAGGAGCTGATACGCGCACACCACCGAGACTATGCTGTTTAAGCTCAACGTTACCACATTTGAACTGTTATATAATAACGATTTTAGGATCAGGATAACTGTATGAAATTATTTATTCTTCATTTACTTAGATTTTTGGGTGTCTTTACATTTTCAAAATTTTTAACAAGAAATAAACTTTTGATACTTGCATATCATGGTGTGGAAATAAATGATGAGTCTTCATTCAACCCACAACTGTTTATCAAACCTCATACCCTTGAGAAGAGAATGGCGTACCTTAATAAAAATGGATTTAATGTTTTGGGGTTAGATGAAGCACTACAAAAGTTGAATGCTGATTTATTGCCGCCGAAT
>CBDUYR010000093.1:0-6614 GCA_965371515.1 uncultured bacterium | reverse complement strand
GGCGATCGATGGTGTGTGCTACGAAGGAATCGGGATCCCGCCCGATATCCAGGTGATGGCGACCCGGGCCGGCGTCGATGCAGGTCAAGATGCCGTGATCGACAGAGCTATCGAGATCCTCGAAGCCGCCGTCCGATAATACGGCGCAGCGAATTCTGTCCCCATGTCACCTGCTCCTCGGCTGCTTTGTTATTTATCAGTATGGTCGCTACCATCCTCTTCAGGTTCTTCGACTGTATTTAATATAATTGGATTGATAACGGGCTCTCTGCGGGACCTGCCCCGCCCGTAATGGGAGTGATAAATAATGGTTCCTGTTGATTTCAGAGGTACATCGCGGCCCAGAAGGAGCCGATCGATCAAATATTCGAGAATCTTTGGTTCAACCTCATCATTGCCGTCCTGGTCTTTGAACGGAGCCACCCATGCTTCCGCTGTAACAAAATTCTCGTCCAGTTCCTCAAACCTTACTTTGCCGAAAAACTGTCCACTCCAGCTCCTGAAAAAATACAACCAGTTATCCTCAGAAAAGATGAACCACTTGTCTTCCATCACTTGAGGGATAAAGCCAAGTTTGATTTCCTTGTATTCTTCTTTTGTGTATTTTCTGTCCATCGGAGAACTGGTCAGATGCGCAGGAGTGTCAATTTGCGCCTTCCAGTCCTCTCTTGTCGCTTTTACATCATGCATAATCAAAAAGAATGACAGATGACATGTTATTAACGAAGATTGATAACCTGTGAATCCAGCGAATAGTAGCATGAATACGATTTTAATTACAAGTGTTGCTCCGGCGAATCCCGGATAGTCGTTGTCAGGAATATGTTATCCATTCAGCGGGATTAATGATATGCTGCCACACGTCAAAATGAGGAGGTGAACGTTTAATGCCTGACTGTAAACATTTATTGTCGGTTCTTGCCTTCATCGTGTTCTTTTCTGCGATTATGCAATGGACAGAGGATTCCAGCGCCTGGGCGCAGAGCAGCTATTATCTCAAGACCTCTGTGATAGGTTCAGCCGGTTCTTCCGCTACTGGCGGGGGCAGGATGAGCAACGGCACGCTGGGGCAGTCCTCTACAATCGGTATCAGCGAGGAATCCGGTACCACGCTTTACGCAGGTTTCTGGAAGAGCAGATGGTGGTCGATTATCACCGATTCGGACGTGCCCGACGCGGTCCGCAACGAGCTGTTCCAGAACTACCCGAACCCGTTCAATCCAACGACGACGATCAAGTACTCGATGGCCGGGGGGGGTAATGTAGAGCTGATGGTCTACAACGTCACAGGCCAGAGGATACGGACACTGGTCAACGAGTCAAAACCGACCGGTACGTATACGACGGTCTGGGACGGCAGAAACGACGGGGGACGAAGCGTTGCGACGGGGATCTATTTCTATCGTCTCAGGGCCGGGTCCTTTTCAGAAGTCAGGAAGATGATTCTTCTCAGATAGGGGTACTCACGATGAAACGCATAATTATCTGCATCGTCTCGCTGTTGATGCTCTCTCTGCCACTCGCAGCCGAGGTGCCGCACCTGATCAACTACCAGGGGATACTGACCGACGACACCGGAACGCCCCTGGACGGGACATACGACCTGAAATTCAGTATCTATGTCGACAGCCTTACGATGACGACGCTCTGGACGGAGACTCATTCGGCAGTTGCCATAGATGAAGGGCTTTTCGGCCTGCTCCTGGGGAGCAGCAACCCGCTCTGGAAATCGTTGTTTGCGGGTACCGAGAGGTGGCTGGGCGTGACTGTGGAACCCGATCCCGAGCTCAGCCCGCGCATGAGGATGACCTCTGTGCCCTGGGCGTTCAGGGCCGCTGTCGCCGATACGGCAATCAGTGTTGAATGGAGCATGATCGCCAGTATGCCCGCCGGGTTTGCCGACGGGGTGGACGACACCGGAGGAGCTGGCGACGGCCATTCCCTCGATGCTGCCGATGGGAGTCCGGTAGACGCCCTTTATGTGGACAATGACGGCAACGTTGGAATCGGTACCACATTCCCATATGTGAAACTGCTGGTAATGGGAGACATCAGGTTTGTTGGCGGAGACGCCAGTACTCCAAATGGACACTTCAAATCTTCAGACGGATCAGCATCATTAGCAGCGTATGCTTTTGACTCCTACAATAGTACGGGCATGTTTTTTACCGGTCCGACCGACTATGCGCTCGGTTTCACAGTGCTTGGAACAGAGTACTTACGTATCGACAACTCGGGCAATGTCGGCATTGGAACAACAACTCCCGCCAGGACGCTGCATGTGAGCGATGTGATGAGATTGGAGCCGAGGTCATCAGCTCCGTCAAGTCCGTCGGAAGGCGACATGTATATGGACAGCGTTACTCACAAGCTGATGGTCTATGACGGGACCACGTGGCAGGCTTGTTTTTAGAGTCAACATGCCTGCTGTCTGTTCTCAGGATATAGTAAGGGCGGCCTCTATGGCCGCCCTTTATCAATCATCATCAATTGCGGGATCCGTATCATTTCAGCAGGATCATCTTCTTCGTCTCGGTAAATGTCGCTGCCGTCAGCCGGTAGAAGTAGACTCCGCTGGCGGCCTGTGATCCGTTTTGGGCTTTTCCGTTCCATACGGCGGCGTATGTTCCGGCAGGTCTCGATTCTTCGATAAGGGTCGCGACGAACCGCCCGGCCGCGTCGTAGATCCGCAGTCTCACCAGCCCGCTCTCCTTCAGCCCGAACGCTATCGTCGTGACCGGATTGAAGGGGTTCGGGAAGTTCTGCGCGAGGAATGTCACATCGGGCAGGGGCATCGGGTCGTCCCCGGTCACCTGCTCGAAGCAGAGCACGGCATATTCGCTCTCGTTCCCGTGAATGTCCACCGCCGCCACCTTGTAGCATAACCCGGCATCCCACGACCAGTCGCCGTCGAAAATCATCGTTTCACACGTGGTCGCGAGCATGTTATCAGGGCTCGGTTCGAAGGTCGGATCGGTGCCGCGGTAGATGTTGTAGCCGCCCAGGTCGGCCTCGGTATTCGGCGACCATGTGAGCTCCAGGCCTTCCGGCTCATACGACTGCTCGCCTGCGAGACCGAGAGGGGCGCAGGGGGAGAGGTTGTCGACCGACCAGGCGCTGTCAGGCGCCGAGTCCCAGAAGGTGAACGGGTGGGCGGTATTCGCCGTGATCACGAAATAATGCATGCCGTCCTCGACACCCTCGATGAAATCCTGCAGGGTCCCGCAGGTATACGCGTATTCCTCCCAGTAATGCGCGTCGACGCTCGCGATCCACTCCCAGGCGGCGGCAGTACCGTTGAGGATATCGAACCGGTACGCCGTCCCCTCGAAATCGAGGCCGACCGCGCCGGGGGATTTCACGACTGATTCTTCATCGATAAGCGCCACAGCAGCCGGGGCTGATACACTCCGCCAGATCGTATAGTGAGTGATCAGCTCCTCGGGATAGACATCCATGCGTACCGGCGACCATGTGAGCAGGACCTGTCCGCCCTGGTCCGCCGGGACGTCGCTCGCCTCGATGATGACCGGCGCCGGATCGCCCCAGTACCCGTACCTGTCATACTTCTGGGCGTGGATCTTGTTATTGAAAAGATCTCTTGAATCCTTCCAGCAAACAATGACCCCGCCGTCGCTGGTGGCAATCGCTTTGCACTCCCTCTGGTAGGAAGGGTAATCTGTCAGGTTCAGCCCGTTTACATACCACTGACTGATTCCGTCAGCTCCGATCCTCTGGCCGAAGATCTCGTAGTTGCCCTGATACCTCGTATCGGTCCAAAGTATGATTGCGCCTCCGTAACCGTCGGACACTATTGCATGCTGATATTGTGTCGCTGCATCGTAGCAGACATATACTCCGTCGGTGTACCAGTCCGTCCCTCCAGCGAAGTCGATGTGCTGGGCGTATATGTCTGAGACGCCGTTGCGGTTATCCATCCAGGCGATTATAGCGCCACCCGCTCCGTCCGATGAAATGAGCGGAGTGTTTTGATTCTCCGCGTAGGCGCACACGTATATACCGGTGCCGGGATTCCATATACTTGTTCCGTCACTGAGCAGCCTCCCGGCCATTATATCGACAGCGCTCGTATGGCCCTCCTGCCAGGTGATTATCGCTCCTCCGGCCATGTCGGATGTTATGCTCGGCAAGTACTGGTCGCCCGCCTGATTATTTACTGCGTTTCCGTTATTTGTCCACGCGTAGCTGCCGAGATAATTGAGCTTCTGCGCATATATGTCGTTGTTCCCGGCCCGAGAATCTGTCCATGTGATTATCGCCCCGGAGCTGCCGTCGGTCGTTATCGCCGGGTCCTGCTGCCCATTCGCGGACAGGCAGACGGGGACCCCGTTATAAGTCCATGGCGTGTTTCCAGTCGAATCTATCCTCGCAGCGTATATGTCGAAGTCGGTTCCGGAACGGCCATCCGCCCACGCTACTATTGCCCCGCCAACATAGTTCGAGACGATACAGGGGTAGAACTGACTATTTGAAGCCCCGCAGACAGTCAGGCCGCCGGCAGCCCAGGCCAGAGTTCCGTTTGAACGGATCCTCTGTGCGATGATATCCCAGTTTCCCGCGCGGTCGCTATGGTAGACTATGATCGCGCCGCCGGCTCCATCGGTTACAAGGACGGGGTCTGACTGCGTAAGTCCGAGTTCCGAAATATTCACGCCCGCCGCATCCCAGAGGATGTTGCCTTCGCTGTCGAAACGCTGGGCAAAGATATCCATATCTGACATCCCGTTGCGATCGTCCTGCCAGACTACGATTGCTCCGCCTGAACCGTCCGAAATGATCTGCTGATTATATTGATCACACGGTTCGGTAGAGAGCTCGATGCCGCCCTCGGTCCAGTCGGCGTTGATCGACGGGACGAGCAGGACAAGTACGAAAATCGCCGCGAGGCAGACCTGTGCCGTACGGTTTTTCATGAGGGTTCCCCTTTCGGATCGAAGACGTGTGCGGATTACAAATAAACGATGCTTGCTCAAGAGAGCAGTCCCTGCGTGACATTGTTGAAGATGTGTGTAGTCCCGAAAAGCATTGTATCACAGCGGGCACTCGACTTGCATGGATATTAATGCAAAGCGAGGGTTGATGCCTGATATGACTGATGTATGAGCAGCGAAGTCAGCTTATGCAGGCTATGGTTTCTCGTACCACGTGCCCTTGCCCCGGCCTCGGCTGACGAGCCGACCGGCATTGACGAGCCGCCTGAGATGGGCTTTCACGGTATTCCTGTTGGCTCCGGTCAGGGCCGTCGCTTCACGGACCGTTATCCTTCCGTGATCCTCCACGACAGACATGACCGCCGCCGAGAGCGGAGCGAGAGGCGCCATGAGGCGTTCCCTGTCGACCTTGTCCTTGATGATCTTCTGCTGGCGCAGCAGGCAGTTGAGGATGAATTCTATCCATCCGTCAAGCTGTGACTCGTCCCCGTCGAGGGTCGCCTGCGCATTGCGCAGGGTGAGGTAATACGAATCCTTGTTGTCCTCGATAATCCTCTCCAGCGAACCGTACGGCACGTACGAATATCCGCTCCGCATGAGGAGAAGCGAGGTCAGTACGCGCGACAGTCGGCCGTTACCGTCCTGAAATGGATGTATCGCGAGGAACCGTACAATAAACGCGGCTATGACGAGCAGCGGGTGATACGACGTGCCTGCGAGTTCTGCTCTTGTCCATCCGACGAGCTCGCTCACAAGGCGGGGGGTGTCGAAAGGCGAGGGGGTCTCGAAAATCACGCCCAGGCTCCGGCCGCTTTCATCGAATGCCTCCAAGTGGTTTGGCAGAGTCTTGTACCTGCCGCGGTGACGCTCGTCCTTATTGGAGTACCTGAGCAGCGTCGCGTGAAGCTGGAAGATATGGTTCTCGTCGAGCGTAATGTCGGCCCATGACTCGTAAACGAGATTCATCGCATCGGCGTATCCCGCCACTTCCTGCTCATCACGGGACCGGAACGACACGGGGTCCAGTCCGGCGAGTAGATCGGCTACTTCGTCGTCGGTCAGCCTGGCCCCCTCGATCCGGGTAGACGAACCCACCGATTCTATCGTCGCGATCTTTCTCAGGGCGGTGAGGCGCTCGGGGGCCAGCGATCCGAGCGCTTCCCATCGGCCCTTGAACTCATCCAGCTCTCCGATAGTCCGGACCAGGTCCGGCGTCATTCTCAGTTTCGCGAGGGGATCCATCAAATACCTCCATATCTATATCCATAAGTAGCCATATTTGTGCCATCTGTCAAGTGTTTATGGATAAATATGGATATAATTACGGGTATCAAGATTTTTTGCCTTGAAACAGGAAGGGCCACAAAATGTAAGCTACAGGAGCCTGCCGAGGATCTTGTTGACGAACCGTTCACCGTAGACTTCGCCTGCGACCAGAGTGCGGATGCGTTCAACAGTCTCATCCACATTCCCCGCATTCCCTGCCGCTTTCATCGTGTGATCATATGCTTTCAGAACGTCCAGGCCGGTGATATCATAACCGTAACCCTCGACCAGCCACCGGAGGGCCGCAATGCCCGCTTCCACGGCGAATCGCGGCTCCGACCCGGCCATATCCCGGGCAGCCCGGGTCAGGGTCCTCGGGTCGCACGGGGTGCGGTT
>CBDUYR010000092.1:0-6767 GCA_965371515.1 uncultured bacterium | reverse complement strand
GAAGGCGGCAGGACCGTCGGCGCGGGCGTCGTGACCGAAATCGTGGAATAGCGGGGGACTGGTCAAGATGAGAGATCTGGTGATACTTGCATGCGGCGAATGCAAGAACAGGAATTATACGACGACGAAGAACAAGCATCTTCATCCGGACAGGCTCGAGCACAAAAAGTACTGTCCTTTCTGCCGCAAGCACACAAAGCACAAGGAAACGCGCTAGAACACGCGTTTTGAGAAGGTGGACGCGGCCCGATGGCGCTGCCCGGCGCCGCTGTGCGGGTGCGCAGTCCGTCATGGAACCGTCCAGGAACGGAGAACCGTATGTTCGAGAAAATCAGGAAGTTTCTCGGAGAGATAGTGGCCGAGATGAAAAAGGTCACATGGCCCACTCGCGAGGAATTGAAAGAGTCGACCAAGCTCGTAATCATAGCAACCTTCGTGGTGACTGTGTTCGTCGGCGTGGTGGATCAGCTCCTCACGCTGCTCATCAAACGACTCCTTGGATGGTGACCTGAGCTGTTCTAGCAGACGGGATTAACACGATGAACGACGATATTAAAAAAGAGAAGGGGTCCGAGGAGGCCCCGGAAGAGGCGGGCGCCGACACGACGGAGGAACCTTCCGCAGAGGAAGAGGCCGCCATCGAAGAGGGCGATACCCCGCAGGAGGAATCGACGGAGGCTCCCGAACCCGAGGAGATCGCTTCCAACTCCGAGGAAAAGGCTGAGCCCGTTGACGAGGGGGAAAAGACCGACGCCGAGGCGGCGGACGAGGCCCCCGAACCCGGAGATACCGGGACCCCGCAGGCGGAGACCGCGGTGGCGGAGGACAATGCCGATGTGGACGGCGCCGGTACCGGCTCGCAGAAGATGCGCTGGTATGTCCTTCACACTTACTCCGGCCGCGAGGCAAAGGTCCGGGATACGATCGAGCGCATGATCGGGGCTTCCGAAATGGAAGACCTGTTCGGCAAGGTTCTCGTGGCCACCGAAGAGGTGGCTGAGATGAAGAAGGGCAAGAAGACCGTTTCGAAACGGAAGCTCTTTCCCAGCTACATCCTCATAGAGATGGAGATGACGAACGAGACATGGAGTCTCATCGAAAACGTCCCCGGCGTGACTCATTTCGTCGGCGGGGGCAAGAAGCCGTTCCCCATTCCGAAGAAGGAAGTCGACAGGATACTGGGCCGGATGGAGAAGAAAGATGGAATCATCCCCGAGGTCCCGTTCACGATGGGCGAACACGTCAGCGTGATCGACGGACCCTTCTCGGAATTCACCGGTATCGTCGACGAGATCAATCCGGAAAGGGGAAAGCTGAAGGTCCTCGTAAGTATTTTTGGACGTGAGACTCCAGTCGAGCTCGACTTCCTTCAGGTCAAACCTCTCTAGGGCAGACCACCGGAACGAGGGCGCTCCGTTAATTAATACAGGAGCAGAAAATCCTATGGCTAAGAAGTCGAAAAAGAAAGTGCTCAAGGTCATCAAGCTGCAGATTCCCGGCGGCCAGGCAACGCCTGCGCCTCCCGTGGGGCCGGCGCTAGGCCAGTTGCAGGTCAGTTCGATGGATTTCTGCAAGCAGTTCAACGCTGCGACACAGAGCATGTCCGGAACGATCGTCCCCGTGGAGATAACGGTTTACGCGGACAAGAAGTTCACCTTCGTCACCAAGTCCCCTCTCGCATCCGAGCTGCTACGCAGGGCTGCCGGGATCGCGAAGGGCTCAGGAGAGCCAAACAAGGAAAAGGTCGCGAAGATAGGGCATGCCCAGGTCGAGGAGATCGCGAAGGCCAAGATGAAGGACCTCAACGCGAACGATCTCGCTGCGGCAGTGAGGATGATCGAAGGCACGGCCCGTTCAATGGGCATAATCGTAGAAGATTAAAAAGAGAGTGGTCGAAAGATGAAGCGCGGCAAGAAATACAATGAAAGCATGGCCAGAGTGGACCGCACGAGGGAATACCCCCTCGAGGAGGCGGTCGAGGTCATCAAGAACCTGCCCGCGGCGAAGTTCGACGAAACGTTCGAGTTCTCGGCGAGGCTCGGGGTCAATCCCAAGCATGCCGACCAGCAGGTCAGGGGCACCGTCCTGCTTCCTCATGGTACGGGCAGGGACGTTTGCGTCCTCGTTCTCACCAGGGGGGAGAAGGAGACAGAGGCCATCGACGCCGGGGCCGACCATGTCGGATCGAACGAGTTCATCGAGAAGATAAAAAACGGATGGTTCGAGTTCGACGTCGCCATCGCGACGCCCGACATGATGGGAGAGGTAGGGAAACTGGGCCGTATCCTCGGTCCCAGGGGCCTGATGCCGAACCCGAAGGTCGGAACGGTCACGTTCGATGTCGGCAAGGCGGTCAAGGACGCCAAGGCCGGCAAGATCGAGTATCGTGTCGACAAGGGCTCGAACATACACGTGCCGGTAGGCAAGGTTTCATTCGACAAGCAGAAACTGGTCGAGAACATCCAGGCCCTGATGCTCGAACTGGTCAGGGCAAAGCCCGCGGCGACGAAGGGTAAGTACGTGCTCAGCGTGCACCTTTCAACGACGATGGGCCCGTCGATCAAGCTCGATTCACAGAGTCTGCTGAGCGAGCTGCGGTAGAAAAGAGGTCGGATATGGTGCAGCCTGCGAAAATGGTGACAGTTGAGGAGCTCAAGGAGATGATCAAGGATTCCAAGAGCGTTATCCTCAGTGACTTCACCGGACTCAACGTGGCGGACATTTCTGAGCTCCGCCGCCATTGCCGTGAGAACGGCATCCAGTTCAGGGTGATCAAGAACACCCTTGCGAAGAGAAGCTTCGAAGAGCTCGGCATCGAGGGCATGAACGCCCTTCTCGAGGGCCCGACCGCGTTTGCCGTCTCTGCGGTGGACGAAGTCGCTGCCGCTCATGTGCTCAAGAAGTTTGCTGACGATTATGAACTCCCCCGTTTCAAAGGGGGATATGTGGCCGGTCGGATCCTTGATGAAAAGGAGACGATAAGGCTGGCGTCGCTTCCGTCCCGCGAGGTTCTCCTCGCGCAGGTCGTCGGCACGTTCCAGGCACCGTTGCGAGGACTCGTTGGAGTTCTCAACGCTTCCCTGCGGGACCTGGTAGGCGTGCTCGATGCCATCAAGGAAAAGAAGGGAGCGGCCTGATAGAGGCCGGGCGGCCGGCTCGATCGCCTGTCGCCGAAAGTAGCCGTTAACCGATTTGTTCGAAAGAGAGGATGGCAATGCCAGCCAAGAAGGATGACGAGAAGAAAAAAGCCGAGGTCGTAGAGGAAAAGGCCGAGGCGCCCAAGGTAGAGGCCGCCGGAGATAAGGCGGAGAAGCCGAAGGCAGAGAAGAAGAAAACCGAGAAGAAGGCTGAAAAGCCGAAAGCCGAGGAGAAGAAAGTGGAGGCCAGCTCCAAGAGTGTGGAGAAGATAGTCGGAGCCGTCGAGAAGATGACGGTACTCGAGCTTTCCGAGCTCGTAAAGGTCCTCGAGGACAGGTTCGGCGTTACAGCCGCCGCCCCGATGGCTATGATGCCCGGCATGATGGCCGGCGCCGGCGCGGCCGAAGAGGTCGAGGAACAGACCGAGTTCGACGTGGTCCTCAAGGATTTCGGCAGCCAGAAGATCCAGGTCATCAAGGTCGTCAGGTCCATCACCAGCCTCGGGCTGATCGAGGCGAAGAAAATGGTCGAGGACCTGCCCAGCCATGTCAAGGAAGGCGCGAACAAGGAAGAGGCCGAAGAGATCAAAAAGAAGCTCGAAGAGGTCGGAGCGACCGTAGAAGTCAAGTAACTGTTTTTAAATAAAGATCGGCGAAGAGCCGAGACAAGGAGGGATCGGGCTAGATGATCAAGATGCCTGACCGAATCGACTTCGGAAAGATTCCGCAGGTGATGGAGATCCCTCATCTCCTGGAAGTACAGCTCGCATCGTACGAGAGGTTCCTCCAGCGGACTGTCCCCATCGACAAGCGGGACGACATCGGGCTGCAGGCAGTCTTCAACTCGGTGTTTCCCGTAGCCTCGAACAAGGGGGGCTTTACCCTGGAGTATATCGGCTACAGTGTCGGAGAGCCGAAGTATACCGTCGAGGAATGCAAGGAACGTGACCTTACGCATGCGGTGCCCCTCAAGGCGGCGCTAAGGCTCGTCGTGCGCGAACAGAGCGAAGGCGAGTGGGTGATCAAGGATATCGTCCAGAGCGATGTCTATCTCGGGGAGATCCCGTTGATCACGGCCAGGGGAACGTTCATCATCAACGGCGCGGAGAGAGTGATAGTCAGCCAGCTGCACCGGTCGCCCGGCGTAGTCTTCAGCGACGACTACCATCCCAACGGCAAGAGACTGTTCAATGCGAGGATCATTCCGTACAGAGGCTCGTGGGTCGAGTTCGTAATCGATGTGAACGACATCATGTATGTCTACATCGACAGGCGGAGGAAGATCCCCGTGACGATACTTCTGAAGGCGATGGGATTCGCGCCGAACAGCGCGATCATCAAGCTCTTTCACAAGACGAAGGTCTACACGCTCGCGCAGCGTGTGAGCAAGAAGGATACGGCGCTGATCGGCAGGATCGTTGCCGAGGACATCATCAGCAAGGAAACGGGCGAGATCATCGCCGAGGCGGGCAAGCCTCTGGCCGAGACGGCGCTCGAGCTGATGAAGTCGCAGAAGATCCTCAAGGTCGTCCTCGTAGAGAAGAGCGGAAACATCGACGAGGACGTCATTGTCAAGACCCTCGAGAAGGATCCGACATCCGACCGTGAGGACGCCCTCAAGCGCATATACAACCTGATGCGTCCGGGAGACCCGCCAAACATCGAGACGGCGAAGTCGCTGCTCGACAGGCTCTTTTTCAACCCGAAGAGATACAATCTCGCCAAGGTCGGCCGCCACAAGATGAACAGGCGCCTCGGCATCGACGAATCGCTCGATACGACGACGCTGACCGAGAAAGACTTCATCGCCGTTGTGGCCAACCTGATCATGATCAAGGAGACCGACGGGACCGTCGACGACATCGACCACCTGGGAAACAGGAGGGTCCGTTCGGTGGGCGAGCTTCTCGCCAACCAGTTCTCCGTCGGGCTGGCGAGGATGGCGCGGATCATCAGGGAGAGGATGACGATCCAGGAGTCGGACAATCCTACTCCCTACGATCTGGTCAACGCCAGGACGATAAGCGCCGTGGTGCAGTCGTTCTTCGGCAGCAGCCAGCTCTCGCAGTTCATGGACCAGACCAATCCGCTGGCAGAGCTGACGCACAAGCGCCGGCTCAGCGCCCTCGGCCCTGGCGGGCTTACGAGGGAGCGCGCCGGCTTCGAGGTACGCGACGTTCACTTCACTCACTACGGCCGTATGTGCCCGATCGAGACGCCGGAAGGTCCGAACATCGGACTGATCACTTCGCTGGCCACCTATGCCAGGGTCAACGAGTTCGGTTTTCTCGAGACGCCCTACCGCCGGGTCAAGAAGGGGATCGTCACAAAAGAGGTCGAAATGCTTTCAGCCGACCTCGAGGACAGGGCGATTATCGCACATGCCAACGCGCCGATCAACGCTAAGGGCGTGTTCCGCAATCCCACCGTTATGGCGAGATCCGGCGGAGAGTTTGTCGTGGTCGACCCGAAAGAGATCGACTACATGGACGTCTCCCCGACTCAGCTGGTGAGCGCGGCGGCTTCGCTTATTCCGTTCCTCGAGCATGACGACGCGAACAGGGCCCTGATGGGTTGCAACATGCAGCGTCAGGCGGTGCCCCTTCTGCGGGCCGAAGCGCCTTTGATAGGCACGGGACTCGAGGGCAAGGTCGCTTACGACTCAGGAGTGCTCGGGATTGCGCGCAGGTCGGGCAAGGTCGAGAGCGTCGAAGCCAACCGCATACTGATCAGCTACGGATCGAAGAAGGACGAAGAGAACCTCGACGATTTCTCCGGGTTCGGCGGCGTCGACGAGTACAAACTGACCAAGTACCAGCGCTCCAACCAGGACACCTGTGTCAACCAGAAGCCTCTCGTGGAGGTCGGCGAGCGCGTGAAGAAGGGTGACGTCATAGCCGATTCTTCCGCGACGCAGGAAGGCGAGCTGGCCCTTGGCAGGAACATACTCGTCGCCTTCATGCCGTGGCGTGGATACAACTTCGAGGATGCTATCATACTCAGCGAACGCCTCGTTACCGGCGACGTCTATACGTCGATCCACATCGAGGAGTTCGAGACCCAGGTCCGCGACACCAAGGCGGGCATGGAGGAGATCACGCGCGAGATCCCGAACGTCAGCGAGGAGATGCTCGGCAACCTCGACGAAGACGGCATCATCCGCATCGGCGCCCGCGTCAAGGCGGGCGATATCCTCGTCGGAAAGGTGACTCCCAAGGGCGAGACCGAGCTCACTCCCGAGGAGCGTCTGCTCAAGGCGATCTTCGGCGAGAAGGCCGGCGATGTCCGCGACGCCTCGCTCAAGGCCCCGCCCGGAATGGACGGGATCATCGTCGACATCAAGCTCTTCTCGCGCAAGGAGCGCGACGACCGTGCCAAAACGCACGAGAAGAAGAAGGTCCAGGAGCTCATGCGCCAGCGCGATCAGGAGATCGGGCACGTCAAGGAGAAGAGACGCGAGCGGCTGGCGATGCTGATGGTCGGACAGACGACCGAAAAGCTCATCCATTCCGAGACGGGCGAGCTCCAGGCGAAGGCGGGGCGCAAGATCACCGAGAAGGTCCTCTCGTCGATCGACGTCGACCACCTCCACTGGGGCCTTCCTATAGTGAAGAACCAGGAAATCGACTC
>CBDUYR010000091.1:0-7253 GCA_965371515.1 uncultured bacterium | reverse complement strand
ACCCTGGCCCCGCTGCTCGAGGCGATCGACACCTGCAGGGCATACGGGACCAGGGAGTTGACATGGCAGGTTCAGTTCCAGCTCGCGCGGCATTACAAAGAAGTCGGTGATATATCAAACTCGGTCAAGTACTGCAGGGAATCGATCAATACCCTCAAGGAGATCACTGAGTCGTTCGACAATTCGGGCCAGATATATTCCTACCTCCAGGTGCCGCTGAGACAACAAGTCTTTGACTTCGTCAAAAATCTGAGATCCTAGCCCCAATCGGTACATTTCCTGACCCTCAGAAACAGGGCAATGAATGAACTTACAAGAATTAACCAGCCCGCGGACAAAGCATTGTCCACAAACAGGCTGGTCACGATTCCGATGAACAGGACCATTATCGACCATCGATACTCCTTTATCCTTCTCATGATCCCGACATACGTAAAATCAATTAACAGAAAAAACGACAGGGCCAGCAGCATCATCAGGACCACGTACATCCTCTCACCTTGCATGTCGCAGAATCTGAACAGATAGACCGTCACAATCAGCAGAAAACAGAACAGTTAACAAAAGACGAATCTTTTCGACGTTTTCACCGCTCACCACCCCAAATAGATAGTGAACGCGCAGGAGAGCACCGCAACGGCCATGGAACCGGCACAGTATTTAGTCGTGCAGGCCGGGCCCCATGCGGGACCGGTTATCTAACATGCTGTGGCGCATCCAGAGCAGCCAGCGACGAATCTGTTCGTGACGCACTGCCACTAGCGCTTGCTGCTTTCGCTCCGTTCGAGGAGATCGCGGTTGAAATCGGCTGATGCGTCCTCGTCGAATAGAAAGAGACCGGCCCTCTTGTCGATTGGATGAACGATTTGGTAATCCTCGTATTCAAAGTACTCAGCGGCCGTATTCGCATATACATCCTCGTTGCGGAAGTACTTAATAATAGCAATCCTAGAGTCATCGCCAAGGACAGAGCACGGCATCAGAGTCATGTGTCCAATCTTCCCCGTCGCCGGATCTACAACCTTGTAATGGGCCGCATCGTCGACCCAGACATGATAGCCCTTCTCCTTGAGAAGCTTGCGGCAAATCGAGTGAAGGGAGTGTTCCCGAAAGAAGCGACTTCGTCTTCTGTTTACGCCTCATCATAACTGACTTCCAACATGTTCTCGAGTGACGTTTCAGCATCAGCTTGTTCGGACAGATTGAGAGATCTCCCGCACGAAACGGCAAAGACCAGGATAATTGACAACAGCAGGAAGAAAAAACCTTTCGATTTCATGTTAACCTCCAGAAAAAGGCGAATCGTCCCCCGGCATGGGCTATCAATGATCCACCGGAACTACCTCTATCTGTCGCGCAACGGAAAAAAGAAAAAAATAAGAACCACCCAATCTACGGTTTGGTTGCGCGATGGGGGGACTCAGAGCGGCACCGTAGAAATCGGATGGTTCTTATTCGAAACACTTTACCTAGTGATCCGACCTTTTAGAAAGCGTCACTGTGACGCGGTTTGATACACATACCAATATCACTAATCGTGCCATTCGGGCTAGGCACTGATCCTCGTACATTTTCTGCTAACCGTGTCCTTGTAACAGCTAGATAAAATTCATGATACGAGTGAGGGTCGTGCGACCATCGACAATCGGGTCGTGTGTCCAGCCATTATACTGGTTGTTCACGCTGTTTCCGGCAGACGGACATAAACAGAGGTAAGATGTTGTAATCGGGATGGTTGTCAGAAAGGAGAAGACTGTTCACGATATGAACAGTATGAACATATCGGGAAAACGGGAATATGGGTGGTTCAAAACGGGCCGGAACGAGAGGTCTGTCATATAGTGCGCCGGTAGTATCTGTACAGGCCCGTCCTCCTCAATTCCTTGTACAGCTTGCCTCTAGAAATTCCGAGCCATCGTGCAGCGGCGCTCTTGTTGCCCCTGCAGATGTTCATGGCGCTCTCGAGCCTGCGGCGACTGCATCCGCCGGTCTGCCGGGGATCCCAATCTGACTGTACCGCAGAATCCCCTCTCATCCTGTCAGGCAACATTTCGATCGTTATCGGGGAATCGTCGGCGAAGTGGTTCAACCTGTCGGCTATCGAAATTAACTCCCTGACATTGCCGGGCCAGTGATATTTCTGGAATAGGGACATGACGTTCCGGTTGACCTGTACTGTTCTGCTGTGAGCACCGCCATTACCGTTTCCACAGAGCCGCCAGCTTATCAGCGGAATAATATCCTCCCGGCGATCCCGCAATGGCGGGATGTGGATCCTCTCCGAGTTGATCCTGAAGAAGAAGTCCTCTCTCAGCGAGGAATCATCGAGCTTGCTCTCGAGGTCCTGGTTCGTGGCCGAGACGAGTTTTATATCGACCTCGTGCTCGCCGTTCTCGCCGAGCCTTCTGATCCTTCCCTCCTGCAGCACTCTGAGTAGCTTGGCCTGGTGCAGCTTCGAAAGCTCTCCTACCTCGTCGAGGAACAGTGTTCCTCCGCTGGCCTCCTCGAAGAAACCCCGCCTGTCGGTAACGGCCCCGGTAAACGAACCTCTCCTGTGGCCGAAGAATTCGCTCTCGAAGAGATGGTCCGGTATCGCGGCACAATTGACCGCTACGAATGAGCCTGAGGCTCTCTCGCTCGAATTGTGAATCAATCTCGCGACAAGTTCCTTCCCCGTGCCTGTCTCACCTGTAACGAGAACAGAGCCCTTGTATGAAGCGGCGAACTGGATCTTGTCCCATACATCCTGCATCGCCGGCGACACTGCAACCAGACCGTCGCATATCTTGTAATCGTTAGTGAAACTCACATCGAGCCACTCTGATTTCGATTCAGAACGGTCATCGGACCGGGCTGAGATCATGCCGCCACGCTCTTCCCTACCGAGCAGAAGGTCGACGCGATCGATCAGGTGTCGTGCATTCATCCCGTTGAAGAGATGATGGGCTTCCCAGAGCAGGCTCCAAGATTCTACCGCCTGTCCGCTTCCCGGGATACCCGCATGGCAGTTGGTGCCTGCTGATGACATTAAGGTCTGGGCGTAGATAAGGCAGGTCCTCGCCAGTTCGTAGGTGCTTCCCGATTCCCTAATCAGGTTTTTCGAACGTTCGAACAGGACCTTCGAAGCATCTAGCTTGCCGCGGCTAGCCTCCGCACTACCCATCGCCCTGTAGACGAGTCCTAGTTCCAATGACGCATCCTGACCGCTCGAAATACTCTCGGCCTCTTTGAGGCGATCCAGTGCTTTATGGATGTTACCTTCCGCGATCTCGAGCTTGCCGAGTTTCCTCGTAACCTCTGCCGCGAGGTCGTTGTCGGGTGCAATCTCGGATACGATTCCAAGCGCCTTCGTCAGACAGTTCCTCGCCATGTCGTAGTCCTGCCGGGCGATGTGAACCGATGCGATACCCGAGAGGGAGAGGACAATTTCTCGCCGGAACAACTGCTCCTTCGCGAGCCCGCTAGCATCCGAGTAGAGTTCCAGGGCTTCATCGAGATTCTCCCGTCGTCTCGCCGCGTTTCCGAGAGCAATAAGGCATCTGCACCTGCCGACATGCCATTTAACACTCTCAAAAAGCGATGACGCCTTTATGAACGACTTCTCGGATGCATCGACATCGCCCACGTGGTATTGCGTGATACCGAGATTGAGCAGCGCGGCCGCAAGGCCGTATTCGTCCTTGTTCTTCGAGCATATGGCAGCAGCCCTTCGAAGGTCGTCTGCGGCCTCTCTCATGAATCCAAGGCGCCTGAGGACAAGCCCCATCATCGTCAGCACCCTAGCCCTGAGCTTCCAGCTAGATTCTCTAGTCGTCAGCCCGAGGGCTGTTTCCAGTATTTCCCTAGCACGGCGTGTATCCCTCAGGAAGTAATAACAAGCTCCTTTGATCAGGAATTTCTCTCCTGTCAGCGTCCCGGACAGACAGTTTTCGACCGATTCTTCAATGTCACTGAGCTCCTCTAGCGCGGCACGATACTCACCTCGCCTCCTGAGGATGTTCGCCCTGATAACCGATGCTTCGTATCGCTCGCAGCCGGCATCAACCTCAACGGCTTGGATGAGCTCGCCGACCATGTCGATGTAGACCGAACACTCGTCGAAACTACTTAGATAATATGCATTCCTAGCCGCAATTAGAAGTACCCGCGCTTCCCTCTCAAACGATACAGGTTCCCGCTCGATGGCGGACAGGGCCGCTCTTGCCGATTCGAGCGCATTCCGGTGGTCACCGATAGCCTGGTAGCCCTGCGCTTCGGATATATACCTTTCCACGGTTTCGTGTCGTTTACACATGGTATCGCTTGGCCCTATCCTATCTGAATAACGGTCCGAACAGGATCTGCAGAATAATTAATCCTTTAGTCTTCACTCGGAATCGCTCCGTCCATGCCTTTTAACCAATTGCCTAATATCTCTCATTATCGCGTTTTCCACACCATCAACCGTGGTCGAGCATACCCCTCCCATCGAGATCCCGGACAATCCCTGGATTGACCTGAAAGTCGCCCTTAAGATGCGGATCCATTCCGACAAGCTCAGCGAAAATCGAATATTTTTCGGCTTTGTGAGACCCGGCATTCGCCGCCCCGGAGAGCGGAAACAGAAGAACTGCGGCAATAAGGGCCAGGACTGAATAAGAAAAGAGGCGCCTGATACAGCTTCTCATATGCTTCGCTCCCGTCGCTCTATCCACCACGACTGGATGTCAATCACCTGAGTGAATAACACTGTATCAAACCGCCTTAAACAATCGCTTTCTTGCTGTCCGATTCTATCATATCCAGGGTGACCGAGTCAAGGTGGCCGCCAGTCGGGATTCATCCGTAAATGCGACTTTCAGGAATGTAAAATTTTATGTTCACGAGTGGAAATAATTGTTTACATATGTTATAATTAGTTTACGCTATAGCAAGCTATGATTATACACTATGTTAACCGATATCAACTGCGGAGTGCGTAAAATTATGTTTACACATTTTGACTGTTTTAGTGGAAATGCTACATGCGACGGCCTGTCTTGCTGTATTTAACCGTATGTCGTAATGGTAGTTATATCGATTGTCGGCGTTCATCATACGGTGGCACATGACTTGCGGTAGGCATAAATGCCAGTAAACAGTTTTTTACACCTCGATTCAGCACCGCCCGGACCGGCAAAGCGATCGGTATAACCTGTTGAAACAACAGGCCCGGGAACAATGGAGTGGAACCAGGGGGGTTCCGGTGAGATGAGTACAAAAAAGAAGGAAACGACGAAGGATTATTTCGCGGACGCGGAAAGCGATCTCGAAGACCTCGAGGGGTCCGAGGCGGTCCGGCAGAGCAGGGACCTGTCGAACCAGCTGACTGACAGCCGGCACCAGGTACACAAGCTCGAGATGCTGGCAGAGATCACCCAGGCGATGAACTCGACTCTCAACCTCAACGAGCTCCTGTCGAACATCGTCGATTCAACGATCAAGCTTGCCGACATGGACCGCGGATTCCTCATGCTCGAGAACGCAGCCGGCGAGCTAGAGTTCAGGATCGCCAGGGACAGCAGGCAGCAGAAGCTCGGGGAGAGTGAATTCGAAGTCAGCCACACGATCATCGGAGAAGCCGCAAAGAAAGGCAAGCCCCTCTTCATCTCCGATATCGACAAGAACGGCCGATACAAGGACCAGGAGAGCGTGCTCGACCTCCAGCTCAAGACCGCCGTCTGCCTCCCCCTTATCCTCGACGAGAAGGTGATCGGTGTTATCTACACAGATGCCAGCAGGCTCAGCATCGAGATAGACCAGGAAGACATGCCGATATTCTCCGCCTTTGCCGCCCAGGCGGCGATTGCAATCGAAAACGCGCGGCTCCACGGCGAACTGATCCTCTCGAAGGAAAATCTCGCGAGAGAGAACCTCGAGCTCAAGGCCGTGCTGTCCGAAAAGTACGAATTCTCCGGTATCATCGGCAAGAGCAAGCCGATGCAGGAGATCTTCAGCACGATAAGGAAGATCTCCCCGTTTGATACGACCATTCTGATCATGGGCGCCACGGGAACCGGAAAGGAACTCATCGCGAGGGCAATCCATTTCAACGGACCACGCAAGACGAACCGGATGATAACGATCAACTGCGGGGCCATGTCGCCTGAGCTCCTCGAGAGCGAGCTCTTCGGCCACAAGAAAGGATCCTTCACCGGGGCGGTCAGCGACAAACCCGGCCTGTTCGAAACCGCCAGCGGCGGCACTCTCTTCCTAGACGAGATCGGGGATATGCCGATGCCCCTGCAGGTAAAGCTGCTTCGCGCGCTTCAGGAAGGCGAGATCAGAAGGGTCGGGGAAAACACCGTGCGCAACGTAGACGTGCGGGTGATCGCCGCCACGAACCGCGACCTATCGGAAGACATCGAGGCCGGCAAGTTCCGCCAGGATCTCTACTACAGGCTCAATGTGGTCCCTATCACGATCCCGCCACTGGGTGAGAGGAAAGAAGACATACTGCCCCTGACCCTTCACTTCCTCGAGAAGTACTCCGACAAGATGGACAAAGGCAAAATCGGAATCGAGCCCGACTCGATGAAGCTGATACTGACCAACCCCTGGCCGGGCAACGTCAGGGAGCTGGAGAATACGATCGAGAGGGCTCTCGCTCTTTGCGGGGACGCCAGGACCCTTTCGGTCATCCACTTTCCTCAGCTCGACCGCGGCGACGTCCTCAGGACCGTGGATACGCAAGGCTCCCTGAAGGAGAAGATGCGCTCGGTCGAGAAACAGTTCATCATACAAGCTCTGGAGGAGACGGGCGGCAAGATAACGAGGGCTGCGGAACTGCTCGCCGTGACGAGGCAGCACCTTCATAATAAGATCAACCAGTACGGTCTGAACAACCGTAAGAAGAAATAACCTCCATACCATTTGCGCTGGAAGGTAATCATGGAACTGAAGACGGTAAAGATCGAGAAGCCGTCGGAGATCAACTTCATCCTCGGCCAGTCACACTTCATCAAGACAGTGGAAGATCTCCACGAAACCGCCGTATCAGCTGTTCCCGGGATCAAGTTCGGAATAGCCTTCTGCGAGGCCTCGGGGGAGTGCCTGATTCGCTTCTCGGGCAACGACGAGGAGATGATCGAGCTGGCCAGGAGCAACGCCGCCGCAATCGGGGCAGGACACTCGTTCATAATGTTCATTAAGGACGCGTTCCCCATTAATCTCCTCAACGCCGTAAAGGCGATTCCCGAGGTCTGCGGGATATTCTGCGCGACGGCCAATCCCGT
>CBDUYR010000090.1:0-8005 GCA_965371515.1 uncultured bacterium | reverse complement strand
CGTCAGGCTTTACAAATCGTTGGGCGGGGGATGGACCTCAGTGGTGGAAGAGGATGTCTCCGAATGAACGGTATACCCCGGCCGGCCTGAAATGGGCCTACTGCCGCTCGCCGGCGTAAGCCTCCAGTTCCTCGATCCAGGCGCCGCGCTCTTCCGCCGGCACGAAGAAAGTGAATTGCCCCACCGCTCGTTCCATCCGCATGAGATCGGTCAGGTAGTTGTTCACCGCGTCAGCGGCGGCCAGGTCGGTATTGAACGCGTTGGTCTGGGCGTCGAGCAGGTCGACGAGACTGACCAGGCCGAACGTGTAGTTATCGGCCACGAGTTCAAGGTTCAGGCGCGCCGCTTCCGCCGCCTTGCGCGCGAGGTCGATAGTCAGCCTGCTCGAAGCAACGAGGAAGACCGCGTCGCGTACGTTCCGATCGACGCGCTGGGCGGCTGATTCTCTAGCGCGTGTCAGGCGGTGCGTTTCCTGGGTTGTGCGGTGCGTCTCGGCGATCCGTGCGCCGCCCTCAAACAGCGGAAGTGACAGAAATACTCCCACATTCCATGAGGTCTCGTCAGAGGCGCCGGGATCGGTGGCGGGGGAGCCCTCACCGCCACGGGAGAATACCTGGCCCACCGAACCCTGGAGTCCGACGTCGGGTATCCAGAACGACCGGGTGGCTGCGGAATGAGAGCGCTCGGCGGCCAGGATCGCGGCATCGAACTGCTGCAGTTCGGGCGAGCCGACGAGGCCTTTCTGCACAAGGAAGCCGCGCAGGATATCGAGGCTGCGTGGATCCCGCGTATAGCTGTCGATTCGGGGGTCGATCAGGGTTTGGAACTGGTCGCCCAGGGAGGTGTCAACCAACTCAAGGGGAGCCTCCAGCGGGCGGTTCAGCACGCGGTTGAGCTCGACCGAGGCCAGTCGCTGCGTGACAGCGGCATCCATCACCAGCGCCTGTTCGGCGGCGATCTTGCTCTCCCAGCGGTAAAGTTCGGAACGATTGGCCTCGCCCACAGAGACACGGACCTGTGCGCGCCCGAGATTGCTGCGGCTGAACGCGAGGTTCTGGCGCTGGATCTGCAGCCGCGTCTGTGCGCGCAACACGTCGATGTAGGCGGTTGCGGCTTCCAGGCCCACGTCCAGGCGGACCTTGTTTAACTCGCCGATCCTGGCATCCTGCAGATGCTTCTCGATGGAGTAACCCGCCCATGCGCGATCCGAGTAGATGATCTGAGTGAGGCTGGCGTTGCCGCTGAATGTACGTTCGGAAAGAGGGGGGAAGAAGCTGGCAGTATTCTCGTCGACCACCATGCCGCTCAACCCGAGATTGATCTGGGGGAGGAGCTCGGACATGACGACTTTCACCTGCTCGTTACCTGCAGCCACGGCGCTCTCGACGGCGGCGATGTCGCGATTATGGTTCTGGGCCGCGGCCATGACGGCATAAAGGTCGATGCGTTCGGTGCCCGGCTCGACGATCTCGTCGATTAACACGGCCTCGATGGTAGTCTCAAACGATGGCGAAACGCCGATCAGGCCGGCGGTCCGCAGGTTGAGAAACAGCCTGTCGTCGCGCATCATCATCACCGGGATATCGGCCGCCGCCTCTCCCGAGAGGATCT
This sequence comes from uncultured bacterium, assembly GCA_965371515.1. Taxonomy (GTDB): domain Bacteria; phylum Krumholzibacteriota; class Krumholzibacteriia; order Krumholzibacteriales; family Krumholzibacteriaceae; genus JAUWCL01. The sequence goes on along the minus strand of CBDUYR010000090.1, from coordinate 6,394 downwards.
GCTCCGCAACCAGGGCCACGCGACGGTACATGCGCTGTCTCCAGTTGCCTGGAGCCACGCCCAGCAGGGCGCCGGCGCTGACCTCCGGTTCACCGATCAGCGAGAGCACCGGCAACTTTCGATCGGTGAATGCCGCCAGTAACGCGGCGATATCGGCCGAGGACATGTCGATCATCGGCATCAGGTAGATGGCGTCGGCATCATCCGGCAGATCTGCCAGGATTGATTCCACTGTGCCGTCGCCTGTCACGAAACTCGCGCGGCTGCCGGTGATCTTTTCGAGGGCCGAGCCGTCGCCTGACAGCGAGGCTACCCAGCCGGCGCTCCCGGTCACCACCAGGTGGTCGTACTCCACCACAAGGTCCAGCGCCGCGATATCGGCTCTCAGCAGGTTGCCCACCGTGATATAGGTGAAGTTGCGGCGACCGCTCGAACCGTCCTCGAACGGAACCTGCTGGACCTCTGTATCGAGGATCCAGGTGCCGATCACGGGATGGACGAGGTCGGGCAGGCGGCTCGCTTCCAGCGACCCCAACGGGCCGGTGGCCACGATCAGGTCGACATGTCTGTTTGCAAGGAGGGTTTTCAGGGCGGCCCGGATCGACTCGACGGTGCCGTCGGCGGTCAGGTCGAGTTCGGCCGGCATCTCCACGGTGTAGTCCACCTCGAGGATCCGGCCGAGCTCCAGCCGCAGGCTGTCGCGGAATCCTGTCGCCCAGTCGATTGCGGATCTGTCGTGCACGAAGGCTATCCGTACCACGGGAAGCGACTGTGCTTCCGCCCTCGCCGTTCCCATTATATTGATCACCAGGAAAGCCAACACCAGGACCAGCAGACGTCTGTTCACGAAGATTCCTCCAGGGTTTCGGATCCGTTTTTGTCGGCTTTGACGCGATAGATAATGGCGTAGATCACCGGCAGCACCACCATGGTAAGCACCGTTGCGAAGGTGAGGCCGGCCGCCACGGTGACCGCGAGGGAGTTGAAGAAGGGGTCCGGGAAAAGGGGCGCCATGCCGAGCACAGTGGTGGCCGCGGCCATGGACACGGGCCGCAGTCGGCTTACAGCCGAGGAGATGATAGCTTTGTAGATTCCACTGCCCTCGCCGGTCTGGCTGTTGATCTCGTCGATAAGCACGATGGAGTTTTTGATGATCATCCCGATGAGGCTCAGGAAACCGAGCAGGGCCAGGAACCCGAAGGGCAGACCGGTGCCGAGAAGACCGATCGTCACGCCGACGATTCCCAGTGGAACGATCAGCCAGATCACCAGGGTCTGACGCAGCGAATTGAAGAGCAGCACAACCATGACGATCATCATCAGGATGAACACAGGCATGCTTCCGGCCAGGGATGTCTGGGCTTCAAGCGTGCTCTTGTTCTCGCCCCACCATTCCATGCTGTAGCCGGGGGGCATGTCCAGCGCCTCGATCTGGGGCTGGACCCGGGCCAGGATGTTCGAGGACAGGCCGTGTTCAGGGTCGCAGAGGATCGTGATCGACCGCCTGCGGTTGGTGCGGGTCATGATCTGGTCCTCCCAGACCGTCTCGAATCCCGCAACCACCTGGGTCAGCGGGATCGACTTTCCGGCCACAGGACTCCATATCTGCAGATTCTGGATGCTGCTGATGTCAAGGCGGTCCGGTTCGGGGGCGCGGATGATAATGGGAATGAGGTCGATATCCTCACGGAAGACACCGACGGTGACACCTTCAAATCCCTCGAGCAGGGTCCTGGCCACATCGGTGCGCGTGATCCCGTTGAGGTTCGCCTGTTCCTTGGCGATTATGGGAACCACGACCTTCACCGGTTCGCCCCAGTCGGTACGGATGTTGAAGGCGTCGGGATCGGCGTGGTAGATAGCCTTGGTCTCACGGGCGATGCGCCTCAGTTCCGCTGGATCGTCGCCGATGATCTTCACCTGCACAGCGCCCAGTTCCGCCGGGCCGTTGATGAAACGCTTCACCGCGGGGATGCTCTCGGGGTAGTTGTCTTCGATCCAGTCCTGGATCTCTTCCTTGAGCCGGGTGATCTGTTTGTAATTTTCCACCTCCACCTGCATCTGGGCGTAGCCGCTGTTGGCCTTCTCGGGGTTGTATGTCAGCAGGAAGCGGATGGCGCCCCCACCGATCGTAGACGATACGTGGTCGACCCCTTCGAGGGTCATGATATGCCGCTCGATCTCGTTGATGTCGTGTTCGACCGTATGGATGCTGGTGCCCTGGGGAAGCCAGTAGTCCACCAGGAACTGGTTCCGGGACGATTCGGGGAAGAAGCTGCCTTCGATGGTGCCGAATCCATAGACCGAGGCGCCGAAGATCACCAGCACGACGAGGACCGATACCCAGCGGTACCGGATGACCCCGCCCAGCAGCGCCTTGTACTTGTTATAGAAACCGGTGTCGTAGGGATCAGAGGCGGTTTTGCCATTCTTGGGCGTTTTGACCTTGAGGAACCGGGTGGCAAGAAATGGCGTGATGGTGACCGCGATGACCCAGCTGAGGGTCAGGGAGACCAGGATCACAGAGAAGAGCGAGCGTGTGTACTCGCCGGTCTTGTCCTGGCTGGTGCCCACCGCGGCGAAGGCCAGGATAGCGATGAGGGTTCCTGCCAGCAGGGGGATTGCGGTCTTACCGACCACATCGATGGCAGCCTCCCGTGGACTCTGGCCCTTGCCCATCCTGATGAGCATGCCGTCGACCACAACGATCGCATTGTCGACCAGCATGCCCAGGGCGATGATCAGCGCTCCAAGTGAGATCCGCTCGAGGATGACCCCCTGGTACTTCAGGAATATGAAACTGCCGCAGATCGTCAGCAGCAGGATGAACCCGATCAGCAGGCCGCTGCGCATACCCATGAAGAACAACAGCACCACGATGACGATGAGCACGGCCTCGGCCAGGGAGATCACAAAACCGTTGATGGACGTGATTACCGCGTCCGGCTGCATGGCGATTATACCTAGTTCGATCCCGAGGGGGATCTGCTCCTGCAGTTCAGCCATACGGATCTTGAGCGCTTCGCCCATGATCACGACGTTGCCGCCGGCTACGGTAGAGATGCCCAGGCCGACAGCATCTTTACCGTCGAAGTGCAGGATCATCGAAGGAGGATCCTTGTAGCCGCGGCGCACATCGGCCACGTCGCCCAGATGGATCTGGGATCTTCCCGAAACACTGCTCAGTACCAGGCGCTCGAAATCCTCTACCGACCCGAAAATCCCTGTGGGATCGATGGTGATCAGTGACGGTCCGATTTCCGCCCGCCCGGCATTGGCCGTGAGGTTGTGGGCCCGCAGTTCCTCGATGATGGCCGAGGGCGGGACGCCCAGCTGGGCCATGCGATCGCGGTCGAGTTCGATGTACATCACCTCGGGCTGTATCCCGAAAAAATCCACCCGCGACACGTCCTGCACCAGCGCCAGTTCCTTGCGCAGGAACTCGCCCACATCCTTGAGCTGGGCAAAGGAGTAGTCCTCACCGGTAATGGCCAGGAAGATGCCGTAGACGTCGCCAAAGTCATCGTTCACATTTGACGGCCCGGCGCCCGGAGGCAGCTGGCCCTGAACGTCGCCGATCTTCCGCCGCAGAACGTCCCAGACCTGGGGCAGGAGCTCGGCGTCGTACTTGTCATGCATTCGCACCTTGACGGTGGACATGCCGCGCATCGAGGTGGACTCGAAGATCTCCTTGAGCTGCCCCATCTCCTGGACGGCCTTTTCGATGCGGTCGGTGACCTCTTCCTCCACTTCCTGTGCTGAGGCGCCTGGATAGGGCGTGGTGACGAGGGCGTCCTTGATAGTGAATTCCGGGTCCTCGAGCCGGGGCATTGTCATAAACGACTGGATGCCGCCGAGCAGCAGAAGGACGATGATGACCCAGCTGACGATATTCCTGTCCAGGGCGATTTTTGCGAGATTCATCCCGGCCTCCCTTTATTCGCCCAGCGGGCGCACTTTCATGCCCTCGCTGAGGTTGCTGGAGCCCAACACTGTGATCTGGTCGCCGTTCTGCAGTCCTTCGAGGATCTCGATCTCGTCGCCCGTCATCCGGCCCACGGTTACGGCGCGGCTGCTCACGGTGCCCGAGGCCTTGTCAAAGACCCAGACCGTCGACTGGCCGCCCTCCCCGGCCACTACGGCGGCAACGGGGATGAGTGTGGCGCCGGCGGCGCCCTGCAGGTGGATGATGACCTTGGCGGTCATGCCGGAGGTGATCGATAGCCCGGCCGGGGCCTCGAAGCCCAGTGTGACATCGTAGGTGCGTGTCACCGGGTCGGCTGTGTTCCGCAACTCCTTCACCCACGCCTCGATAAGAAGGCCGGCCGCGGCCGATACCTCCACCTGTGGTTTCAGTTTCTCGTTCATGTCCTCGACGCTGCCAAGGTCGCGTATCCGCAGGTATTCGGACTCGGGGAAGCTTGCCTTTATCTCCAGGATGGAGTCGTCGTGAAAGATCACAACGGCCTGCTTGGCATCCACGTTCTCATAGTTCTCCACCAGGCGGCCGGCGATCTTGCCGTTGTAGGGTGCGTGAAGACGTGTGTCGCTCAGCGCCTTCTCGGATTGCTTCAGGGTCGCCTCGCGGACCTCGAACTGGCGGCGCACGACCTCGAGATCGCGCAGCGAGATGGCGTCGCGTTCGTAGAGCGTGCGGTTGCGCTGGTAGTCGGCGCGCGCCTCGTTGCGCCTGGCCAGATCGCGATCGCGGGCGGCCTCGTAGTCGCGTGGATCGAGAGCCGCAACGAGCGCGCCGCGAGTTACGGCCTGACCTTCTATGGCGTGGAGCTCGATGATACGGCCGGGTACCTCGAAGCTCAGCTGGATCTCCTCGAGGGAGCGGACCCTGCCGGGATACTCCCGGGTGCCTGTGCCGGCGCCGGCGCCGATGATCATCATCTTGACCGGCCGGACGACCTCTTTGACCTCGGGCGCCTTCTTGCCGCAGCCGCCGAGCAGGAGACTCGTCGCTGCAAGCGCCAGCGCGGCGATCAACACGAGAGAACGGACGCTCCATCGGCGTCGTTCGGTACGGTGCTTCATAATGACCCCTTTCCGGACCTGGACCGGTTGTTTCAGAGATGTCTTCCGGAAGAACCTCTGTACTTGCTCAAGGCTGACAACCGGAAGCGGAAATCGGAACATAATGCATGACAATGTTTCTCAGCCATAATAGAAACAGCGTGATTAGTCAACATGTTTTGGACGTGGAGTCCCCCCAACCTGCCGTGTGTATGGCATGTCAGGAACATTGATGGCGCTGTGGCGTATTCAATAGTTACGACGGGAAGAGGAAGCGGGTGATTATCCCTACCTTCTCGAGCAACTCGGTGGTATCATACAGCCTTCCGTATTGAACAGAGGCTCGTGCATATGGATATAAGGAAATTCAGGGAGCAGGACAGGAAGGCCGTCATCTCGCTCTGGCGAAGATGCGGCCTTCTCGTGCCATGGAACCATCCCGATCTCGACATCGACAGGAAGCTCGAGGTCCAGGGTGAACTTTTTCTCGTCGGAGAGATAGACGGTGATGTTGTAGCTGTCGCAATGGGCGGGTACGAGGGACACAGGGGCTGGATTAACTATCTCGCCGTCGATCCCAATATGAGACGAAGGGGACTGGGCAGGATGATGATGGAGCGTATCGAGGACGGACTGCGCGCGATGGGCTGCCCCAAGATCAACCTTCAGGTCAGGGAGAACAACCTCGATGTCATCAAATTCTACGAGAAGATCGGCTACAGCAGCGATCATGTGATAGGTTTCGGCAAGAAGCTCTCCGAGGACCCAGGTTACGACCCCGACCAAGTATAATTGACAATTATTCTCCGCTGTAGCAGAATAGCGCGGGTATTCCTGTAAGCCTATAATCATGAGATAAGACAGGTGGTAAGAGATGAAGACGAGGATATTTGTTGCTGTCATCACGGTCGCGGTGATGCTCGTTTCCCTGCAGGCAGGGGCCGAAAAGAAGGCTGACGATGCGAAGAAAGAGGATCTCGAAGCGACGATCGCCCATCTGCTCGAGTATGTCCGCACAGCCGACGTTGTCTTTATCAGGAACGGCAAGGAGCATTCGGCCGAAGACGCGGCGAAGCATATAGAGAAGAAGTACAAGCATTATAAAAAGAAGATCAAGACGCCCGAGGATTTCATCGAGAAGAGCGCGACGAAGAGCATGATGAGCGGAAAGCTCTACCAGATCAGGCTGAAGGACGGGACGGTCATCTCGAACAAGGACTGGCTTACCGCAGAACTGGAAAAATACAGGAACCCGCCCGCGGAAGCGGCCGCCGATACGGCTTCTATCGCATCCCCTGATACGATAGAGAAGGGAGCGGAATGCGAACCCGATTCATTACAGCAGTAACGGGTAGCCTTGTCCTTGCCGCCC
>CBDUYR010000089.1:0-8071 GCA_965371515.1 uncultured bacterium | reverse complement strand
TGCCCCCATTCTCTCCACCCGATATCCGTCAGGTTCCTGACGGTACGATTCCCTTGACTTTGCCCGAGGCCTGTGAATACCATGCCTCAATCCGGATAACCGGGTGTCAAATATTTGACTAGGTGGAGTTGATCCGTTTCTGAATCAGGGAAAGGAGGACTCTATGGCCGATGATTTCAAACCATATGTGTCCGCCGAGACAAAGATGAAGGAGTTAACGCTGCCGGCGATAGTATTCGGCGCGATACTCTCTATCATCCTCGGTGCGGCAAACGCCTACCTCGGCCTCGTGGCCGGCATGACGGTAGCGGCCACGTTCCCGGCGGCCGTTATGGCCATGGCGGTGCTCAAACCGCTCAAAGGCTCTATCCTCGAGGAAAACACCTGCCGTACCACGGCCGCGGTCGGAGAGGCCGTCGTCGCCGGCGCGATCTTCACGATCCCGGCGTTCCTGATCGCCAAGAATCCGGAGACCGGCGCGCCGATCTGGGAAAACATCCACTACTGGGAAAGCACTTTCCTGATGCTCGTCGGCGGTATCCTCGGAGTTTTCTTCGTTATCTTCCTCAGAAAGGTCCTGATCGACGACAAGTCGCTCCCGTTCCCCGAGAGCGTCGCATGCGCGGAGATCGTGAAGGCCGGCCAGGGAGGAGCGACGGGCGCCAAGTACGTGTTCGGGATGATCGGTGTGGCGGCCTTTCTCGAGTTGATCAAGAACAGCTTTGGCCTCCATCTGGTACAGGGATACGTAAAACATTTCTGGGTCCTGCCCACGGTGAAAAACTTCCAATTAATGACAAGCGACCTCAGAGCGATAACGACCGGATCGAACCCGACTGGCGGTATCTTCATCGAATCGCCCGAGGCCTCGCCGGCGATGCTCGGCGTAGGTTACATCATCGGCCCCAAACTCGCCGCCATCGTATTCGCCGGCGGAGTGTTCGGCCACATGATGATGACGCCGCTGTTCATATTCATCAACGGCACCTTCGGGCCGGGCACCGACTGGATCGAGACGACCGGCGCCGTCTGGAACTCCCAGGTCCGCCCGCTGGCCGTCGGCGCGATGCTCGTCGGCGCGTTCTACACGCTCTTCAGGATGCGCAAGTCGCTCAGTACCGGCGTGGGGAGGGCGTTCAACGACCTCAAGCAGATCGGCAAGGTCAGAGAGGGAAGCGGCGAGACGAGCCGCATCGACAAGGATATCCCCTATTCGATCACACTGATCGGTATCATCGCGCTGGTCATCCCCATCTTCTTCCTCTACTGGTACTTCAGCGGCAGCATCATCGGAGCGGCGGTCTCGGCCGTTGTCATGACGATAGCCGGATTTCTCTTCGCCGCCGTCGCGGGTTTCCTCGTGGGAACGATCGGATCGAGCAACAACCCGATCTCGGGCCTGACGCTGTCGACCTTGATCGTGGCTGCTATCCTGATGGTGGTCGTCGGCGTGAAGGGAGCGTTCGGCGTGGCGGCCGTTCTCGGCGTGGCGGCCGTGGTCTGCTGCTCGAGCGGAGTGGCAGGCGACATCATACAGGACCTGAAGGCCGGACACATCCTCGGCGGCACGCCGAGGGCAATGGAGATCGGCTGCATCATCGGAGTGGTCGCGGCCGCGTTCGTCATGGCCCTGGTCCTCCAGCTGCTCCATACAGGATACGCCTCGACGGGAGGTATCGGCGGAACCGATCTTCCCGCTCCGCAGGCCGGCCTGATGGCTATGCTCGCTCAGGGGATCATTACCGGGCAGATGGCCTGGCCGCTCGTGATCATGGGAGCGATCTTCGCGATCGCCCTGATCCTCATCGGCGTTCCCTCGCCGATGCTGATCGCGGTCGGCATGTACCTGCCGTTCCACACGACGTTCGCCATCTTCATCGGCGGGATAATCAAGTGGATCGCCGACGGGTACATCGAGAAGAGAAAGCTCAACAAGGAGAAGGCTGCTAACACCGGAATCCTCCTGGCGTCCGGCCTGATCGCAGGCCAGGCGCTGATGGGAATCATCATCGCCGGCACCGTTGTCGCCGGCGGAGGCGAGAGTATCATACCCTCGATCATCAAGGGCGGCAGCCCGTGGCTGGCGCTGCCCGTGTTCGCGTTGCTCGCGTGGATCCTTATCCGGATCCCGATGAAGAGCGCGGCAGAATAGTCCTGATAATCGTTTGATCGACTCCGGGGCCGGCGAGGCCCCGGGGTCTTCTTCTCCAGCCAGAGGAAAGCGAAGCGATGTTCGGCAGAAAGAAAAAAGTACGGGGACCAGACGTCAACCTCCTCGAGCTCGTCCCCGAACAACTCGTCAAGTCCGAGAGAGAAGAGGACGGCATCGTCACCGTGCTCGGCCCGAGATTCAAGAGCGGATTCATGAAACGGCTGGTCGGTTCACGCATGAAGAGCCCGTATTTCAGGATAAATCTCGATGATATCGGTGCGACTGTATGGGAGAGCATAGACGGCGACCGCAACATCGGCATGATCGCACAGATACTCAGGGATAAGTTCGGCGAGAGGATCGAGCCGTGCCACGACCGTCTCGCGATGTTCTTCACCCAGCTCGAGATGTCGCGCTTCATCCATTATACGAACATCGAAGAGGTCAAGGCCAGGCGCGATCCGGACACCACACCGGAACCTCCCGTAGATCGAACCGACACCCGGTAATCCTTTCGTCCACCCCATGCCCATGCGGGAAAAGCTCACATAGGCGGCAGTGGCTTCTCCTTCTTCTTCTTCGTCGATATCTTGAAGGGATTGTAAAGCGGACAAGTGCCGATAACGCTGGTCAGCAGGAAGATTATAGCGATGATGCCCAGGATGATCGCCGCCGTGCCGGTGATCCTGCCGGTGAAATAGAGGATCCCTACTACGATCGCCAGAAGGATCCGTATGACGCGGTCAGCCGCGCCCATGTTCTTCGTCATGTCCCACCTCCTGTATGGTATGACGTTCTCGAACACCCGGTATCATGATATATGCTGAATCCCTCGTCCTACGGCCCGAGGACCTCGTATCCGCTTATCTCGAGAGTATCTCCGCCACCCGGCGTCCCCCACACCCAGGCGCGGTGGTCGCCGAAAGTCTCCAGCGCCGCCGTCAGAGGCCCATTGAGTCTATAACTCCCGCCATCGTTATTCAAGACAATCGATTCACCGGCGATCGCGATACTGCCCAGCACCGCGATCATCCCGTCCGGCGGGACAAGCACGTAGTTTTCGACCCGGGCGTCTCTCTCGCTGCCCTTTCCCGGTATGCCCGTGCAGGTCAGTCGAACATCGTAACCGTCGAGAAGGCTCAACTCTGCCTCCAGCGCACCAGGATCGAGGCTCCATCTTATACCCTGCGAATCTGACAGGACTATCGCCCTGTTGAAGGGCTGGTCGCCCTCGACACGGATAGAGCCTTCCAGCTGGAACGGTTCCCTGGATGATGAAGCGGGCGGAGCGGAGGCGCACGAGGCCACCGTCAGCAGCAACACTACGATCAGAATATCACTGAATCCTGATAAGGGTCGCATTCATACTCCCGAACAGTGCACTGGAAATATTCAGGTCGTAGACGTCGACCCCGGTGAACTCCATAAGGATAAACTCAGGCCCGTACGATTTAACATCGCCCGTCATCGGACTCCCGCAGATATTGCCCGGCTTGACCCTGAGCGGGTCGAAATCGGCTGCGAGGTCGAGGGAGGTATAGACATATTTCGGATCGGCGGGCGTTACGCCCCTGCTCTCGAAATACATCGTTGCCGCCCAGTCGGAGAAGAGCTCCTTGAAATCGAGGCCTGTGACATACGCAATGTTGTCGGTGCCGGTCTTTTTCGTCTGAACAATATCGCGGAAGACTCCGTCACCGAACCGGTCCCCGAGGTAGCGGAAGAAGAGGAAGCTCGCCCCCCTCTCGTCGAGATCATCTCCGCCGTGGATTAGCGTGACGTCGCCGGGGTCGTTGAGGAACAGGTCCGCCCGGCGGATATTGCTCTCGTCGTGATTGTTGAGGTCCTCGGCGATATGCGCCAGCCCCTCGTCGACCCAGAGCTCGGCCATGTATGTGCCGCTGTAGCCATTGCCGAATATCAGGATCCGGTAGTTGAACATTATCATGTGCTGGAACTCGTGTGCGATAACGCCCCTGATCACCTCGAGCGCCCGCTCCTTGTCATAAACGTTCCCGTATATCCCGTTGGGATCGGGAACCATCGAATAGTAGATCTCCATCCCGTTCGATGCGCCGGTCGGGACATATGTCGGGAGCAGGTCGCCCGGCATGAAGAATCCGGCGATGTATCCGGTCGTTGCGCCACCTGGAGCGGTTAGTTCGTTTACTATCGGCGTCAGAAGGATAACGACCTTGCCGTCATGGTTGATGTCCGATTCCGAACCAAAGCTTGCGGTGTTGATTGGATGGATATTCTCCTCGAACTCCAGCCCGAGGGCATAGGCATCGGAATCGTCGATGCACGTGAAATGTGTTGACTGGTCTACGTAGAGGAGAGTGTGTTCTCCCTCGTACTTCAGGTCGGCCGTGACAAGCGTGAAATCGTCCGGGTTGACCGTGCTGCCGTTGAAATTGCTGAATACGAAGAACTCTCGTGCCTGCGGCTCCATCGCGGAAGGCTGAGGCATAGTCGGCAGAGCATTGTCGGTATCGATGTTAACGGTTCCGCCGCGGAGAAGGTCGAGCACTTCCTCTCGCTTCTTCCGCTCGAACGACCTCGTGACCTCTCCCGCCCCCGCAAGGAGCAGGGGATCGATCTTGTCCGAATCCAGACCGGAATCCACTCCAGCGTCCGGCCCGTCAGCAGCAGGAGCCGATGAGCAGGGCGTATCGTTATCGACGGAGTAGTTGGTGGTCATGTTCAAGTCCGGGGGAGTGGCGCTGTCGAAGAGTATCAGGATGTACTCCTCGCCGGCATCCCCCGTCGATACGGGCAGATCGTAGTCGGAATCGGAATAGAAGATCTTCGCCACATCACCGTGAAGCAGCCTGACCGTGAAATCCAGCGAGTTCGAGGGAATCCTGGGAACCCCGATATCGAAGGGACCTCCGCCGATCGGAAACGGCGCCTCCACCCTGACTCCACCTGTGAATGAACCCTCCGGGACCTCGACGCTCAGGATGGATCGTGTCGCTTCTACAGGAACGGCGACCCTGCTCGCCGCAGTATTCGAATATCCAGTAGCGGAAAAGGCAACCAGGTTCGTTGCCGGATCGGAGCTGAAGCCGCTCCCTTCGATCGTTACGATATCCCCGGCGCTCGCTGACGCCGGCGTTACGGAAGTGATGGAGATCTGCTCCCCTCCCGCTACCTGATCGTCGCCGCAGCCCGAAAGGACCAATGCGGGAATCGCAAGAAGAAGGGCATATCCAATAGCTCTCGGGAACGATTTTCCCATCTCACGCATATTATCAACCTCGATCCAGGGGCTCACCGTACAAAATCACGCGGCTTGTAACTCCGCGGATAGTCAACAGACGTAATTGGTTAATAAGATAACAAATACATTCTCTCCTTTCAATCACGACCGACATCCTGACAGAACGTGATTCCCCGTAATAAGGCATATATCTTGCAGTTAACCGCGTGAACCAGTGCACCTGAAATACTGACTCTATATCTGCAGCCTGAAAAATGTCACTTGTACTCGATATAATATGCTCCGATTCCGATGTCCTCGGGACAGTCGCGAACGACTGCGCCGAATCAGGTTGGGCTGTGTCAACGTTCTCCAGCGTGAATGATTTCATACTGGAAAGAGAGAAGTCCGCCCCGCCGGTCCTGATATTTGCCGACACAAACGGACCGGGCGATCAGGATATCTCCCCGGACATAGACGCACTGATCGACTGGCACGGGCACAATGCCAGCAGCCAGCTGATCCTGCTTATACCGGAAGACCTGCGAAACGAGGACCACGTTGCGCTGAGGCTCGGTGCGCGGCACCAGCTCCACATGCCATACGAGTGCAGGGACCTCCACCTGATCCTCAGCCAGATCGCCGGCGGTCTCGGGAAACGCAAACTGGATGAAGCCATACGGAAGCGCACCGTGAAACCGGAAGGATTCGATGACATCATCGGTGTCAGCGACGCGATGCAGGAAGTGATCGCCCTGGCGATCAAGGTCGGCAAGAGCGACTGCACCTCGGTCATGATCACCGGAGATAACGGCACCGGCAAGGGAGTTCTCGCAAGCGCTATCCACCAGATCAGCTCGCGATCGTCCGGCCCCTTCATAGAGGTCAACTGTGCGGCTATTCCCGCCAAACTGCTTGAAAGCGAGTTCTTCGGATACGAGAAGGGCGCCTTCACGGACGCCAAGGAACGAAAGCTGGGACTGTTCGAGGTCGCCAACGGAGGAACGATCTTTCTCGATGAAGTCGGCGAGATCCCCTTCAACCTCCAGGCGAAGCTCCTCAAGTTCCTCGATTCGAGGACTATAAGGAGGGTGAGCGGCACCCAGTTCCTTCCCGTAGACGTCAGAGTGATCTCGGCGACCAACAGGAACATCAAGGACGATGTAGAGAGAAAACGATTCCGGGCAGACCTTTATTACAGGCTGAATGTCGTAGAGATCAGGATACCGCCCCTGCGCAGCCGCAGGGAGGATATACGCCCAATCGCCGAAGCTTATACGAAGAAGTTCTCTAGCCGCCTCAAGAAGGGCAGCGTCAGGCTCTCTGAGGACGCATTCCCGCGCCTCGAGCAGTATTCATGGCCGGGAAACATCAGGGAACTGATTAATCTCATCGAGCGCGCAGTCCTCCTCAATACGACCGGAGAGATACACGCTGCCGACCTCCCCCTCTCCCTGGAGTCCAGCGCCAGGGAAACGACCTGCCACATGAAGAAAGACAACGGCACTATAAGGATCGACATTCCATCAGAGGGAATCAGTCTCGACCAGGTCGAGAAGACTGTGATCCTCGAGACACTGCTCAAGACAGAGGGAAATGTCACCCGCGCAGCCCACCTTCTCGGGGTAGAACGGGGAACGCTGAGATACAAGATGAAGAAACACGGAATAGACAGTCGGCTCCTTAAGGAAAAAATCAAAAACGGCGAATACGAGCCGGTTTCTGTAATAGATTGAAAACGCTGTCCTTTACGAGCGTGATTCCCATAACCCCCGAAAAACTCCCCCACCAGATTCAGGAATAATCCCAAACGACTTTCTCGGTCACGCCCTCCATACCAATCTAAATCGGCCTGTGATCACATTTTTCAGGGAATTTACAGACTCCCGCGGGCATCTGTAGTTGATTGCATACCAACAGGTTCCATGCCTGAGAATCCAGACAGACAACAATAATTGACACAAAGAGCCCGCTCCTCAACGACATCTCCATGCCAGCTTTTGACACGTGGCACTCGTGTTGCCTTATACCACTGCGAGAACGAAATGAAGTTTTTTAACCGAAGACCCAAGGAGGTGGAAGAAATGAAAGGACGAACCATAACCCGAAAATTCCTCACCGTTTCAACCTTCCTCAGTGTACTGGCTGCCATGGGTTGTGGATCCTACTCTCCTGTATCCCCCTCACAGGATGACGCTACGCCCGGTGTCGTGAACCCCGTATTCGTCCAGGTTCTCGCCACCTCCGAGGGTTCTTCCGGTAGAGATATGTTGCAGAGCTCCTCAACCTCCGTCTCCATGGTGATTTCAGCCGAAACGGGCGGGACAGTTACAAACGGGTACATAAGCTTGTACTTCCCGCCCGGAGCCCTCGACGAGGACACCGAGATCACCATCGACATGCCCAGGTACCCGGAGGCGATGGTAGAGCTGGGACCCCACGGCATCGAGTTCAACAAGAACGTTATCATGACCCTGCCGCTGGCTAAGATCGATTCGGATGCAGATTCCTATAGGGCCCTCTGGAACAATGAAAACACAGGGATCTGGGAAGATATTGGTGGGTACATCGAAAATGGCGAAATTGTAACAAAGCTTGAACATTTCAGCAATTATGGATATGATCCACGTATATAATTAAGTTTAAATGTTACTTTCGACTAAACCCTCTCTCTTGAGAGGGTTTTTTATTGATTTTTCGGGGTGACTTCCTAATAT
>CBDUYR010000088.1:0-8110 GCA_965371515.1 uncultured bacterium | reverse complement strand
CTCGAGGCGCATCTCGGCTGGGCCGCGGGGGAAAAGAACTACCGCGTGGCGACGCCCGTATTCAACGGCGCGACGATCGCCGAGATCAAGACGGCTCTGATCGAAGCGGGCCTGCCCGACTCGGGCAAGACGACCCTCTACGACGGGATCACGGGAGATCCGTTCGAGGATGAGATCACAGTGGGATACATTTACATGCTCAAGCTTTCCCACCTGGTCGACGACAAGATTCACGCAAGATCGATAGGACCCTACTCGCTCGTTTCGCAGCAGCCGCTCGGCGGAAAGGCCCAGTTCGGCGGCCAGCGATTCGGAGAGATGGAGGTCTGGGCGCTCGAGGCGTACGGCGCTGCGTATTGCCTCCAGGAGCTGCTCACCGTCAAGTCGGACGACGTCATGGGACGCAGCAGGATATACGAAGCGATCGTCAAGGGTGAGAACGCTCCCGACCCGGGGCTCCCCGAGGCGTTCAACGTTCTTATAAAAGAGCTTCAGAGCCTTTGCCTAGATGTACATCTCGATAAGGATCAATAAGAGATACGGAGGTATCCGTTGTATACCACCTTTATGGACAAGGATCGCAAAAAGCCCACCGACATCAAGTCGATGCGGATCCAGCTCGCCTCCCCCGAGGTGGTGCGGTCATGGAGTTTCGGTGAGGTAGTCAAACCGGAGACGATCAATTACCGGTCTTTCAAGCCCGAGAAGGACGGCCTCTTCTGCGAGAGGATCTTCGGGCCGGTCAAGGACTGGGAGTGCGCCTGCGGAAAGTACAAGCGGATCCGCTACCGCGGCGTGATCTGCGACAGGTGCGGAGTCGAGGTGACCCACTCGCGCGTGAGGCGCGAGAGGCTGGGCCACATCGATCTCGCCGTGCCCGTAGCCCACATATGGTTTCTCAAGGGCGTGCCGAGCAGGATCGGATACATGCTCGACATGTCGGTGCGAAACCTCGAAAGGATCCTCTACTACGAGTCGCACGTCGTGATCGATGTGGGCAACACCGAGCTGAAGTACAAGGAACTCATCGACGACGAGACGTACAACGACCTTCTCGATCAGGGCTCCGAGTTCACCGCGATGATGGGGGGAACGGCCATCCGCGAACTCCTCTCCCAGATCAATATAGAAGAGGAGTCGATCAACCTGCGCGCCCAGGCCAAGGTGGAGACCTCGGTCCAGCGCAAGAAGGACGTCCTCAAGAGACTGAGGGTCATAGAGGCGTTCAGGCAGAGCGAGAACAGGGCGGAATGGATGGTCCTCGATGTCATCCCGGTACTTCCTCCCGATCTTCGTCCGCTCGTACCTCTGGAAGGTGGACGTTTCGCCACCTCCGATCTCAACGATCTGTACAGGCGGGTGATCAACAGGAACAACAGGCTCAAGAAGCTCATCGAGATCCGCGCTCCCGAGGTCATCCTCAGAAACGAGAAGAGGATGCTGCAGGAGGCCGTCGACGCGTTGTTTGACAACAGCCGACGCTCACGTGCGGTGCGCGGCCAGGGCAACAGGCCGCTCAAGTCGCTCAGTGACATGCTCAAGGGCAAGCAGGGCCGGTTCCGTCAGAACCTTCTCGGCAAGAGGGTCGACTACTCGGGCCGTTCGGTGATCGTCGTCGGTCCCGAGCTCGAGATCGGCCAGTGCGGGCTTCCCAAATCGATGGCGCTCGAGCTCTTCAAGCCGTTCATCATCAGGAAGCTCGAGGAGAAGGGTTATGTGCAGACCGTAAAGAGCGCCAAGAAACTCGTAGAGCGTGAGAGGCCCGAGGTCTGGGACATCCTCGAGGAGATCATCACCGATCACCCCGTGTTCCTCAACAGGGCGCCGACCCTTCACCGGCTCGGCATCCAGGCTTTCCAGCCGCTGCTGATCGAGGGTAAGGCGATACAGATACATCCGCTGGTATGCGCGGCGTTCAACGCCGACTTCGACGGCGACCAGATGGCCGTGCACGTGCCGCTCTCGTACGAGGCGCAGCTAGAGGCGCGGACGCTGATGCTGTCGTCGAACAATATTCTTTCGCCGGCCAACGGCGCGCCCCTCGCTTCGCCGTCACAGGACATGGTCCTCGGACTCTACTATATAACGATGGCCAAGGCCGGCGCGAGTGGCGAGGGCAAGTCGTTCTTCAGCCCCGATGACGCTATCAGCGCGGTCAACGGCGGCGCCATCGACATGCACGCCAAGATCAAGGTCAGGATGGACGACAAGCTCGTATCGACGACGGGCGGGCGCATAATGCTCAACCAGATCGTCCCCGATGAGATCGGGTACGTGAACGACATCCTCGACAAGAAAAACATAGGGAATATCATAGCCGCCTGCTACAAGAAGCTCGGCAACTCGAGGACGGTGAAGTTTCTCGAGCAACTCAAGGATATCGGCTTCCGCTATGCCACGATCGGGGGAATCACCTTCGGGATCGACGACATCGTCATCCCCGAGGAGAAGCCGAAGCTGATCGAAGGGGCGAACAAGGCGATCGAAAAGATCAGGAAGCAGTACAAGAACGGTCTTATCACAGACGGCGAGCGATACAACAAGATCATCGACACCTGGACGCATACTTCGAACGACGTCGCCGACGCGATGGGCGAGGCGCTGAGCCGCGACCGCGCGGGGTTCAACCCGATCTACATGATGGCAAACTCGGGATCGCGAGGCAGCAGGGACCAGATCAGGCAGCTCGCCGGGATGCGCGGCCTTATGGCCAAGCCGCAGAAGAGGATCACCGGAGGTATTGGCGAGATCATCGAGATGCCCATCACGGCGAACTTCAAGGAGGGCCTCACCGTTCTCCAGTACTTCATATCGACTCACGGCGCGCGAAAGGGACTGGCAGATACGGCGCTCAAGACCGCCGACGCCGGCTACCTGACGAGGCGTCTCGTCGATGTGGCGCAGGATGTCATCGTCAACGAGCCTGACTGCGGGACGATCATGGGAGTCGATACTTCCGCCCTGAAAGAGGGCGAGGAAGTCATCGAGTCCCTCTCCGACCGTATTCTCGGACGCGTGGTGGTCGACGACGTCATAGACCCCCATCTGGGAGAGGTCATCGTGGAGGCCAACTCGCTCATAGACGAGGACATCGCCCTCGAAATCGAGGAGCGCGGCGTCGATCGTGTCAAGATCAGGTCGGTGCTCACCTGCGAGGCGAAGCGCGGAGTCTGCGCCCTCTGTTACGGACGCAACCTCGCGACCGGCGGGATGGTCAACATCGGCGAAGCCGTGGGCGTTATCGCCGCCCAGTCGATTGGAGAGCCGGGCACACAGCTGACTCTCCGTACCTTCCACGTCGGAGGAACGGCGAGCCGTATCGCCGAGAACACGCAGAAGGCCGCGAAATATCCCGGCGTGATCGAACTGAGCAACATCAAGCTGATAAAGAACCGCGAAGGAAAAGAAATCGCAATCAGCCGCAAGGGCGAGGTGATTATTCGCGACGCCGAGACAGAGCGTGTAAGGGCGCGTTTCGGGGTGCCGTACGGCGCGAACCTTCATGTGTCCAAGGGCGACGAGATCGAGAAGGGGCATATCGTCTACGAGTGGGACCCCTATTCAGATTTCATCATCGCGGACATGGCCGGAAAGCTCCGATTCGTCGGCATCAAGGAGGGGGTCACCCTCAAGGAGAAGCTCGACGACAAGACGGGTCTTCGCCAGATGGTCATCATCGACGATCGCGAAAAGAAGCGTCATCCGCATATCGAGCTCCTCGACAAGAAGGGCAAACTGATCGGTAATTTCATAATCCCGACTGGCTCGCACCTTTCGCGGCACGATGGCGACGGGGTCCAGGCGGGCGACATCATCTGCCGTATCCCGAAGGAGATCACCAAGACCCGCGACATCACCGGTGGCCTGCCGAGGGTCGCGGAGCTCTTCGAGGTCCGCAAGCCGAAGGAAGCAGCCGTCGTCTCAGAGATCGACGGTATCGTCGAGTTCGGGGGTGTGACGAAGGGTATGCGCAAGATAAACGTCGTCAACGAGGGCGGCGACAAGAGCAGCTACCTCGTCCCGCAGGGCAAGCACCTCAGCGTCTACGAGGGCGACCGCATCGAGGCGGGGGATAACCTTACAGAGGGACCGGTCAACCCGTTCGACATCCTCAGCATCAAGGGCGTCAACGCGGCCCAGAACTACCTCGTGAACGAGATTCAGGAAGTCTACAGGCTGCAGGGTGTTGCGATAAACGACAAGCACATCGAGGTCATCGTCCGCCAGATGCTCCAGAAGGTCAGCATCGAGGATGGCGGGGACACAAAGTTCCTCGAGGGCGATATCGTGGGCAAGGGCGAGTTCCGCGAGGAGAACGACGCAGCGATGGCCGACGGGGGCAACCCTGCAACCTTCAAGCCGCTGTTGCTCGGTATCACCAAGGCAAGCCTCAACACGGAGAGCTTCATCTCCGCGGCGAGCTTCCAGGAGACGACCCGCGTTCTCACCGCGGCTGCCATCCAGGGCAAGACCGATTATCTCAGGGGCCTGAAGGAGAACGTCATCATGGGGCACCTCGTTCCTGCGGGAACGGGCCTGCAAAGGTACAACGAAATCGAGATCGAGGAACAGGTCAGCGAGGAGGAGCTTCTCGGGAGAGAATTCCCCGAGGAGGAGATCGCCGGGCTGATCGAAGAGATGAAGGGGGAGGCCTCTTGAAGGAAGGCCGGGGAGGACCCGAAATCACCTGAAATAATTTCTTGACAGGGAGATAACGGGATGTTAGATTGCTCATCTGCGCCCCGATTTACCTGTCGGTACGGAAAAATATCGACAATTGAGTGGAAGTAGAAGAAAAGGTATAAAGTGCCTACGATCAATCAGTTAGTGCGAAAGGGCAGGAAGGCCCAGACAAAAAAGACAAGTGCGCCGGCGCTGCAGAGCTGCCCCCAGAAGCGGGGAGTGTGCACGAGGGTATATACTTCGACGCCGAAAAAGCCCAACTCGGCCATCCGTAAGGTCGCTCGCGTAAGGCTCGTCAACGGTTTCGAAGTCACTGCCTATATTCCCGGAGAGGGACACAATCTGCAGGAGCACTCGATCGTACTCGTCAGGGGAGGAAGGGTAAAGGATCTCCCCGGCGTCAGGTATCATATAGTCCGCGGCACCCTCGACACGAGCGGTGTAGACGGTCGCACCAAGCGCCGTTCGAAGTACGGCGTGAAGAGGCCCAAGAAGGCCTAGTCCCAAGAAGGAGCTATCGCAATGCCTCGCAGACGGGAAGTCGTAAAAAGAGATATAACGCCTGATCCGAAGTACGGCGACGTCCTTCTGGCGCGTTTCATCAACTATCTGATGCGCAGGGGCAAGAAGAGCACTGCCGAACGCATCGTGTACGATGCTATCGATATCATCGAGGAGAAGACCGGGCAGAACGGTCTCGAGGTCCTCAAGAAGGCGATCGAGAATGTCAAACCGGTCCTCGAGGTCACCTCGAGGAGGGTAGGCGGGGCTACATATCAGGTCCCTATCGAAGTCCGTCACAATCGCAGGCTCGCGCTGGCGATGCGATGGATCATAGGTTACGCCAAGGACAGGCCCGAAAGAAAGATGGCGCAGAAGCTCTCCTCGGAGCTTCTCAACGCCTACAACAGGGAGGGTCCCTCGATCAAGAAGCGCGAGGATAATCATCGAATGGCCGAGGCCAACAAGGCTTTCGCCCATTACAGGTGGTAGAACAGCATTCCCCGGCTACTGCTGGCGCGGGATGCTTTTATATATGGGGAGGATGGGTGGAATCCCTGCCGAAGCCTTCGAGTTGCAATTGGAGGAACCGGCGGGAAGCGAGGGGAACAATAAGTGATAAACAGGCAACTTTGCTTTGACAGCATTAACTGCCGAATGATCCTCTGACCCTGTCGGGCTGTTGGCCGGCCTGCCGGGCAAAGCGGGTCCGGCGACGGAGAAGTCCGATGTCAAGAGAGTACCCTCTAGACAAGACTCGTAATATCGGTATCACCGCGCATATAGACGCGGGCAAGACTACCGTGACGGAAAGGATCCTGTTCTATTCGGGCAAGGTCCACCGTATGGGCGAGGTGCATGAGGGCAGCACGGTGATGGACTGGATGGAGCAGGAGCGCGAGCGCGGTATCACGATTACATCCGCCGCGACGACCTGCTACTGGAACGATCACCGTATCAATATAATAGACACACCCGGGCATGTCGATTTCACCGTAGAGGTAGAGAGAAGTCTCAGAGTACTCGACGGCGTCGTCGCTGTGTTTTGCGCGGTGGGCGGCGTCGAACCGCAGTCCGAGACAGTATGGCGCCAGGCGGTTAAATATCACATTCCGCGTCTTGCCCTGGTCAACAAGATGGACAGGGTCGGCTCGGATTTTCTCAACGTTGTGCATATGATACGTGAGAAGCTCGGTGCCAACGCAATGCCGATCCAGATCCCGATAGGGGAGGGAGAGGATTTCGAGGGGCTCGTCGACCTGGTGCGGATGAAAGCCGTTACCTACGACAGCGAGAGCCTCGGCGCCACGTACAGCGAGGGCGATATCCCGGAGGATCTTGTAGATTCTTGCGAGATGGCGAGAGAGGAGCTGCTCGGAGCTCTCGCAGATTATGACGAGGATATACTCCACCACGTCGTCGATGGAAGCGACGTGAGTGAGGAAAGCATAAAGAAGGCCCTGCGCAAGGCAGTGCTGGACGTAGCCGTAGTCCCGGTCCTCTGCGGCGCGGCATTCAGAAACAAGGGCGTGCAGCATCTTCTCGATGCGGTCGTCGACTTTCTCCCCAATCCGATGGATGTTCCGCCGGTAAAAGGCGTGAACCCATTCTCGAAGAAGGAGGAGGAGAGGACGGCCGATTCGGGGGAGCCGTTCGCCGCCCTCGTGTTCAAGGTGATAACTGACCCGTACGTGGGCCTGCTTCACTACATAAGGGTATACAGCGGAACGGCTAAGGCTGGATCGCATGTCGTGAACGCGTCGAACAAGAAGAAAGAGCGCATCGGGCGTATGCTTCTCATGCATGCCAACAAGCGCGAGGAACTGACCGAGATCTCGGCCGGTGACATAGTTGCGATCGTGGGCATGAAGCATTCCGCAACGGGCGACACGCTGTGCGACTTGAAGCATCCGCTCCGGCTGGAAATGATCGATTTTCCCCAGCCGGTCATCTCGGTGGCAATAGAACCGAAGACAAAGGCAGACGAGGTCAAGCTCTCGGAAGCGCTCGGAAGGCTGAGCGCCGAGGATCCGACATTTGTCGTGAAGGTCGACAAGGAAACAGGCCAGACTCTGATAGCGGGGATGGGCGAGCTCCATCTCGAGATCCTGGTCGACAGGATGTTCAGGGAGTTCAGCGTCGGCGCGAACGTTGGCCGGCCTCAGGTCGCCTTCAAGGAGACGATCACAAAGGCAGCGCGCGCTGAGGGACGATTCGTCCGCCAGAGCGGCGGAAGGGGCCAGTACGGGCACGTGATCATCGAGATCGAGCCGAATCCCGGGGACGGATTCGAATTCGAGAGCAGGATGCGCGGTGTCGCGGTCCCCAAGCAGTACGTGTCGTACGTCGAGGGCGGTATCCGCGATTCGATGGCGAGCGGTCCCATCAATGGCTGTCCGGTGGTAGATGTGAAGGTAACCCTGATCGACGGTTCGTATCACGAGGTCGACTCGAGCGATCTGGCCTTCCGCGTCGCCGGCAGCAGGGCTTTCCACGATGGAATGAGAAAGGCCGGGCCGGTTCTTCTCGAGCCGATTATGGACGTCGAAGTGGTCCTCCCGATGAACTACGTCGGAGACGTCATGAACGATCTTAATATGCGTAGAGGAAAAGTCGAAGGGATGTCGCAGCGCGCCGATACTCAGGTAATTATGGCGAGGGCGCCCCTGTCGGACATGTTTGGCTACGCGACTGCTCTGCGTTCGCTGACGCAGGGACGGGCAATTTACAGCATGCAGTTCTCACATTATGACCAGGTGCCCGGAGAGATGGTCGCGCAGCTTCAGGGCAGGGTGAGAGGCCTGGCCTGAGAGAGTGTCGAGGAGGCTTGTCCGGCATGAAGCCGGAGCGAGCCTAGAAGGAGGAAGCCGGATGGCTAAGGAGAAGTTTGAACGAACCAAGCCGCACGTGAACGTAGGTACGATCG
>CBDUYR010000087.1:0-8120 GCA_965371515.1 uncultured bacterium | reverse complement strand
CATTTAACATCTTGCATCCACACCCGGACGGATAGAATAATGGTACAAGGACATCGTTGCGGAGACTCAACAAAGCGATAATCTCATGGCTGATGACAATACAGGCAGAACCATCCTGCACTACCGGATCCTCGAGAAGATCGGCTCCGGCGGAATGGGTGTTGTCTACAGGGCGGAGGATACAAAACTCAAACGTATCGTCGCGCTGAAGTTTCTGACGAGAGGATCTCTTGCCGACGGTGAGGAAAAAAAGCGTTTCATCAATGAGGCGCAGGCCGCCGCGTCCCTGGACCACTCCAACATCTGCACTATCTACGAGATTGAGGAAGTCGACAATGAGATCTTCATAGCCATGGCTTATGTAGATGGACAGACGCTGGGGGATAATATCGGATCCGATCCGCTGCCGCTCGGGAAAGCGCTGGATATTGCCATACAGACCGCAGAGGGGTTGTTCGAGGCGCACGAAAAGGGCATCGTCCACAGGGATATAAAGCCGGCCAATATCATGATAACCGGAAAAGGCAGGGTGAAGATCACCGATTTCGGCCTTGCCCGGGTTGCCGGTGCAACGAAGCTCACGATGGAAGGAACCACACTCGGCACGGTCGCCTACATGTCTCCCGAACAGGCGCAGGGCGAAAAAGTCGATCGCCGCACCGATATCTGGTCGCTCGGCGTTGTTCTGTACGAGATGCTGACCGGGCATGTTCCGTTCAAAGGTGATTACGACCAGGCGGTAGTTTATTCGATACTCAACGAGAAGCATGAATCGATCACGGCCCTGCGCAGCGGCCTGCCGCTAGAACTCGAGATGATCCTCGACAAGGTTCTCGAAAAGGATCCGAAGAACCGCTACGGGCATGTCGACGAGCTCCTGACCGATCTTCGCCGCCTCCAGAGTGCCGTTGCCTCCGGATCGTCTCACAAGATCCCGGTTGTGAAGGAACGCAGGAGCAGGAGATGGTTTGTGTCGGTTCCGTTTCTGGCGCCCATGGTCCTCATCCTGGCGCTTACCATTTCACTGACAATCTATTATCCAAGGCAGGCGACTTCGTTCTCCGAAAGGGACTGGATAATAATCGCCGATATCGAGAATCTCTCCGGTGAAGAGGCATTCGACAGGGCGCTGAACGAGGCCATCACCATCGATATCCAGCAGTCGCAGTGGGTCAATGTCTTCGACAGGGGGAGGATCGAACAAACCCTCAGGCGCATGGAACGGGGGGATACGGACAGGATAGACGAATCACTCGGTCTGGAGATCTGCAAGCGCGAGGGGATCAAGGCGATGCTCGTTCCCAAGATCAGCCGCGTGGGCGACACGTACAGCTTGAGCGCCTCGATCGTGGACGTCAACACGGGCACGAGACGCAGTCCGATCAGGGTCACCGTGACGGGAAAGGACGAGGTCCTGATATCCGCGGTCGATAATCTCTCCATGAGAATAAGGAAGGATCTCGGCGAGTCGATGCAGTCGATCCAGGAAAGCGACAAGAGCCTGGCGAGGGTGACTACATCCTCGCTGACAGCGCTCGAACAGTATTCCCTCGGCAGAGAGAAGCACCTCAGGCCCCAGTCGTGGGAAGAGGTGATGGTTTTCTACAAGAACGCTATCGAGATCGACTCGACCTTTTCCGCAGCCTATGCCGCCGTCGGGACGTTATATAACAATCTCGGTGAGGCCGAGCAAGCGAAGGAATACTATATCAAGGCATTCCAGTACAGCAACGACCTGGCCGATCGGGAGAGATACCGTATCATGGCGGAATATTACAACATCGTCGAAGAGGACCCGGATAAGGCGATGCAGATCTACAGGTCGTTTCTGGCGCAGTATCCCGATGACAGCGCCGCACGTAATAATCTCGGGCTGACCTACAGGCTGCTCGGCAGGGATGACGAGGCCGTCACTGAGTTCCTGAAGACGCTGGAAACAGATCCTTATCACATGGTGGCGTACAACAACCTCGTGATCCTTTACAACGATCTCGAGCAGTATGACAGGGCAATCGAGACTGCCGAGACGTGTTCGGCGATCGATTCCACATATCCGTCCGTCTACAACTTCAAGGGTGTCGCCTACAGTAAGCAGGGCCTTATCGAAAAGGCGATCGAGTCGTTCAGGAAATGCCTGTCGCTCGATCCCGACAACTACTGGGCCTTCTATCTTCTGGGAGATTCGTATACCACGCTGGGAAGATATGACGAGGCCGTTGCCGAACTGGAAAGGGCAATCAGGATAGACTCAGAAAATCAGTACGCGCTTACCGCGCTGGCCCGTGTCCATTCTCTGCGCGGCGATAACGACATGGCCATAGAGTATCTTTCCAGGGCTGTCGACAGGGGTTATGCCGATTACGATTACGTGAAAAACGACAGCGATATGGATAACATAAGAGATGATTGGAGATTCGAGCAGATTCTGACAACAATGAAGGACAGGACCGGCAACCGTGAATGAGAAAAGATCGATCCTGTCCGCCGACAGGGACCAGGCGGGAACCAGCTTGCCGGAAGCATCGAAGATCCGCAAGGGAGTGCGCCTCTTTCTCGCCCTCACCGCCATAGGCCTCATCTTCGTTCTCTACAGATCGTCATTTGCCGGGAGTATAAACAGCCTTTCGGGATTCAGGTGGCAGTATCTGCTGCTGGCGCTGACGCTCGTGCTGTTCGACTGGCTTCTGGGGGGGCTGCGCATCTATGTCTTCGCGTCAAGGCTCCAGCCGGGCATTTCGTTCGTCGGCTGCATCCGCGCCGGCCTTGCGAACATATTTATGGGCGGCATCACGCCGTCCCAGACAGGTGGGGGGCCGGGGCAGATCTACGTGCTGTACAAGGAGGGGCTGCCCGTTTTTGACGCTATGGTCGTCAGCTTCCTCGGGGCGTTTCTCGGGACGGTGCTGTTTCTCCCTCTCTGCAGCCTGTTTTTCCTCGTGCTCTTCGAGCCTGTCGCGGTCGATTTCCGGCTCCAGTACCTGCTCAAGGGATCATTCACGATATTCATGTTCTTCATAGCCCTTGCCGTTGCAGGGCTGGCAACTCCGGGCTTCCTGAAGAGATCGGTGAGATTTGTCGCCGGTCTGATCCCGCCAATAAATCGATGGCTCGAGCGGAAGGGATATCTCGATATCGCGGATGTACTGGTCGATCGCTACAACACGATGATGAAGTATTTTCTAAGGGAGGGGAAGTCGGCGCTCGTCATCGGATTCATTCTCTCGGCCGCGATCTACATCAACAAATTCACGATTGCCTGGGTCGTCCTGCGGGGACTGGGTATCGATACTCCCTATCTCGAGGTCATCTATACCCAGCTCGTCCTGATAATGATCTTCTACTTCGCTCCGTCACCCGGCGCAGCGGGACTTGCCGAGATAAGCGCGGCGGAGGTGATGAAGGGTATAGTGCCCGCCGAGTGCATCGGAGCGTACGTGCTTCTCTGGAGACTGTTCACCCTGCTGATCGGGATTGCCGCCGGCGCGCTCGTTATGGTGCGCTACCTGTACAGAGGGCGGAAGTAGCTGATCCGGATATAACCGGTCATTATGGTGAGGATTGTGGAAATATTTATTGTTGATAAAAAGATTATATTCTGATACGATGCATTTTCGAAAAGCGGCACTTGTCGATTTTACAAAAAGGATCCTTAAAGGCCTGAAAGATCAGTTGCGAACCGGCAGCAGTCGGTGTGGTATGGCTGAGCCGGATTCAATCGGTGGAGTGTGTGCTGACCTGGTGTCATAGAATCAATGAAATCAGTTGAATTACGTTCGTTCTCAATCTTGTCGAGGGGAAATCACCATGAGAAGGTACTTTGTTCTGACAGTTCTCGCCCTGCTGGTCGTTGTCTCGTGCAGTAACGAGAGGGGAATCGAACCTCTCGAGAACCCGGGATCGGCTTCGCTTAATCTCGACCCCGAATTTATTGCTGCGGAGCTCGTAGCTCAGACCGGCTGGCCCGATGCCGATGGCCTGCTGCGCACGCCGGTGGGCTGCGGAAACATCATCAGTATCGAGCGTGAAGAGATCGCAGCCGGCATCGCTCATTACAGCTACAAGCTCAAGATAGGCGAAGGTGACTACGACGTAATAGGTCTTCACCGTGTCGTGAAGGAATCAACGCCGTACAAGCCCATAAAGACATGCAAGAATGTTTTTTTCCAGCACGGAGATGGAGTAGGATTCGAGGGCATGACCCTCTACGGTATCAACGCTCCCAGCGTCCCCGCGGACCAGTCGATGGCCCTATACATGGCGCAGAACGACATCGACTTCTGGGGGATAGACCAGAACTGGATCCTCATTCCGCAGGAGACGACAGATTTCGGATTCGCGGAAGGCTGGGGTATCCTGAACCAGGTCGAAAATCTCGACATCGCGCTGTCCGTTGCCAGGTTTACGCGCCTCATTACGGGAGGCGGCCCGGGCAAGATGAATCTTATCGGGTACAGCAGCGGCTCATGGACGGGCTATGCCTACGTAAACTGGGAGACGCAGAAAAAAGCCCAGTTCAGGAACGTAGGGGGGTATATCCCTGTCGACGGAATGTTCAAGACGGATGACGAATATGTGCTCGGTGCGACAGCCACATATTCTGCCATGTATCGGGCGAACTATGAGGGCGGGCAGTATGCAACTCCGGTACCCTTCGGTCCCGTAGGATATCTGGCGATGACAGATCCGGATGGCGATTCGCCGATTGCCCTGGGATTCACCAATTACATGGTCGCGATGGTGTTCGGCGCTGCGACTCGCATGTTCTCACCCTTTACTCCTACGTATCATTACGTCGCTGGAACGTTCGACCCTGCCACCGGTATGCCGGACGGATTCCAGTTCAGTACGGATCAGAAATGGTTCGAGTTTCTCGTGTCCGCTGCTCCGTATGAGGCGATGCTGTTCCAGATTGATTATCTTGAGACTATCGCCGATTTAGATGATGTGCCGTGGGACGATTATCTCGGCGATGTGACAATCCCGATACTGAACGTCGGAGCGGCGGGAGGACTGGGATACTACAGCGAATACACGCTATCGTTTCTAGGAAGTTCCGATGTGACAAGCCTTGTTGTCGCGCTATATCCTCCTGAGTCCGGGATAGTCGATTTCGGTCATATCGATATCTTTATCGCGGACAATGCCCAGTCTCTTATCTGGATGCCGATGCTGGACTGGATAAACGACCACTCGTGCAGATACCGTAAGGCGGATGTCGCCCTGGAGCAGAATTAAGATATTAAATAATGTTCCGTGAAC
The DNA here is from genome assembly GCA_965371515.1 of uncultured bacterium. Lineage (GTDB taxonomy): Bacteria > Krumholzibacteriota > Krumholzibacteriia > Krumholzibacteriales > Krumholzibacteriaceae > JAUWCL01. The sequence continues at coordinate 2,861 of CBDUYR010000087.1, read as the reverse complement.
CCATGCCGTTCACGGACTGTTGAAAGACCCCCTCCGGGAATCCCGGAGGGGGCCTTTCCATCCGCGGGCGGGCGGGCCGCCGCTGCTCAACCGGCGGTCCCCGCTTCTCTCAGCGATCCTGCTGCTTCGCTGTCCTGTAAACGGCCACCAGGCGGGTGGGGCCTGTTTCATTACTATCAGCTCTTGTCGGGATCCGCCGGCTTCTTCCAGAGCTTCTTCGGAGGATCCTCGGCGATCTTGTTCATCAGGTACTCGATCGCCTTCTCGAGCTGCGGGTCCTTTCCGCTCACGACCTCGTCGGGCATGTTCTCGACCTCTATGTCGGGAGCGACGCCGTAACCTTCGACGTCCCATTCGCCGTCAGTACTCATAAATCCGATCGTAGGCACGGTGACCATTCCGCCGTCGACCAGGGGAGTTTTGCGGTTCATTCCGACAAGCCCGCCCCATGTCCGCTTTCCTACCAGGGGACCGAGGCCTGCCTGACGGAACATGTACGGGAAGGCGTCTCCGCCGGAGCCGGCGTACTCGTTTATCACACAGGCGAGGTGCCCCGTGGGCCCGCTCATCGGGAACCTGCGGACCATTCCGTAGCGAGATCCCCAGAGACCCTGGAGTTCCTTGCCGAGCCTGTCGACGAAGAGCGAGGGCATCCAGCCGCCGCTGTTGTAGCGTACATCGATGACGATCCCGTCCATGTCGGCCTGCGGGAAGAACTGCCGTCCGAACTCGTAGAGACCGGTGATGGCGGTGCTCGGCACGTGGACGTAGCCGATCTTCCCGTCGGAGACTGCAAGACACTTCTGCCTGTTGCTCTCCACCCAGTCCTCATAACGAAGGTTGATGTCGTTGCCGACCGGCACTACGGTGAACTCTTTCGCGTCCTTTCCGTTCGCCTCTTTGCTTACCTTGAGTACGGTCTGGTGATCGGCCGTATTATCGAGCAGCTCGAACGGGTTGACCGGGTACTTCAGCTCGACGCCGTTGATCGCTATCAGGTATTCGCCCTCGTTGATATCAAGGCCGGGCTGGTTGAGCGGGGCCTTGAACAGGGCTTCCCAGTTGCGTCCCTTGTAGATCTTCGAGAAGCGGTACCGCCCACTTTTCCTGTCGATCTCAAAGTCGCAGCCGAGCTTGCCGTTTGTCACTCTCGCGCTTCTGGGATAGTAGTCGCCGCCGCCGACGTAAGAGTGGCCGATGTTCAACTCGGCGATCATCTCGCCTATTATGTAATTGAGGTCATCCCTCGTTGTCAGATAGGGGAGAAGCTCTTCGTAGCGTTTCTTTATCTTCTTCCAGTTTACGCCGTGCATGTTATCGACGTAGAAGAAGTCGCGCTCAAACCTCCAGGCCTCGTAGAACATCTGCTTCCACTCTTCCATCGGATCGAGCTTCATCCTGAGGTTCTTCGTTTTGATCTTGTCGTCGCCGACCTTCTTGCCGGGGGAGATGTCGATGATGCCGTACTGGCCCTTAGCTGAGTAGATCAGTTTCTTGCCGTCGGCGGATACGTCGTACCCGGTGATCCCCGAGATGACGGTCTTCGATTCGCGCTTCTTGAGGTCGAAGTATTTGACGACGCTCGAGAACTGTCCATTGGGCGGGCCGTATGTCATCACCGGCTGGCTGAACTCGGCGTAGAGGAGCTTGTCCTCCAGGCCGACCAGGCCGGCAAAATTGCCCGATCCTACGGGGAGGACGACGAGTCTGTCCTCGAATCCATCGAGATCGATCTCGAGGCCCTTATCCTCCTCGGCTTCCTCTTCCTTGTCTCCGTCCTTCTTTTCGTCCTTGCCATTCGTCTCGTCCTCCTTCCCTTCTTCCTTCTCCTCGTCGCCGTTCTCTTCCTTCTTCTTGTCCTCCTTCACCTCTATCTCGTCACTTTCGGGAGCGAGAGGGGAGGGGGTGTCGGCCTTGAGGGTGACGACGCAGATGACCGCAGGGGTCTCGTACTTGATGTCGAATTCGAAGTTATGGAACGAGAAGTTGATCGAGCGGTCGGAAACGAAGTAGAGATACTTTCCGTCTGGATCGAAGGACGGGTTGTAATCGTTGTGCATGTCACCGGTGACTTTGTGCGCAACTCCTTCGTCGATGTTGTACAGATGTATCGATGAGTATCCGAGATTGTTGTTCTTCGTGTAGGTAATCCACTTCGAATCGGCTGCCCATGAGTAGCTGCCGATGTCGAAGATCGGGTCCTCGTCGATAACGATGATCTTCTTCGCCTCGATATCGACGTAGTAGAGCTGGTACGTCTCGTCGTGGAAGAGGATCTTTTCGCTGTCGGGCGACCAGTGGATAACCCAGGGGTAGTTGCTAAGGCCCTTCGTGATCTGGTTCTCCTCGCCTGTGCCATCCGACTTGATCGTGTATATCTCGTACTCTCCTGATTTATCGGAGAGGTAGGCAATCCACTTTCCGTCGGGTGAATACGCGGGGCTGCGTTCGCGAACACCAGATGTGTTAGTAAGATTGCGTACCTCCCCCTTCTCGGCGGGGACTGTGAAGATCTCGCCCCTTGCGCCGAAAATCGCTCTCTTGCCGGTACTCGAGATGTTGAAATATCTGATGTTGCGCGAAGCGTTCACGTAGCGGGTCCTGCGCCACGAGTGATCGCTCGGTACCGTTACCTTGATCCTGTTTGATTTCTCTGTATTGAGATCGAGTACGTAGAGGTAGCCTCCGTTCTCGTAGACGATTGCATCGCCTCCGAGGCTGGGCCACTTTATGTCGTATTCCTTGTGATTGGTCAGCTTGGTGATCTTGCGCGATTCGAGTTCGAGGCAGTATATGTTCATCGTGTGTTCACGGTCCGATATGAAGTAGATCTTGTCCCCGTGCCACATCGGGAAAGCGTC
>CBDUYR010000086.1:0-8287 GCA_965371515.1 uncultured bacterium | reverse complement strand
TTCCTCCCCTCTCACATCATATGCCCGGAGAGCAAGGAGAGCGAGAATATGCGCCAGGACGGCCGCCGCTCGCAAGACACATCTCCAGTTCATGGATTACCAACCCTCATTTGTCAGGCCTCTTCAGGGTTAACGTATCGTCAGAATGGAGTTTTCAGGAGGGACAGGTAATATTCAATATTATTTGATTAATATCATTTTACGTGTTTCATGGGCGCTCCCGGATCTCAGCGAATAGAAATAGACGCCCGATCCCACCGGCCTGCCCTCACTGTTCCTGCCTGTCCATTCCACCGTATGGTAGCCTCTATCACAAACACCGTCAACCAGCCGGTTTACTTCACGTCCGTTCGCGTCGTATATGGCCAGGGTTGTGTGTTTCATGGCAGGAAGATAGAACCGGATCGTTGTGGTGGGATTGAATGGGTTGGGATAGTTTTGCTCGAGAACAAAAGGCATAGCCGGGGTTGCAACGTCCGTGACTCGATTCTCTCCGGTATAGAAACTGTAGAACGCATCCGGAGTGCAGGCAGGCCTTGTGCGCCGCCGGCCGCTCATGTCCTTTGCGAATATGTAATACTCAACATTCGAGTTTTCCTGCTGCATCGGGATGTATGCCTCAAAGGAATCAGGGTGGGAAAGGGGCTGCATTGCCATGGCGTTGAAATCATCCTCGCCGTCAAGCCTCCAGAAGACCAGAATCGAGTCGCCGACGAGCCCCACTTCACTCCTGTCATCTATGAACGCCGTTACACGGTAGTCGCTCTCGTTGAATTCAATATCCTGCAGGGGATCTGTATCGACGACGAGCATATGCCTGTCGTGAACCCCCATAGACCTGCAGTGTATGGCGTCGTCATCCAGCCATGTTCCCTCGTATCCAAGAACCTCGTAGCCAGGCATGGCAGCCCTGTATGTGTCGAGAGCATCCTCGTCGGTGCTGATGCCGAAGATCGGCACGAACACCTTGTCGTTCAGTATGATCGAATTTGTATATGCGGCGACCTCGTCTTTCCACAACTGCCCGCAGAATACACGGATAATATTATAGGGCCTGCCATAGCAGTTGGTAAGCGTCTCCAGGTAATCGACATTGGCCTCCAAAGAGTCATAATGCGGGTGGTTGGTCGCTACTTCCTTGATCAGTATCGTCTCCTCATTCAGCAATTTCGCCCAACAATCAATATGGTGGATTCCGTCGGGTGCGATGTCGGGGACGACGACATAGTCCGTGATGCCCAGGAAATCCTCCATATATTGCTCGATCTGCCCGGGTGTGAGAGCCGAATTCTCATCCCAGACGAGTTCTGTAGAAAATCCCCTGCCGTGCCCGTCCGTCATGTAGTTGCCGCCCGTGTGGATCACATCTGTCCCGTAGACATCAGCGTACCACTCTGTTCCCAGCACCCAGTTCACGAGGTCGTCATCGGGGCGCGGACGGTTGTATATGTGATCGACAATGCCCCAGAGTCCATCGGCAAAAATGAATTGCGGACCGTAATCGCGGGTCCACATGGAGTTGGTCGCTGCAATTATGAACTCGACATTCGCCATGTTGACTCCGCTGATCGACAAGGCGTTGTACGCGTTGCTTTCCTGGTCTTCGGCAACGAGTACATAGACAATGAGATTTTCCGAGTACTCGGCGAGGATTTCACCTGGAAGACCGAATCCAGTGTTGTATCTGACGAGCACTCCTTCCACCGGCTCCCACTCGGCACACTGCCTTACAGGAACCGTTGGTGGGAGCGTAGATATGTGCCCGAGCCCGATCTCATCGAGCCTCGTGAGCTCCTCTTCGGTCAGATGAATGGGAAGCTCGTTCTCCTGGACCTGCTCTACATCGGCCAGGATCGATGGTGTGATCAGTGATATCGATGTGAAGGCGGCGAATAAAAGAAAAAATCCCCTGATATGTCGCTGCACAAGTAATCCCCCGGATGTAAAACAGGATCTCAAAATGACTGTGCCTTCTGCAGGCTCCGTCAGCCTTGCCATCTTTGCGTTTACGTCAATTCTATTATATCATAAATTTAACGACTTCCGGCTGGTTGGTGGAAAAGACAGGTATCGCGCCTGCCACGGTCAACAAGTGCCTGAGGAATCTGGAGGGCCTGGGGATCGTACGGGAACTGACCTCCGGCAAGCGCAACCGGGTTTTCAGCTACGCCGGCTATCTGGACATCATGAACCAGGGGACGGAGCTGTCGGGCTGATTGCATGAATATTCGTGCCGACAATCCGAATATTCATATATAAACGCGGAGGGCTCCCCTGTTCTTTTCCTGCAATAACACACATGCTGCAGGGTATAAGGGCGTCAAAAGATCGTATTGAGATCGGCATTCCGGCTCCATATCAGAACGCCGCCGTCACTCCCGCAGCCAGTATCCCGTCATAACCGAATCCCAGCTCGACGAAACCCGCTACTCTCTTGCCGACCCGGACACCGAGCGCGTTGACATGAAATGCGAACCAGTATTCCGTCTCTGTCTCTTTTTCGTCGACGTCTTCCTCCATCACAACCGCCAGGCCCAATCCCGCACCGGAATAGAGCTGGACCCACTCTCTTCTGAAGTATGTATAGTCCCCCCGGACCATGAAGTTGTAGTACGAGATTTCGGAAGTGAACGAGTGGTAATACGCCAGGAAGTGCTCGACCTCGAATTTCTGATATCCAAACGTGAAGCCCAGTCTCAGATCCTCTTTGATAAACCGGCCATAATTGAAGATGATCGCCGGCATCACGCTTTTCGATTCCTGCCTGATAAGGCCAAAGATAATGATTATCCCCCCGACATCTTTCGTCGTTTCCGCTATATCCGGGAATGTTGCCGCACCCAGACTGAGGGAAATATCATTCCTGTATTCCTGCGCCTGAACCGTCGCGCTGAATACGAGCAGGGACAACGCGATTACCATTACTGTTGCCTTCAACACCGACCTCCTGCAGAGAGCCCAACTGGAACACTTTTATGCAGGACTTCCGTTCCCGCATGGATGGGCGCGAGAAACCCTCATGCATCATAGTCGATTCCATCCGTATTGGGGAATTATTCTTTTCCAAAGATTTTTAGTAATGCAATCATATCAGGCACGAACAGATATCGGTCGGAGTCCCTTTTTTCATCTCTCCATATCCAGGCGACGAGATCGTGATATCGAGATACAGGTACTCGTCACATGGATCCGGGAATATCTGCGAATCCTCTTCGATCTTTTCCAGCTCGACCGTGACGATCTCACCAGCGTCGAGAGTGCCGTCCCAGGCGGTCGTGAACCTGATCTCGCCAAGCAGCTGATTATCCGAGGCCCGGTATACCCTGGCCGAGGGAAACGATATGTCTGCATACGAGTATTTCGAACTGAGGTTCTCTATTCTCAGCGTCACATGGCTTTCAACCTGATCGGGACCTTGGTGCATCCAGATCACATGTATCCGAAATTCAGTCACATCTACCGAAAGAACCGACAGCGGAGGCGCGTCGCATGTTGTGGGAGTGCAGCTGTCGTCGTCACATCCGGCCGCGGCAAAGAGCACAAGAATGACAAACACCATCTTCAGCATTCCCGCACGCATGATCCTCGTTTTCATATCAGATATATCCTTTCTATCCAACCTGCTTTACCCGATACGTGCAATAGTATGTCACAGGGCAATATTTCTCCATGCAAATATCCCTGAGAAAGGCCGTTCGGTAGGTATTATCACAATAGAAAAGGGGTGGCCGATGAAGCCACCCCGGTATTTCATCAATTTAATTTCCTCTGTTGCGTCCGGCCCGGAATCAGCGCAGCAAAATCATCTTCTTTGTCTCCTCGAACTCCTTTGTGGTGAGCCTATAGAAGTAGACTCCGCTCGATACGGCGCGGCCGTCGGTGCCGCGACCATTCCAGTCGGCGGTGTAGCTTCCCGCCGGTCTTGATTCGTCGATGAGCGTCGTCACGAGCCTGCCGGCAGCGTCATAGACCCGGAGGGATACATACCCGGACGCTTTTATCCCGAACCCGATAGTCGTGATAGGATTGAACGGATTGGGATAGTTCTGCGAGAGAAACGTGGCGTCGGGATGAGGCATCGGGTCGTCGCCCGTGACCGATCCACCGCCAAGGATAGCAGCAACGCTTTCGTTACCGTGTATGTCCAGCGCGGTCACCTTGTAAACAGCGGCGGACCACATCGCGTAATCATCGAAAAGGTCCGTCTCGCATGTGGCGGCGACCAGGGTGGCCTCCGATGGAACGAAATCAATGTCATCCCCACGATACACACGATAGCAGGCAAGGTCGGGCTCGACGTTCGGTTCCCAGGAGAGTGTGACAGCCGGCGGATTGTACTCAGCCTCGCCGGTCAGCCCGTACGGCATGGCCGGCGCGAGGTTGTCGACAGAGTAACCGCTGTCAGGCTCCGAAGTCCAGAACACGAGCGGATCGTCGGTGTGCGCCATGATCTGGAAGTAATGCTGGTCCGCACTCGTATCCGTCGAATCGAACAGCGTCGGCACGACTGCGGCATACGTTTCTATGAAACTGGCCCCTGTCGTTCCCAGCAGTTCCCAGAAATAAGGCTCCCCGAGAAGCTGCCCCACACGGATCGTCCCCGGCTTCATGTCCGGCGATATATCGATCTCACCCGTAGAAATAAAAGCTTCATTCCTTAAGGCCTGCATCGCCGCCGATTCCTCAATCGCCCGCCAGATCGAGTAATGCGATATCATGTGATAATCGCCGTAGTCGAGCCGGCTTGCGTACCACGCGACATTGACCAGCCCTCCTTCGTCGCCCGGAACATCCTTCGCCGAGTAGATGTCGGGACAAGGGTATCCCCATCCTCCCTGCGCCGTGATCCGCTGCGCGTATAGCTCCTGGACTCCGGCTCGATTGTCGTGGTAACTGGCGATCGCTCCTCCAGCACCGTCCGGCGCAATGCGCACATAGTACTGCTGATCGAACGCATCGCAGAGGACCCTGCCGCCGTAGTTCCAGTACGGCTCGCCCTCACTATTTATTCGCTGGGCATAGACGTTATAATTACCGACACGGTTGTCCGCCCATGCGACGATCATGCCGCCCGCGTCATCGGAGATTATATCCGGAAAATCAAAGTCCCATTCGATGTCGTAGATCTTGACTCCGCCGCTCCCCCACAGCGTATCACCCTCCACACTGATCCGCTGTGCGGCAAGGAGCATGACACCGCCTGCCCCCTCTTCCCACGCGGCGAAAGCGCCCCCCTGGCCGTCGGGCATGATTACAACCGTATTCTGACTGAACAGCGGATCACTCAACATGTTGCCATTCACATCCCAGCGGGCAGTTGCGGCTCTATCTACGCGCTGTGCGTATATCGAGTACGGTGTTGTACGGGGGTCCACCCATGCGATGATCGCACCTCCCGCACCATCGGAAGCGATGACTGGAAGCTCCTGCCAGCCGGCCAATACGCATACCGGAGTTCCATCCCCCAGCCAGTCCACTGTTCCATAGGCACTGACATGCCGCACATAGATGTCCTGGTCGGCTCCGCGGTTATCCTCCCAGGCGACGATCGCACCGCCATAGTTGTCAGTGGTTATGCGTGGTTCCTCCTGCGTACCGGCCGCTGATGTCATAATCAAACCATCGGCCGTCCACAGTGGTGTACCGCCCTCATTGACCCGCTGAACATAGATGTCGATATCAGCGCCCCGGCTATCCGCCCAGGTAAATATAGCGCCGCCCAGGCCGTCAGAGACGAGATCCGGTTCGTACTTTGACCCCGTTGCCACGCATACTGCCAGTCCGTCCGCTCCCCAGAGCAGGTTTCCATCGGCGTCGACGCGCTGCGCATAGACATCGGCGCTGCCCCAGAAGTCATTGATCCATACGACTATGGCGCCCCCGACCCCGTCCGCTATGACGCGATGAAAGTACTGATTGCCGCTCGTCAGCCCGTTCAGGGGCACACCATTTGCCGGCCAGAGCCGGTGGCCATAGGAATCTATGCGCTGGGCGTGCAGGATGTAGCAGAAACCCGTATAATCCTGCCAGACGATGATTGCTCCCCCCGCGTCGTCGGAACAGTTTTCGGGAAACCAGAAGCTCTCCGACGCGCCTGTGATGATCAGATTGCCGTCCTCCTCCCACATCGCGGAGACATCCGTATGGACGGTCAGGACACAGAACGACAGTACGGCAATAAAGGCCATGCAGCGGTTCATGACACTCCCCCTTCGAGATCGAGCGGTAAATTGTGTTGTATCTGCTTGAATCCCTAGTGGACGGATTGTATCAGATTATTCATCAAATGGCAATTGCGGATTGCGGTCTTTTCCGTTCCCGTGCTGATGCGAAATAAACTATCGGCCGGCGCGCTGGACATCACCCTGCTGGCGCCGGGATCAAAGAAGCATGCCGTTTCGCCGACGGACGATCCCGACGCCTACCGTGCCTATCTCGAGGGCCGTTTCTGATGATAATGGACCTGACTAACGTGGCCGAGCCTGGCTATCTCCCTCAGTCTCGGAAAGGATTCCGCTCAACCAAGGCTCAGATTGCCCTGTGAGGGGCGCATATTTATCATCACATGGCATCCGCTACGACTTTCAGTTCGCTCATCGAAACCGGTTCGTTGAGTATCCTCATATCCTACTCCATATCGACCAACTCGATCTCACCCAGCCGCCAGGTCTTGTCGTACCAGGCATCAAGCGGCCCATAGAGGCGAAAGATCACACTCCAGCTCTTGCCGGGAACAGACTGGATCCAGTTGTTCTCCTGGCCATTCGGCGCCTTGGGGCCGAAGTAGACATCGTAGGACCCATCGGCATTCTTGATCATGCCGGGCTTATTGTTGTCGATCCCCGGGAACCGCTCGTCGGTCTGCAGCATCGAGCGGGTCTGGTTATCATAGAGAGTAAACGACCAGAAGTCCTTGGCCGGCACGTCAGGCGGCACGTGAACCGTGTAGGTCCTGCCGCCGTCCAGCGTATTGGAATTCCCCCGGTTCACTAGACACTCTTTAGGTTATAATGTTACCTGAAGGAGGAGTCTATGAACGGGAAGAGATATTCAGAGGAGTTTAAAGCTGAAGCGGTCCGGCAGGTGGTAGAGCGTGGCTGAGTCTTCACAGACGTGGCCGGACCTGCCGTACGGCATAATTGAAATGATCGAAGTAATTACGCCAGAGAGCCTCTGAACCAGAGAACTCGTTATCCCCCAGGAAATAATCCACGACGGCCTCCCGGAGCCTGGCTATCTCCCTCAGCCTCGGAAATGATTCCAAGCAACCAAGGCTCAGATCGATGAGCTCCAGCGCCCTGATCACTGCCTTTCGGGAGTACTCCTCGTTGCCCTTCTTCTTCCAGTTCAGCGCCCTGCTGACTTCGCTTCCGATATTGGCCATCTGCTCGGAGAGACTCATCTCCTTCCAACGGCCTGCGGCGAGTTCTCTATGCTGGCTGGTCATTCCACTACCCATCGATGGACGATGCTGCCGATTCTGTCGCGCAACGATTCATCCTCTACTCCCCGGCTCATATTGCCCTGCGAGGGGCGCATATTTATCATCGAGTCGAATTCGAGGAAATCGTCTCCATCCAGGAAGGGGTAAAGGTTGATTCCCCAGAGGTCGTTCTGCTGTGAGCCGCTCTCGAGAAGCAAAGCCTCCAGGTCCGAATGAAGCTCAGCATCGATCGAAAGCAGATCAAGCCGCACGTCAACGACGCCCTTCACCATATCACCGAACATGGCACCTGCCATGACTTTCAGATCGTTTATCGAGATCGGTTCGTCGAGAATCCTCATATCTTACTCCATATCGACCATACACAGCCAGAAAGGCAGTGATGATATTGGCGGCCTGGCTTCGTTCGGTGAACCGAGTCTACCATAAGTCACTTTGGCTCAAGAAGGATTTAATATGGACGATACCGGGCTTGAACCATCAATATACTACCTGTATCATATGGCATCTGAGTATTAAGATCAGAGGCGGATATAATGCGCAAGTATGAGCTGGACTGGCTCAGGGTGATCGTGACGATCAACCTGATACTTTTCCACGTCGCCTGGATGATGACCAGCGTAAACGGGTTCTCTTTCGTTGAAAAGGGAACGGTCACCTGGAATATCCTCCATGGTTTTGTCCAATTCATCAGCCCGCTTCATATGTACCTGCTCCTCCTCGTGGCCGGCACCAGCACATTCCTTTCGCTGCGGAGCCGGTCGCCGGGACAGTACGCCGGAGAGCGCGTCAAGCGGCTGCTGATCCCTCTGATCACCTTCATGATATTTCTCTTCCCGGTAT
>CBDUYR010000085.1:0-8342 GCA_965371515.1 uncultured bacterium | reverse complement strand
GCATCCGCGGCCTTTTTCATGAGCCTCCCGATATGCTCGTCCGTGGGCGGGTCGAACCTGTTGAGCCGTGCCGCCGACTGAAGGTACCTGAGCGCCGGTTCGTATTCGCCTAGATTTTCCAGGACAACGCTCATGTTGAAATGAAGCTGAGATATCTGCGAATGTTCCAGCAGCGCACCCGTCAGTATCCTCCGCGCCTTTTCCCATTCACCGAGCTCCATCTCCAGAGTGGCGAGGTTGTTCGACGAGACCCAGTTGTCCGGGTAAAGCCGCTTTGCACGCCGGTACATCTTCCTCGCGCCGTCAAAATCCCCGTCCTTCTGGAGCTCTGCTCCCCTGTTCAGGACTGCCGAGGTGAGGTTCCTGACGTATTCCCTGTTCTCCGGATCGAGCTCCAGGGCCGTCTCGTAGGCCTCGACAGCCCCCGGATACATGTTGCCGTGATTGCGGGCGTAACCGAGGCGCGTCCACAGCCTGGCGCTGTCGGGTGACTCCGATACGAGCGTCTCCAGCTCTGACGAGGCCTCTTTGAACCAACGTTGCTCGATATACGCCTCGGCCAGGGCCGTCCTGTAAACGTGGTTTCCCGGTTCGATCTTCGACGCCTTGTGAAAATTGGTGATAGCGTCGAGCGGATCCTCCAGCTTCATCTCCGCCATCCCGAGCCTGTGCCAGATCCCGGCGTTTTCCGGATCCTTCGCGACGGCGACGGACCACCATTCGGCGGCTTTCCCGTAATCCCTCTCGTACCAGGCCTGGGCACCGATCATCGTCTCTCCCTTCCCGGCCTGGAGCGGCAGGTCGAGGATCCTTTTCTCGCCCGCCTCGAGCGAGAAGTTCGTGACGACGACCGGTATCAGATGGAAGAGGCCGAGAGCTGCCAGTACGGCGACAGAAGCGTTGAACTCCTTCAGGGATGCAGCCCTGCTCCTCAGCGCCGCTGCTGCATAGACAGCCATGGCGGCGGAGGCGGGGACTACGAGCTCCCACCTCAAGCCTCCGCGGATCCTCGGCGCCGCCAGAAATATGAATACGGCGGCGGAGGCGGCGGTAACGAGGAGAAATCTCATGGTCCCCGTTCCCGGGCCGCGACGTCCGCTTCTCGAGACGGCGAGGACGATTGCCAGCAGTGCGGCCGGGCCGGCCAGAACGAGTGAATTGAATGCGAGTGACAGCGCACCGGCGGTTCCAGTCCCTGCTAGCGAGGAGAAGGCGCGCGAAGCGGTGCCCGCGAGGTGCGACGATATTCCGGGAAGACCTGCGAGCCGGACTGCGGCGAGGTCGACGGCGATCCAGCAGGCTGCTATCGTTCCGGCGGCGGTGGCGGCCTCGAGGCGGCTTTCCCTGAGCCGCGCCGCGGAGAGCAGCAGATACAGAAGAGGGACTATCAGGAAGATGTTAGAGACGTGGAGCAGGATGGCGGCGGTGGCCGCAAGTGCGGGTACGACCAGGGGGATCGCGCCGCCGCGAAGACGAACGATCGAAAGCCAGATGAACAGCCCCGTTCCGGCAGCGGCGAGCGGAGAGGCGCCGCCGAAGCCGAAGAATACGACGAAGTAGCCGCCCGCGAGCGTGAATGCCGCGGCGGGGAATGTGCCTTTTGAGGCGCCGCCGAATGAGGCCCGGACCGATGCGGCGAAGAATATACCGGCGACGACGCTCAGCAGGGCGGAGGTCTCGAACGAGTTCCAGAACAGCAGGCGGTTGAGCATCTCGAAAAATCCGCGCGACAGCGCCGTGGCCAGGGGAGCGGAGGGCAGCGCTGTGATTCCCCGCTCGACGGCTAGCCCCATCGAGTATCCGTCGCCCCAGAGGAAGTGCCTGCTCCGCAGCATCCACAGCAGCACGAAGACGGCAGCTGTCGCGGCAACGGCCGCTTTCCTCGAATACCTGTCCGGGATCTCGAGCATCTTTGCAAATTCGTTTCGGACCCTGCCTGCCAGCAGCAGGAGAAGCGCGGCCGCAAAGACCGTGGCCACCGTGAGCGAGACGCCCCTCCACGAGCTCGCGCCCCAGAGCAGTGTCTCCTGCGAGGCCGATGCCGCAATCAGCAGAACGATAAACGCGACAAAGAAGATCCGGACAGTCATGCTCACCAGCTATCCTCCATGTTCTTCGGCTTGCCCAGCTCGCCCTCGGTGGCGGCGACTATAACAGCGGCGGAGGCATCGCCCGTGACATTGACGGCGGACCTGAGCATGTCGAGTATCCGGTCTACCCCGAGTATCAGCGCGATCCCCTCGAGGGGGATGCCTATCTGCTCGAGCACCATCGCGAGGGTGATGAGTCCGACCCCCGGTACGCCGGCCGTGCCGATCGATGCGAGCGTGGCCATCAGCACGATCGTGACCTGGTCGCTGAAGGAGAGGTCGATTCCGTAGACCTGTGCGATGAAGACCGCCGCCACGCCCTGGTATAGGGCCGTTCCGTCCATGTTGATCGTGGCCCCCAGCGGAAGGACGAAGCTCGTCACCTCGTCGGAGACACCGAGGTTGTCCTCGGCGCACTCCATCGTTACCGGCAGTGTGGCGCTGCTCGACGACGTCGAGAATGCGATCAGCTGCGCCGGCCTGATCCCGCGGAAGAAGTCACGCACATTCATTCCCGAGAAGAGCCTTACGGCTGAGGAATAAACGAAGATCATATGTATGAAAAGGCCGGCCGCGACGACCAGGGAATAGCTCAGCAGCGAGATCAGGATGTCGGAGCCGAACTGACCGATCACCGCCGCAATCAGGGCCAGAACCCCGAGTGGAGCGAGCTTCATGACGATGTAGACGATCCGGATCATTGCCTCGGTTACCGCCTCGAAGAATACAATGAGCGGCTTTGCCTTTCCCCCCGGAACGAGGGTCGCCGAGATCCCGAATATCATCGCGAAGAATATGATCTGAAGCAGGTTCCCCTCCGCGAGACTCCCGATCGGATTGAGGGGAACGATCTCGATGAGCGTATCGATCACTCCGGGTTTTTCCAGCGCTATCTCGATCTTCTCGCCGGCTGCGGTCCCGTACGAGCTCATCAGGCCTTCCTTCGTCGCGGCGTCGATGTTTCTGCCCGGACCGACGGCGTTGGCCAGCAGAAGGCCTATCGTGATCGCCAGTGCGGTGGTGCAGAGGTAGTACCCCATCGTCTTCAGGCCTATCCGGCCGAGCTTGCGGATATCACCGAGGCTCGCCGTCCCGACAAACAGGGAGGAGAAGACCAGGGGTACGACGATCATCCTGATAAGGCGTATGAACAGGATCCCGACCGGCCTGATGTACTCCGCCTTTGGCCCTAGGATAAGGCCGAGAGGGATGCCGAGGAGCATCGCGATGAGGATCCTCGTGTGGAGTTTCGTATGTCTGAACCATGTGAACGGGTTCATGGAAGGTCCTCCCGGGGGTGAACGCGGCTTCGGATGGCGCCGGCCGTATCCGGACTCCCTGAATTGCCTTGAATTCCCAGATAATGTAAGCCAGAATCCAGTCGATGAAAAGGGTTTTCACCGGCGAAGGGGGACCGCTGATGATGAATACGCGTATTGGAGCCCGCGCCGCCGCCGTCCTCGTGTTGCTGGCGGTCCTGCCCTGTGGATGTTCGTCGGGCGAGCAGGCCTATGCCAGGATGCGCGAACGGATGGTCCGCGAGGATATCGCCGCGAGGGGGATATCCGACAGCCGCGTCCTCGAATCGATGATGCGGGTGCCGCGCCATCTCTTCGTGCCGGTCTCTCTCAGGTATGCCGCATATATCGACAACCCGCTGCTGATCGGAGAGGGCCAGACCATTTCCCAGCCCTACATCGTCGCCCTGATGACCGAATCCCTCAGTCTTGGAGACAGCGCAAGGGTACTGGAGATAGGCACCGGATCGGGGTACCAGGCGGCCGTGCTGGCCGGGATAGCCGATTCGGTCTGGTCGATAGAGATAATCCCCGCGCTTGCGGAAAACGCCGCGGCACTGCTCGATTCACTGGGCTACGGAAACGTCGCCGTGCGATTCGGCGACGGCTATTTCGGCTGGCCGGAGAAGGCGCCGTTCGACGGCATAATAGTGACGGCCGCCGCCCCCGAGCTGCCTCCGCTGCTGGCGAAACAGCTCGTCGAAGGAGGGAGGCTGGTGATCCCCGTCGGGGATGTGCGCCAGAACCTTCACACATACGAAAAGACTTCGTCGGGACTGGAGCTGCTCTCATCGGTGCCGGTGAGGTTCGTGCCGATGACGGGGAAGATAAGAAAGGAAAACGATCAATGAACGTGTCGACTTTGAAACTCAGCAAAAAGCTTCATTTAAGATCGGTCGTTATCGCCGCTCTCGCCGTCGCGGCCGTCGGATGCGCGACCTCCGGGGTCAACAAGGGGGACTTCAACCTCGTCACGAGCTCCGAGGAAGTCGCCATGGGCAAGGAGTTCTCGGGCGAGATAGAGACGCAGTTCGAGATATACGACGACGCTCAGCTGGCGGCCTACGTCCAGTCTGTCGGGGGCAGGATCGCCGCCGTGTGCCACAGGCAGGACATCGAATATCATTTTACCGTAATCAACAAGGACGAGATGAACGCCTTCGCCCTGCCCGGCGGCTATATATACATCTATACGGGCCTGATGAAGGTGCTCGACAACGAGGCGCAGCTCGCCGCAGTGCTGGCCCACGAGGTCGGCCACGTGACGGCCCGCCATTCCACCGAGCGCCTTACGGCGATGTACGGGGCACAGATCGCGGTCAGCCTGCTGCTTGGGGAGAACCCGCAGGAATACAAGGTGCTCATAGCCAATATCTTCTCCACGACGGGATTTCTCGCTTACAGCCGGACGAACGAGTTCGAGGCCGACAGGCTGGGGACGGCGTACACATCTCTGGCCGGATACGATCCCGAAGGGATGGCCGAGCTGCTCGGCAAGTTCATCGACACCGAATCGAGGGAGCCGTCGAAGCTCGAGGAGTGGCTCTCGACCCATCCGCCCGCAAGGGACAGGATCGGCAAGGTCGACGTGCTGGCCGCCAGCCTGCCGATGGCGGGGGTCGGCGAGAGAAACGCCGCCCGATACGCCGAGATGAAAGCCCGCCTGCCGTAGGCCGGTCACAGCGACGGATAGCGTATCCCGAATCTTTTCCCGTAATAGATCCGCGTCAGGATGATCACGACGGCGAGCAGGGGGATGTAGGCCGGAAAGAGGAACCCCGCCGCGAGTGACCAGGCGAGCGTGGAGATCTTGGCCGGAAGCAGTATGCCCGCCCCGGATGATTTTTTCCCCTCTGATACAGAAGTGATGATGAAAAACAGCAGCGATGCGATCGACGCATAGAGAGCCGGATCGTTCCCCACCAGCGCCGCGACGGCGAATGAACCCGCCATGAGGATCGTCGAGATGATGATCCCCCGCTTCCGCCCCAGCACCACGCCGCTCGTCCTGAGGCCGCACGCGCGGTCGCCCTCGATGTCGGCCAGGGTCGTCGAGAGGTGGACTGCAGCCACGGCGAGAGGGTAGGGGGCGAGGATCCCGAGCCCCTCGAGCGGCGCGCCGATAGCCGCCCAGCCGGCGAGCGTGTTCAGCACCCCGTTTGCCAGCGCGTTGGCCAGAACGTCGAGGACCGGTCTCTTCTTTAGCCTGAACGGCTTCAGCGAGTAGGCAGCGCCGAGCGCCCCGCCGGCGAGGAGGATGTAGACGAATTCACGAGGGAGCAGCAGCGCCGCCGCCGCGATCGAGAAAACGATGAGGATCCCCGTCTCCATCCAGGCCGCCGGCAGGCCGATCACGCCGTGGGATATCAGGAAGAGCTTTCCCGACGCCCTGTCGGTCTCGCGGTCCGTTATCTGGTTTATGATGTAGGCCGCCGCGACCATGGCGGTGAAGGACATGATGCCGGCGAGAAGGAGAGTCCTGTCGAGAGGCGTGCCGGTAGTCCTCGAGCCGTGCCACGCGCCGAGCAGGTAGAAGGTCCAGACCGGTATCAGGATCATGGGGCGTAGAAGGAAGAGGTAGTCTGCCGGCGAGGGCTTTTCCGGCACTCTCGGCCGGTCCCCGCCCGATTGCGGCCGGTCCCCGCCTGGTTGCGGTCGAGGACCGCCTGCATCGTCGTGTTCTATTCCTCGGTCCATTTGACGAGGTGGCGCTTCAGCTTGCGCGTCGGCGTCTTCGGAAGTTCCGTGTCCCTGATCTGGAATTCATAGAGGTGCTTGTAATCGGGGAGATCGGCGCAGATCCGTTTGATCTCGCCCGAGATCAGCTCATGGATCGTTTTCTCGCTCACCTGTTCCGCGCTTTCATGCACCGAGGCGATCGCGTTGTAGTCGGGAACAATGACAGCACCGGGCCGCGAGTTGCCTTTCCGGTCCTCGATCGACATGACGATGCACTCGAGGATAAGCCTGCTCGAACCGAGGAGCGATTCGATCTCGTCGGGATAGACGTTCTTCCCGCCTGCCGTGACGATCACCGATTTCTTCCGCCCGACGATCGTAAGGTATCCGTCGGAGTCGAGGCGCCCGAGATCACCCGTGTACAGGGCGCCGTTCCTCAGCACGTCGGAGGTGGCCTCCGGATTCTTGTAGTACTCCTTCATCACGTTTCCGCCGCGGACGACTATTTCGCCCACCCCCTCTTCGTTGGGAGAGTCGATATCCACGATGATATTCGGCAGGGCGGGCCCGACCGTGCCTGGCCGGGGATCCTCGACTGGATTTAACGAGACCACGGGGGAGGCCTCCGTCAGGCCGTATCCCTGCAGCACCTTCAGCCCCGCTCCGGAAAGGGCCGCTTCGACGTCCCTTCTCAGGCTGGCCGCGCCGCTGACGCAGAACCGGATATTCGACAGGGCGGCCGCAGGTCCTGTTGCGGCACGTGCAGCCCGCCGGCCGCCGCTGAACAGCTTCCCGAACCAGCCCTTTATTTTCGTTAACAGGCCCTTCTTTCCACCGGCCGCCCCCGCCGCGCCGGCGAAGAGCTGGACAATGTGCTCGAAGAGAAGGGGGACGCCGATCACGAGGGTCACTCCCTCCCTCTGGATGTCCTCGAGGATTATGCGCGGCTTGATCGAACGGGCGAACACCACCGTAGAGCCGCGGAAGACGGGTACGAGGAAGTTCACCATCGAAGCGAATGTGTGATGCAGCGGCAGGACGGCCAGGAATACCTCGTCGGGCGTTATGAACACCCGGCTGTGGAGAGATTCGAGGTTGGACATCAGGTTGCGCTGGAGCAGGACCGCTCCCTTCGGCGTTCCTGTCGTGCCCGAAGTGTAGCAGATCGCGGCGATGTCATCCGCGCGGGCCTCCGACTTTCTCTTGAAGAATGCCGCGTCGCCGCTGCCGATCTTGTCCTTTCCCATAGCCATCACGAGGCCGAGTGTCAACGCCCCGGGGGGCACGTCCTCGTCTCCCATTACGACAGTCACGACGTTTTCGAGGTTCATCTGCTCGATCGAGTCGACGAATACCTTCCGCGAGGCGATGATGAACTTCGCCTCCGAGTGGATCATCAGGTGGCGGATCTCGTTTTCCTTCATCCGCGGCTCGAGCGGGACTATCACTCCGCCGCACGAGGTCACCGCGGAGTAGACGAGAATCCATTCGGGGCTGTTTTCGGCGATCAGGATGACCCTGTCGCCCTTTTCTAGCCCGGTTTCGACGAGGCCGGCGCCGATGAACGATATGAGCTTGCCGAACTCCTGGTAGGTGATCGACTGGTAACCCCACGGATGATGTTTTTTGAGCAGTACGGAGGAACCGAACATGCTGATCGCGTAATCGTACAGGTCTGGAAGTGTCTCGAGCCCCAGCTCGTCGAACTCGCCCGGAGTGATTACGTCATTCTGTATCGACATACCTGGTACCCCCTGGATATTTCTCGTACATTCACGCGATCGGGTTCAATCTAGCACCAGTCGATTCTGGCGGGCAATCGTTATTACAGGCGGCTAGTCGCCGGGTTTGTCCTCGAGCTTCTTCCAGAACTGATTGGTCGACGTGAGTCCCCGGACATTCCTCGAAGACTTCTTGCGAGTCTTGCCTATCCGTCCCTTCATCCCGGCCAGTTTCCGGCCGATCTTCGCGTGAAGGGTCTGGATCGGGTCCTTCGCCCTGCGGCATTCGTAGAGGGCGTGGGTGTACTCCCTCGGAAAACGTCTCATCATCTCGAAGATGAAGTCGTGCGACTCGAACTCGCCGTTCATCCGGCCCAGGATCGTCTCGAAGACATCGTCTTTCAGCAGTTCCATCTCGAATCCTTCTTCTGTGTCGGTCCGTGCAGTCCATTCGCGGTGTTCATCCGCGCGTCAGCCTGATTGCCATTGCTCTCTGTGGACGCGGGACTCGTCGTACTGCGTCCTCGCTTCCTTCTCCTCGGCGGGATGCCCGA
>CBDUYR010000084.1:0-8369 GCA_965371515.1 uncultured bacterium | reverse complement strand
CCTGGATTTCTCTCAGTTCGTTATCGTCCATGACATACCTTTCTGAAGCAGATAGGAACATATGAATATCTATATATTATTATGAAGGCAGGTGCTCGTCAAGGATAATAAGCTACAATATTTATAAGGTATAATCGGCGTTCCTGGCCGTGGTCAGTCTTCCCTGAACTCGAGGATAAAATCTATCGCCCTCTTGACGTCGTTGTAATTCGAAACTATACCGAGCGAGAGTCTGACAGCTCCGGTACTCTTGCCGTCTATGCACTGCCAGAATTCCTCGCGACTCATACGCGAGCCCGGATTGTCAAGGCAGCGAATCATCTCTTCCTTCGACAGTCCCAGGGCAAGCTCCCCGGCGCCGGGATTACAGAAGCATCCGGTCCGCAGGGAGATGTTCCTCTTCGCGGCTCTTTCCTCGACAACACGGTGGTCTATGACTGTACCGTTCGCAGTATATATGTTCAACGCGACGGTCCCACCCCTTCCCTTCGTATCGGTGGGCCCGTAGATCCTGACCAGCGGCCTCCCGTTCCCGTGCTTCAGCTCCACCAGTTTCTCGAGCATGTAGTCGGTCAGACACATCACCCGGTCGTGTATAGTATCCATGCCTATCGACTCGATGAAATCGATACCTGTCTCGATTGCCGGCAGGCATGCGTAATTGAGAGTGCCGTCTTCGAAGCCCTCGGCACCCTCGGCGAGGTAATATTTATCCGCCTGAACGGAGGCCACAGTGATAGTCCCCCCCGCGAACCAGGGCCTGTGAAGCTTCTCGAGTGCCTTACGCCTCGCGACCAGCACTCCTATGCCGGTCGGATACCCGAATACTTTGTAGAACGACACTGCGACGAAGTCTGCCTTCCATCTGGATAGGTCGAGCCTGTTTGTAGGTACGAACGCGGCCGCGTCGAGAAGAACATCCCATCCATGCTCATGAGCTCTTTCTATCCACTCCAGCGGATGGTGAACGCCGGAGAAATTCGACTGGGCTGGATAGGCGAACAGCCTGTTCTTCGAATCTCCGACATCCGAGAGGTTTCTCTCGAGCACCTGGTCATAGAGACGCATGTCAGGAGGTACGACGGGAATGTACCTCGTTATCGCGCCGCAGGCCCTGTCGAATTCTCTGATGCCGTTGACCGAGTTATGGTTGTCGAAGCTCAGGAGAAACATGCCTTCCCTGTCAAACGGATACGATTCACCAACGAGCTTCATCGCATGGGTCGCGTTGGCCGTGAAGATCGCGATATACTCATCGGAAGGCGCATTGAAAAATTCCAGGACTCGTCGTCTGCATCGTTCGACCATATCGGTAGTGAAACTCGAAGTCGGATTGAACGAATGAGGATTGCCCAGGACATTGCCCAGCAGTAGATCCATGTGCTTCCGTATCTGCAGGTCGCTGTACAGGCCACCCCCCGTGTAATCGAGGTATACGTGCCCCTGGCTGTCGAGCCTCGAATACTCGGTCGCCCTGAGCTCATCGATCCTGCTCGTCTGCTCGTATCCTGGACACTCCGCGAGAAACTCCTCGAAGCCCTCTCTCCCAGCCTTTTCTGCCTTCTTCATCGGCGCACTGCCTTCCTTGTGGATCCATTCATCTCATATATCAGTCACAGACAGATAGAATATGTCAATTATTCCCTTATTTTCAACATGTATCGATAAGCGACAGGTGTGTATAATACGTCCGATTCCCCGAACGACACGTTCTCATGCGGAAGGAGTCATCCGACCATGATCCAAAGATATTTCATCCTGATGCTCATATGCCTCTTATCGTCATCGCTGCACGGTGCCGAAGTGACAACCGTTGATTTCCTGGCGGAGTCGGGACTCTACGTCAACGCCGCCGGTCCGGTCATGGTACTGATAGACGAGGAACGCGGCAGGCTTATCGCGGCCAATACTCTCAGCTCTTCCCTCACCGTCATCAGTTTAGCCGACGGCGGGGTCCGCAACATCCCCCTGGACGGTCGCGCTTACCAGCACCTGAAATCCGAATCTATGATCATCCGCAGATCGACCGGGCATGTCTGCCTGATCGGTATCGGATGTTTCTATGTCGTCGATCCAGGGAGCGGATCCGCCCTCACAGTCAAAACAGACGCACAACTCGAATCGATCGCCGTCGACGAAGCGACCGGCAACGTCTTCCTCGCGGGGCGCGAGAGTCAGCACCTGTACTTCTACGAGGCGGGCAACGGAAAACTTCACAAACTCGAATGGCTCGAAACAAGCGAGGCGCTGATCAATCTCAACGCCACTCCCCCTCCACCACTGCGCAAGGTGGTCTCTGACTCCGTGCTCGACAAGATCGTTGCGGTAGACGGGTATACTTCTACGCTATGGCTTTTCGACGCCGTCACTGGAGAATCGGGTGGCTCGAGGCCGATCCCCGTCACGAGCGGGGGGCGCTGGCATCTCGGCGGATACGATGACGTGAAACACTGCCTTTACCTCGTCACCGAAACGGACAAACGAAAGGTCTTAGAGGCTGCGAGACTCGACGTGACCGGGTCCAACGATATAGTCACAGGCCTTCCAGGATATACCGAAGGTGTCGGCATAATCTGCAATCCCGGAAGAGACGAGGTCTACATCCCCTATGACAATGCCGCATCCGTCCATGTCGTGGATTTCAGCGACGGAGGGACACTCTACGAGATTCCGATTCCCGCGTACGGAAACGATGCGAGCGCCGTCGACATCGAAAAGGATCTGCTGTTCATCGGCAGCTGGGCCCACGGAGAGATCGATGTCATCGACCTCGAATCACGCAGGATGATCAGGCGATATACGAACCTCGGCATCATCCCCCACATGTTCACAATGGCGTACGATCCGGATGGCGGAGTTCTCTACTTCCCCAAAGGGGCATCTGCCGTCAATGGGACTTTCGGCGCGGCTATCACCGTCTTCGATCCCTTCAGCGGAGAATTGTCGAAGATACGTACGGGTTGGGCTCCCGTCGATCTAGTTGAAAATCCAGCTACCGGCGATTTCGTTGTGTTCAACTCCGAGGACCAGTTCGCCGTCGTCAACAACAGCGGTTCGATCGAGTTCATGGACCTTCCATTCGACTACCCGGTCTGCGCGATCCCTTCCCCCGAAGGGGACATCTACCTCTCATACGGACCGCACCAGTCTTACTGGCCGACAGTATATATATGGGACGCGAAGAATGGTGTTCTCCTCATAGATTCGGACGACTACTCCTTCTATGACAGGCGCATCCCGAGGCAGGCCCTCGCGATGACACTCGGTCCCGGCGGGGAACTCTTCTTCAGCCAGAACAACTGGGGACGCGAGGAGCAGTTCATAGGAACGCTTGTCGACCAGATCAGACTCTATGAGCCCGGGCAGCGTCTGCGACTCGAAGACGAGGTCGAACGAGAAATCACCCAGCGTATACTGCAATTCGACGAGTCTGCGGGATTGCTCTACATCGTCAAACTCGGCGAGAAGGACGGCGAGCCGGGTCTGCTGCAGATTGTCGATCCCGCGGAAAAGAAAGTGACAGGCAGGGCAGCTCTCGGCTCTACGTCCACGGATCTCGTCTTCGACGACGAGACGATATACGTATCGAACTTCGATTCGAAGACGGTCTCAGCAGTGAGCAAGGACGATCTCTCGGTCGAGGAGATAGAAACGGGCGCCGGCCCTCTCAGAATGTGCGTCTCGGCAGGAAATATCTTCCTTATCAACCATATAGACGGCACTCTTCAGGAACTGGACGGCAGGGGCAGGCGGAAGAAGATCCCGTTCAACGGCAGGCCGGACAACATATTCGAGTGGAAAGGCAGGCCTGTCGTCTCGACCCATTCTCCCGGAGAATTCCGGCTCCTCTCGTATGATCCTAAACGGGGAAGATTCAGTACGATCCTGAAGCATGAGTACCCGTATGGTGATACTTCGTACGACACGAACAACGTTTCTTTCTACGTGCGGGGACAATTCGGCGATGCCGTATTCGATATCACGAAAGCGGCGGTCGGCTCGGACGGTAATCTCCGTGTTATAGATTTTCTGTCGGGAAAGATGTTCATTCTGGAAAAGTAGTAACCGTGCTGGTTCTGGCGGCCCGGGCCTACATCTCCCATTTAAAGCGGTACCTGCAGCATGTGCCGCCCTTCGCCCGGCACTCTTCCTCCACAGCCTGTACGTTTTTGGCGCCGCACATCTTCAGCCCCTCCTTGTACCATCCCACGACAGTCAGACAGTCGGCGGCAGAAAACGTTTCCGCTTCGTAGGTCGAGATCACTCCCGAATTGGGGCCCGTCTCCTTGTATTCCCTGTGTCCCGTATCATAATAGAACTTGTAGATCATGTCGGCCTTCTTCATGAAGGCCTGCGGATCACCGGGCTCGAGAAACGACTTGTGGACCTTCAGCAGGCTGCGCCTGGCGGACTTGACGCCTATATCCTCGAAAATCCCCTCATCCCCCCCTCCAAGGTCGTCTACGATGGCCCTGTCGAGTCTCTCGCCTACCTCGAAAGGATACCACTTCGCCGTAACGATCATATCGCCCAGTATCTGCTTGTCCTCATCGCTCATGGAATCGAGAACCCGTTTCCACGCATCCTCGCCGAAGTGTTCCTTTACGAACTCGACCCTCGCGTGAAGTATCAATCCCTTGATCTGCATGATTCTACCTCCGCTGGAAAGTGTCACACCGGCATGGGGATATTTCAAGTGTATTCTGCAATTTAAGGCCTGTTATCGATCAAGGGTACCGGCGGGCCTGAATCTCACGGTCAGAGTGTATTCACCGGGGGAATTGTTCCGACTGTCGATGACGAGGTACCATCTTCCCTCTCCGACTCCGGTTTCGATACGGTCGTCTCCGATGGCCACACAATCGAGAGCCATCCCATTATCGTCCACGACCAGGGATCCAAGCAGATGGATATCGTTGTCAATCCCCTCATGCTTGAACTGAGTTATCGAG
This sequence comes from uncultured bacterium, assembly GCA_965371515.1. Taxonomy (GTDB): domain Bacteria; phylum Krumholzibacteriota; class Krumholzibacteriia; order Krumholzibacteriales; family Krumholzibacteriaceae; genus JAUWCL01. Next base: position 3,417 of record CBDUYR010000084.1, on the reverse strand, counting down.
GCCTCGATGATTCCATCGTCCTTTACGACTACCTCGTAAACGACCTCCGGCCCAGGCTGCCGCACCGACGGCGCTATTGAATAGCTGTGGAACCTGATACTGACAACATCCCTCGTATTTCCCTCCAGCGAGATCTCATGCGGTACTTCCAGGAACCGTATGGGATTTGAAACCGTTCCTGAAGGATAAATGTCCTCAACGATGTTGTTGTACCTTATCGCCGTGTACCCGGCAGAATCAAGATCGTACCATGAGACAGGCCTGAACCGTACACCCTCGTATGACGAGTCGATTATCATCGGCACCCCGTAAATCGTCTCGTAGACGAAGAGCATAACGTGATACCTGTTGATGAAGACGTCGCCTTTTCTCAACCCGGACACCTTACGGGAAGCGAAATCCACTCCCTCGACAAGATGAGTGATCTCCTCGAATTTTCTTGGAATATCGGGATCGTCGTAGTTCAACGTATACTTGTTGTCCAGGTGCCACGCTCTCGAGACGAGCCCCGTACATGAGACACCGACAACGCAGTCGAAAGGAATCGTCTCCCAGTTGAGTCCACCACCCGTTCCTGTAGCCCAACCCCTCGAAACCTTATCAAGGTATTCGTCTAATTCGGTCCATCCGCCCCACTTGTAGCCCACACCGACCCTGTCACCCACGGGATAGTTGCTGACGAAGGTTCCACCGCAGGTCACCCCCGTACGGTTCTCCTCCGTCATGGTCCAGTGTACCCTGGCATATCTGTCTGCCGTCAGTACCGCCTGGCTCCGTGTCAGCGGAGGCCCGTCAACAGCTGTTTCGCCTGTAGAATTGACGTCCGGTTCTTCCAGGCAGGCCGGTGTCACGAATATTAACATGATAAACGGGATAATTATTCCGGTAGAGCGCATTCTCCCTCCTGACCGAAATATAATTATGCGATTATGTTTCGGAAAGGGAGAAATCCGGGGGCTACAGCATGCCCAGCGCCTCGTTGATCATCTCGAGCGTCTGCTCTTCCTTGAAGCCGAGCTGCTCCATCGCGCCCGACGGACAGATCATCGAGCAGCTGCCGCATCCTTTGCAGAGCGCCGAGTTGATATGGCAGACCTGGCGCCCATTCATCCAGACGAGCTCGGGAGCTCCGTAAGGGCAGACCGAAACGCACATTCCGCAGCCGGCGCACATGTCCTCGTCGAGCGACGCTATGTTAGCAACAGAGACATACTCCGGCGAGCTGATTATGGAGCATGCCTTTGCCGCAGCGGCCTTTGCCTGGGAGATCGTCTCGTCGATCATCTTCGGCGAGTGGGCCAGTCCTGCCAGAAACAGGCCCTCGGCGGAGAAATCCACCGGCCTGAGTTTCACGTGGGCTTCCATGAAAAAGTTCTCCGCATTCAGTGGGATCTTGAGCATCTGCGAGAGATCGATCGAATCCTCCTGAGGCACTATCGCAGGAGCCAGGACAATACGGTCTGGCCTGATCTCTAGCTCGATATCCAGTATATGGTCCTTGACCCTGACCGAGAGATGCTTCTCTCCGCCTTCTCCTACATACTCGACCACGGGCTTCGCGTCGTCCTCGAACCTGATGAACACAACGCCCAGCGCCCTTGCCTCCTGGTAATAAATCTCGTTGAACCCGTAAGTACGCACGTCGCGGTAGAGGATGTAGACGTTCATTTTCGGGTTGAGTTTCTTCAGCCGGATCGAGTTTTTGACCGCCTGGGTGCAGCAAACTCTCGAGCAGTACGGATGTTCTTCATCGCGCGAGCCTACACACTGGATCATAACCACATTTTTCAGCTTGTTCGAAGCCTTCTGCTCAACTTCGAGAAAATCCTCGAAATCAAGTTGCGAGAGAACATTCTTGTCTTCGTAATGATATTCCTTCGGCTTCGATTCATTAGCCCCGGTCGTGATCACTATAACCCCATGCTCGTAATCCACAATTTCTCCCGAAACTTTTGACTTGATCGATGTTACGTAGTTTCCGACATACCCGTCTATCGCCAGAATCTCCGAATCGATGAATGCATTCACTTTCGGATTGTCATTGACTCTGGCTATAAGGCCTTCAAGAAACTCGTCAACTTTCTCACCATTCGGCCTTGTCCTCAAGCGGTTGAGATTCCCACCAAGCTTGTTTTCCCTCTCGACAAGCGCGACTTCAAATCCCTGGTCGGCGATCGACAGGGCTGCCGTTATTCCCGCGAGACCTCCCCCTATCACAAGGGCTGTCTGCATTACATCCAGAGAAAGAGTATAGAGCGGTTCGAGAAGCCGAGCCTTGCCGATCGCGATTCTCGTAAGTATCTTCGCTTTCTCAGTGGCTTTCGCATGGTCGTCCCTGTGGACCCAGCTGCATTGGTTCCTGATATTCGCCATATCGAACAGATATGGATTCAGGCCCGTCTCTTTCATTGTCTCCTGGAATAGCGCCTCATGCGTGCTCGGGGAACAGGATGAGACCACGACCCTGTTTAATTTATATTCCTCTATGATTTCTTTCATCTTCTCCTGTGTGTCCTGCGAACAGGTGAAGAGATTCTCACCAGCATAGACGACGTTTGGAAGTGATTTTACAAATTCCACGACTTCCGGCACGTTCACTATACTTCCGATATTGATCCCGCAGTGACAGACAAAGACTCCGATCCTCGGTTTCTGTCCACTGACGTTTTTCTCCGCAGGGTATTCCTTTATTGTGATCTCGGTACCGCGTGCCGTAGATAGAAGCTCCGCCGCTCCTGCGACCGCTCCCGAAGCCTGGATGACCGTCTCAGGAATATCCTTCGGTTGCACTGCGGGGCCGCAAACGAAGACACCTGGCCTGGTCGACTGAATCGGCATGGTGCCATCGCTGTCTATAAAATTCCAGGTGTTGAGACGCACTCCGAGCTTGTCGGATAGATCAGTTGTGTTCTCGCGAGGCGTTAAGCCCACCGAGAGCACGACAAGGTCGAATTCCTCCTGATGGACATCTCCGTTCTCGGCAGTATAATTCAGAATGAGGTTTCCGCTATCGATCACCTCCCTGATCTTGCCAACCCTTCCTCGGACGAATCTGACGCCTGTATCCTTCGCTCTATCGTAATACTTGTCGAAGTCTTTTCCATGAGCTCTCATATCCATGAAAAATATCGTCGGCTCGACTGTATCGACATGCTCCTTTGCAATAATCGCCTCTTTCATCGCATACATGCAGCAGACAGACGAACAATACGGCATGTGAGAATCCTGCGTACGAGAACCGACACACTGCAGCCAGGCGATCTTTACGGGTTCCTTCCCGTCCGACGGCCTCTGAAGATGCCCCTCAAACGGCCCTGAAGCAGCGAGGATCCGCTCGAACTGCAGGCTCGTCAGTACATTAGGGTATCTCCCATAGCCGAACTCGTGCATCCCGACAGGATCGAAGGGGTTCGCTCC
>CBDUYR010000083.1:0-8499 GCA_965371515.1 uncultured bacterium | reverse complement strand
AGTCTGTGCTGAACGGCAACCCGTACAAAATAAGATCGATGATAATACTCGGCAGCTCGATCATCACCTCGTGGCCCAACCCCGAAGTCTGGAAGAAGACGCTCGGCGCCCTCGATTTCCTCGTCACGATCGATCGCCAGCTGACCGTAGACTCGGCATACGCCGACATCGTCCTTCCCGCGACGACATACTATGAGAACGTCTCGTACATGACATACAGCGGGACATTCCGCATACGCGACAGGGTGATCGAGCCACTCGGCGAGGCGAGAAGCGACTTCTTCATCATCGGTGAGCTGGCCGAAAGGCTCGGCTACGGTCATCTCTACCCGCAGACCGAGGACGAGATGCTGCGGCACGTCCTGAAGGGGTCACCCTTTACCCTCGAGGATGTGAGGGAGGCTGGCGGCACGGTGTCGATAAAGACCGGGATGATCCAGTACCGGAAGTGGGAGAAGGGACTGCTGCGCAAAGACGGCAAGCCCGGTTTCGACACCCCGTCGGGAAAGTTCGAGATAGCGTCCTCGGTCCTCGAGGAGTACGGGTACGAGCCGCTCCCGAAATACACGGAGCCGAAGGAGGGGCCCCTGGCTCAGCCCGAAATGCTGAAAGACTTTCCCCTCGTCTTCAACTCGGGCGGCCGCGTGCGCACGAGCTTTCACACGCAGCATCACGGGATTGAAGGGCTCAACAAAGAGCGCCCCGAGCCGACAGTGATGATAAACGACGAGGATGCCGGGGAAAGAGGTATCGAGAACGGCGAGAAGGTTGTCATCAGGACGCAGCGCGGCGAGGTCTCGATGCGCGCGATCGTCACCGACGGCATCATTAAGGGAGCGATCGACGCCAATCACGCCTGCGGCAGTCCTGTCGGTCCCGAGGCCTGGCGCAGCGTCAACATCAACGACCTGACCGACCTCGACAACTACGACCCGATATCGGGGTTCCCCGTCTACAAGTCGCTCCTCTGCGAGGTGCTGAAAGAGGAAGACGCCGGCGAGCGCCTCGTTCTCGGTACAGGTGAGATGGAGGGTGATGAGATAACAGCCGCTGAGGACAACACACCGGCAGAGACGATCTACCTCGACAACAATGCCACCACCGCGATCGCCCCCGACGTCATCGAGTACATGCAGGAGGTGATGACCTCGTACGGCAACCCGTCGAGCATCCACCGCGAAGGCAGAAAATCGAGGAAGATCATCGACGAAGCCCGCCGCCGGGTTGCGAGGCAGATAAACTGCACGGCGAAGAGGATCGTCTTCACCGGCAGCGGGTCAGAGGCGAACAACCTCGCGATCAAGGGAATCGCCTTCGCCAATCGTGACAGGAAGAACCACATCATCACGTCATCGATCGAACATCCGGCCGTCCTCAATGCATGCAGATGGCTCGAGGATTACGGATTCGAGGTGACGTATCTCGGCGTTGATGAAACCGGACTGATCAGTCCGAAGGATCTTGAGAACGCGATTACCGATCGCACTTGTCTCGTTACGATCATGCTTGCTAATAACGAGACGGGGACGGTCCAACCAATAAAGGAGCTCGCGCGCGCAGCGCGAGAGGTGATCTTCCACACAGACGCCGTCCAGGCCATTGGAAAGATCCCTGTGGATGTCGAGGATCTCGGCGTCGATCTGCTGACGATCTCCGCACACAAGCTCCACGGCCCGAAGGGCGTCGGCGCCCTGTACATCCGCAAGGGGATTCAGATAGAGAACCTCATCCATGGCGGAGGGCAGGAGGGAGGCATCCGTTCGGGAACTGAGAACATCGTCGAGATCGCCGGCTTCGGGAAGGCGATGGATAACGTTCTCCGTTACCTCGAGAGCATGAAACTGGTGAAGAGACTTCGCGACTGCCTCGAAGACGGCATTCTGAAGATCGTCAATGATGCCCGGCTCAACGGCCACAGGACCCTCAGGCTCCCCAACACCCTAAACATGACCCTGCCGGAGCTGCGCGGTGAATCGCTCGTCCTCGAGATGGACCGGCGCGGCACATGCTTCTCTTCCGGCTCGGCCTGCCACTCCGGCTCCCCTGAGCCGTCCCACGCTCTCCTCGCGATGGGCCTCACCGAAGAGCAGGTACACTGCGCCCTGCGATTCTCTCTCGGTCACGACACCACAGAGGAAGATATCGGTCGCACGATCAAGCTCCTCGCGGAAGTCATTGAACGCTCGAAGAAGATCGTCCGGTTCGTTTCGTGCAAGTAGGATCGGTCCCGGATTCCAGGATGCTCTGCCTTTCAGGCAGGGGGTCACAAGAGCGAATCATGTCCCACCAACCGGTTTCTACCAAATAACATGCGGTTTTATGGGATAATTGAGCAGGGGATTATACAGCAGAATATGGTGGGGGCACTCAATGGGTATCAGTTATTTATCTAATTTACTTCATGGAAACTGGACCGTTTTTTACTGACTATGGTCATATTGAAAGGCTTAGCAATCAGGATGTTTTTGACGAGCATTACCGTTTGATGCTAGAATCCTCGCATGATGATCGGAAAAACCATATCCCACTACAAGATCGTCTCCGAGCTCGGCCGGGGCGGCATGGGCGTGGTCTACAAGGCCGAGGACCTGACCCTCCAGCGCATCGTAGCGCTGAAGTTTCTCGCGCCGCACGTAGTCACGGACGAGGAACACAAGAAACGTATGCTTCATGAGGCCAGAGCCACAGCGGCACTGGACCATCCCAATATTTCTACTGTTTACGGGATCGAGGAAGCCGAGGGCCACACATTCATCGTGATGGCCTTTATCGAGGGAGAGAGTCTCTCAGACAGGATCGAGTCGGGTCAGATGGATATCATCGAGGCCCTCGACATCGCCACACAGACTGCACGAGGCCTGTCCAAGGCTCACGCCGCGGGAATTGTCCACCGTGACATCAAACCGGGCAATATACTGATTACCGGAGATGAACAGGTCAAGATCGTTGATTTCGGCCTGGCTAAACTCGCCTCTCAGACAAGACTTACCCAGGCGGGGACGATCCTCGGCACCATGGCCTACATGTCTCCCGAGCAGGTCACGGGAGCGGAGACCGACGCCTCATCAGACATATGGGCTCTCGCGGTCGTGCTGTACGAGATGCTTGCCGGACAGGCTCCGTTCAGAGGTGAGATGGACGCCGCGGTTATGTACTCGATCATGAACGAGGAACCTGAGCCCCTGACTGAGGTGCGGAAAGACGCGACGGTCGAGCTGGAGAGGATCCTCGAGAAAGCCCTTTCGAAGGATCCTGACAAGCGTATGCAGTCGGCGGACGAATTTCTCTCCGGTCTCGAGGAGATCCGTGACAGGCAGACGCTGGGGATGAAACAGGGGCGGTTCGCGGCGCTCAAGAGGACGAAGGTAAGAAAGCGTATCGCGGTGGCGGCAATTGTGGCCGCTGTCGCCGTGTCAGCAGTCTTCCTTATTCAGCTCATTGGATCGGGGCCGTCAAAGATAGAATCGGTGGCCGTTCTTCCTTTCATGAACCTTTCGGGGGACCCCGACCAGGAATATTTCTCGGACGGGATGACCGAGGCGTTGATCTCGCAGCTCGGCCAGGTCAGGTCGCTTAAGGTCACTTCCCGTACATCTGTCATGCAGTTCAAGGGAACGACCAAGACACTCCCACAGATCGGGAAGGAACTCGACGTAGACGCGATCGTCGAAGCGTCGGTCATGCGGAGCGGTGAGAGATTGAAGATCGTGATCAACCTGATACGGGTAGATTCCGAGCAGAGGCTCTGGACAGATGAGTACGACAGGAAGATAGAGGATGTGTTTTCTATATACAGCGAGGTGGCACAGGCGATCACGGGAGAGATAGATATCGCCCTTACCTCGGACGAGAGCGAGAGGATGATCCGTACCCGCCCGGTCGATCCCGAGGCCCACGAGGCCTACCTGATCGGAAAGTCCTTCGTCAACAGGTGGTCACAGGACGCCGTCGAAAAGGGAATTCTCTATATCAAACAGGCCCTGGAGCACGATCCGGACTACGCTCAGGCCTACGCCGGTCTCGCCACCGCCTACATGTACTCGGCAATGGTGGGTGGTGGGTGGCGCTCGCCCGACGAGGTGATCGGCAAGGCCCGGGAGGCAGCGAACAGAGCCCTGGAGCTCGATGAGTCGCTGGCCGAAGCCCACACGGCGCTGGCAACGGTGAGTATGGTGTTCGACTGGGACATCGAGCTCGGCGAGCGAGAGCTCAAGCGTGCCATCGAGCTCAACCCCAGCTTCGTCGACGCCAGAATCTTTTACGCGGTCCTGCTTCGCAGGCTCGGTGGCAGCCGCCGCTTCGCCGAGGCCCTCGATCAGCTCGAACTCGCGCTCCAGACCGACCCGCTCAATCCCTTCTGCCGGGTGCACCTGGTCTGGACGCATTTCGAAATCGGGGATTACGCCAAGGTCTACGAGGAATGTCAACAGTTGCTGGACCTGCACCCCGAACCTGTATTGCAGGCTCAGGGAATCCTTGCGAAGTCGTTTATCGAGTTGATCGAAGGCCGGGAGGAAGAAGCCGTGACCGGGTTCGAGCGCTGCGTGGAACTGACCGAGCACAGGCACCCGGACATGCTATCTTTCCTGTGTGCCGCCTACGAGACGACCGGCCGGCACGCGGACGCCATGGACGTCTTTGACGAGATCACCGCACTAGCGGAGGAGCGCTATGTGTCGCCGGTCATCCTGGCGGAACTCTACGCCACCATGGGCAACGTCGACGAGGCGTTCGAATACCTGGAGCGGGCCTACGAGTTGCGCTGCGGTTACCTGTTCTCACTCGCGGATATGTTCTCGCAACTACGTTCGGACCCGCGCTGGGACGATCTCGTGGAGCGCATAGGACTCCCGGACAAGGCCCCCATGATCTAGCTCAGCGCGGAGTACGTCGCCCATACCGCCCGCGCCGGTCTTTTCTTCGACGCGGCAGTCTTCGAGAACCCGCCCCACCATCGGGCTAAAACGAGAACTCGATTCCGAACCGGATCGTCATGGGGGGCTGGTATGCCCTCACCGCGCCGAAGTTCGGGTTCGGGCCAACCTGGTTTTCCGGATCGACGGTAGGTCCGAAGTAGCGGACTTGATCGATGTCCACTTTTTCTTTTTGCCCGAACAGATGGAATACATCGAACAGCAATCGAGAACGGGTGCGCCCGATTCCTCCGGTCAGCCTCGAGAGATCGTACGAGAACCGGAGACTTGCATCCCAGATCGCCGGGGTTCGGCCGGCGGTTCCGCGCGGAACGAGATGGCTGAAGGCGTTCGGCCCGGCCCATGTCCCACCGTATTCTGAAAGTGGTGTTCCACTCTGCCAGGTGAAGAATCCGCCCACCGTCATGCCGAGGTCGAAGACATAGCTGCCGTACATCTTGAACACATGGGTACGATCGTTCGGAAGCAACCCCTTCGAGCTCTGGTCAGCAGTCCAGTACTGAGTCGAGACGTGTGCGTGTGGATTGCGCCCGTCGCTGTCAAAGACGCCCGGGAAGTTTCCGTACGTCTTGGACAGCACATACGACGCCGCCATGTTGAGTTTGCGTCCGAAGTTGTTCTCGAGCGAAAATTCCATAGCTGTGTAGCGCCGAACGGGGTCGTCCAAATGATCCAGGCGGCCTCGCCCGGGATTTCCGAGCACCATTCCTGCCCAGCCGGGCAGGATCGTGTTTTCGATGACCTCGCCCAGGTTGCGATAGATTCCGCGAACACCGGCCTTCCAGGCAGTGCCAACCTCTCGTTCGTAGCCCAGGGTAAATTCATCCAGATACTGACCCTTGAGGTTGTCCGAATGGATGACCGAATTGTCGAACACGAAACCGAAGAGAGGGGTCGCCGTAAAATCGGGCAGAGGGTTCTGGTCGTAGTATTCTGAAGTCTGGTAGAACTCACCAAAAAACCAGCCCGAGACGACCGTGGGAATCTGCTCGTAGAAACGCCCATAGGATCCATAGACCTTCTGTCTTCCACCCTCGTCGAGCCGATAGGTGAAGCCCGCACGCGGTTGAAAGCCGTCGTCGATCGATTGCACAACCTCACCCTCTGGATTGACGATGTAGATACCATCCCAGCGTATGCCGGCGTTCACCCTCAACCGATCGGTGGCCCGCCAGGAGTCCTGTAAGTAAACAGAGGGGAGCCTGTGTGATATCTCGAAATCATTCAGAAGCGTAATCGTGTGCCATAAATCGACAGCATCTCTGACCAGAAAGCCGGTTCTGCCATCCGGTGTCTGAACGATCCATTCCTCGTCCAAAGCGATGTTCTCATAGGCAGCCCCCACCTTGAGCTCATGACCGCCGGCAAAGACCGTCGTGGACACATTTGTTGCCCAGCGGACGGTGTGGTGGTCGAACCTCATTTGCATGCCACCGGACAATTCGCTGTTATAGAGATTGACATATGTCACATCCGTCCGGCCGATCTCCGTGGCGGGTTGCTCCTTGTTGTCTGCTTCCACACGGGAAACCGAAAACTCGACGATCGCTCTCTCGCCAAACAGCCGGCGGCCACTCAGACTCGCCGTGATTGCCCCGATGGTTTTGTCAACCAGCAGAGGATCCGCATTGAGCTGGGTCACCTCCGGCGCAATCATGAAACTGCCCCCGACCTTGTCCTGATGAGTCGGGTCGCCAAAAACCACAAGATCGATACTTGTGCTTGCATCGGCGCTCCAGCTCAACTTCCCCGCGAAGAGATGCGAGATGGTCTTGTCGTCGTAGAAGGAAAGCCCGGGAATCTGGACACTCTCGAACTCGAAGGTCGGGTTGTAGGCTACGAAGTACCAGAGTTTGTCACGGGCGACGGCCCCTCCGAGGGTGAGTCCGAGATCATAGCGGGCGAAAGCGTCCTGGTTGAACTCGCCAATGCCCCGCCGCGAGTCCGACGAGACGTTGTTGTTGGTCAGAAAGCCAAACACCTGTCCATTGAATTCATTGCTGCCGGAGTGTGTGATGACATTAATGATTCCACCCGTGGCGCTGCCATGTTCGGCCTCGTAGCCGCCGTTCTTGACCTGGACCTCTCGCACGAAGTTCTGGGGAAGCCTGGTCCCGCCGTTGGCCAGGAACGGGTCCGTTACGTTGACACCTTCTATGAAATACTGGTTCTCGGTGCCGGTACCGCCGGCCACGTTTGTGGGGTCCCCGAGGAAGCTGGTGTTGGCGTGTGGCAGAAAGGCGAGGACCTCGCGATAATCGCGGGGTGTGGGCAGTTGGTTCAGGACCTCCGAACTGAGGTTGTTTCCGGACTCGGTCGTTGAGAAATCAAGAACCGGCCTCTGCGTGCTGACGATGATCGTGTCCACTTCGAAGGTTGTTATCGTGAGCTCTGTTTTTCCGAGAGAGGTCGTCCTGCCGAGCCTGATGACGACGTCGTCGTAGCTCATGGTCTGGTAGCTGATATGCTGGAGCGTGACTGTATAGATGCCAACCGGTATGCCCTTGATTCGAAAGTAACCGTCGCTCATAGATAACGAACTGCGAGGGATCTGCAAGTTATCCCCAGAAACTGTGATAGTGACTAAGGCGATGGCGTCGCCCGTATGCTGATCGAAGATCCCGCCCTCAATGTCTCCAGCGATCGCTTGACCACGAGCTGAGTTCGGACAAGCGAGGATGAGAAGAGCCGTCAAGACGATTAAGGTGCGCATGTGAGCGATCCTTTCATTCGAGACTTGATTGAGCGAGCGATTTCAGTTTGTACGCGAAATCGGATATTCGGCTCTGAACCCCGGTTTTCCAGACAGTTTGCAGGGTTATATTTTTTTATTTGAGAGCCCCCCCTTGCTTCATGTTAAAAAGCATACTCTTCTGGTGTGAGATTGTCCAGAGAACTGTGGAGGCTGTCCCTCCTGAAAATTCCTGTCCATTCCATTAATTGCATCCGAGTAATGATCATTGGTTCTTCTGGCTTATTAGAACCGGGAGATTGTTAAAAATGTGGATTATATAGGTTGGATGAGGGGAGAAACGGGAAATAGTGCAAGCTACAGCAAATCTGGACAGAATGATTCCAGTGAATGAAGTGATTCCAATAGCTGTCCCTTCCATTAATGTCATCCGACCCGAAAACCATGTTTCCGATGGCGTGCCTCCCATTAATTCCATCCCAGCAGAACCCGACGTTCCACTTTGCCATTAAATACGGATTCCAGCACATCCCCGAGCGACGCGATCCAACCCAATCGAGCGCTGGAGGGACCCCAGTGGTTAGGCAGCTCAGATATCTGGGCTAGTGTTGTAGAGCCTGATATATCTGTGATATAGCATCGCTGGAGTGAGTTAACACCCTGGACACCACACCCTCAACATCCGTATTGCCCACCAGAGATCATGATAATATTAGTAGAATAGCTGTTTAAAGTGGAGGTCACTTAAATTCCGGTAACTGCATGTACTGCAACGCGGACGGAATAAATGGGAGGCAGTGCGTCCAGCGAAGGCTGGCGTGTTCAGTGGGAGTCAGTCCCACCGGGGCAAGAGTCAGGAGCCCCGTAGCTTGG
>CBDUYR010000082.1:0-8517 GCA_965371515.1 uncultured bacterium | reverse complement strand
TCCAGATCGGCTCTCCCGAATGTGTCATGCGCCCGTTCTTCAATATGGGCCTCGGTTTCTACAGGTCTTTCATCGACGATGCGTCATGACGATTTAGCCTCGTTGACAAGAAGGTCTAGCTGCGAATAGTGATGAGGTATTTTTAAGAGGATCCTGTTCTCACCTCCCGAGATTTCGCGTGAAAGCCAGCCCGGTTGCCTATATAATGACCATCTGAATCGGTTCTTTCGGTACGCGACTCGCACGATGCCAATGCGCACGACCCCGACAGAACCCAAAACAAAGGAAGAGCACCGATGCGTAGAATCACACTGATACTGATCATTTGCCTGATCGCCACTGCGGCTGTCTCATCAAAAGACAAAGGGGACTGGGAGGGTGGAGTCCCTGAGGGCTGCACGACCATAACAGCCGGAAAGGGCGCAACGGTCGACGGATCGGTAATCACCTCCCACACCGACGACAGCCACCGCACTCGCTCCTGGATGGACATCATGCCGGCTGCCCGCTACCGGAAGGGCGACCAGGTCACGATGTACGGGCGCGAGCAGGACACCACGCTGGCGATGCCCGCCTACAAGCACGTGCCGATAGGAACCATCCCCCAGATCGAAAGCACCTTTGGGTACCTCAACACGGCCTACCCAAGCATCAATGAGAAGCAGCTTGCCATTGGCGAGTCGACTTTCGGCGGGCGGGATGAGCTGAAGTCCAAAGAGGGCCTGATAGACTGCCAGCGCCTGTGCATGCTGATGCTCCAGAGGGCAACGACCGCCCGGGAGGCGATACGGATCGCCGGCGAGCTGACCGCGGAATACGGATGGAACGACAGTGGGGAGTGCCTGACCATTGCGGACAAAAACGAGGTGTGGCACCTCGAGATCGTCGGCCCGGGCAAAGGCAAGGTCGGCTCGGTATGGGTCGCCCAACGGGTCCCCGACGACCATATAGCAGTAAACGCCAACGCCAGCACGATACGACAGATCGACCTGGATGACCCCGATCACTTCATGGCCTCGGATAACATCTACGAGGTGGCCAGAGAAAACGGCTGGTGGAAGGAAGGGGAGGTCTTCGAGTTCTGCTACGCCTACGTGCCGGAGAGCCGAGGATCGGTGGCGGCACGCCGGCGGGAGTGGCGGGTCTTCGATCTGCTCGCCCCCTCCCTCGAGCTCAGCCCCACATCGGAGAACTATCCCTTCTCAGTGAAGCCGGACAAGCCAGTATCACTGCAGGACCTTGTCCGGGTCTTTCAGGACTACTACGAGGGCACCCCGTACGACATGACCAGGACGATAACGACAACTGACAAGAACGGGGAAACCATCGTCTCCCCCATGGCCAATCCGTTCATGCCGTACGACCAGCTCGAGATCGACAACGTACGGGGCGGATGGTACAGCGTCCCCGACTCGGGGAGGATCAGATTCCTGGGCGAGCGGACAATCGCCCGCTGGTACACCATGTACGCAACGCTCATTCAGCTGCGTAGCTGGCTCCCCGACGAGATAGGCGGCGTCGCCTGGCTGGCCCAGGATAACGTGGCCACCTCCGTGTACATCCCGATCTACTGCGGGGTGACCGATCTGCCCGAGTCGTACAAGACGCCGGGGCGCACCGATGGGTATACCCGCGAGTCCGCCTGGTGGGCCTTCAACAGACTCGGCACCCTGGCCGCCCAGCGCTGGGGAGAGATGCGCTACGATGTAAGAGACGCCCTCGACCCGATACAGGCGGAGCTCTTCGCGAATCAGGGGAAGTTCGAGGAGAAGGTCCTGAAGATAGGGAATCAGAAAAAAAGGCGTAAGGCGCTCACCCGCTACACGACCGAGCAGGGGGAACGGGTTGTGAATAAGGCATGGGAGCTCGGCGATCTGCTCTGGACGAAATACGACGAGAAGTTCTGAGAGCAGGGCTTGCGGATTCTTGTCAACCCTGCAAGGTGTCTCCCGCTCCTGACCGCAGCAGGCGGGGGTGGCGCCGGTGAGGTTCATCCTCTTCCCCGGCGCGGGGCACGGCCCGGTCAAGCTCTCGCACAGGAAGAGGAAGATCAGCGAGGAGCTCGCCTGGACAGACCGTTGCCATGCTCAACCGGTCCATCGGAGGCATGTTTTTCGGGCCGGATGACGTTAATGGAAGGGACAGCACGATATCTTATCATCATTCCCATCAGATTGCACCCACCGGAATGCTCACTACATCCTCAGCCAGGGGCAACGAAGATTGCGAGAGACAAATCACTCCGCCCGGCCCTACTGGTCGACCCAATTTTTTGAGAACGGCGAAGTGTCCCGCAGACCTCCGGTCAGGGGAGGCCGTTTTCTTGAACTCAAGCGGATGGAGGACATCATCCTGTAGAATCAGGAGATCGATCTCCTTCTTGTCCTTGTCGCGATAATAGTAGAACGGCGCGCGTTTTCCGTTGTGCCACCATGTCTTCAGCAGCTCCACTAAAATCCAGGTCTCCAACATGGCCCCAGCCGCAGTGCCGGCTTCCAGGCTTTCCGGACTCGCCCACTCGGTCAGCCAGGAACAGAGCCCCGTGTCCAGAAAATACAACTTCGGTGTCTTTATCAGACGTTTTGTCACGTTCGTGTGGTAGGGTTCGAGCAGAAAAATGATGCCCGATGTCTCCAGGATGGACAGCCAGCTTTTCGCCGTGTTGGGTGCAACATTGGCATCCCGCGCCAAATCAGCGAAATTGAGGATCTGCGCTGTTCTCGCGGCGCATGCCCTGACGAAACGTAGAAAGGACGCCTCATCGCCAACCCTGGCCAAGTCCCGAACATCGCGCTGCAGATACGTCTGGACATATGAGCTGTAATACAGATCACGGTCCATGTCCCGATCAATCGCCAGGGCTGGATACGCACCTCGCCAAATCAGCGCGTAGAGATCCGGCAGAGTCAGTGAAGACATGGACTCCAGACGTGGCTCAAGAATCGAGGGTGTAGGCAGGAATGGGTCTGTTGAAATCGAGACACTGTCCCGTTCGCGACGTGACAGGCCTAACATCCTCATGATAGCCACCCGACCAGCCAGGGATTCCGAGACCTCTTTCATCAAATGAAACTGCTGCGAGCCCGTCAGCCAGAACCTACCGGGAACCTTTTCCTCGTCTACGGTCATTTTTATATAGGGCAGCAACTCAGGGGCATATTGAATCTCATCAATGATCACGGGACCCGGGTAGCGCTGCATGAAAAGGGCCGGGTCGCTGCGAGCCAACTCGAGAACTCTCGGATCGTCCAGGTTCGCGTACGCTCGCCCCTCCTTGCCAAGCTCCCGAAGAAAGGTTGTTTTGCCGACCTGGCGGGCACCAGTCACCAGCATAACGGGAAAATGGTTGGAGGCCTTGAGAAACTGTTGCTCCAATGTTCTTCGGACGTACATGAAATCTCCAATCGTCCAATATGCAGATCTATTGCATATTAGACGAATTTCAGCCACGGGTCAACCTTGATTCGTCCATTCTGCAACTCAACTGCACATTGGACGCATCTGTCTGTATCTGACCTGTTTTCAGTGGCTTAACATTCGTCCGCGGCTCTGAACCCCGATATCCCGCATCTCATCGTGAGCTTCAGCTGCTGGCTGCCCTGGCGCGGCGTCGCCATATCGAAAGAATGAATCCCAGGGCCATCAGCGACATCAAGAGAACGATGAACCACGAGATGGAAACTCCCTCAGGCTTGGCAATGGGCAGGTAATAGTGAATCACCCGCATGAGCAGTCGCTGAAACAGCAGCGCCAAAAACATCAATGGCACCAGGGCGCGATACCGAAGCATCGTAATGATGCCGAGCATGACAATAATGAGCTGCGCACCGCCCCATATTGCGAAAAGCAATACGACGGCTTGCACTCCTGCGGGCGTATAGGTGTCGAGCGGCAACCCATCGATATCCTTTGCGACGTAGTGGCCATTGAAGATGGAGTTTACGCTCATGGCTGCCAGCACCAGCAAGACGAGGGCGAAAATCCACAGCGCAAGTTTACGACCCTCGTAACTGTTATCAGCCTGGCGCGGCACGAGTTGGTTGAACATGATCCCCCCAGGTAAATGAGCTCAGGTCTTCACGAAGCCTGACTATATATACGCTTTCGGACGAAGGATGTTGCTGGAGCATGCTTCCAGGAGCGAAGCTGGAAATCCGGGAGTACAATATCGAGGCCGGAGAGTCGCGGCTGCTAGTCGATTCGCGGGTACTGGTGCCGGACGAGACGGTCACAAGGTTCATGCGCAGTCATCTGAAGGAGTAACCGCTCCTGAATGGCTACAGGGGGCAGGGCCCAAAGGCCCCGCCCCCTGCTGCATGTCCGCCTGATGCGCCTGCCGGAGATACCGGACGTCTACATAGAGAAGTCCCCCCTGTTCAGGATACACACGATGAAGACCCCCACCCTGATCATGTTCGGCACGAGGGACACGAACGTCCCCACCGAGCAGGGATGGGAACACTTCAGGGCGATGCAGCAGGCGGGGGTGGCGCCGGTGAGGTTCATCCTCTTCCCCGGCGCGGGGCACGGCCCGGTCAAGCTCTCGCACAGGAAGAGGAAGATGACAGAGGAGCTCGCCTGGATAGACCGTTACCTGCTCGGTGAGGAGAAGGAGTTCAACGAGGCGTTCGACGAGACGTCGCCGCTGGCGTACGGGCTGAGGAAGGCGGAGGCGGCTCGCTCAGGACACCGGCTGGGCAACCTGGATGATGGCGTCCTTGTTCCCGAGACCACGGAGTTAGCAGGTCTCGCCGAGGTGCAGATCGGGCGATTTGAGGTCACGAGGGCCCAGTACGCGGCCTTCGATAAGTCATACGAGATCCCCGAGGGGACGGAGAACTGGCCGGCATCGGGGATTACCTTCAAGGCGGCGGCGGATTACTGCAAGTGGCTTTCGGGAATGACCGGGCGGAAGTACAGATTGCCGAAAGAAAGCGAGATGGAGAAGCTGATAAGTGCCGCTTCCGGCAACGCCTCCAATGAAAACAACCTCGACTGGTAGGCCGGGTATGCGCTTACTCCTGATGAGGTCCCTTACGTAATGGTCAAGATCGCTGAGCTCGAAGAGCATGGCCTGCTGCTCAAGGAGTGCGGTTCTTTTCCGCCGGCAGGAGGGGAGACAGGAGTACCCCCCGTATGGGATCTCGCGGGAAATGTGTCCGAATGGACAGTTAGAGAGGACGGCAAAGGCAAGATCCTGGGCCTCTCAGCAGTGTCCCCCGGGGACAAACGTTGCGAATACACCCCTCCCCCACCGGGATACACGGGATTCAGGGTAATTGAGGACGGGATGAGCATCATCCTCCATTAATCTGGCCGCACGCACAAATAGTGTTCACAAAGTTAGCATTTTGTGCTAACTTTGCTGCAAGGATTTGAAACATGGATGCCAGATCACACATTTTGAACTGGGTCAACAGCCTTCCGGCGGAGGGTCGATACACCTTCACGCGTAAAGAGACAGAACAGGTTTCTGGAACATCGTTCGTGGCTGTGCAGTCCGCTCTGCGGCGTTTAAAGAAGAAAAACCTGATCGTCTCACCCCGACGTGGTTTCTACGTTTTCGTTCCTCCGGAGTATCGTGAAGCGGGATCTCCTCCAGCTTCCTGGTTCATAGATGATCTGATGCGATTCTGTCAGTGCAAATATTATGTCGGCCTTCTGACCGCAGCGGCGCTTCACGGCGCCTCCCATCAGAAACCGATGATCTTTCAGGTCCTGACGAACAGGGTGAGCGCCACCATGAAAGCCGGAAGGACTGTTATCCAGATCCGTAGAAGTCGCGCCGTCGGCCGTTCCCCGACACAGCGGATCCAGACGGAAACAGGCACTATGACGATATCCACGCCTGAGGCGACAGCATTGGACCTGATAAGGTTTCCAAAGGCATCCGGCGGCTGGAACAACGTCGTGACGGTCCTGCTCGAACTTTCCGAGCAAATCGATCCGATAAAGCTCGTCGATGCGGCTGAGCTTGGACGGCTGTCAGATGCTCAGCGCCTGGGGTATCTGATGGAGCTGTTCCTGCAGCGGAATCTGACATCACCCCTCGCGAACTGGCTGTCTGGCCAAAGGACGTCGGTTGTCCGCCTCAGTACAGACAAGCCAGCAGACGGCCGGGAAGTCGATCCTCGCTGGAGAGTCATCCTCAACGAGAGCCTGGAGCCCGATCTTTGATCCCACGCGCAAATATCACCGCCTGGCGAAGGATCGCGCCATGGCCGGACGACGCCCAGGTAGAACAGGATCTGGTGATCAGCAGGGCGCTGGTCGAGTTGTACAGCCATCCCCTTCTCTCGGAGAATCTGGTGTTCAGAGGAGGAACAGCGCTGAACAAGCTGTATCTTGATCCTCCCGCGCGCTATTCCGAGGATATCGACCTGGTCCAGAGGATACCAGGCCCTATCGGAGAGATCTCCAGAGCAATACACGACGTGCTGGACAGTTGGCTAGGTCATCCGAGCACGTCAAGTAGAGAGAATCAGTTCACTATGAAATACCGGTTCGAAACATCCTTTGAGCCGGTGATCCGGGCGAGGCTCAAGGTCGAGATCAACACGCGGGAGCACTTCAATGTCCACGGACTGGTCGAACCAGACCTCACGGTAGACAATCCCTGGTTCTCGGGCAGCGCACGATTGACTACTTATCAACTGTCCGAACTCCTAGGCACCAAGTTGCGCGCCCTGTACCAGAGGAAGAAGGGCAGGGACTTGTTCGACCTGTACCTTGGCCTGCTTCACCCTGAAGCCTCTATCGAAGACTTGCTTACCAGTTTCACGGAATATATGAGGTTCGGAGGATCCAGCGTAAGCCGGGCACAGTTTGAGGCGAACATGGCCGAAAAAATGCGCGACGAAGATTTTTTGCATGACATGGAGATGCTGATAAGACCCGGGATGGAGTACGACCATCAGTCAGCGTGGCGGATGGTCTGGCAGCAGCTCGTCTCCCAGCTCCCCGGAGAGCCGTGGAAAGGCACCTGAGATTATAATCCCACTCTCACATTCGGATAATCGCAGGGATCATAGTCGATTTATCTAAACAGAAAGAAGGGAAGACAATGCGATGCTTCCGTCTTTTACGTGCGACGCTTCTCCTGGTCTATATCTCGACCTTCTCATTTTCCGTTGCGGCGGAAGATGCAGACGAAAGACTTACAATAGAGCGGATCTTCACTGATCCGAGCCTCAGCGGCCCGAGTCCCCGGGCCCTGAAGATCTCGCCTGACGGTTCGCGGGTGACATTTCTGAAGGGTGCGGAGACAGCCCGCGAGCAGCTCGATCTCTGGGAGTACAATATTGAGGCCGGAGAGTCGCGGCTTCTCGTTGATTCGCGGGTGCTGATGCCGGATGAGGTGAAACTGTCCGAGGAGGAACGGGCGCGCCGCGAGAGAAAGCGCATCTCGGCATACAGGGGCATAGTCGAATACAGCTGGTCGGATGACGGCAAAGCCCTGCTCTTCCCCCTGGCCGGCGACATCTATGTGTACGACCTGACACAGTCGCCGGAGAAGGCGACGAAGCGCCTGACGGAAACTGACGAGTTCGAGCTGGATGCCAAGTTCTCTCCCCTGGGCAATTATGTCTCGTTCATTCGAGACAAGGACCTTTTCGTCATAGATATCGCTACCGGCAAAGAGCGCCAACTCACAGAAGGCGGCGGCGGGACCGTATCCAATGGGATGGCAGAATTCGTCGCGCAGGAGGAGATGCGCCGCTACACCGGCTACTGGTGGTCGGGAGACGAGAAACACATCGCCTTCGAGACCTTCGACGAATCGCCCGTGCCGGTGGCGAAGCGTTACGAGATCTATGCCGACGATTTCAATGTCACGGAGCAGCGGTATCCCGCGGCGGGCGATCCGAACGTCCTGGTCGGCCTGGGAGTGGTAAAAGTCTCCGGTAAGGAAGCCGGGGAGACCACCTGGATAGATCTCGGGGAAGAAACGGACATATACCTGGCGCGGGTCGACTGGTTCGACGACGGGAGCCTGATAGTCCAACGCCAGCCGCGCGACCAGAAGAGCCTCGACCTGCTGAAAGCGGACGTACGGACCGGGGAGACCCGGCTCATCAGGCAGGAGCTCAGCGACACCTGGGTCGAGCTGCACAATGACCTGCACGTTCTCGAGAAGAGATCCGGGTTCGTCTGGAAAAGCGCCAGCGACGGATTTCCTCACTTGTACTTCTGTTCCCCGGAGGGAGAGCTCGTCTCCCGTCTGACCGAGGGGGACTGGTGCGTCGAACAGCTTCTCGGAGTAGACGAGGAAAACGGCCTCGTATATTTCATCGGCACGAAGAAGACCGTTCTCGAGAGACATCTCTACGCCGCGAGGCTGGACGGCTCGAACGCCGATGATCCAAAGCAGATCACCGATCGCGATGGACTCCACCGTATCAAGTTCTCGGATGACAGCAGCATCTATATAGACACTTTCAGCAATGACGACACCCCGCCGCAGGTCAGCCTGCACAGGGCGGACGGATCCCGGATCACCTGGCTGGAGGAGAACGC
>CBDUYR010000081.1:0-8647 GCA_965371515.1 uncultured bacterium | reverse complement strand
GACTTCGATCCGGGCTTCTCGAGAGGCGGCCGGATATTCTCGAGGCGAAGTACCTTGTCCGGGCGCAGAATGCCCGGATAGGGGTGGCGCAGGCGATGAGGCTGCCAGCTATCAGCCTTACAGGTATCTTCGGCCTGGCCAGCGACGAACTATCCGCCTTCACGACTGGTGAGAACGCGTGGTCCGTCTCGGGGACCCTGGTCGGACCTCTCTTCAACTTCGGGAAGAACGTCAGGCGGGTCGATATCGAGAGGGAGAGGACGAGGCAGGCTCTTCTGCAGTACGAAAACACCGTGCTGGAGGCATTCAGAGAGGTAGAGGACGCTCTCATAGGAGTTCAGACATACAGGGAACAGATGGAAACGGTCGAACGGAAGCTCAAAGCAGCGAGGAATGCCGCTCGTCTCTCGGCAGAGCGCTATGACAAGGGAGTGACGAGCTACCTCGAGGTCCTCGATACGGAGAGGACCCTGTTCAGTGTCGAGCTGGAGCTCTCCGAGCTGAAACAGACCTACCTCAATACCTACGTCAGGCTTTACAAATCGCTTGGAGGGGGATGGGGCGGAACCGCGGCGAAAGATGAAACATCCGAGTGATGAATGATCTTCAAAACATCAGGAAACAGAGGAGGAAATAATGGCTGACGAGCTGTTGAGCACGGGGAAACTCGCCACGAAATGGGGCGTGTCCCCGAAGGATGTCAAGGCTGCCATCGAGAAGGCCGGAGTCTGTGAGGACGTGAAGAAGGGTGCGTGCCGCTACTATAAACCCGAGACGGCGGCAAAGATAAAGAAGGCCCTGAAATAATGAGGTTCTTTTACTTCCTCGTATTGTCGGTCCTTGTCTGTTCCGGCTGCGGCGGCGGGCCCGACATTGAATTGGTCGATACCTCGATGATGCCCGAGATGGAGGCGACGGCCGCCGAGCTGGTCGAGGGGATCAACGCCCGGGCCGACAGTATTCGTGGCATAAAGGCCGACCTCGATATGGCATTCCGCAGGTCTCCCGGAGAAAAGTTGAAGGGGTGCCAGGGAAAGCTGGTTGCGCTCAGAGCCCGTGGGGAGGCTGACGGCTCAAAGATATACCTCAAGGGATACAAGAGCCTGATCCCGTCATTCTTCACGCTTGTAAGCGACGGCACCGGATTCTGGCTGCACATCCCCAGCGAGAAGGTCGTCTATACCGGTCCTTATGACCGGGCGGAAACGGCTGATACGGCAGAGGTCGACCTCGAAGCTGCCGATCTGGCGAGAGCGCTTTTTGTCGAATCCTTCGACCCGGCCGATGTCGCGGGATTGACCGAGGAATCGGGAGTCTATATCGTCACGTTGACTCGTAACGGCTGGCTGCGCCGGCGACTGTGGATTGAGAAGAAGATATTCGCGGTCGTCATGGAAAAGTACTATAATCCCGCCGGCGGAGAGGATCTGGAACTTCGCAGGTCGAAGCATACGCTGTACGACGGCTTGCATTATCCCCTTGAAATCACGATATTCAAGCCCGATTCCGGTAGAGAGATCTCCCTGTTGATCAGGGAATTTACGCTTAATCCTGCCGGGATACGGCCGGAGGCATTCAGGTTCGAGGCACCGATCGGCACGAAGGTGATAAGGCTGGACGAGGACAGGGAACATTGACACTAGCATTAGCAAATATTCTTCAGAGGAAGGTCAGGAGCCTGATCAGCATCCTTGCCGTCGCTATAGGAGTCACACTCCTGCTTGTCCTCGTCGGGATGACTCGGGGCTCTATCAATGAGGTCGCCTCGCGTATCCAGAATGTCGGCGCCGACATGATCGTGCAGCAGGCCGGCGCCACTAACTTCTTCGCTCTGAAGAGCGGTATTATCCCGGAGAAATACGGAAAGATGATAGCGGAAGTCGAAGGTGTAAGCGCAGTATCCCCGGTTGTCACCTGGACCACGACATACAGGAAACAGTTCTATGTCGTTTACGGGATCGATCCGGCCCAGTTTTCGACGATAGGGGGCGAGCTTAAGATCGTCGAAGGCAGGCAGCTCGCCGCTGACGGAGAGGTCCTGATCGATTCAAGGATGGCCGAGGCGACCGGACTTGCCGTCGGAGACAGTATCGAGATGCTCGGAACGACGTTCGGGATAGTCGGCATTTCGAAGGAAGGCATTGGAGCAAGGATATTTCTCCTCAAGAGCGAGCTCCAGTCGATGCTTCACCAGGAGGACAGGGTCTCGCTCTTCTTCGTAAGGTGCGAGTCGCCGGAAGCGGTCAAGCCGACGGCGAAACGGATAGAAGCGGAGCTGAAGGGCGTAAAGTGCCAGCTTCTCGAGAATTTCGCCGACGAAATGGCCAATTCGATGAGCGGCCTGAAGGAATTCATCGGAGCTGTGACTGCTACAACTCTGATAGTGAGCCTCCTTGTCATCCTGCTGGCGATGTACACTACTATCATGGAGAGGACAAAGGAGATAGGTATCCTCAAGTCACTCGGCGCGTCGAAGGCTTTTATCATGGGCAATATCCTCCTCGAGTCGGTCATCCTGACTGTCTGCGGTGTGGTGGTCGGTTTTATTCTGACGTTCGCCGCCGTCAAGTATCTCGGGTTGGTATATCCGCTTCTCACGATAGAGGTCACAGCATACTGGATAGTCACCGGAAGCCTTCTCGGCATAGCGGGGGGAGTCATCGGGGCGCTCTATCCCGCGTATATCGCGGTAAGGCACGATGCTGTCGAGGCTCTGAGTTATGAGTAGGGAATACGAGCAGGGAATATGATACGGGTAAAGGATCTCAATAAGGATTACAGGACGGGCCGGGTCGTAGTGCATGCCCTCAGGGGAGTCGACTTCGAGGTCGAGGAGGGCGGGTTCACCGCTGTGGCTGGCCCTTCCGGATGCGGAAAGTCCACACTGCTGTATCTCCTCGGAGGACTCCTGAAGGCCACATCGGGAACGGCTGAGATCGACGGTTTCGATATCACCGGCGCGAGCGATTCACAACTTGCAGCTTTCAGGCGCGACGATATCGGTTTCATCTTCCAGAAGTTTAATCTTATCGGCGCGCTCAGCGTTTACGATAACCTCAGGATCGCGTGCAGGATACAGGGGAGGCTCGATGGCGCCAGGGCCCGGATCGAGGGAATGCTCGAACGTCTTGGACTGGGGGACAAGAGGGATATGAGGCCGCTCGACCTTTCACAGGGTGAGCAGCAGCGTGTTGCGGTTGCCAGAGCGCTCATCAAGGAGCCGAAGATCCTCCTCGCCGATGAGCCGACCGGCAACCTCGACTCGGAGAATTCACTCAATATCATGAAGTTGTTCAGGGCTATGAGCTCCGATCACGGGCATACGATCCTGATGATAACCCACGACCGGACGCTCGCCTCGATGACCGACAGGATAATTGAGATGAAGGACGGGATTACGGTCGGCGGAGAAGGCCCATGATCGAATATCCCGAATTAACCGTGCCACAGGACACTCGTGATATCTCGGCGAAGAAATGGATCGCGACATTCGCCGTCTTTCTTGTAACCGCAGGCGCTCTCTATCTCCTGAGTCGCGAGGTCGATTCACTCGCGAGGTTCGAACTTCTTCTCCTTCTTCTCCTCTATACGAGCGTAGCCTGCACCTTTCTTCCTCTTCCTACAGCATGGATCATACTCTGGGCGGCGAGGGAGGCCGGGCCGCTGAGCGTGGCTCTGATCGCCGCTGTCGGGACCTGTATCGCCAACCTTCACGACTACTACATACTCAACTATCTGTTCGGCCTTGACCGCATAGGGAAGGTCAGGAAGACCCGCTTCTACCTGAAAGCGTTGAGGTGGTTCGAGAGGGCTCCCTTTCTCACGCTGACGGGCGCATCGTTCCTGCCGATCCCGATAGACGTAGTGAGGATACTTGCCGTATCGACGGGATACTCGAGGCTCAAGTACACGGCGGCGACATTCGCGGGCCGGTTCCCGCGCTATCTGCTCCTCGCCTGGCTCGGGTATGAGCTCGAGCTCTCGAACAAGGCGATCTTTATTGTCTTTGTCGCGACAGTTCTCATAGGCGCTATCAAGGGTATATCGAAACTGATAGAAAAACGTCGTTCCGGAGAGGAATAGCATGAAGAGAGCTGCTATCATGGCTGCCGTATTACTGGCCTTCTCCTCTGCTGACGGGCAGGATCTGTCGCTCGATGAGGTGCTCGATGCGCACTGCACGGCGAGGGAGGGACTCGTTTCCCTAAGGGCGTCTTTCACTCAGACCAAGGTCTTTACGGTCTTCGACGAGCGGGAGGAATCTTCAGGAGAATTTTCTTTCCTGCGGCCCGGCATGCTCAGCTGGAGATTCACTGCCCCGGACAGCACCCTTACCGTCATAGACGGCGAGTCTGCCTGGACGGTGCTGCCTCACATCAGGCAGGTCCAGAAAGTCCGGCTCGGAAGTTCCAGCATTGACCGGATCATGTCGATAATAGGATTCGGGTCATGTGGCGCGGAAATGAGGGAAGATTTCGAGATTTCGCTGAAAGGTAAAGAGGACGGCTTGATCCTTCTCGACATGGTCCCCGTATCTGAGGACATCTCGCCATACTTCTCTGTTATTGAACTCGGCCTCGATCCTGCCGATCATCTTCCCAGGCGTATCGTCTTCCAGGAACACTCGGGCGACCTTATGATCTTCGAGTTTCGTGATGTGGAACCCGGGGCACAGGTAGATACCGCGGAATTCGAGTTTTCTATACCAGAAGGTTTTGAACTCATAGAGTATTGAATACGATATAATACATTAGTGTTATTGACCTTTATGAAAATTTTGAATTAGTATTGTTATCGATAAGCATCTGCCTCAGAAATAATATAATCAGGCGGCTTCGCATGAGGGCCGATTTGGAAGGAAGAAAACTTGAATCCCCCTGAGACAACAAATGTAAACCGTGTATCAGAGATAACAGGAGAGACTGCTTCGGTGGCAACTGTCGAGGAACAGGTATTCAGGGCCGGCGTCAGGTTTGATCCGGTCAAGGCAGGGCTGCCCCTCAATGTCGAGTCCCAGTGCCTCGAATGCGAGCGCGTGGTTCCCGGCATGATGGTCTGGAAGGGTGGAGAGGTCTTCCTGGAGAAGAACTGCCCCGAGCACGGCCGCATGGAAGAGAAGCTCGCCGACAAGCTATTCGCTGAGGCTGAGGACACCGTCCGTACATATACAGGATCCCGGATAAACCCGGTAGTCCGTCATCTTCCCAAGTCAGTCGAGACTCTTTGTCCCGAATGCGGCAGGAACATCATAGGCCGCGTCTACGACTGGCGAGGAGACGTCTACATGGAAAAGACGTGTCCCGAGCACGGATACTGCAAAGACAGGGTGATGACCAATACGGCTCTTTACCTCAAGTGCCAGAAGTGGGCGTTCCAGGAGGGAAGAGGTCTCGAGAATCCGCAGGTCACAGACGCTGTCAGCTGCCCGAGTGACTGCGGTATCTGCAATATGCACCAGAGCCATACCCTGCTCGGCCAGGTAGACCTCACTAACAGGTGCAACCTCGCCTGCCCGATATGCTTCGCCAACTCGAGCGTTGCGGGATATATCTACGAGCCGAGCTTCGACGAGATCGTTAAGATGCTCAAGACCCTCAGAAATTACAAACCTACACCTTCCTCGGCGGTACAGTTTTCGGGCGGAGAGCCTACGATCCATCCCGATTTCCTGCGGATCATAAGCGCCGCGAGGGATCTGGGATTCAGCCACATCCAGATAGCGAGCAACGGGATAACCCTCGCGGAACCGGGCTTTGCCGAGAAATGCGCCGAAGCGGGACTGCATACCGTCTATCTCCAGTTCGATGGGGTCGACGACGAGGTTTACGAGTTCACCAGAGGCAGGAAGCTGATGGACATCAAGCGTAAAGCGATTGAGAACATCCACAAGGCCGGGATGAAGGCCTGTCTCGTCCCGACGATTTTAAATGGGATCAACGACGACCAGGTGCCGAAGATCCTGCAGTTCGCCATCGACAATATCCACGTCGTCTCGGCGATTGCATACCAGCCGGTGGCGTTTACCGGCAGGATCTCGACTACGGAGAGGGAGAGCCAGAGATACACGCTCGGTGACCTTGCCGAGGATATCTCCAGGACGGGTCTGACAGAGACCATGAGGGATTTCTATCCCCTTTCCATGATAGCGCCGATCTCGAGACTGATGGCTGCGGTGACAGGGAATCCGAAGATCACAGCCACCGCTCATCCCTGCTGCTCGTTCGGGACATACTTTGTCGTAGATGCGGACCACAACGCGGTACCGCTCTCGAGGTTCTTCGACGTCGAGGGGCTCTTCACCGAGATGGATGAGCTGGCCACGAAGATAAAGAACTCACGGTTCGCCTTCTTCTACAAGCTGCGGGTTCTCGGAATGTTCAAAAAATACTTCGATGCGAAGAAGGCTCCCCCGGGGATGGACATCAAGATGTTCATACATACACTGAAGGGCCTTACTGACAAGAGCACTGGCCGGGGAAAGGCCGGGGAATCAACATACCGGACATTGATGGCGGCGGCGATGCACTTCCAGGACAGGTACAACTATGATGTCGAGAGGGTCAAGCGGTGCCTGATCCATTACTCGACGCCTGAGGGCCTCTTCCCGTTCTGCGCATACAACTCAGGGCCGGTCCACCGCGATAAGGTTGAAAAGAAGCATTCGATTTCGATGGAGGAATGGAAGGCTCGCAGAAGCAATGGGGATAGTTGACAGGTACTAAAGAATCTGATGATAAAATGGGCGGCCTCCCTGGAGTCGCCCATTTCTTATTATAATTTCTTGAGGCACCGTGTCACCGCTGAGGCACTATGCGTGAGAATATCTGTTCGCGGACAAGCTTGAGATAAGGTTTGTCGCAGTAGCTTCTGATCGCCACGTAGCATCCGCCGCAGTCATTGTTCTTCGAGAAGCTTTCAATCAGCTCTTTCTGCGATCCGCACTTCAGGTGCTTATGCGCGCAGGGCCTGAAATACCCTTCCGGAGTCACGAGGAGGAACCTGTATCCCGCCTTGCACCCCGGGACCCCGCCGTCGCGGAAGAATCCGTAGGTGTTTTCCAGGATCGAGGAAGTATTGCGGATCTGGCGTCCAGCCTTCTTCATCTCCTGAAGCTCGTCGATAGCCGTTCTGAGCGTCCGCAGATCCTCTTCGCTGCTGATCGTGTACGACGTGTCGCCGGTCCTCAGCGATGAATAGGCGCTGTATGACATGTATGCGCCCCATTCCTCCGCCTTGTCGCATAGAGCTGCCAGGATAGTCATGTTCTCTTTAGAGATAGCTGTATTAAGCACGATGTCGTCGTTTCTCTCCGCGGTCAATATAGGCACCGTCTTCTCAAGGCGACGGAAGAGGCCTGGAAGCCTCCTGAACTCGTCGTGACGCTCGTCAGGGAAATCGAGGGAGATTGAGAACTGATCGACGCCGGCCTCTTTGAGAGCGAGGTATTTTTCCCTCGTCAGAAGGAGGCCGTTTGAGACGAGTATCAGGAATGGAACTCCGCCCCTCTGTTTGATCGCCCGAGTTATGTCGACGATGTCTTTCCTGAGAAGGGGTTCGCCCCCCGACAGCTGAACTGCCACCGGCTTGAGCCGGCGGTAGATAGCGCCGATCTCACCGGGAGAGAGGTGTTTCTCATCCTTTATGATGCCGCCCTTGTCGCAGTGCATGCAGTCCGCGTTGCACGACGAGGTCACCTCGAACGAGACGACGAGCGGCTTGCCCGCGAGAATGTTGTAACTCCCACGTACAAATAGCCTTGCAGCGTTTATGAATCCTACTTTCTCCATAATTAAAGCAAAGTATATAGAACTTCCCGTTGCTAGTCAATAGTTTGATTTGACGGGAACAACCAGGGCGCCGTTCCTATCCGGGAATCAATTTCAGGATGCAGTCGCTGACCGATTACGAACGATATTACATGCGGCCTCACAGGACATGCGGACAGTACCCCGACGTGCATCAGTATACACCGGTCATAAACGGGATCGCCGGGTAGCAGCTCTACAACGGAAATGGATTCACCTCTTTCAGCGAGATACCAACGGGAGAATGGGTGCATCTGAGGATCGAGGTCCACGGCACCCAGGCGAGGGTCTTCCTCGGCGACATGGAGAATCCGGTTCTCGAAGTAGACGAACTCGTCCACGGCAGAAGCCGGGGAAGCATCGGTGTGAACGGGCCGAGAGACGGGTCTGCCCATTTCTCCAATTTCAGCTGGAGGGCGGATGACGATCTCGTATTCGAATCACCGCCTGTCAGTTTTCCACCTCCCGGCGTGATCGGGGAGTGGAAGCTGGCGGGACCTTACAGTTTGAGTGAGCTCGACCTGAACCAGGCCCTTCTGCAGTATGAAAACACCGTACTGGAGGCATTCAGAGAGGTAGAGGACGCTCTCATCGGAGTTCAGACATACAGGGAGCAGATGGAAACGGTCGAGCGGAAGCTCAAAGCGGCGAGGAATGCCGCTCGTCTCTCGGCAGAACGCTATGACAAGGGAGTGACGAGCTACCTCGAGGTACTCGATACGGAGAGGACCCTGTTCAGTGTCGAGCTGGAGCTCTCCGAGCTGAAACAGACCTATCTCAATACATACGTCAGGCTTTACAAATCGTTGGGCGGGGGATGGACCTCAGTGGTGGAAGAGGAT
>CBDUYR010000080.1:0-8832 GCA_965371515.1 uncultured bacterium | reverse complement strand
CCCGACATAGGAGCAGACATCGTCGAGCAGCTGAAGTTCCTCAAAGTCGCGGTCGAGGTGATCCGCTGCCACCACGAGAGTCCAGACGGAACAGGTTACCCGAGGGGCTTGAAGGAGGACGAGATCCCGATGCAGGCCCACATCATAAATGTCGTCGATGCATTCGACGCGATGGCCTCTGACAGGCCGTACAGGAAATCGCTTCAGATAGAGAGGGTCCTCGACGAACTGCGACGGTACAGGGGCACCCAGTTCCACTCGCAGGTGACCGACATCCTGCTCGACATGTACTACCGGGGGGATTTTGCGCTCATCGTCGAGGCCGACGCTACCACCGAGATCTACAATTCTCTCGTAGAGCACGTCCAGATCTGACCCCCCAAACAGACCTTTAAACCATGCCGCGGTTGCATTATAATACGCCCGTATACCGGGCCGCGCCGCACGATCGCACGGCAGGCAGGGCCTGCAGACAGGGTCTTTCGAGAAAGGTTTGAGGCTTGAGCTCCAGATACAAGGATTCGGGAGTCGACATAGACGCCGCCGGCAGGGCCCTGAAGGGAATCGGCGAGCTGGTCCGCGGAACGTTTCGCAAGGAGGTCCTCTCGAAGGTCGGCAATTTCGGCGGCCTGTTCACGATGCCTGAAGGGCTCAAGGAGCCCGTGCTGGTTTCGAGCATCGACGGGGTCGGGACGAAGCTGAGGCTCGCATTCATGACGGGCAGACACGATACTGTCGGCGAGGACCTGGTCAACCACTGCGTTAACGACATCCTCGTCCAGGGAGCCGAGCCCCTCTTCTTCCTCGACTATTTCGGATGCGGGAAGCTCGAAGGGGGCGTCATCGAGGCGGTCGTGGCGGGGATGGCGAGGGGATGCAGCGCGAACGGATGCGCGCTCATCGGTGGGGAGACGGCCGAGATGCCCGGATTCTACTCCGAGGGCGAGTACGATCTGGCCGGCTGCATCATCGGCGCGGTCGAGCGCCGGGAGCTGATCACCGGTGAGAGGCTGGAGGCCGGGGACTCGGTCTGGGCCTTCCCGTCGAGCGGACTTCATACCAACGGATATTCACTTGCGAGAAAGATCGTCTTCGAGGAGGCGGGACTCTCCGTAGGCGACGAGATACCGGGCACCGGCGGCACCGTCGCCGACCTGCTGCTCGAGGTCCACAGGAGTTACCTCCCCGAGATCCGCTCCCTGAGGAAGGTCGCCGACGTCAGGGGGCTTGCCCACATCACAGGCGGCGGCCTGATCGACAACATCCCGAGGATCCTCCCGGAAGGGCTAGGCGTCGAAATCGACCTGTCCGCCTGGGAGACTCCTCCGCTTTTCCGATGGCTCGCCGAAAAGGGCGGCGTAGAGGAGCTCGAGATGCACAGGGTCTTCAACATGGGCATCGGGATGGTCGCGATCGTCCCCGAGGCCGATTCAGGGCGGGTTCCCGAGGGAGAATACCGCTGGGAACCTTTCAGAATAGGCCGCGTATCTAAGGGGACAGGCGGTGTGGAACTGGTCTGATGCTCGTTCGACTGTCCTTGACAGCCTCCGTGACCGGTGATACGATGCACTGACAGAATATTTTCCGTTTGTCTCGGAATGCCGATATTCTTATTATTGTCGTAAGTGCGCTTGAAAACAAAGACTAAGGGAACACACAGAGGGAGGAGTCCGAGATGCTGAACATCTCTACGAGAGATGAAGGTGGAATCCTGATCCTGGACCTAGAAGGCCAGATCGACGGCGGGCCCGAATCTGAGAAGATCCAGGAGATCATCAAGAGCAATATAGAAGGTGGGCAGAGGAAGTTTCTGCTCAACCTCAGGGAAGTAAAGTGGCTCAACTCCCTCGGTGCGGGTGTACTCATCGCTTCGTACGCATCGGCCAAGAGGGAAGAGGCGGCTCTCAAGCTCCTGTCCGTTTCGGACCGCGTCGGCGTCGTCCTGAAGACCTGCGGGCTGATTCCGGAGGTTTTCGAGACATTCGAGGACGAGGCCGAGGCCGTCACCAGTTTCTGACCGGCACCCGGGCAGCCGGAGCTTTAGCACAAAGGAAGACAGGATGAAGATCAAGAAGAAGGAAGTCGACGGGATCACCGTTCTGAATCTGTCGGGCGAGATGTACGGCGGGCCGGATAACATGAAGCTCGTAGATGTAGTGTTGGAGCTGGCAGATGAAGATGTACTCGATCTCGTCATCAACCTCTCCAGGGTGAAGTGGATCTCGAGTACCGGTCTGGGGATCATGGTCTCAGCCAGGTCGAAGTACGCGAAGAAGGGCGGCATCATCAAGCTGGCGCATCCGAACGACAGGGTCCTGGGAATCCTCCAGGTGACCCGGCTCAACCTGATATTCGAGGTATTTGACAGCGAGAAGGAGGCCGTCGGTAGCCTTCAGAAGTGATCTGCGATTACGGCAGGAACCGGCTGTCCGCGGAAGCGGCCCGTGCCGCCAGAGACGGCCGGAATCAGAACAAAACAATACGATGCCCGGCACTGGCCGGGCGTCTTCTTTTTCGGAGGTAGAAAATTGAGAGATATATGGGGCATGTCGCTCACAGTATTGCTGATCGTCGCGGGAATTGCCTTTGCCGCGAACGGCGGGGAGGTGCTGACCGTCGATAGCTTCGTCTCGATGACGCGGTGCTCGGACCCGCAGATATCGCCAGACGGGAAGCAGCTTGCGTTTGTCGTCTCGGAACCCGATGTCGAGGCCAACAGAAACAGGACGCATATCTGGATCTCATCTCTCGACGGCGGCGAGTCGAGAAAATTCGTTGCCGGCCGGGGGGCCGACTTTCATCCGAGGTGGTCGCCCGACGGAGACAGAATTGCATTTGTATCGACGAGAGGCGGCTCGTCTCAGATATGGATCATCTCCGCGGTCGGCGGAGAAGCGGTACAGCTGACCGACATCTCCACCGGCGCTCACGGTCCTGTGTGGTCGCCAGACGGCGGATCACTGGCATTCTACTCGTTCGTTCATCCCGATTGCCCGGACGACTCGTGCAACGCGGCGAGGGAAAAGGAGAGGATCGACGACCCGGTGAAAGCCAGAGTCATCGACAACCTTCTGTACAGGCACTGGGATACGTGGAAGGACGGCAAGCGGAACCATCTCTTCGTCGTCGAAGCGGAATCGGGAGAGACGCGGGATCTGACCGCGGAGCTCGACCGTGACTTTCCGACTTTCCCCTGGGGCGGTTCCGGCGAGTACGCCTTCTCGCCAGACGGGAAGGAGATCTGCTGCGTTTCGAGGACGGGAGAGATGGAGGCGATATCGACAGACACCGAACTTTTCATCATCGACCTCGAGTCGGGGGAGATGAAGCGCCTCGGCGGGAATCCCGCCGCGGACGAATCACCCGCGTACAGCCCCGACGGGCGTTATCTCGCCTGGAGGGCGCAGGCCGTTCCGGGATTCGAGGCCGACAGGTGGCGCCTCATGCTGATGGACAGGAAGAACGGCAAGACGAGGGAACTCACCCCCGATCTCGACAGGTGGGTGATGGAGTTCACCTGGGGCCCGAGATCGAAAAAGATATACTTCACCGCCGGCGACGACGGCCACAAACCGCTCTTCAGCCTCGACGTGAAGAAGGGAAAGATCACCAAGCTCGTCGACCGTTCGAACAACGCTTCTCCCCGTGTCTCACCGGACGGCAGGACGATCGTGTTCGCGAGGAGAAGCTTCGACTATCCCCACTCGATCTGGAAGATCGGCTCGAAGGGCGGAGATCCGGTGAGGCTGAGCACCTTTAACCAGACGGCGCTGAATAAGGTCGAGATCAACACGGCGGAAGACGTCAGGTACGAGGGGGCGGCCGGCGCGACGATCCAGGCCTTCCTGATCAAGCCGCCCGGATTCGATCCGTCGCGGCGCTACCCGGCGATAATGCTCATACACGGCGGCCCGCAGTCGGCCTTCATCGATTCGTGGTATACGAACTGGAACGCGCAGACCTTTGCCGCGGCCGGCTACGTGATATTCATCCCCAATTTCCACGGCAGTGACGGGTTCGGCCAGGAGTTCGTCAATTCTATCAGCCGCAACTGGGGCGGGGAGTGTTACGAGGACATCATGAAAGGGCTCGACTGGCTTGCCGCCCGCGACTATGTCGATCCGGAGAAGATAGGAGCGGCAGGGGCCTCGTACGGCGGCTACATGGTCAACTGGATCGCGGGGCACACGGATCGGTTCGCCGCGCTCGTGTCAATGGCAGGCGCCTTCAACCTGGCGAGCAAGTACGGGGTCACCGAGGAGCTGTGGTTTCCCGAGTGGGACCTGGGCGGAACGCCGTGGGACAACCCCGAGGATTACGAAAGGTGGAGTCCGCACAACTATGCCGGCGCGTTCAGCACGCCGACGCTCGTCGTCCATGGAGAGCTCGATTTCAGGGTCCCGGTCGGCGAGGGATTCCAGATGTTCACCGCCCTGCAGAGGCAGGGGGTGCCATCGAAGCTCGTTTACTTCCCCGACGAGGGACACTGGATCCTCAAGCCGAAGAACAACATCTTTTACTATGGACAGTTCATCGAGTGGATGGACCTTTACTTGAAGCAGGCGGATGATAAGGGCTGACAGTCTGAAAGCAGGCCGATGATCCGGTAGATCAGTGGGGCTCCGCACAGACGATCCATTCCGGGACGGCGGCTATGCCGTACCTCTCCGAATCGCTTAAGTCGAGTGAGAACACATCGTCGGGATATTCGGCGACGAATTTCTCCGCATCCGTGGTCCCCGTCGCGTCGAGGACGACGAGCCTGTTCATCCGCGTGTCGATGAGATAGAGATGGTCTCCTGAGACGGTGATGTCTCCCCACCTGCCGGTCAGATTGTTGGTCCCCCCGAAGTAGGTGAAAAAATCGAACCATTTCGGGTCATTTTCCCAGCCGGGCTTGATCCTCGCGACACTCCTCGAGTTGCCGTTGCTGTCGATGGTGACATAGAGGAAGCCCTCCATATCGACGCACATACCTCTCGGTGAGCCTATGCCGGTCTCCAGACTCATCAACACGCTGTTGGTCACGTCGCCCCTGCCGTCCCATTCGTTGTAGAAGATGTTGTACAGAGGCCCGTTACCGTTGGCGATGTAGAAATCGCGCGACACTGGATCTACCGCGAGATTCTCGTAGTTCACCAGGACGTAGTCGGCTATCTGGATGGCGGCCTGTCCCGGGCATCCGATGGTGAAGACGTTCGTATTGCCGACGAGCAGCAGTACGTTGCCCATGTTAAATTCTATCTCGCTGCCCGTCAGAATGGGAATGTCCGTGTATTCCGTCAGGGTCTTCGTGCCGGGCTCGACCTTGTATACTTTCTCATGTGTTGTTACGAACATCTCTCCCCTCGAGGAGAAGTCGATGTCGCGCAGGGTCAAATCTGTCTCGAGCACCTTCTCCGTCGCTCCGGTCTCAGGGTCGAAGTCGATAAGGACCGATCCGAGTCCGGTTATCATGGAGGATGAAGTTGTCGTTATGAAAATGTGCCCGGGCGGCCACTGGCAGGCTCCCTCGGGATCCTCTTCCGTACATCCCAGCGCATCGGCGGTATGATTGAAGGTCGTGGAATCGCTTCCCGAGCTGACTCCTACCGCCTGGCTGCCGGGGACCGAACCCAGCCTGAACAGTGCGGAGACGTATCCGTCCTTGTCAGTATATGCGGTCGGGGGATTGACCACCGCTCCCGGATCCTCCGTGCTGAAGAAGACAGGTATCCCGAACTTCGGCTCACCCACGATATCAGTCACCCGTACAATCATGGGTTTCGGCAGGACCGCACCGATCCTTTCGGTCTGGCGGTTGCCGTCCGTGATGCTGATCCTCGTCAGGCCTTCGAGATCGTCATCCGCATTTTCGCCGCTGCATGAAGCCAGAAGGAAAGAGGACAGGAGCAAACTGAAGAGGATCGTCAAGGTCTTGAAAGCAGTATTCATGACAGGACACCATCCATCGTTAGTATCCCCGGGGCATTGTTAATTCATAGAGACTTTAGGAGAATCCGACGCCGGCGTCAACGACGATAAACAAAAACCTGTTTGAACGACAGCCCCATCCTCTGTAAAGTCCTGGGGACGGAGATGAATGTCGTCATCAAGGAGGATTCATGGAAATCAACGGATTCGCATATCCATGGATAGTGAAGCGCGACATAGACGGCTTCTTCGGCCTGGCCATAGACAATCTCATACAGTTCCTTCTCATTGCGACTCTCTGTCCGATCATCACCGGCATACCGGCGGAGTTTGTGTTCACGAGGATCATGCCAGGCGCGGCGCTCTCCGTCCTGGTCGGCAATATCTTTTACTCCTGGCAGGCGAGGAAGCTCGCGAGGAAAGAGAAGAGGACCGACGTGACGGCTCTGCCGTACGGGATCAACACGGTGAGCCTCTTCGCATACCTGATCTTCATCATGGGGCCTGTCTACAGGGAGACGGGAAGCTACGAGATGGCGTGGAAGGTCGGCCTGCTCGCCTGCTTCGGCAGCGGCATAATTGAATTCGCCGGCGCTTTCTGTGTCGACATACTCCGCCGCATCACGCCCAGGGCGGCACTGCTCGCGACGCTCGCGGGGATCGCAATCACGTTTATCTCGATGGATTTTGCGTTCCAGACATTCGAGAAACCGCTGATAGCGATGCTGCCTCTTGCGATCATCCTCGTGCAGTACTTCTCGAAGGTAAGGTTCCCGTTCGGCCTGCCCGGCGGGGCAGTCGCCCTTGCGGCGGGAACGCTCCTCGCCTGGTCGTTTGGATTCATGGACGGCGCAGCGGTCTCCGCGGCTGCGGCGGAAGTCGGATTCTACGGTCCGAGATTCGCCGGCGCCGATCTTCTCGATGTCCTGAAAAGTCCCTACATGTGGAAATACTTCTCGATCATCATCCCTATGGCGATCTTCAACGTCCTCGGATCCCTTCAGAATCTCGAGAGCGCCGAGGCGGCCGGAGACAGGTACGAGACGAGGCCCTCGCTGGCCGTCAACGGCATAGGGACTCTCATAGCCTCTTTCTTCGGCTCGTGCTTTCCCACGACGATATACATCGGGCATCCCGGCTGGAAGGGGCTAGGTGCGAGGACGGGATACTCGGTCCTGAACGGCATCTTCTTCGTCGTCGTCGCGCTGTTCGGGATAGTCCGGCTGATAAATACGATAATCCCGATGGAGGCCGGCATCGCGATCGTTCTCTGGATCGGGATAATCATCTCGGCGCAGGCGTTCCAGGCAACGCCGAAGAATCACGCGCCCGCAGTCGTGATCGGACTGTTCCCCGCCTTTGCCGCGTGGGGAGTGAATCTCCTGAAGCTGGGGTATCAGGGGGCGGGAACGACGATCTCGGCGCAGGCCGAACGCGGTGTGCCGATAAACGGATTCCGGGGGATGCTCGCCCTCGAGCGCGGATTCATCTTCACATCGATGATGGTCGCGGCCATCAGTGTCTTCCTTATAGAGAGGGAGTTCCGCAAGGCTTCGCTCTGGTCGGCAGCCGCGGCGATCATGGCCTTTTTCGGGGTGATCCACACCTACAAGTTCTCGGGGAACGAGACTGTCAGCGTCCTTGGCTGGAACTCGGGAGGATCCTGGGCCTTCGGCTACTTCTGTTTCGCGGCGGTCTTCATGGTGTTCCATATCTGGGATAAGACCATCAGGGCGCGCACCGGCCGCGGGCTCGAGAACCAGGAGCGTTGAAGGCCGGGAGAATCGAGATACGGGCTTACAGGGCATAAAAAAGCGCGCCTGCCTATTGGCAGGCGCGTGATGATAAGCAATGATAGCCGAACAGATGTCAGTACTTCAACTAATCCTAAAGATGTCAGGTCTTCCAGCAACCCCTCGGGACCTATTGCTAATCGGAAGCGATTGTACCATAATCGACCTTTCCTGTCAAGAACTAATATTATTAACGCGTTGAATTACAACAGGTTGCGTCAGACTTGGAAATTGCAGGAGTTGACAGATCCCACAGGAGTGTTTATAATCTGATACCGATATTGAACATACAGCGGCGGGGTACGCGACCCGTGGGATCTTCACCTGACGGTGTTATCCCGAGCCGCCGTAACTACTGAAAGGGGGGACACTTTCGTCTTCCCGTTTCTGTGTTCAGGGGAGGCCGGGAGTGCCGGATGTATGAACCCGGCCGTGCGGCACGAACTGTATGCAGATAAACAAGCCGCCCGTTTTTATCACATCTGATCCCGCGATGCGAGATCTCCTCGACGATATCCGCAGGATAGCTCCATTTTCCGTACCGGTTTTGATAACCGGGGAATCAGGTACAGGCAAGGAAGTCGCCGCCAGGCTGATCCACGAATGGAGCGGCAGGGCTGAGGGACCGTTTATTCCTGTAAATGCCTCGACTCTTCGGGGAGATCTTTTCGAAAGCTCCCTCTTCGGTCATGTAAAGGGGGCATTCACCGGAGCCGTAACAAGGCATGAAGGCCTTGCCGCTGCTGCCGGCAACGGCTCTCTCTTCCTCGACGAGATAGGCGAGACAGACAGCGGTGTGCAGGCGAGACTGCTGCGCTTCCTCGATTCGGGGGAGTATCTGCCTGTCGGTGAGACCATGGCGAGGAGATCGAACGCCAGGGTCATCGCGGCCACAAACCTCGATCTCCCCGCCGAGATCTCGCGCGGCGCTTTCAGGGAGGACCTCTACTACAGGTTGTCGGCCGTGGTGTTCAGGATACCGCCGCTCAGGGAGAGACGGACCGATATTGTTCCGCTGGCCGAATATTTTATCTCACGACTCATCTCGGAATACGGTCTGGGCCCACTGACAATATCGCCGCAGGCGCAGCGCGTACTCGAGTCGTTCGACTGGCCGGGCAATGTC
>CBDUYR010000079.1:0-8929 GCA_965371515.1 uncultured bacterium | reverse complement strand
CGGTGCGGCTTGCGGCCAGCTGAGGGCCGACCGCGGTGAATACGGAATCTAGTATTGTAAAAGAGAGGCGTCCTAGCGGACGAGCAGCATCTTCCCGGTACGTGAATCGACTCCGGCCGTCACGCGATAGAAGTAGATACCGCTGGCGGCGCGCACACCATGGTCGTTCATTCCGTCCCATGTCTTCTCGAACGTCTGCTGCGAGATCGTTCCCGACCAGAGATTCTTTACGAGAGAACCGTCGGCCGCGTAGATCCTCACGCTGACGTCCCTGCCGATGACAGGTACGTTGAAGTCTGCTCTTATCGTCGTAACGGGGTTAAATGGATTGGGATAGTTGCCTACAGAGGCGATGACCTCGCCGCCTGAAGGAACAGGTACCTCGGCATCGCCGGCAAGAGAGGCCATGAAGGTCTCAAGTCCTATGACCTCCGTGGGCTGGACCAGATTGGGATTTTCTATCGTGCCGGGATAGACGGCGAGCTCCCCGCCGAAGAGTATCCTGAAATCCTCTGCGAATATCTCGCTCGGCCTGTTCATGTGGATCGCGCTCTCGGTATAGACAGGATTGTCGAGTATGCCCCTCATGCCGAGGTATATCGCCCATCCTTGCTCATCACTGTCCGGCATATATGCCTTCTGGAAACTGTGGCCGAACTCGTGCGTAACGACGCTGGCAACCGTCGAGGCGGACACCTCCCACACTCCCGGCGAGAGAAAGATCCGGCAGCCGGCCGAGGTACTGCACATGTAATAGAGCCTCGGCATCGGGAGGATGTAGACATCGATGTGCATGTCGACCGTACGTCCATCGAGATCGATCTCCTGCAGAGCGTCGAGGACGACCTCTTCGCTCATCGGAAAGAACTCGCCAGAGCCCTTGTTCACTATCAGCGGGCACGAGATATCCTCGATCAGGTAGTAGTACCCTCCACCCTCAGGATAGAACACGAGATTTCCGCTGGCATCACGCTGCGTCATCTCCGAAAGTATGCCTTCGGGGGTGTATAAAGTGACCGTCGTGCCGTTATTCAGGGTATAGAGGTGGGAAAAATCCTCCGCACGCAGGGTTCCCGGCGCGGTGAACAGGGGGGCGGCAAGAGCCAGTAAAATGTAGATAACTACTCTATTTTTCAACAAGTTCTCCATGCCAGAAAACAGCCCTGCGCACAAGGACCGCTACTATCCACTCATATGGAAATTGCAACGGTTGTTCCCCGAACCGGATACAAGCGGACCAGCACCGTTCTCTCAGGCATGCAAAGGCATGGAATTTCGGGTGGACGTCCGGCAGACCATCGTATTACATGCTGTATAATAATAAGTTACAGGACTGATAAAATATCACGTGCACAGAGGACGAAGACCGGGAAAATCTCGAGCAGGGACACTCCGACGGCCTTTCCCCTCCCCGTGATGCCCTGAAAATGGGGATTTTCCCCTATGATTCTACACGTGTTATACAGCTATTCAAACACTAACGTATTTGTTTATAAAGGATTCACGCTTGAAAAGAAATGCTGGGGAAATGTACGCAGATTTGCGGGTATCAGAACCTGCTGCGCGTGGCGAAGTAATAGGAAGGCGCTCCCTGCTCGCTGTAGGCCACCTCGAGTCTTACCATATTCTGGATCGGGGATATGATCTCGAGACCGAAACCGGCAGTCGAATAGAACCGTGAATGCGGCACCATGTCGAACGATTGCATGAGGGCGCCGTTGTCGACGAAGGCGATAGTATTGAGGGCGAGGTCGAACTTGCCGATCAGCGGTATGTCCCAGACATTGGGACCGTAGACGTTTCTCCTCCACTGGACCGTAGTGAGCAGCCTCGAAGTACCTCTTTCGACGCTCCCGGGAAACCCCCTCAGGTCGTTCCTGCCACCCATCCCCATCGTGTAGAACCACGGCACTGCCCCGTCCCGGTTCTCGCCGGCGAAAGCAAAGATGATCGTGCCCACGCCGCGTACGGGAACATAGAAGGAACTCGATAGGGACATTAACGAGAACTGCTGTTTCAATCCGTCGACGCTCGTGTACCTGCGCACCGACACTCCAGCGAACGTGCCGCTATACGCCGAGGTGTGGTTGTCCCTGCTGTCGTAGGTCAGAGCCAGCCCCGTCACGAGATAGAGCTGTTTGAAATAGTCGCCGTCCTGGTTCGGGGGGCCGTCGATGCACAGCCTGGAAACCCTGTTCTCGATCATTATGTCTGGCATGATCCAGACCTGGCGCAGGAGACTGCGGGTCAGCGGGAATCCTATCCTCACCCCGCCACCGTGCCTTTCCTTGATGAAGTCGGCACTCACCGGGACAGTCAGCTTCGTATGGGAGAATCCCTGGAAACTCAGCCTCATCCGGTGACTACCTACCCAGGGCATGCTCCACGAGACACTTCCTCCGTGTTCGTGCTCCCTCCTCCTCTCGAATCCGGCAAACAGCTCCTGCCCCTTCCCCCGGAAGTTTCTGATCTTCCAGCGTATACCGTAGCTTACACCCTTTACGAGATGGTAGTTGACTGAGGGAAGCGGATATTTCATAAAAAGGTTGGGGCGCTCCGATACCTTGACAATCACGTTGCAGTGTCCCGGTGACGTCTCATCGATCGTGATGTCGACTTCGGAGAAGAATCCGAGTCCGCGCAGGTATGAGTGGTCCCTGTAGAGGATATCCTCGTCGAGATTCCCGCCTTCCTTCGTAGCCATCTCGCGGATGATCGTCCAGCGCTTCGTGTGCGTATTTCCCTTGACGATGATCTCGTCGATGACGTTGCCTCTGAAGGGACTGATCACGGCCTCAAGCGCCTCGCGAGAGGCATCGACCGCCGACATCCTCGACGCGAACGCGCCTCCGCCAGCAATAGCCTTTCCGCCACAAAACAACGCGGCGACTATTATCAGTGCCGACAGCAGATATACTTTTGGGAATATACGTAACAAGACCGGGGCGCTCCAGACTCCCGAATATACGGGGGATTACGGTCAGGGTCTCCCCGTATGATAACAATTTTCGGGAAAATAGTAAAGCGCTATCCCGGGATCATTCCTCTCTCGGACCGGGGTATTCGGGCTCGTCGGGCTCCACCGAGACCGCTGGGGCGTCGGGCAGCTCTGGCACCTCGGGCCTCTGCTCCAGCGGCAGGCCTCCGGCTTTGGAAATGATCAGGGCCCCTGAGCCGAGAGTCGCCGCGAGGAAACTGAGAAACACGGCGATCGTCTTCAGCAGGATCTGGATCGGCAACAGGAACGGCAAGACCCACATCATGGCGGCTATAAAGCCGGGAAGAGTGATAAGGAACAGTCCCATGAAACCACAGAGGAACGTAGACGCACCGTTAGGGCCGAACTTCTTGCAGAGGAGCCTGCCCAGCGCAAGGGCGCTCACGAAATATCCGAGCAGCAGGAGCGCTCCGTATGAAAGCACCAGCAGAAGGGCTACCGGTATCCCGATGATCGTGATGCTGAGAACCACCGCGAGGATGAGTACGACAACCGAACCGACCAGCAGAACGAGGACCCCCACACCGAGCGACTTGAAGAACGATCCGAACACATGGTCGGAGGATATCTTCATGCGATCGGGCAGGAAGTAGATTATCATCAGGAGCAGAAGGGTGAAGATGACAAACTTGACCACCTTGAGGACCACGTCCCACATATTGCCGGCACTGTACGAGAGGAACGGCAGATGGATATTCGGAGCTCCGCTGGCCACGTTGACAGTCTCGCCCCTCACCCGGGGATTGTTGTACTCGTTCAGCTCGCCCATCACGGTGACCACGTCGCCGTTGATGACGGCCGTACCGTAAAGCGCGGTTTCGCCGAAAACATTTACCACGTTGCCGCGGACCTTGCCTTCTATGATTATGTCGCCGGCAATACAGACGACATCGCCCTGGACGAGCTCATTCCTGCCGATATGGATGTCCTTGCCGAATCGTACGACGTCGCTCCCCCTGATCTTCCTGTAGGCGATATCATCGTCTTCGAGGAGCATGATAGCGAGAGATTCGGGCAGATCCTCCAGCATCTGGAGATCGTATTCGAGGTCCTCGAGGGCCTGGCCTAACTCCCGGGCTTCGAGCTCGAGGATGATTCTTTCCTCTCCGTCCATGGTCCCGACCTTTATTCCCTCGTCGGATATCGATATCTTGACCGACTGCTTCTTTTCCTTCGGCTTCTTCGTGGAAACAGGTTCGGTCTCCCGTTCGGGCGCCGCCGCAGGAGCGGGCTCCGCCGGTTTACTCGTCTTTGTCGTATCGGTCGATTCATTTTCCTGTGTTGCGATCACGACCCTGAACGGACGGTGAGA
This sequence comes from uncultured bacterium, assembly GCA_965371515.1. GTDB lineage: Bacteria > Krumholzibacteriota > Krumholzibacteriia > Krumholzibacteriales > Krumholzibacteriaceae > JAUWCL01. The sequence continues at coordinate 4,619 of CBDUYR010000079.1, read as the reverse complement.
ATTGCTGGTCCTGTTGCCGGTCAGACCTGACGTGACCAGGAGAAACGAGCAGATAAATACTGCGGCCTTCGCTAATACCGCGCTAAATAATGCTGACATGTGTCTCTCCCTTTCTCCAGGCGATACGCGTCGCCCTCACTACCAGAACCACTAGTACGACTGTCGACAGCCCCGCTATCACGAGATGGGACAGCTGGATGCCGGACATCTGTCTCTCGAAGGTCTCGAGCAGTATCCTGCCCGCGAGCCTGTAATTCGTAGATGTCGCGAGGTAATTTCCTATCACAGACGGATCCTCGATGACCCGTTTCGCTATATACAGCCCTGAGCCCACGTACGTCACGACCCTGCCGGCCACAGTGGCAATCATCCCGATCATGGGCGTATAGACCGCTACGAACAGCCCGAACACCGCCGCTATACCTGCCGCGACCCTTGCGGGGAACGGGATCCTGTCCCATCCACCACTGACCGCCGCGCCGGCGCGACTGGCAGCGCTCTTCCTGTACCGGGCCACGTCGACCCTGGCCATCACGCTGGAATCGAACCCGGGAGAGGGCTCGGCGAGGGGTATCCCGTCGAGCGCCCCGAAAACGGCTGCGAACTGCGCGTCCAGCTCAAGGCAGGAAGGGCAGGATGCGAGGTGACTCTCATACTCCGCCCTCTCGGCGACACCGAGCTCGCCGTCATGATATTTCTGGATCAGCATTTCGAAATGCCGGCATTTCATGATCCTACTCCTCGGGCTCCTCTACGGTGATGTTGCCGCTGGCCGTCTCCAGGAAGACCTTCGCGCGACCGTCCCTTACTATTCCTTTTATCCCGTTCCTGTCCACCTTGGTCACGGTGATCGGCAGGCGGGCTGAGATTTCGCCGGAAGTCGTTGCAGCCTTCAGTATGTATCCATTCTCCATTATCTTCAGAAAGCGCAGGATGATGTCCCCGCTCGAAGCGGTTATGCTGTAGTCGAACAGGCTTTCCGGCGATACCCGGAAGTTCAGGTCGCCGCTCGCCGCTGACGCTTCTACAGCGCCCCGAACATCCACGAACCTCGCCGATCCGCTTATTCCTTCGTATCTGACAGTACCGACTCCGTCGACGACCGAATCCCCGGTGTAGGAATTGAGGTCGAGCGATCCTTCGATGGAGGTGAGTTCCACGTCACCGGTGGCCACGCTGATCTCGGCATCGCCACCGACCTTCCTCACAACGATATCACCGGCCGCGCTGCTCAGTATCACCGTGCCCCCGACCCCGTCGACATCGATATTGCCGCTTGCAACGGTCGCAGTCAAATCGCCGCCGATATCCCTGATTACCAGGTCCCCGCTGGCGGAGGATGCCTCGATATCGGCCTGTATGCGGTCGATCTCCACGTCGCCGCTCGCCGACGCCGTCTCGATGGAAAGCCCGGCGGGAACGATCAGCGTCAGCGAAATATTCATCGACTGGCCCCGCTCGATGAAAAGCGAGAATATGCTCTTCTTGACCTTGCCCTTCTTGGGATATCTCGTCTCTATCTTTATCATGTCTCCAGGCCTGGTGACCACGACACCCATGCTCTCGGCGATCTTCCTCGCCGTCTCCTTGTTGTCGGCCCTGACGATCTTGACGATCTTCAGCTCGATTGTTTCCCTTCCATTTTCGCCCGTTACAGTGATGTCACCACTGAGGCTCGTTATGACGAGCCGACTTGCGTCCTCCACGGAGATCGATTTGGATATGGTCTCCTCGTGCCTGTAGTCAGCGCCCTCGACCGCAGCCGCCGCGAAAAGAATCGCGATAATCACTGCCGCACGCATGGTCACCGCCGTTTTCCCTGCCGATGTACGCTTCATGGCAAATCAACTCCTGTAGTGCCGGTCTCTTCCAGCATTCCTCTATCCTCGAAAAATCTCTTTATAAGGTTCCTCGCCCTGTGTATCCGTGCCTTGACCGTGCCGAGAGGGATCCCGAGGTTGTCCGAGATCTCCTCGTACGAGAGCTGCTCCTGATGCCGCAGGATCACTATTATCCTGTAATGTTCCGGCAGGACGCTCACAGCTTCTTCCAGCACTGCCATCATCTCCCTCGTCTGAAGCTCTCTCTCCGGATCGCCGGTACCGGACGCGATCTGACGGGGCATATCACCCTCTTCGCCGGATACAGGCTCGTCCAGAGAAACGATGCCTTTTCTGCGCTTGCGGATAAAATCGATGCACAGATTCGAAGTGATCCTGTAAAGCCAGCTCGAAAAAGGGTACGCAGGATTGTACCTGTCGAGTACATTGAACGTCCGCACAAAGACCTCCTGGGCAAGGTCCTCCGCATCTGTGTCGTTCCTGACCATCCGCAGGCAGATGCTGTAGACTGGTCTCCTGTATTTTGTGAGAAGTTCTTCAAAAGCCTTCTCATCTCCTTTCAGGCATCTCTTGACCAGTTGTGCGTCTTCTCGACTCACTGCATACACCTTGACTACGGAAACTGTTAAAGAATGTTTCCCCCGGCGTTAAATCATTTTCATATTTATTACTGTCTTCTCCGGCCGGGTCGCGCGAAGAATAGCAGTAACCCCGGTGGCGGTAAAGGTCAATTCTTGTAACGTGTCTCTTTTGAAAAGGTTCCGGACTCAAAGACATGCTGATGAGGTAAGAATTTTTCTTGACACCACACCCCCACCGGGAATAAAATCCGGCTTGTTTGGGCATGTACTTTAGCTATTGTCATTGCTTTACTTATCCCTGAAAGGGAAACCTGATGACCGGCATTGAATTTATAATCGCAAGAGAAGTCCTCGATTCCCGGGGCAATCCTACCGTCGAGGTCGAGGCCTTGCTCGAGAGCGGAGCGTCCGGGAGGGTCATCGTTCCTTCGGGTGCATCGACTGGTGAGCACGAGGCGGTTGAGCTGCGCGACGGGGACGGAGATAGATACAACGGCAAGGGAGTCCTGAAAGCCGTGGAGAACGTCAACGAGATCATAGCCCCAGAGGTGATCGACCTCGACGCACTCGACCAGACCTATATCGATCGAGTCCTCTGTGAGCTCGACGGGACGCCAAACAAGGGAAAGCTGGGGGCAAACGCGATCCTCGGCGTATCGCTCGCCGTAGCGAAAGCAGCTGCCGAGGCCCTTGGCATCCCCCTCTACCAGCACATCGGCGGGGTCGGGTCACGGATCCTTCCAGTTCCGATGATGAACGTCCTCAACGGCGGGAAACACGCGGACAACAACGTCGACATACAGGAATTCATGATCGTGCCCGTGGGAGCGCCCTGCCTTACCGAGGCGGTCAGGTACGGAGCCGAGGTCTTCCACGCACTGAAGAAGATACTGTCGGAAAAGGGATACGCCACCTCCGTCGGAGACGAGGGCGGATTCGCGCCCAACCTGAAATCGAACAGGGAGGCGCTCGAGGTTATCGTCGCCGCCATAGAAAAGGCCGGATACGTACCGGGTAACGACATCGCGCTCGCGCTCGATCCTGCGGCGAGCGAGTTCCTCACCGGTGATGGCTACAGGCTTGAGGCCGAGGCAAAGACTCTCGATGCGACGGGTATGGTCGAATTCTACGAGAAACTCGTAGACGATTTTCCGATCCTGTCGATCGAGGACGGACTCGGTGAGGATGACTGGGACGGATGGAAGCTGATGACCGACCAGCTCGGCAATCGCATCCAGATCGTCGGAGACGACCTCTTTGTCACCAACACGAAGCGTCTCGCCCGGGGGATCGACGAAGGGATCGCGAATTCCATATTGATCAAGCTCAACCAGATCGGTACGCTTACTGAGACATTTGATGCAATCGAGATGGCAACGAAAGCGGGATACACGTCGGTCATATCGCACAGATCGGGTGAAACTGAGGATGTCACGATCGCTCACATCGCGGTCGCAGCCGGCTCCGGGCAGATCAAGACCGGATCACTCTCGCGTACCGACCGCGTGGCAAAGTACAACGAGTTGATCAGGATCGAGGAAGAGCTGGGGGAGATTGCCGAATGGCCCGGACGCAGCGCCCTCGAGGCCGCGTTCAGATAGAGAGATATCATGAAGAGTATCTGGGGACAGAGTGAAAAGTATCTGAGGATACGCCGGACATCGATAGACGTCAGTCCCGGCGTGGCGAGGATGCTGGTAATAGGTCTGATTGTGTTCGTCACCGCAATATTCATTGCCGGAGACATGGGGCTGTGGAACCTGTGGCATGCACAGAAAGTGCTCGACTCCATAGAGAACGACAATCGCGAGCTGGAAAACGAAATCTTCTACCTTCGACGGAATATCGACGACCTCAAGGACGACCCGTTCGCAATAGAAAAAGTCGCCAGGGAGATATACGGATATATGAGGCCCGGTGAAAGAGTATATCGGATAATCACTCATTCCCCGATTGATAAAAAAGGACGCAGGGTGCCTACTGCGCTTGACAACAGGGGTGCAACACCATAATATACAGCAGGAAATGATGCGGGGTGGAGCAGTCCGGTAGCTCGTTGGGCTCATAACCCAAAGGTCGCTGGTTCAAATCCAGCCCCCGCTACCAATAAGAGACGGCCTCGGTGAAAACCGGGGTCGTCTCCTTATCTGACCAGCAATATCTTGGCCGACAACTCCGTCGATCCGCTCCTCACGCG
>CBDUYR010000078.1:0-8931 GCA_965371515.1 uncultured bacterium | reverse complement strand
TGCGAAATCTCAAAGTGGGCTGGCCGGAGGGGCATCCCGCCGCCGCGAGAACCCTTCGTGGACGGGTCTATCGGCTCCTTCGGTGGTGCATCGACTGGATTGAACCAGCGCGATACTGATAAAACTGGAGTGCCGTGAAGAAAACAAATATTTCCCTGAACCTGAGCAGGCTCGAAGGCCAAGTATTCGCAAACGCTTTGTTATTCGCGGCGAATGAAATGCCCGGATTGAGCACACACGTTAGGCAGCGGATAAAACTTATGGCCGGTCGCCTCGAAGACGAGCTACAGAGAGTCGCGAAAGGCGACTAATGCTGCGCGTTGAGTACCTGAAAGCCCTGGATGACGGGACCTGGGACACCGAGGAAATCGAGGTCCCGGAAGACGACGGTGGTTCGCACGCGGACGTGGAATTCTACCTCAAAGCCTACGCACGCGAGCAACTATCCGAGGAAGACGACTACCAGGACGTGATGTACTGGGCGGTTATCGAGTGGGAAACGAGCTGATGGGCTTGCACGAATGGCTGGGGGTCACATTGCTTGTGGCGATCATCGGGCCGACTGTCGTTTTGCTCGCGATCGGCGGGGTTACAGAGCTGATTCAGCGAAAAAAGGCCGATGCCAACACCGTAAAGGGCGATTCCGTCTGATCGGTCGTGATCATTGACGGAATGGCGTCGAAAAAAAACGTCTTTCTCTACATAACCCGCCCACTTCTCTAGAAAACTCCGCTCTTTTGAGGCTCCTGAACGGTTTTGCTGGCCTCCGGGGTGGTAGACTGACCGGACGGATGCACTCATGTCTGTTCGAGAATACGAGATACGGATTAGGGCAACCTATGATGACGAATCGGGGACGAGCCAGGATCATCTGGCTTCGCTGATCGAGGACCACGTTGAAAGACGTATTGAGAACCTCGATCTTCTCGGCGCGTTAGGGGTCCCGGCGACCCTGAAGGGCTTCCAAGTGGAAGTTCGGGAAATCCGGGCATAACCAAGGGGGAGTATTTGCGTGAAATAGTCTTACTAGGCTTGATAGCTGCAAACTTGGGATACCTTTACTACTGGGGAGCGAAAAACCCATGAACGCACTGCTGTTCAACATCAACTTGAGCGAGAACGGGCTCGTGAACCTGATCATCTGGCTGGTCGCAGTAGTGATCATCCTGTGGCTCGGCCTCCGCGTGTGGGACCTGCTAGGCGCGTGGTTCCGGCGTTTCCGGGGAAAGTAGGACGTGGACATCACCAAAGCGTTCAATGTCCTTGTGGAGGCGACTAGGGACGTTCCCGAGGACCTTCGGCTCAATGCGGCGACGGCGTACTTCGCGTACCTCGCAGCCCATGCGGGCCTCACCTACGTCCAGCTGGAAAATCTCATGGAGAGCGTCCTCGAAGCCTTCACGGACCTTCGGGGCCGGGAGGACACCGTGGAAGTCGAACTCGAAGAGGTCGAGATCATTGTTTAGCCCGCCAGGTTGATCGTGTTGGTATAGAGAAGGTCACACGACACGACCACGGGGTTCGACACGAGGGTCGTGTTGGCCGCGACGTATTCGAGTTTGACACCCAGGTACTGCCCCGCGACGAAGCCGGGGGCCGCGACGTTGGCCGTGCGGTGAACGATGCGCGTGGTCGTCCCTGCGTCGTCGTAGGTATCGTCGAGGTCCAGGACGGTAGGGGACACATTGATGTCGTCGTCGGCTCCATCAAATACGGTGTAGCTGATACGCCAGCGCACTACTTTAGTGCTCTCATCCGCATTGCCCGCCTTGGTCCAGTGGACATGAAAACTCGCGTCCGCTCCCGATCCGTCTCCGGTGAAGGAGTAGTCGATTTTCATTACTCGATAGGCGGCGTCTGAGGCGTTGTCGTATTCGAGCCCCATTGTGGAGCCGTAAACGACAGGCACCGGCCCGAGCCCCACCTGGATCTGGGCATCCGAGGGCGTGACCGTGGGCTTGTGGACGGTTCGCGTCGCGAAAGCGACGGCGTAGCCGCCCTCGATCGTGGCTAGAAAGTTCCGCCACTGCGTTTCCCAGTCCGCGATTTGGACGTTCAGATCGATGATTCCCGAAGTCCACAACTGGATGAAATTCTGCATTTCCTCCGTGCGCGGGAGGGGTCGTGGGAAAGAGACGGTCGCGAACGGATCGACGTAGGCGTAGGGTTCCCCCAAGTACACCCTGTCCCCCGTCAGGTTGGTTACGACAATATTCGCCACGAGTGCCCGCATTTTACTGCGGTTTCATGGTCCTGCGCAATCTCCCCCGGCCCCTCGACCGCGTGTTCGCAAGGCCGGTTTCGTTGACAATCCAGCCTGTATATGGTTGATTGAGGGTACGATTGCGGGAAGCGTCTCGCATGGAGGACCGATGAAAGAAGAAACCGACCCCAGACTCCAGGAGATCTTGGAGAAAATCCAAGTCCACCTAGTTACGGGCGGGGATGAACAGCTCGGATGGATACACACGCACGGAATGGAAGAGTGGGATCTCCCGAACCTCGAAATACGAGGCGTCCCGTTGTTCCTTGGGCCGGAAGCGGCCTCTCTTCTGAATCACGTCGCCACCTACATGGTGGGGATCAAGGAAGAAGAGGATCGGAGGGTCCAGTTGGGGGAGCGGATGCAGATAGGGCCGATGGCAATCTTCCAGTTCGTTGAACTACCCCCGATCAAGGGGGACGAAGCCCACTTCGAGTACCCCCGGTGGGCGCTCAGTGACGAACCCCTGCGATCCATGTGCGAGGCTCCCGGACATTCCGTGACGTAGCGGTTCCCTACTTATGGAAGAATCAGCTACATTTTTGACATGGATGAAAAAGAGTCGGGGCCACGTCTCGCGAACTCCTTCACGCCATCGGAAGTTCGATGGTTGAATCAGATGTTCAAGATGATGGCTAGAGGGGACGACATCAGGAACTTGCGTGCGAAGAAAGAGTACGCGCAACTCTACCAAAAGGTGTTGCGCATGAATGATAAAATGAGCACGACCGCAAGAAGCGGATAGCAATCTTCGAGGTCACAGTGATGGATGTAGAAGTGCGGACGGCACGCCACAAAATAGCCGTTGTTGCGTTCCCGCAAGGGTACCTCCCACGTCGGGGCGATCTCATCGAAGCCCAAGACATGTGGTTCGAGGTGCAAGGAACTGTTTGGTACGAGGGGCTTCACGAGCCTGTTCGTAAGCCGGTGATTCGTGTAACGGAGGTCGATCCCGATAACGTGTGAACCCTAGTGAGCGATGCGTTTCGTTCAGGAGGTATGAATGACTTGGTACAACGTTGCAGATCACAAGTTCGGTTGCCCCGCGTGCGAGAATACGGATACCGACGCAGAAATTCGTCTTGTTCGTACCGAAAGCCGTAGCCGTAGCGCGGACGGTTTCAGCACCGACGACTCGTCTGAAAAAATAACCAGTGAATCGGAGTACTGCGAAAACTGCGGAGAGGAGTTCGATCAAGAGCGGTGGGAGTTCGGACGTTGCCAAGCGTGCGGTGGTGCCGGGTACGACTGTGAAGACATTTCCCACTGTATGCGGTGCGATAAAATGGAAGATGACTGCGAGTGCGAGCGCGCTGAGTGCTGCGAGAACTTCACCGAAGACTGTGAGTGCAACGAGTCGGACGTGAAAGAGAAGGACAACGTGATCGAGAAGGCGGTCCAAACACTAGATGCGATCGAGAACGTCAACCACCCGCGACTCGAAGCGATAGCACGGGCGATCGCCGTTAGGGTCGGAATCGCCGGGGACATCGTTGGCCCCGAACCCCGAGACGCCCCGAAACCGGACTCGAATCGAATACAAACGCCTGCGGCTACCTGGGCGCTTCCCGAAGATCTACCAGAGGAATGACATGACGAGTATGCGCTGGAAGTTCCTGGAGGGCGGCCTCGGTGAGCGCGATCAGGCGGAGTGGGACAATCTCGGATCCCCGAAAAAGCCGTCGTCAAAGGGCAAGTCTTTGGGCGACATTCTTTCCATCGAGGTCGTCCCCATAGGCGACCCGCTGCACAAGTTCCTGGACGGGCTTCCGGACGAAGCGCGGGCGCTCATGGACAGCGCCGTGATCGCCGGGGAGGGAGTGACCGCACTTCGTTACGCACGCGACCTGCTCCGGATCACCGAGTACCTGAAAAAGCAGGACTACCATCCTACCGTGCGCGACGAACTTGCGAGTACGCTGCGATTCTCCGCGTCGCATCCGGACGGGTTTCGGGGAATCCTGCGATCCTTCCAAGCCATGATGGAGTCCATGCTCTCGGGTCCTCTTCCCTACGGTGTCCAAGAAGTCGCCGGAATCACCATGCGGCCTCCCGCTGACAATCTCACGCACATCGTCAGCACCCTAGACGAAGCGCGAAGAATCGAAGCCTATTGGGACGAAGACACACACACGATTCGGACGGCGGAATCCGGTGGGAAGCCCTCGTACTCACACGTCTACGAGGTTTTTGAAACCATTCGTGAAAAACCGCTGGAGTCGGTCACGATCGCGGAGAGCCTGTTGCGATTAGCCATCGAACGGGAAATCGGAAACGCGCATTGGTACTCGCATCTTCTAGACTTCGTTGCGAACATGCGCCGCGACTACATGAAGGCGCTAATTTTCATTCACAAGAACTGGACGAGTCCCGGAATAGAACGCGAGATCCGCGCCATCATTGAAACCGCTTCCAAAATGGAGCCGATTACGTTCGATGAAAACCACGCACTAGGCACGCACCCGACCATGCTGTACCTCGGCACATGGAACTCGGACCCGGTGTACTGGGCGATGCGGTGCAATCTCGACGGGTCGCAAATCGAAGTCGGGGAGCACCTGCTCACGCCGGAGCAGGCGGCACGTCGCTACCGGGCGGCCACCGATCACCCACGCGATCAGACATTCGCTGACGCGATCTTCCTGGCGCTATCCACGGCACACGCGGTTGGCCTCATCGAGGAGGCTCCGGAAATGTTCTTGCGTCGCGATCAAGAATCCGGAGGCTGCCCGATCTGTCTCGACGTGCTTCTCCGCAAAGGCGAATTGCCGCTGGTCTGTACGGGCTGCGGGCGCGGAGAAACGGCCTAAAATGCGCTACTTTTGCCGTTGACGCTGCCGATCCCCCGTACTACTCTTTAGGTGTTCGGACAGGCTTGTCTGAGGAAGGAAAATATGTGGATTTTTACTGAAATTGGGTACTTCTCTGTCGGGTGCATGGAGGATGACGCGAATGTGCTCATGGTACGCGGGCGCGTGAAGAAGGACTTCGAGCGGCTGATCGATACCCTCAATCAACTGGGAATAGACTCGCCAGAAATCTTGGAATGGGAGGGTCGCGATTATCCGTACAGGGTGCTTCTCTCGCGGGACGAGTGGGGCGATGTCCTCGTTGCGATGTCAAAGCTAGTGACGTACACGAAATTCAAAACGCGCATCAAAGAGGTGGACGGGGATGCGCGCTACAGCCTCTACATGCGAATCTGGAGTGTACTGCTAGGCGCGGCGCGCACTGTCGGAGAGGACTGGCAAACCAAGTCGCTGTACGACGCGCCCGGTGGCTACCCATTCGATGATGGAGGCGATCTCGCGAACGAAGACACGACCCCATACGCGGTTCTCGAAGGGGTCTTGTATCCGTCGCCGCCTCCGCCGCCCGTAGTGAGTGCGCGCCGTAGGAAGTGGTTCGGTAAACGATGATGGACGACATTCCACAGCCGATAGAAGCCGCCAGCATCCTGGCCCGAAATCTCTTCGAGTCGGAAACCGTTGAATGGGACGCGGTGGAAGAGAACGACTGGATTACTTGCGGCTGGAAACGCCCCCGGCTGGTCCAGGAAATAGTGGAGGTCGGCGGGAGCAAGGTCTTGTACCTTGCAGAGCCAGAGGCCGATCGCCAGAGCGTTGGCGAGTATCGAGTGATTACAGTCGATGAGTGGCACGAAAGGGACAGGTGGGTTCGATTTCCGAAAATGAGGATCCTATGGGTGGCAGCGGGGTAGGTGAGCACTGCGAGGCGTGCGGGAACGTACTGACGAAAACAAAACCGAAGAAGAAGAGTGCGCCGCCGAAGGCGAAACGCATCGCGGCGTTACAGAAGAAGCGAGCGAAGATCGAGGGCGAACTGACGGCGGTTCTTGAGGAACTGATACGCCTCGGCGTGGAAATCTGAAATGGTCGATTTCTTTTACGGTGATCCGCACTTCGGGCACGCGAAGATCATCGAGTACTGCAAGCGGCCTTTCGCGGATACGTGGACAATGGAGCACATGCTCATCGAGCGGTACAACGCGCTGGTTAGGCCCTCAGACACTGTGCTGTTCGTGGGCGACGTGTTCCTCACGAAGATCGCAGAGGCCGAGCGCATCCTCGCTTCGATGAACGGTCGAAAACTTTTGGTTCTCGGAAACCACGATCGCAGTGCAAGCGCGATGGCGAGAATCGGATTCGACGTGGTGGTTTCAGAACTTCACATGTGCATCGCCGGACGCCGCGTCCGCGTGCATCACTACCCGTATTGGGAAAATCGCGGAGAGGACGAGCGCGACAAGGAAAAGCGTCCACGGAAAGTGAAAGGTGAAATTCTCATTCACGGACACACGCACTCTCCGAAGAAGCGCGACGGAAATTTGATTCACGTTGGAGTGGATGCGTGGGGCTACAGACCCGCGAGAATGACGGAAGTCGAGGAACTGATCCGGGGAATCTCGGATTGACGAGCATAATGCTTTATGGTACGTAAATCGAATGCGGGATGCTTCCCTCACGGTGTATTCAGACATGATTCAAATCGTCGAAACACGGGGGAAGCGCATGGAGATCGAGCAAGCGGGAGACGGTCCACCGGATGAAACAACCCTCCAGGAGATCGCAGAGCGGGTTACTCGAAGGTACCCAAGCGCGGACGTGGGAGTCATGTGGGTGTGGCCTAACGGGCGGGACATGTACTACTTCCGCTGGGATGAAGAGGCCGAGAAGCACGCGCATGTAGACAGGCTCGACCCGGAGGAATCTCGGGTGTTGGTAGCGATGGCCTACTCTGGCTTGCAAGCCGAGAAGGAACTTTTGAAGGAGTGACGGATGACCCCAGGACAACTACGAATGAAGGAATTTGCCTGCAAATACCTTTGGAAGCGGCTCACTGAGCGCGAAGACCGCATGGCAACGACATCGAGCGAGGAAGCCGAGAACTTCTTCTGGAAAAAGCCGGATTTCAGGCTGTACGAGATCAATGCCAAGGCGGCGGACGTGTACCACCACACCGCGCCGGGCTGTCTCGCCGTGATCAAGTCCTACAACTGGGTCGCTTGCTGTCTCACGGAGACTGAGGGGCCGTCCTTCGACCGGGATGACGTGCTGGTCCTCGTGGTTCACGATGGCGAAGACTGGATCGACGCGGATTCTTCGGGCATAGAGGAACACTGGATTTCTTCTGTCGTGCTAGATAGGGTGGACGAAGAAGAATACGGCGTCTCTTTTGATACCCCGGAGAAGCAGGAAGGCGTCGAAGCCTCCGCGTGACAATCTCCGGGCCGGGTGGGGAAACATGGCAGTCCAAGGCAGGCAGATCTCAACGAGCGAACTTGAGGCGCTCCTGTTTTACACCGTGCGGTACGCACTCACGCAAGAGATCGTGGCTCCAGAAGTCGTGACCTTAGTCGAAAGACACGCCAGCCACATTTCGGCCCCGATGATGTTGGAACTCGGCTGCGAAATTACTCAACTCCTTCCAGCCGCTTCACTGTGCAGCACAGAACGGCGAGTATGGGAGGCCGTGTCCGAACTCCTAGCGAGAAACGCGAGAAAGAAAAAAGCCAAGTATGGGAGAGTTGCTTGAACTAGCGTCCCGAGCCCGAGCGGAAACTTCCTGCTTCGGGCACACCTTCTCGGTGGAGGTTCGTCTAGATCCGCCCCTCGCGCCTTCCGAGAAACGAGCGACGCTTTTCAAAGATGGAGAGAAAATCGGGGAAATCGTCCTCATTCTTTCCAAAAATGACGACTCCGACATTCCAGAGTTCGGACTTCGCGTCGTTCCCTCCGATCTTTTGATCTTTCATCCCGGTGCGTTCGGCGTCGGGAGCGATGTGAACAGCTACTCCATGCTTCTGCACATGCAGGACTTCGTGCTGGAAAGGCTGACGGACGAATTGACAGACAAGGTGGTGAAACTTCTCTACGGGAAGCACGTCGCCTACGTAACCGACGAGCCGCCTTGGAACTTGTTTCCCACGGCAACACAGCGCGTTTCGATGGCAAAGGCGGCGTTCATACGCATCGCTGCTGACGATGATGATGACGCCTTCGAGACGGTGGCTTCGGACTTGTTGTTCTCCGTGGTGGAGGATACGATGTCCGCCACTGCCGACTGGTTAGCGGCAATCTCTCAAGGTGCGATCTCGGTAGATCCCGAAGATCCGAGTGACCGTATCAAGCTGTTCATGGAGTCCATTTTGGCGGCGTGGGCAGCCGATCTCGACGACTGACGAACGAATGTTCGCCAAGAGGAAATTGACATGAAGACGGATGATGAGTCCCAGAGCAGTCTGGACGACGCAGGTGAGCGTATTCTGGTGCAGTGCAAGAAAGACATTCTGAGCACGATCCGAAACGCGACGAATGAACGAGGGGAGCCGGTTGATCAGGATGGACGAATGTTCATTCTGGCTACCTTCCTGCATGGGTACATTCGCGCCATCGCAGAGCTGACGGGGATGCTCAAAATGCCGCTTCTGCCGTTACTGGCGGATGTCGTGTGCAGCGTGGCAGGGAACCGCAATCTCGAAGGACTCGAAGAGAGCATCCATCATCTGCTTCACCGGCTGGATCGGACCCTCCCTGATGGGGACCTCAATCGTATGGGGGAGGAACTGCTTGATTCGGCGGTCGCAAAGGTGCTCGGTAAGAACGTGCAGAATAACTTCGGAGTGGAACTGCCTAAGCCGAAGAAGG
>CBDUYR010000077.1:0-9590 GCA_965371515.1 uncultured bacterium | reverse complement strand
TCCATCTCGCACGAACTGGTGATCTCTTGATAGGTACGGACGGCGGCGGACTCTCAGTTCTAGGGAAGGATAGCGGCCGCTTCAGAAACTATCCCGCAGCTCCCGGCGAGCCCGACCGGCTCAGCCATTCCTCAGTCTTCGCCATACATGAGGACAGGGACGGGATTATATGGCTCGGTACGAACGGCGGCGGACTGTGCCGGTTCGATCCTGAATCCGGCAGGTTCATGACATTCACCAACGATCCAAACGATCCTACCAGTATCAGCTACAACGAGATCTACGACATCTACGAGGACCGTTCGGGCGTCATCTGGCTCGGTACATACGGTGGAGGTGCAAACAAGTTCGATCTCAAGAGAAAGAAGTTCGTACATTTCCGGTACGATCCTAACGGGCCGAATTCCATGGGCCATCCGATAGTCTGGTCGATTCTCGAGGACGAGCCCGGAAAACTGTGGATCGGTACTCACGGCGGCGGTCTCGATCTTCTCGACAGAAATTCGGGACGATATACCAACTTCAGACACGATCCCTCCGACCCTTACAGCCTCAGCGCAAACATTGTCAGAGTCGTATTCAAGGACCGGGAAGGAACGATCTGGGTGGGAACGCACGGGGGCGGTATCTGCAGGCTTGACCGAGAGACTTCAAGATTTCACTGTTACCGTCACGATCCGGATAATCCCTTGAGCATAAGCCATGACGAAATCAGGTCGATGTTCGAGGACAGCGAAGGATACCTCTGGATCGGGACAAACGGCGGCGGCCTCAACAAGCTGGACAGGGAAACAGGAATATTCACCCGTTATACTAATAATCCCGGCGATTCGGCGAGCATCAGCAACGATTTCATCAGGGTGATATTCGAGGACAGCGACGGCGAATTCTGGCTCGGCACGCAGGGCGGCGGCCTCAACAGGATGGACAGGGGATCGGGCAAGTTCATCGCGTACAGGAACGATCCGAGCGATTCAACGAGCATAAACAGCGATTTCGTATTCTCGATCCTCGAGGACGTCAGGGGATTCCTATGGATCGGGACCTGGGGCGGCGGCATGGTAAGCTTCGATAGCGAGAACGAAATTTTCACAGCCTATACGGAGAAAGACGGCCTGCCAAGCAACTCGATCTACGGCGCACTGGAGGACGAGTACGGCAACTTTTGGATGAGCTCGAACAACGGGATCTGCAGGTTTGACCCGCGCGAGAGGATATGCAAGACCTACAATGAAAGGGACGGGCTCCAGAGCAACGAGTTCAACGGAAACTCCTTCTTCCGTGCACCTTCCGGAGAGATGTTCTTCGGTGGAACAGAAGGCTTCAACGCCTTCTTCCCCGCAGATATAAAGGACAATCCTTTCATCCCGCCCGTTGTCATCACATCATTCACTAAACTCAACCAGGAAGTCAGGTTCGACGAACCGATCTCGGATATCGACGAGATACGGCTCACACACAGCGATTATGTCTTCTCGTTCGAGTTCGCAGCACTGGAGTTCAGCGCCCCTGAAAAGAACCGGTATGCCTACAAGATGGAAGGCCTCGACAACGACTGGGTGTATACGAATCACGAGAAGAGATTCGCGAATTACACCACCCTCCCACCGGGGAAATACACGTTCCGGGTAAAGGCCTCGAACAACGACGATGTATGGAACGATGAAGGCACATCGGTCGACATCGTTATCCTTCCCCCTTTCTGGATGACGTGGTGGTTCCGGATAGGCATAGTCCTGCTTCTCGCTGCCATCTTCCTCTTCCTCTACAGGAGGCGCGTCCAGACCATGAGGATGAAGATCGAACTCCAGACCGCACACGACGCGCAGATGTCGATCATGCCTCAATCAGACCCAGTAATGGAGGGCCTCGAAGTTTCCGGGATATGCATACCGGCCAACGAAGTAGGAGGCGATTTCTACGACATCTTCTGGATAGACGATGACAATACAAAGCTCGGTGTCGCTGTCGGCGACGTCTCGGGTAAGGCAATGCAGGCGGCGATGATCGCCGTTATGTCCAGCGGCATGATCTACTCGAAGACCGATGAGACGACATCCCCCGCAGAAGTCGCTACTAGAGTCAACCGCGCGCTCTATCACAAGACGAACGAGAGGATGTATACTGCACTCTGCCTTGCCAGCATCGACGTACCGAGGAAAGAGGTTACCTACACTATTGCCGGATTCAGCCCTCCCCTGCACAAATCAAACGGCAATGTGGCGGCTCTCGAGGGAGTAGGTCACGGCCTTCCGCTCGGTGCGCTTAACGACAGCAGATACAGGGAAAACAAGATCATACTCGAGACGGGCGACGTCCTCGTCCTCTTTACTGATGGCGTGACAGAGGCCTTGAATCCTTCTAAGGAATTCTACGACCAGCACAGGCTGGAGAGCCTGCTCGCGGAGACCGATACTTCATCTCTTTCCGCCGCCGGGATAAAGGACCTTATCGTCGAGGACGTCATGTCGTTCACCGGCAACATGCATCAGGCAGACGACATGACCGTGGTTGTCATCAAATCCAACAATTGAATTCGGACCGCGACGTCACTGCTCGAGGCCGTGCTCTGTCCTCTTAATGATCTCGTTCTGCAGATCCACGCCGAGGTCGACGAAGTAGTCGCTGTACCCGGCGACACGTACGATCAGGTCGCGGTATTTCTCAGGTGTTTTCTGTGCCCTGCGAAGCGTTTCCGCGTTGACCACGTTGAACTGGATATGATGCCCGTTCATCCTGAAATACGACCTTACCAGTTGGGCGACCTTGGTGATCCCTTCCTCGTCTTCCAGAACTCCCGGCGTGAACTTCTGATTCAGCAGTGTCCCGCCTGTACGTAGATGGTCGATTCGCGACGCCGACTTAAGGACCGCCGTGGGCCCCTTCCTGTCTGCCCCCTGAACAGGCGAAATACCCTCAGACAGGGGCTCTCCCGCCTTCCTTCCGTCGGAAAGAGCGCCGATGACGCTGCCGAAGTAGACATGGCAGGTGGTCGGCAGCAGGTTGATCCTGAAATGCCCGCCCTTCGTGTTCGGCCTGCCGTCGATCGCCCCGAAGTAGCTCTCGAAGACGCGGACAGCGAGCATGTCGGCATAATCCTCGTCGTTGCCATACTTGGGCGTCTCATCGAGGAGTCTCTTCCTCAGATCCTCTCCACCTTTGAAATCAGCGTCGAGCGCTTCAGCGAGTTCCTCGAATCCGATCGTCTTTCTGTCGAAGACGTGCCATTTTATCGCCGACAGGCAGTCTGTTATCGTTCCCAGGCCCACTCCCTGGATGTACGACGTGTTGTAACGCGCTCCTCCCGAGTTGTAATCCTTCCCCGTCTTTATACAGTCATCGACGAGCAGTGAGAGAAACGGCGCTGGAAGCATCTGTGACCAGAGACGCTCTATGATCCTGTTCCCGCGGATCTTGATGTCGATGAAATGATTCAGCTGCGTGTCGAACGCCCCGTAGAATTCGTCGAAGGTGGAAAACGATGAGAGTTCTCCCGTCTCAGGACCGAGACGTTTTCCCGTCACGGGATCGATCCCGTTATGCATAGTTATCTCGAGCACCTTCGGTATATTGAAATACCCTGTGAGGATATAGCTCTCCTTGCCGAAAGCCCCGGTCTCGACACATCCGCTCGCCCCTCCGTTGCGGGCGTCGGCGATAGATTTGCCCATCCTCGTCATCTCCTGGACCATCGCTTCGGTATTGAATATCGACGGCTGACCGTAACCGGTCCGGATGATCTTCAGGGCTCGTTTGAGGTAGTCGTCGGGATTCTTCCTGCTGATCTGGACCATCGAGCCCGGCTGCAACAGGCGCATCTCTTCGATAACGTCAAGGATCAGGAAAGTCAGTTCGTTGACGGCATCCTCTCCCTTTTCGTCGACACCGCCGAGATTTATCAGACAGAAATCGGTGTATGTGCTGCTCTCCTGCGCCGTCACTCCCACCTTGGGCGGGGCTGGCTGGTTGTTGAACTTGATCCAGAACGACTGCAGGAGCTCCCTTGCCCTCTCTTTCGTCAGTGTCCCCTCATCGATCTCTCTTCGATAGAACGGGTAGAGGTGCCGGTCGAGCCTGCCGGGATTGAACGAATCCCACGTGTTCAGTTCGGTGATAACGCCAAGGTGGACAAACCAGTAGTATTGCAGCGCTTCCCAGAAACTCCCCGGGGCGCTGGCAGGCACTTTCGAGCAGATCCTCGACATCTCCTCAAGTTCAGCCTTCCTGACCTTATCCTCTTCCTTTACGGCCTCTCCGGCAAGAAGCCCGGAATACCTCTTCGCGAATCCGATGAGGGCTTCCGCGGCGATGTCCATCGCCTGTAGCTCGTCCCTCTTGTCCGGGGCGTCGGGATCTCCGGAGATGTCCAGAGAATCTATGCTTGTCGCGATATCCTCGCGCACGTCATCGAAACCTTTTTTGTATATCTTGTCGTCAAGGACGGTATGGCCCGGCGCGCGCTGCTCCTGGAATTCGGTGAACACACCGGCCGAATATGCGTCTTTCCAATCCTCGCTCACCTCTTCGAAGAGCCTGTCCCGGATCGAGCGTCCCTGCCAGAACGGAAAGATCTCCTCTTTCTGTATCTTCTTCGCCTCTGAGGATACCGAAAATCTTATCTTCTCCCTCGTGTCCAGCACCACGAGATCCTCCTGGGTGTGAGAGCAGATCTCGGGATATGTCGGCGTGGCCTTGGGTACCGGCCCTCTTTCCCCGACGATAAGCTCTCCGGGATTGAGGCAGAGTTCTTTTTCCTCGAGGATGTATCGCAGGGCCATCGCCCTGGCAATGGGAACGGGATGCTTCTCCACCTCTACGCTGGAGAAGAACCTGGTGACAAGCGAAGCCCTTTCCATGCTGATCACGGGTTCGGCCTCGATGCTCTGCCGCCTCAACCTCGCTATCCGCTCGTTCATGACGATCATCCTCCGATCCGGACGCTCATTCCGGCATCTTCGAACCTCTCCGCGATCAACTTCATCTCGTCCGGCACCTGCGCCTTCAGGGATCCCGGCCTGTATTCGAGGCCTAGTCTGTTGAACTTGTCCTCCCCGAGCCGATTGTAAGGCAGGAGGCTTATCAGCTCCAGGTCCTCGTACCGCCCGAGAAACGATATGAGCGCTTCTATGTTCTCATCCGTATCTGTTATCCCCGGTATCATCGGCAGCCTTGCGCGTACGGAGGCACCGGCTTCGATGAGTCTGTCAAAATTCTCCAGTATGAGCACGTTCGAGACACCAGTGTATTTTTCGTGCTGTATTTCGTCGAGGAGTTTCAGGTCGACGAGGAAGAGATCGACGAGTTCCATGATCCTCTCGAACTTCTCCCACGGCGCGTACCCTGAAGTGTCCACTGCTGTCTCGATCCCCCGTTCACGGCAGGCGAGCAGCATTCCCTCGAGAAAATCGATCTGCATCAAAGGCTCCCCGCCCGACGCGGTAACTCCTCCGTGCGACTCATCGTAGAATATGCTGTCATTGGATATCTCGGCGATCAACGTCTCGATTCTCACCTCGGGACCTATCACATTGTCGGATGCGGGCAGTGTCAGATTCACCGACCTCTTCCTGTACGTCTCCCTGCCGCAATCTACCCTCGCCTCCGGATTATGGCACCACCAGCAGACCAGCGGGCATCCCCTGAAAAAGACAGTAGTCCTTATCCCGGGTCCGTCATGTATGGCGAAACGCTTGATGTCAAATATATCGCCCGTCAGTCCAGCCATCACTACACAGACTCCCGCCCGAATATGAGACTCTTCTCCGCTGCGCCGCCTAGAAGAAGCCACAGGAAGAACGGCCCGCCGAGCAGGGCCGTAATGACGCCCACAGGGATCTCTGCCGGAGCGATTACAGTCCGCGCCAGGGTATCGCACAGCACGAGAAACGTCCCGCCGAAGAGAAATGACGCCGGAGCGAGTCTCGCATGTCGCTCTCCGACGATCAGCCTGCAGATGTGAGGAGCCATCATACCCACGAACGCAATCGGCCCGCAGACGGACACGACGCCTCCGACAAGGAGCGAGGCGGCTATGAATATTCGTCTTCTCGTCTTCTTCACATCCACTCCCCTGCCGGCAGCTATGTCTGCGCCGAGTGAGAGAAGATCCAGTTCCCGGATACTGGCAAATACGATCGAGGCACCGACAGCCATGAACGGAACGAGCGTCCAGATACTCGAGTATCCGATCGTCTCTACCCCTCCCATCAGCCATCTCACTATCCTGAACGACTGTGTGAAATCGCTCATGTACTGCATGAAAAGGATGAGGCTGGAGAAAAAGAAATTGATCGCCACTCCGGCGATAAGCATCGTCGCGGTCGAGAATCCCCGCCTCATCTTCGTAAGCCCGTATACGAGCGCTATCGAGACGGCCGCCCAGAAGAAGGCGCTGATTGATTGTCCGGACAGCCAGGCCAGGCCGAAGGCCAGGCCCAGCTTCATGTAGAGCGCCGCTCCGAATGCGGCCCCGCTCGAGACTCCGAGCGTGAAAGGGGTAGCGAGCGGATTCCTGAAAACTGCCTGGAATGCCATCCCGCTGAGAGCGAGTGAAGCTCCGGCAATGAAGCCGACGATCACCCTCGGAACGCGTATACGCCAGAAGATCTCCCTGACGATGCTGTCGCCTTCCATCACTGCTGCGGGCGTCAGCTTTTCGATGCCGATAAACGGTGCTGTCAGCAGCACAGCCACAGCGGCCAGAAGCATCCCTGTCATCGTCATCTTCTCTCTAGCCGTCATATTCGATCACGTCCGGGACAATGATATCACATCCGGCGTCCGGATGAGGAATACAGTCGAATTCCCTTCTGTATATCTTCTCAAGGATACCTGACGAGATCAGGTCTACGGCAGCACCGGAGTACTCCAGTCTGCCTGAATCGAGGACCAGTACCCGTCCGCTCGTAAGGATCGCCCTGTTAATGTCGTGGGTCACCATCAGCACCGTGGTTCCGAGTCTTCCATTGATCTCCCTGAGCAGGCGCATGACACTTAGCTCGTGACCGGGGTCGAGAAAGGCCGCCGGCTCATCGAGAAGCATCATTTCCGATCCCTGCGCCAGCGCGGCAGCGATCATCACGAGCTGTCTTTCTCCGCCACTGAGCCCTGCCATCCGCCTGTCTGCCAGATCGTCGATTCCTGTAAGCGCGATAGCCTCTATTACTGCCGATCTGTCCGATGCGTTGCACGCGGTGAACGGGCTGAGGTGGGGATACCTCCCCGTCATGACAAATTCCTCGACCGTAAAGGGCAGGTAGCGCGAGTCCGCCTGCGGGACGTATGCGGTGTACGACGCCAGTTCCTTCTGCTCGAGAGAATGCAGATCTTTCCCGTTTATCCGGACGGTGCCTCCATCGAATGGAAGTATCTTCATCAGGCACTTGAGCAGCGTCGTCTTGCCCGCACCATTCGGCCCGATGAGGGATACGAACTCTCCGCGCCCGACCGCGAAGGAGACCGAATCGAGTATTCGTTTCCTGCCTGCCGAGCAAGAGAGGGAGCCGACCTCCAAAACCGGCAATACGGTCATTCGCGGTACTCCCTGATCTCGTCGAGCGATTTTCTTTCCTTCTCGTTCATCTCTCCCGCCGGATAGCCGAGGGTTATCAGTGCGGTGACCTCCCATCCCGAGGGGAGACCGAGTATCTTCCGGATCTTTCTCTTTTTGAACCACCCAAGCCAGCATGTTCCGAGCCCGAGCTCGGCCGCCTGCAGGACGAAGTGCTCTCCCGCTATACCGGCGTCTATCAGATCGTACCTCGTTCTTTTCAGACCCGCGCCGATCCTGTGTGTAAACAGATCTCTGGCCGAAGCCATAACGACGATGACAGGAGCGTCTGCGGCCCACTTGTTAGGCACGGGCAATTCACCGAGGCATTCCTTCGCTATCCTGTCCTTCAATCCACCTTGCGTCACTATAAAGCGCCATGACTGTGTGTCGCACGCTGTTGGCGCGTGTCTCGAAGCTTCGAGGCACTTCTCGATCAGATCCCTCGGGACCGTATCGGGACGATAGCGCCTTACGCTTCTCCTCTTTTTTACAATTTCGATGAATTCCGTCATTACGGATTCCCGGTAGCGGGCCCTGCCTTCTCGAACAGATCTTTTTTTTGCTGGTCGAACGAATCCTTGCCGCAGAGAAGCATCGACCCCGAAGGGATCCTCTCCAAGGCGACAGCGCACATCATATCGGAGAGTTGCCTGATCTCCCACTGCGCGTGTATATCGCTTCTCAGCCGCGAGAAGTGATAGAGTTCCCTGAGATTGATATCGAAGAGTACTCTCCTCCTGTGCGCATTGAGAAGGGCGTAATCGCGCGCTTCCTCCACTCTGGTGCATATCTTTTTATAGATACGTCCGGCCTTAGACGCGGCTTCTCTGAGAAGACCGACCTGCCCGGCTTTTCTAACGGAATCCGGAATCGATATCCCGAGTGAGGGAACATAATCCTGAACGATAATCGTGGCCATCCTGTGACGCTTGAGCTGCGCGAAGCACGAGGATGATACGGTAACCTCGAAGAGGAGCCTGATATTCTCGAATTCCCGCCAGACGCCGTCGTGAATCTTCATATCTTTCATCGTAGAGGCGATGATAGCTGTCCGTTTCTTCTTTCCAAGCTTCGATGCCTTCCGCATCGATTCGGAGAAACTCATGCCTGTCGAAGAAAATATCAGCGACGCGGCCAGCCACCTGTCCGCTTCAGGCGTCACATCGATGAGAACGGCGTCCGGGCCGCCTCTCATTCTTGATGCGTCTTTTCTTCCAGCCTTACCGCGGATCTCCGCTCTTACCGAAGGCACCGCCCTGAAATATTCCGTAGGATCGTGGTACTTCACAAGCGACGGCGCTATCCTGCCCGCCACGCCGGAAAGCCTCGATGCGAATTCCCTGAGCTCGGACAGAGGGTGCGACGCGAGCCGGCTTATCATGTACTCGAGCTCTCGAGCGTTTACCGTCATCCCGAACTGTGCCGTAGTAGCGAGCGGCATCAGGTACCTCGCGTCCTCCTTCGCCGTTTCCTCATCCTCACATGCTGCCGTAATACCCTCGTACAGCCTCTCGTAAGTATCCGACAGATACTTCATCAGGCCGTTGAATTCCCTCTTCAACCCCACCCTGGCGATCTCTTCCGGGACAATAAAATCTCTTCCGAGCCTTATATAGCGCTGTGATTTCTCGGTGAAGGAGGCGAGCCTGAAGTGTTCGACTGACTCTACAGCTAGCCTGGATATCCCCATAACATCGAAGTTGAATACGGCGTGCTCGGCGATCGACGAATGGCCGAGTCCGAAGACAATAACCTCGTTCGACTTTCTCGCCTTGTCTACATCCTTCCTCGCCTCTTCGCGCAATCTGGTGATATCGCGTGGATCTCGGCTGATCCTCGCGTACGATGCGGATATTATTTCGGGCGTCATCTCTTCGTGCCGGTCGCCCGCAAGTTCCCTTATCGTCTTCGCGTCTATGTTGTATCCACCTAGTATTACCTTCATGTTCTTCCTGTCAGAAGGCGAACAGAACGCTTCCGTAATATCTCCACTCCTCGCCCTCTGTGTACGACAGCTCTGTGACGAAAGGATCTTTGT
>CBDUYR010000076.1:0-9877 GCA_965371515.1 uncultured bacterium | reverse complement strand
GGCACGGTGCTCCACTCGACCCTCACCGGATCCCGGCGAGAACCAAGCCTGACGGCTGAGACCGTCACGTCATCTCCCGAGACTGCATCGATGTCGCGCCCGGGAATGGCCAGCCCGTTTACCGGCTCGGAGCGAAAGGAGCAGAGCGGGTCGGATACGTACCGCGCCACCGAGAGCGACCCGCCCGGATCGAGGACGGCAAGCGCGAGAACGACGAACCCGAGGACAAACGCCGCCAGAGTTGCGGACGGCCTTCCCGCCGATACGAGGACCTCAGAGGGGTCGACGCTCTCCAGCTCGAGTTCCGCCCTTCGGACCGTCTCGGAGACGAGGAACTGCGAATACCCCGCAAGCCGGTCGCCCCCGCGCGCGAACTCGAGCGCCGATACGAAGAGGCTCCCCGCACCCGAACTCCCACCGAGCTCGGCGGCCATCCTGACCGCCCCGCCGGAGGCGGCAAAAAGCCTCACGGCGGCGGCAACTGCCGCAATCCCCACGGTCAGCCAGAAGACGACAAAAGCGATAAACGGAAAGATCCGCAGCCCCGACGCCACCGCGGATATAAGCCAGAGCACGATCCACACGGCTATGGGAGGAAGAAACAGGATTGAAAATACGCCGGCGAGAAAAGCGCGCCTTCTGCGCGCGCCGAGCCTCGCCATCAGTTTCCTGAATTCCCTGTTATGTGAGTCGGCTACCGTGATCATTCTTCTCTCACGGGCGAAAGAAATGCCAGTATGATCTCTTTCCTGGCCCGTATACCGCCCCCGGATTTCGCGATCAAATTCATCTCTACAAGTGCGTTCATGTCCCGCTGCACTGTCTTATCTGTTTTCGACGCATACGTTTCGGCGATCCTGGGAGATAAGTATCTTATCTGGGAAACCGGTACGGGATCATCGAACTCGGACAGATCGATCACCAATCTTCTCCTTCTCTGATCAGCCGCGCTGTCTCTATCTTTGAACACCGAATGAACGTGGTTTATCCAGTGAACCTCCATCTGATGGTCCTTGATGAGATCGATCTGTTCCTTCAGACCGTCGATAAAACCCCGCAGTGCGTACTCTATGAATGAAAACACATTGTTTTCTGCTTTATGACTTAGATCGAGCTGCCTGTAGTACTCGGTTCTTGTCTGGTTGTAATGATTACTCAGGAGATGCGCCGCATTTGCAGGGACTCCCACAGACAGAAGCAGGTGAAACTCGACAAGCCTCGCCGTTCTGCCGTTTCCATCTCCAAAGGGATGAATCCAGGCCAGGTATAGATGGGCCAGGACGGCCTTCAGTATTCCGAACGCCATTCCATGCTCCGGCGGGGCGTCGATTTCCCGATTTATCCAATCGCATAGTTCAGAAAGAAGATATTCGCAGTCATCCGGCGGAGCGCCTTTGTATTTTCCCACAACCACGCTGTGGCCACGGATCTCACCCGGAACGACACCATCGCCCAGGGGCAGGTCCCTTAATACGAGCCCGTTGTAGCGATTTACAGTATCAACGGAAATTTTCGTATCTTCAACTTTCAGGATATGATTTCCGATAATATTGCATGCCTCGATAATATTATCGACTTCCTGTCTGAGATAATCCTTTGAAGGCGGCAGCTCCAGCTTGCCCTCCATGTGCATCAGCACTTCATCCTCGGTCAACGTATTGCCCTCTATCGCCGTGGTAGCTGTAACTCCCTTTGCCAGAAAGACCTTGTACAAGTGCTCCGCGACATCCGGGAGAAGAGGAATCCGTTCAAAATGCTTGCATTTGGACTGAGCTTCGCCCAGCAACAGCCAATGATTGAACTGTGCATTGTTCAAATCCAGGGTAAAATTAATCCATGGATGTGTCCGTTCATATGTCCGCATGATTGACCGTCCCAACAAATGTATAACTCATAATATTACAAGTGGGTTATCACCTCATAACAATCATAACACCAAATATTTATCGTGTCAAGACCAGTGTATATGTCTATATATATGTCCATTGCATTGTCCATGCCATTGGCGCGTATATTCAATCGGATCCTCTTTCCGGGTCATCTCGTCAGGGCGTAGTAGAAGACGTTCACAGCCATCCGCATGGCGAGCTCCCTCACTGCGGGAGGGTCTCCGTGGACGTCGGGGTCCTCGAGCCCGTCGCCCACGTCGCTCTCGTACGTGTAGAAGAGCATCAACCTGTCTCCGTCGAATATTCCCAGTCCTTCAGGCGGCCTGCCGTCGTGCTCGTGTACCTTCGGCGGCCCCTCGAGCTCGTAGAAGCAGCTGTATATCGGATGGCCGAGGGGTACGGCGGCGAGATCGCGCCCGGGAAAGAGCAGGGCGACGATCTTCCTGAAAGACTCGTCCATCCCGTAGTTGTCGTCGGCGTATAGGAATCCCCCGGCCAGCAGGTGTGAACGCAACCGCTCCAGCTCCGTCCCGGAGAGCGAAATGTTCCCGTGTCCCGTCATGTAGAGGAACGGATATGAGGAAAGCTCCGGATCTCCCGGCTCGATCACCTTCTCGGCAGATGCGGTCGGTATCCCCGTCCGCCGCTCGAACGCATCGAGAAAGTTCGGCAGCGAGGAAGGATCGCTGTACCAGTCCCCTCCCCCTCCGTACTTCAGCCTCGCCACGGTCACCCTGCAGTCATCGACCTTTACCCCGCCGCTCTCCTCGCGCCCGATCGACGGAGGCTCCCCGCCACCGGGGCGGCGGGCCTGGGCAACAGCGCCCGTAAAACCTGACAGTAGCAATGCGGCCGCCGCCGCACCCCCCATCAGCACACGCGCAGACCGGCTGTTTACAAATTTATTCATCACGTTTGTAATTCTTTGCCAGATAATATCGCAAGGGACATTTGCAGATGTAGAACACACCAAATGCCATGGCAAACTTGCACTCTTCAGGGTTTTCCTCCAGACATTCAAGATAGTTCTCAATCCCGAAGTCCCGAGCCTTGCATAACTTCTTGAATCCAGACTTATAACAACGAAAGTCTTTGGGACATTTCATCTGCCCGATAATATTCTCGATCTCTTTGTCGAAATCATCCGTCATTGTCTGATCTCCATCGGTATCACGATTCGATTCAACATCCGTCCACCGTGGGAAGCGTCACAACAGCTTTTACCCCCCGCCCGTCCTCCCTGTTCCGAAGCACTATCTCCCCGTCCATCTCGCGCGCGAGATTCTGGCATATGGCGAGCCCGAGGCCTGTGCCGTTCGTCTTCGTCGAGAAGTAGGGCTCGAAGAGCTTCTCCTCCGCCTCACTCGAGAGACCGGCGCCCGTGTCGGTCACGCTGATCCGAACTGTCTCATCAAGTATCTCGTGCCCCACTACGATCTCCCCGCCGCCCTGTATCGCCTCGAGGGCGTTCTCGACGAGGTTGACGAGTATCTTTCTGAGCGCCTTCCTGTCGGCGAGCACCGCCCCGCTGCCGCCGGCGTACTCGATCGTGACGTCCGAGGCGCCGCGGTATCCGGCGATGGCGTCCCTGATGAACTGCTCGATCTCTATACTCTCGCGCTTCAGATCGGTCGCCCTCCCGAAGCTCGAGAACTCCGTCGCTATCTGCCTGAGGATCTCGGTCTGCTGTATCACAGTGTCGATACCGCTGCTGAATATCTCCTCGAAATCGTCGCTCCCCGCGTCGTACGCCCTCCGCATCAGCTGCACCGAGAGCTTGATCGGGGTGAGCGGGTTCTTCACCTCGTGGGCGATCTGTCTCGCCATCTCGACCCACGCGGCAAGTTTCTTCGTGCGGATCAGTTCGGTGAGATCGTCGAAGACGATCACCGTCCCGAGCCTCTCCCCACCCTCGGACAGGCCGGCGACAACGGTCTTCAACGTCCGCCTCTCGCCGTCGTGCTCGAGGGATATCTCGCGCTCGAGCGTCCTCCCTGCCTCGAGGGAGAAAAGGTCAAAGAATGCCGAGAGGTGAGGGCCTCCCGCCGCATCCACCCCGGTCCCGACAAGATCATCCTTCGACATGCCGAGTATCCTCTCGCCTGCCGGGTTGAGGGTCACGATCGTGCCTCCGCTCCCTGCCGAGATGACCCCGGTTGCGATGTTGTCGAGCACGGCAGCGAGGTATCTCTGCCTCTCGAGCAGGTCGCGCCTCGCCGTGGCGAGCGATCCGGTCATCGAGTTGAACGAATCGACCAGCTCTCCTATCTCGTCGGTCGCCCCCGCTTCGAGGCGGAACTCGAGATCGCCGCGCATGATCCTCTTTGTGCCCACCCTCAGCTCGGCTATCGGGTTGAATATCTTTCCGGCGAGGAAGACGCCGAGGGTGACGGCCACGCAGAGTATAAGCACGAGCAGCCCTAGCAGGACCGCCGAGGACCTGAGGACCTCGCCCTGCACTATGGCCGTCCTGTAGAGGTGCGGCACGGAGAGGACGGCGCTCTCGCCCGGCACGAGCGGCGGCATCGCGATGCTCGACACCAGGTACGAGTAGTCGCCGAGCGATTCTCTGGTCACGACAGTCTTGCTCCCCCCGAGAGCCACGTCGGCGTAGGTTCCGGGAGCGAGCAGTGTCTCGAGGAACCCTCCCACGAAGAGCTCCCTCTCGCTCGATGCCGAAAGCGCGCCCCTGTAGTATATGTTGAGGTTGCGGCCGAGTACCGCAGCCGTCCGGCCTATAAATTCGTCGTCGAGCTTTCTGCGGTAATAGAGGAAGCCTCCCGGCCTCATCGGCAGTGAAATCGGTATCACCGTCCCCGCGTAGAGACCTGGCCTGCCCCACGTGATCGTTACGCGTCCCGACTCGGCCTCGCGGCTTATCTCGGGGATCCTGCTCCTGTCGACGGGGAAGCGGCTGTCGTCGAGGATCACCCTGCCCGCGGCATCTATCAATGTAAAGAGCGCGTCCTCGTAGCCGGGAGCGTCTATCCCGGCCGACGCCTCCCCCGACTCGAGCATGTCGCTGAGGTAGCGGCTGCGTCCGAAGGCCTCCGCCTCGGACCGCACGCCGTGCCGCACGAGCGCCCCGGCCGACGAGGCCGCCTCGTACGCCTCGCTCTCTCCCACCGCCCGGTACCTGTAACGTATGTACCTCGACGAGAAGACACCCATCAGCAGCACCGGTATCATCGAGACCACCATAAACGAGAGCAGGAGCTTGCGCCTGAATCCCAGCCCGCCTCTCAGCGAGACGTCAGGCGTAACGCTCCCGAACACGGGCAGCTTCCGTAAGAGCAGCAGCAGCGCGAGCGCCGTTATCGTTATCATGATATCGACCGATATCACCGTCGCCCACATCAGGATGCTTCCGTTGAATCCTGGCGAGCGATATCCGACGACGTACTGGAAATCCCCCCTGCCCGGCTCGAAGATGCAGTGGTACTTCCCGTCCCCCGTATCGTGGACGAACCACTCCTCCGGCACGGCTCTCAGCGGCGTCCCGGCACGCAGCGAGGGATCGGACGATTCGGCCACGAGGCCGTCAGTGACCCTGACGACGAGCAGCTTCTCCGGCTCGTCTATCCTCGGCGCCACCGAGCCCCACTCGACGTTGCGCAGGATCTCGGGCGCCGCAGGCCCCGCGCTGGTCAGCATCACCGGGTTCTCGTAGTGATAGGGCCACTTGACCTCTACCCTCCCGGCGAGCCTTCCGCTCGGATGGCGGACCGGGGTCACGCCGACGAAGTAGAAGACCTTCCCGAAATCGCTGTCCCGGACCATCCTCACGACGCCGGGATGCTTGGTAATATCGCCCGCGTCGTCGAACACGCCGGCGATCTCGAACGGAATGCCGATGGAGAAACTGGAGAACTTCGTGCCCGCCGCGTCGAAGATATCGAATACGCACGGCTTCCCCAGCCCGCTCAAGTCGCTCTCCGCCCAGATCTCGAAGGCCGCCGACTGCGTCCGCGACATGATCTTCGAGACGAGGCTCCTGTCGGCCGCTATCTCCTCCATTCCGAACTGCAGCGCCAGCTCGAACATGTTCTCTTCGGGATCGTTTATATCCCCGGCCAGCTCCTGCACCCTGGTCTTCCTTATCTCGTCGTACCCTCCCGAGCCGACTCCGTAGATGACGACCGAGCATATGAGCACGAGGAAGAACGAGGCGAAGACGACAGAGAGCAGCTCCTCCTTCCGCAGCATCGGGAAAATCCTGGCGGCGAGGAAGATCAGCATCGCCGCGGCGACGATCGCGGACCAGTGCGGATGAAGAACGAAATAGACGGCAGCGAGAGCGGCAACCGCAGAGATAAACGTCTCAGCCTTCGGGCCGCCTCCCCAGCTGAGCAGAAGCCTGAACAGAAAGACGGCGGCGATGAATACCGCGGCCACTGCGAACAGGAGGGCGGTGTGAAGCGTAATGGCGGGGATGCTGAGGAACCCCGCGTCAAGCCCTATGAGCCGGGGATTGGAGTTGAGTACCGTCCGCGCGACGACAAGCGTCGAGCCGAGTACCGCCCCTGCGAGTATCGCTGCGAGCAGGACGGCCCGGGCAAGCATCCGAAAGGCATTGAAGGGAGCGCCGCCCGCTATCCGCTTCTCGAGGACGCCGCTGTAATATGTCCTGAACGATTTGACGGTTCCGAAAACGAAGGTGAGCAAAAACGCCGAGGAGACCAGGTAGTCGCCGGCCGTTCTCATAAGGCCGCCGGGCGCGTCGTCCGCGAAGAGGGCCGAATCGAAAAGATCGACCCCGAAGATCCCCCCGGGCATCTCGAGCCGCAGCAGGAGATAACGGATCACTCCGAGGAAGAAGACGAGCAGGGCCATCCGCCGCAGGAGGGCCGGCAGAGTGCTCTCCCAGCGGTGCCTCCTCTTTCCCCACCCGTTGTAGATCCAGCGGGCAATGACTATAACGAGGATCGTCAGGAGAATGCCCGCCCAGGTCGCGCGCCTGCTCGAATTGCCTGCGGCCGCGGCTGCGTACGTCTCTCCCCTGATGGTGAGTCTTGCCAGCTGCGGCCCGTCGCTCGAGTGCAGGAGGCCCCTTATGCTGACGGACCCGTCGGCGGTCCTCGAGGCCTCGGGCGCCTTTTGACCGGCCTCCCCGTCCTCCCTTACCCGTCCTGCGCGCCGTCCCATCCAGTAGCTGTACTCGACATCGACGCCGTACCTCTCGCTTATGACCTCGCCGAGGCTCGTGCTCCTGAGGAACCTGTTGCTTATCCTGTAATTGACCTCGAGCGGCAGGTCGATGACGACCCGCCCGCCCGACTCGAGAGGCATATCCCTGACCAGCACGGTGAAGAGACGGGCCCGGGCGATGAATACCCTCGTTCCGTCGCTCCGCATTTCGACACGGCCGTGGTACCGCGGCCTCCCTCCCCAGGCAAGCCTGTGGCCGCCGGCAGTGAAGACCTGGATGCCGAGCTCCTCGACCGTCTCGATCCCGGCGGACGCCGCGGCAGCCAGCGAATCTATCGCGTGTATCATATCGATCCGTTCGGGATCGTCAGACTCGGAAACGTCCCACCGGGCGAGAAGCGCGGCCGCATCGTCACCCACCTCACCGAGCCTGTGCTCGAGGCTGGCGAAGGTCGCGGAGGCCTCGTCGTATATCGAGGTGAGCTTCTCCGTCTCCCGGGCCTCCCACACCTCCTCGCCCCTTCCGAAGGGCGCGGCGAGTATAATGACAAAGAGGAGTATCAGCAGGGGGAGGAGGGGAACAAGGTAGACCGCCCGGCCCGGCCTCAGCATCCCGGGGTCCTCAGAGGAGGCGTCTTCGGGACGCTCGACTATATCGCCGAGGTCTTGCGGATACCATTCCTTCCGCCGCGGCTTCTTCCTTCCCCCGATCCTTTGCCTGCCGGGCAAAGGCACGAAGAGGAAGATGATGAAGCCTGCGTCGATAAGAAGAAATGCGGACCAGACAGACGGCGGGAGCTCTATCCTGCCTGCGGAGATGTAGATGGAAAAGAAGACGAGCGCGGATATGAGGAATGCCCAGAGGGCCGACAGGAATATCTTGTTCTCTCGCTCTGCATCCACGGCGAAGTGTCTCCGGTAACTGCGGCCGGAATCAACGCGTCGTCTTTATCTCGGCCACGACCCATGCGGAGCCTTCCCGGCCCAGCGTTACATATACCTTATCCTGAAAGACCTTGCCGCTGCGAATGTTTTTACAGCTCCTGTACGCTATTCCGTAGACCTTCCTGTCGGGCTTTTCCAGATTGTGGAACTTGACGAATTCGAACTTCATCTGGTTGTCGGCCTTGAACATGTCCCTGAAGAGATACTTGAACTGCGATTTGCTGTAGTAGCCGCCCTTCTTGCCTATTCCCCTGACATCGAGGAAGATGCGCCCCTGGCCGGCGTACGAGGCAAGGACGTCGGCGTTCTCCTTCTGCCACGCGCGCTCTATCCCCTTGAAGACCTTCAGGGGATCCTGCGCCTTCGCCGGCTGCTCCTTCTTCTGGATCTCCCTTTTTTCCTGGGAGAATGCGGGAGCGGCGGCAAGCAGGACCGGGATTGCGATCGATGCCGCTGTCAGCCTTATCATTCTCACTCTGGTCATCACCTGCTCTCCGGAGGGGCATACTTCTCCCCTGCTGCACTTACCCAAAAGAAGAGTAACCGCAATCGGCATGCCACAAAACGGCCTTGAATATCAACAGGTTACGCCGATACAAAGGCAGGATGTGTCCACTATTGGATAATCGCGTCCTCAAAAGTGGACATCGGTGGTGCGGAAAGGGGACAGGGCTTACTCATCGTAAGGATCCTCCAGACTCAGCGTTCCATCAGGAAGTTCGTAATATGTCCGGCCATTAATGAAATATGTGTTCGGGATACCACGCCGCCGGTTTTCCTCCTGCGCGTTACGAACAGCCCGGGCTCCGATCTGCCGGATCTCGATCGATTCCCGGATAAACCGGGGGTCGAATAACCTACCGCTCATCTGTCAATCCTTCCGTCTCGAGAAAAGTCTTATATGAATGTTCCTCAAATACCTGACATTCGTCTTCACACCCTCTGGCTACCTCGAGGAACTGTTGTGCCGTGTTACATACCAGGTGCCAGCTTTCCGCTTCAACTTTGTACATCTCCCAGAAATTGACGATGCTCCTGTGAAAGCGGCGGATCACATCCTTCTCCGGCACATGATGCCCACCTCCCCGCGTACGTTCTTCGATCCTGGTAACGCAGAACCCGGGTGAATCAAGATATACGTAGATGATACTGACAGCGTACCGCTCATGCTTCATCCGGCTCAGCGCCCGGCGGAAACCCAGGCCCGAGAGCGTGGTCTCGACGACAAAGCTTTTTCCCGATTCGATCGCGCCATATAGATCGGAGAAAAACTTTTTGCCGGCCGCCAGCGCCACTTCGCGAATATCTCCCTCCGTCATCCGTTCGGCGATAGCGTCGGCGCTGATATAGGGAATGTCATACCCTTCAAGATATTCCCGCGCAAAGGTCGTTTTCCCGGCACCGTTCGGCCCGGCAACGATTATCGCTCTCTTTTCAACCTGCTGAGCACCTGTCTCAGGTTGCGGAAGATACGGATCCCTCTTCAGCAGCTGATCGATCATCTTCTGGATCTCGTCAGCTGTCAGCCTCACACTCCCTATCGTTCTGAAGAATGCCGGCAGGGCGCTGTACACTTCCCTGTTTTCCATGACGTAGCTCGGGATCTCCCCGGCGTCGACCGCCGCCGCATCGACCATCCCTTCCCATTCAGCCGATCCTTCCCTGATATCAAGAACATCCGCTATATGTCGCAATTTCTCTCTCTGCTGCGGCGGCTTCAGAATCCCCCTTTCGACCTTGCTCCAGTTGCTCGGATCCTCCTCCAGCCTCCTGCAGAACTCCCTGAGGGTCAGCCCGAGCTCTAACCGACGCCCTTTTACCAGCTCGCCGAACATATCCCACCTCCTCTCCGGCTAGTGTGGTATGATATATACCACACCGCGGCTATATCGTCA
>CBDUYR010000075.1:0-10316 GCA_965371515.1 uncultured bacterium | reverse complement strand
CCGCATCCCCGGCATATGGCCTCGTTGACCACTGATATCGCCTTGTCATCATCGAAATAAATAGCTCCGTAAGCGCAGACCTCGAGACATGTCATGCACCCTGTGCAGTAAGCCTCGAGGATCTCGGAAACCTTTACCTCTGGAGTGATCTTCTGTCCAGGGATGAGTTGAGTGGCAATCTCGCCTGCCGCCGCCTGGGCAAAGAGCATCGATGAGCTGATCCCTCTCGGACCCTGCGCCGCGCCTATCACGAACATTCCATCAGTAGTAGTCCCCGTCGGATTTATCGACTGGTGGGCTTCCTCGAAGAAACCTGTTTCGTGGAGGGGAAGTTCGAGAAGCTCTGCAAGAGCCTCGGTCCCCCCTGCCGGCTCCATTGCCGGAGCGACTATAACCATGTCGAACTTCTGCTTAGACTCTTCACTATCCATCCCCACCGACACGACCGTCGTTCCCATGATGCCGATCGACTCAGATCTCCTGAAATCGACTCCAGTCTGAGCAACGCTCTCCTGGAACTTCTGGTCCTCCTTGTGTGGAAGACAGAGGCCCTTAAAATACTCCGCTACATCTATGTCCGCCGACTGATCCTTTATATAGCTGGCTATCTTCATCATGTAATTGCAGCATATCTGTGAGCAGTAACCCTTCTCTTTGCGACCGGCACAGTGAACGAGCGCTATCGATTTCGGCTCTTCCCCGTTCCTCATTCTCACCCCGTCGCCGTTCGCGACCATCCTCTCGATCTCGAGTGAGGTGTATACCTCGTCGTCGTCGGAATAATCGAAACCCGCGATCTCTCCCAGCTTGGCGAGCCTGAAGCCCGTGGCGACAATTATCGCCCCGACCACCAGATCTACCGGGTTCCCTTCGCTGCGTGACTCTACAACAACCTCGTAGTTGCCGAGGAATCCGACGACCCTGGTCAGCTCCGAGTTCCTGAATACCCTTATGTTCTCGTTCTTTTCAACTTCTTCGCGACGAGAGCGGATCTTCCCCGTATCTCCTCCCTGCCTCGGAAGCAACCTGCTGAAACCGGCGGAAACGCCTCCCAACTCCTCGGATCTCTCCACCAGGTAGACCCTTCTCTGCTCCCCCGCCAGGGAGAGAGCCGCCTCCATCCCGGCGATCCCGCCGCCGAGCACGAGCACGTCCGGCGTGATATCGATCTGCTTTTCCAGAAGCTGTGACTGGTAAAGCACCCTCTTTATGCCACCGTGTATGTACTGGATGGCCTTTCTGGATGCCTCCTCCTTGTCCGGGATGATCCAGGCACAGTGCTCGCGTATATTGACGAGCTTATATAGATAAGGGTTCAGATCGGTCTGCTTGCAGACATTGATGAAGGTCTTGTTGTGATCTCTAGGAGAACAGGCGGCTATCACGAGGTGGGTGAAGCCGTTCTCCTTTATCTCTTCCTCGAGGAATGTCTTGCCGTCACCCGAGCAGAGCAGGCCGTAATTCTTCACTATCAGCTCTACATCGTCGTACCGACCAGATGAGAGGAGTTCCTCGCTGATCTTCGGGATGTCTACTCTCTCGGAGATGTTGGGCCCGCACTCGCAGATATATATGCCGACTTTAGCTTTCATCTATTCACCTGTCCCTGACTCGACCATCTCCGCCTCCGGCATGGCATCGAGACATGCCATGACCTTTCCGGCCGCAGCCTCGGCCTGTATCACAGATGTCTGTATGTCCTTTGGCCCCTCTACCGAACCTGCGATGAATATGCCTTCTATCGTTGTCTCGATCGACCCGATATTCTCTTCGAGGGACCTTACAAATCCATTTCCATCAAGCTCTATTCCAAGGTGCTCGGCCAGACCGGACAATCCTTTTTCGGGAACCATCGCCGCCGCCAGGATGACCATGTCGGCATCCACGGTCTGCTCGTCCCCTTTCCCATCAGGGTACTTCACCTTCAGCCCTGAACCATTGGCTGAGACGGAAATATTCTCTATTGAGGAGCAGTAGAGCATCTCGGTGTCCGTGCCCCTGACTCCGTCGAAGAACTTCTGGTACGTCTTGTCATGCACACATATGTCTGAGTGGATATTTCTGACAAGAGCTTCTGGAAGTTTCTGTTTGAGGAAGTGAGCAAACTTCAGCGAATACATGCAGCAGACGCTAGAACAGTAACCCTGCTCTTTCCTGCCAACGCAATGTATTATGGCTATCTTACTCGGTGTGATTCCCGTATCCCTGATCGTCAGTTCACCCGACGTCGGACCGTTGGAGGCAAAGAGCCTCTCGAACTCGAGGGGCGTAAACACCCCGGGGCAGGAACCGTATCCAAGAGCTTCGAGACCCGACACGTCGTATATATCCGCGCCTGTAGCAACTACTATCGCTGCGACCTCGACATCGATTTTTTCATCGTTGTCGTCGAGCTTGATCGCACCGAACATGCAGGCCTCCGCGCACGCATTGCACTCCTCGCTTCCGTTGAGCTTGATGCAATGCTGCGGGTCTATGGTCGGTACGTTAGGAAGCGAACCCGCCGTGGGAACGTATATCGCCTTCATCTCCCCCAGATCTTCTTCCCACTCGTTGCTGATCGACACGGGGCACGGCTCGTAACACATCCCACACCCGATGCAGTCTGTCATGCTTACGTAACGAGCGGCCTTCATGATCGTGACCTTGAAATCGCCGACGACCCCCACTACCTTTTCGACTGTCGACAGAGTCATCGTCTCGATGTCAGGGTGCTGCAGCACCTCCTGCTGAATCGGCGCTACCATGCACGTGGAACATTCGAAATTGGGAAAGCTCTCCTCGTCCTTTATCGCCATCCCACCGATCAATGGAAGTTTCTCGACGAGGTAGACCTTTTTCCCGGCGTTGGCCAGAAGGAGTCCGGCCTTCATCCCAGCAAGCCCCGCCCCGATTACAAGAACGCTATCCCTGTTCATCCCTCACACTCTTCTTTAAAGACGCTGATCGCTGTTTATCGGGCTCGGCCCGAGTTCCTTGATCTTCTCGGTAAAACTGTTGATAACTTCCGCATACTTTTTTCCCTCTGCAGCCGATATCCAGACGAGGCGGATCCTCTCCGGTTCTAGACCAAGGGTCACGAGGACCTTCTTCAGCTGGGCGTAACGCCGCCTCGTATAATAGTTACCCTTGCCGTAATGACAGTCGCCAGGATGGCAGCCTGCGATCAGTACCCCATCCGCCCCTTCGAAGAAGGTCGACAGGACAAGATTGTGATCGACGCGGCTCGAGCACATCACCCTCACCACCGAGAAAGCCGGTGAGATCTCGAGTTTCGTCGAACCAGCAAGATCGGCCGCAGCGTATGTGCACCAGTTGCAGAGAAATCCAACGATGTTCGGACTGAATTCCTTTTCTTTGCCCGTCATATCCGTTTCGTTTGCCAGCAGAACAGCCGGCGGAAAAAGTCAGGGAGCACCCGGTAAGGTAAGATATCCGCGTGAATGTCTCGTTCGAGCGCTCCCCGGTGGACGTTTATACCTGTATTTGAGCTGTGTGCTTGCCTTCTCCATCGGTCGTGAGCATGAGAAGGGGCTTGCCGGTCTTTTCGCACCAGGCCTTCATATCCGTCGGAAATGAAGGACAATCTGCGAGAACCTCGAGGATATCGCCCGCTGTCATCGTCGGAATTTTAGCGACGACCTTGAGAATCGGCTGGGGGCACTTAAGTCCCAAAGCGTCCAGTTGCTCGGTTGCCATTTTCTATCCTCCTTGATAGATGTTTCCAGGACCCTAGAAAGAAAGCGTCAGCTCGGCGCCCTGAACAGCGCCGACGAATGTCGTCGCGCCGACGATTTCCGCTTCCTCTATAAAATCCTCTGCCTTGATTCCGTGATAATCCAACGCCAGTTCACATACGAGAAATTTTGCGCCGAGCATCTTGAGCCCGTCTATCATCTCAATGAGGTCGGGCATATGCTCGGTCTCCTCGTTCATCTTCTCGAACGCGCCCTTCACCATCACCGGTGCGCCGAACGGCGAGAAGAACAGGACGACTTCGTCGCCCGTCGCCGCGGAGGATACCGCGATTATGATCGCCGGGTAGACGCTCTTGGCGTCTGCGCCGTTGATCGTTATGGCTGTCTTGCTCATTTCACGTTCCCCTTTCAGGGTCAACAGATTATTCCACCGCGTTGTCCGCGACTGATACCCATTCGAACAAGGCGCCGTCATAAACGCTGACTTTCGGATACTCGAGCATTGAAGTAAGCGCCATGTAGACGATCCCGGCCCTTATCCCTGTCTCGCAGTAGAGTATCACTTCCTTGTCCGCTGTGATTCCAGCACCGGAGAAGAGCTTCTCGATCTCGGCCTTATCCTTGATCGTTCCGTCTTCGTTGACGATCTCCTTGTAATTGAAATTGATCGCAGAGGGGATGTGCCCCTTGCGGTCGATCATCCCCTTCTCGCCGTCGAACTCTTCCTTGTCCCTGTTGTCGACGAGAACGGTCCCTGGATCACCCTTCTTTGCTATCACCTGATCCATCGTGGTTATCGCGGCCGTGTTGACCGTTCCCTTGAACTCGACGGCGGTGATCTCGACCGGATCCTTGGTCACGGGCTTGCGGCCCTTGCGCCACATCTTCATATGGCCGTCGAGGATACGGACATCACTGCAGCCCATGTACTTGAGGATCCAGTAGATCCTGCCGGCGAATGTGTTCTTGCCGTTGTCGTATACCACTATCGCCTTCTCGCCGCAGATCCCCTTCTCGCCGAGGATCTTCGCGATCTCATCGGGACTCTTCAGCATGGCCTTGATGTCACCATCTACGTAGAAGTCCTCATGCCAGAGATGCACAGCGCCTGGAAGGTGAACCTTCTGGTAATCTGCGGTCTTTCTCGCCGAGACGACGATCACATCGCCGGCATCCATCAATCCCGCAAGTTCCTTTACCGAGATTACCTGAGCCTCGGCCACCTGGCCCACGAACAGAGCCGCAATAATAAGCCCCGCAAGAATAAAGTGCTTCTTCATATACATTCCTCCAGAAAACTACATGATCTTGATCTGCATCTGGACCAGGAGCTTGTCGTTTCTCAGCGCAGGCCGGAATTCCTCGATGCAGCGCAGATAGTTGACCTGAAGCCTGGTCCAGTCGTTCGGGTAATAGTTCAATCCGAATGTATGACCATGCCTTGTGTTATCCGTTATATCCATGTCCTCCTCGAAGAACTCATACTTGTACACAGGCTCCAGATTCCACTTGGTGGACCATATGAGCATGGCGTACATACCGTTACGTTTCTTCGAACCCTCGACGATCTCGCCGGGCCCCCCACAGCCACCACCCTCGGTATAGGAACCCTCGTCCTTGCCGTAGATATACTCGGCAAAGAATTTGAATTCTTTGTATGTGACCGTGAGATCAAGGCCGCCACGTGTATGTGTATCCTCTTCTGCATCCACTACGCTCGGTGCGGATGTACCGTATCGAAAGCCTCCGCCAATATCGATACCGGTCATGGGAGTCACAACGACTCTTCCGACCCAGTCCTTGGCGTTGTTGTCGTCGGGCATGCCTAGTCCCGTTCCGTTCATGACGGCCAGGTTGTAGCTGACCTTCTTTTTATAATCACCGAAAAACATGAACCCCATGTCCCTGTCCATCGCGAGCTGCTCGACGACCATCGATCTGTTGATCGTGTAAAGAGCGTGACAGGGCATGTTACGTTCAAGACTGAACGGCTGCTTGAACTGACCGAAGGTGAACTTCGCCGGATCCCCGAATCTCGTGTAGGTTATAAATCCGTCGAGCATGTAGGGAGCATCATCAAATCTCGGACTGAACTCCATCATGAAGTAGTAGCTGAAATCATAGGGAACGCTGCCGGTGACTCCCAGCCTCGCCCTGTTGAACGCAAAGCTTGCATCGCTGTTATTTGAGTCGTTTATATCTAACCAGTCGAACTGCGGCTGGATGAAGCCAATCACGTTCACTCCCTCATCTGACCCGCCTTCCATACACCCCTGGGCATTGGAAGAGACGGGAATAAGAAGAGCGATTCCGAGTAAGAGAAGTGAAAGAAACTTCATTTGTTCTCCTTTCGGGCGGGAGTCGGGAAGCGGCTCCCTGCCGTTTCCTTCTTTCCCGGTAAGACCATTTACTTTGTCCGGCTCATACCGGACCAGATCGAATTCTACTGAAGAGCCGTAATCGCTTCATACGTGTAATCGAACGATCCTGTCCAGTTGTGCGCCGTCAGGTCGTCGTAGATCATGGCGTTTGCACCGTACTTCAGGCTCTTGGCGTTGTAGCCGAGAACCGTCAGGTAGGCGGTTATCATCGACGATGTCTGGCCGGTCCAGCAGTAGGTGACCACGGTAGCGCCGGAATCGTTGTACTTGATAAAGCCGTCTGCGAGACCCATCGGATTGATCCTCCTGGCGCCTGTGATGTTCCCGTAAGTGGTAACATCGCTCGCGGCCCAGTAGTTGTTGATAAAATATACGTACGGCGCCGCAAGGACGTCGGAGGCACTGATGCCCTTGAATCCGCCTGCGAGCATCGCGGATACGCGCTCGGCGAGGATACCGGCACCATCGGCCGCGCTGGCGGATAGCAACGGATAGTCATGCTCGGTGCTGGCAGCGATATTGCCGGGAGGATCGATCCAGCTTTCAAGACTGGAAGCGATGTTACCAGTGTTAGCTGTCCAGCTGTCGAAATCGCTGTGCCAGGAGCTCATACCGAACTTCATCACCATGGCGTCGGAATATCCGCTTAGGCGGAGGGCTATCACGGCGTGGCCGGCGACCTGACCGGTGAGGCAGACAACAACGATCGGCTTGCCGTCCGCATTGGTCGCCTCGACAAGAATGTTGCCCAGTGTAGTGTTAACGGCGCCGGGTACATGCCCCGTGTTGTAAACACCCTCATCGCGGATATCGATTATATAATATGTCGACTCGTTGCCGTGCACCACGTCGGCGCCAATGAGCCAGTCGGTGATCATATCGGGAAGGTCCATGTCGTTGGCGACAAGGTAGTTCCTCAATGTCTCCGACTTTGTTCCATCCTCGGGAGAGGTGTAATCCTCGCTGCAGCCGGAGATAAACAGCGCGGCTATGGCCAGCAGGACCAGAATATACCTGTACTTTGAACTCATCTTATCCTCCAGAAATACATTTTATTCAAATCAACGCACCAGGTCTGTTCGCCGGCAGGGTGTCTCCTGCATCCCCACCGCCGGGAGGCCTGAATCCCGTATGGAAGTTGCTCTACCTCCTTTTAGGACAATTACTTACAACTGATTAAACATGCCTTTTCTTATCTATGCGAATTAACCCCCGCATCCGCCTTCCTCAACGACCTCTTCTACGTCGAGAGCCTCAGGGCCCTCCGTCCACACGATCCACCCTCCGTAGAGATGCTTCACATTTTTATAGCCGAGTTTCACGAGAGTCTCAGCCGCGAGAACGCCTCGGTCGACCTTATGGCCATATACAATGATCTCCTCATCCCTCCCGGGAGCAAAGAGCCCTTCGCTGTCCCAGTACTTCTCGTCGGCGATCTTGAACTCGAGGATTCCGCGCGGGATGTTGATCGACCCCGGGATGCTGTCCTCGTAGTAATCGTCAGGCTCACGGACATCGATGACGACGAACATATCGTCGCTTTCCATCTTCACCTTGAACGCGTCTATCTCGATCCGGTCAACGCCGGCCTTCGCCTCCGAGACGATCTGCCCGGCGTTCTCGTAAGTCTTCGGTCCCCTGCCTTCGATACCTGCTCCTCCGCATCCGGAGAAGACGATGGCGAGGGCGGCGATCGTAAACAGCGTAAACAGCTTCATCTCACACACTCCTCACTAAATGGCAGAGAATTTGCCGGTCTTTTCGTTCCACTTGACGAATGCGTACCAGGCCACGAGCAGCACGAAGAAGACGAGCAGCGCGCCCCAGTATCCCAGGTGGTCGGGAAGGAAGAGCTTCTGCTTAGCCCATTCGGGCAGCATCTCTGAAAATGCCGGTACGATGAATTTCTTCGATATCGGGGAGGTGAGCAGGAACCCGAGAGCGGCGAACCAGAGCTTGACATGTCCCTCGCCGGCCCTCCAGATCGTTCCCACGGCGCACCCGCCGGCAACCGTCATTCCCAACCCGAAGATCGTGCCGCCGATAAGCGCTCTGAGCCAGAAATGGGGATATACCCATGTCATGGCAAGCGCCCTCGCCGCACCCGGGGTCGAGGTGCCCACTCCCATGTATTTGATCACTGTGAAACCGATGATGCCTACGGCGAGCGCAGCCATCACGGCGACAGGCGCTTCCGATTCACCGGTCATAAACGGCTCACGGAAAGCTCGGACTATGCAGAAACGCGACCTCTGAAGGATTATCCCGATAACCAGGCCAACTACTGCGAACATTGCGAAAACGTTATCGGCACTGAATCGGAGAGAAAAACCGATCAGTATGACCAGGGTCAGTATGACACCGAGAATCGGCTGCCAGACACCCGAAGAGCCCTTTGCCGCGAACCATGTGAAGCTCTTCCCCATACTGAACTGCGGAAATTTTTCCATCTCCCAGAAGAGATATTTCAGTGCGACATATGTCCCGATCAGGAATCCTACGGACAGCAGTATCGCGCCGCCGGAAAGGGCCGCCCAACCGCTGAGGAATCCGCCGATCGTACAGCCGATGCCGAGCGTCGCTCCCAGTGCCATGAGCGCTCCGCCGATGAATCCCTTGACCATCTCGCCCACAGGGGGAACCCTGACCGCGAAATCGCGTCCCATCAGAGCCCCGGCGAAGGCGCCGAGAAGCGTTAACGTACCGAGTAGTCCGTAGGGATGAAGGATCACTGGTGTGATATCGTGGAGTCCGATTAATCCGAGTTTCTGGTACAGGTTCTCCCCCCAGCTCATATATGTTCCGCTTCCACCCCAGGGGGATCTGATCAGAAATAGAAGAACATTGAGAAAGGCAAGCAGGATCCCGCCTACCCACAACGGCCAGCTCTTGCTGAAGAATGTGTCCCACAGCTGGCGAAGGGCGCTTTTGTCGTTATTTTCCATGGAATACCGCTCCTTTTAAGCGTAACTACGGCAGATCGAACATTCAAATCAGCGCGTATTCTATGGAATCATGCTTTACGTATATAGAACTTGAAGACACCGCCGTCTTCTTCCTGGCCGAGGCACTCGTTTCCAGTCTTCTCGCACCAGCCTGGAATATCGCTCTTGGAGCCGGGATCGGTGCCGAGAAGCTCAAGAACCTGGCCGCTGTCGAGGCTCTTAATCTCCTTAGTGAGCCGTAGGATAGGCATCGGGCAGGACAGACCCTTGCAGTCAACGGTCTTGTCGACGTTGAAATCCATCTAGACTACCTCCTCCGGGATTACCCCGGATACGAGACCTTCCCGGTTTCTCCAATACGATCTCCATTGGGCGGATCAACCGGGTCACGCAGAGTTATAACGGAGAAAATCTACCATACCGCATGGTCTTTTGAAAGCATTATTTCATCTGGTTATTCAATTATATTGTAATATAGATAGATACACCTAAAAAAACGCGGGGTTTCATCTTCTAGAGATCTCC
Source organism: uncultured bacterium (assembly GCA_965371515.1). Taxonomy (GTDB): domain Bacteria; phylum Krumholzibacteriota; class Krumholzibacteriia; order Krumholzibacteriales; family Krumholzibacteriaceae; genus JAUWCL01. The sequence goes on along the minus strand of CBDUYR010000075.1, from coordinate 767 downwards.
GAGCATCCTTATTATGCTGCGCACTTCCTTGATCTCGACCTCATAGCAGACCTTTGTCCCTTCCCTGCGGCTCTTGATGATACCGGCGTTCCTGAGTATTTTAAGGTGTTGAGAGATAGTTGATTGTGGCAATCCGATGTTCTTCTGGATCTTCGACACATTGCAGCCGTTTTTTTCCAACCTGTCGATGATCTCGACCCTTGCGGGGTGCGATAGTGCCTTGAGTATCTCGCTTATTCCAGCATAATTTTTCATCTTCATGTCCATTTCACCAATTGCACGGTTATAATAAAACACGCCTTTCTACTCGACCTAATATACCAAATAAATGGCTTACACCTGAACATATTTCCGTAGTCGGATTTTATCTCCGTGATCTGCCAGCGTCATCGAGATATTCCTAGGCCTGCGTCTCCTGCAGATAAAAGAGAGAAAGAACGAGCTGATAAAGGTCTTTGCCTATGTGACCCTCATCATGGGAGTTCTCGAACTGACCGTAGTGCTCTCCCCTCTTGCCCTGGTATTGATGCCGGTCTGGTGCGTAACGGCCGCCATGGTATTTTTCAGGGAGAAGGATGAGGAGCAGATCCTTTAGATAATACAAGATGGTGGGCTGTGCTATAGCGCAGCCCACCATCTTCCAAACCGACCCCCCTCGGTTTCATTGATCCCGCGTATCTTACCTGAGAAGGATCAGTTTCTTCGTCATCTCCCTTCGGTTCCCAGAATCACCAATATTTAGTTTTGCAAAGTAGATCCCCGACGAC
>CBDUYR010000074.1:0-10519 GCA_965371515.1 uncultured bacterium | reverse complement strand
ATACTAGATTCCGTATTCACCGCGGTCGGCCCTCAGCTGGCCGCAAGCCGCACCGATATCGCCGCCCTGACTTCTCCGGACCGTGACAGCAGGCGCCGACGGCAGAAGTATCTTTATGAACCTGTCGATCGTCTCCTCGCCGGGCCTCTTCAGGCTGCAGCCCTCCCATTCGTTGAAGGGGATTATGTTTATCTTGAAAGGCCTGCCCGAGGTCAGCGAGACCAGTCCGAGAGCGTCTTCGCGAGAGTCGTTCACTCCTGCGATCAGAACGTATTCGAGAGTCGTCCTCATATTTCTGCTTATTGCATATTCCTCGGCGGCAGCGAGCGTCTCGTCTATGCCTGCGGCCGCCGGCATCAGTCGTTTTCTTGTGCGGTTATCGACGGCATTGAGGGAGACGGCCAGCCCCGCGCGCAGTCCGCTCGATTCGAGCTCCCTTATACGGTCGGGGAATCCGATAGTGCTGACGGTGATCCTCTTCTCGCGCAGCGCGAATCCGTCCTGATGATTGAGGATCTCCAGGGCGGGGAAGACGTTCGCTGTGTTGAGAAGCGGGTCGCCCATTCCCATGAAGACTATGTTGAACCTGCGGCGAGGCGGTATGTGATGCAGCCTGAAGTAGAGGATCTGGTCGAGTATCTCTCCAGTGGTGAGATCTCTCTCGAGCCCGCCGACACCCGTCCTGCAGAAGGAGCAGGCGAGGGGGCACCCGACCTGACTGGAGACGCATATGGTGTGGATCTCCCGTGCCTCCATCAGGACTACTTCCACCACGGCGCCGTCCTCGCACTCAAGCAGAAACTTCTGGCTTCTGTCCGTACTGGAAGATAAACTCCCTGCCACACGCATTTTCGGTACACGGAAGCGCTCGCTGAGCCTGGTGCGAAGGTCGAGGGAAAGGCTGGTCATCTCGTCGAACGAGGCCGCTCCCTTCTGCCAGATCCATTGCATGATCTGTCTCGTCCTGTGCCTTTGCTCCCCCATCTCCGCTACCGCAGCCGCGATCTGCGAGGGCGACATGTTCTTTATGTTCATCCTGTCAGTCATGGTTTCTCCCAAATATGATGATAGTGAATACAACAGCGAAGTCGAAAGGGAAAAAAGAGACAAGGTGCTGCATCGACCTCGGTAGCAGCTACTTCAGGATGCTCTCTGTTGACGTCGAGTCCGGCCGGGGCGGGAAAAGCGTCAGTAATTACTTTCAGGAGAGGATCTATGTCGGGTGGGGGGAAGAGATAACCGCCACCGGATCGATCTCACGTCCGACCGCAGGCCGGGCCGCGGATGTTCTCGAAAGACTCTCAGGGGATATGGTTGGCCGGAGCGATGTGCGCCTGACGGTAGTTTCCACCAATGCACTGCGCCGGGCTGACAACCGAGATGAGGTCAAGGCACTTCTCGAGAAACGGACCGGTGTGGATATCAAGGTGCTGTCGGAGAGGGGGGAGGCCTTCCTCGGATTCGCCGGAGCGACCCAGGGCCTGCGCACGGGCGAACCGGCTATACTCGCCGATGCTGGCGGGACGAGCACTGAGGTGTCGTGGGGCGCCGCGCCGGCGGCGGCCTCCTTCGTGTCGATACCGGTCGGAACACATACGGTGCGGGCTTCCACAGGGTTAAATGCCCGGCAAGCACCTTCCCGGACAGCTCGTATACTGAAAGACGCCGGGATCCCATCGGGGGATTCACCCTTGCCCGGCACAGAGGAAAGTCCTACAATCATGCTTACCGGTGGGACGGCCGTCAGCCTTGCCATCGTGTGGAAGCAGATGCACGTGGAATGTTACGACAGCCTGGGGCCTGTGGAAATGTCGGCCGGCGAGTTGAATCTGGTCGGCAGAAGACTGACCGCTCTTATCAGTTCAGGCAGGGAGAGGATGCTTCCCCTGTCGTCTGAGAGGATCCGGTTGCTTCTGCCCGGTTTCGCGATAATAAAAGGAATAGTCCGCGCCCTGCAGGCTGAGAGAATGACTGTAACGGCCCGGGATCTCAGATGGGGCGTTGTGCTGGGTGACGGAACAGACGATGGAATAATGGAACGGGGGTACCTTGTCGATGAGCAAGAGAGTCCTGGTAGTCGATGACGAGGCGAGCATAAGGAGCTCGCTCGAGAAGCTCCTCTCCTACGAGAAATACAAGACGTTTTCGGCACCCGACGGCCCTTCTGCCCTCGAGATGGTGGTCAACGAGAGGATCGACATCGTCCTGCTCGACATCAAGATGCCCGGCATGGACGGGCTCGAGGTACTGCAGAAACTCAAGGAGATGATGGAAGAGCTGCCGGTCATAATCATATCGGGACACGGCAACATTTCCACCGCCGTCGAGGCGACCAAGCTCGGTGCGTTCGACTTCATAGAAAAGCCGATCGATCTCGACAGGCTCCTGCTGACCGTAAGGAACGGACTGAAGCAGGGAGCGTTGAGGCAGCAGAACGTCGAGCTCCGCGAAAGGATACCGGGCGGTACCGAGATAATCGGAGAGCATCATTCGATAAATGAGATCCTTGAGACGATCGGGCGTGTGGCACCGACCGGAGCGAGGGTCCTGATCACGGGCGAGAACGGGACGGGCAAGGAGCTTGTTGCGAGGAAGCTGCACGAACTCAGCAAGAGGAACTCCGAGCCGTTCATAGAGGTGAACTGCGCCGCCATACCGGAGGAACTGATCGAGAGCGAACTGTTTGGCCACGAGAAGGGGTCGTTCACCGGTGCCGTATCGAAGAGGATAGGGAAGTTCGAGCTCGCGGACGGCGGGACGCTCTTCCTCGACGAAGTCGGGGACATGAGCCTGTCCGCCCAGGCGAAAGTCCTGCGGGTCCTGCAGGAATTTGTGTTCGAGAGGGTAGGGGGGACCGAGACCAAGAAAGTAGACGTGCGGGTAATCGCGGCCTCGAACAAGAATCTGCTCGAAGAGGCGGGAAAGGGTAACTTCAGGGAGGACCTCTTCTACAGGCTGAATGTCGTTCCGGTAGAGTTACCGCCGCTACGCGACCGCAGGTCGGACATCCCGATGCTCATCTCCCACTTTCTCGATCAGGTCGCGGCCGAGCTTGGGACCGCGCCGAAGAAGGTCGACAGGAAGGCTCTCGAGATGATGGTCGAGTACTCCTGGCCGGGAAACGTAAGGGAGTTGAGGAACCTCATCGAGAGGCTCTGCATCCTGACGCTGTCCGATACGATCAGGCGCGAGGATATGCCCCCGCTCGTGTTGACGAGGGAAGAGGACATGATGAAGGACCCGTTCGGTCTGCAGACATACCAGGAATTCAGGGACTTCACCGAGAGGGAGTTTCTCGTCAAGAAGCTGCGCGAGAACAACGGCAACGTGTCGAAGACTGCTCGGCATCTGGGGATGCAGCGCAGCAACCTCTACAAGAAGCTCGAGAAGTACAGTATCGATCTGCGCGGCGATAAGGACGAGAAAAGTTGAGAACCCGCAATTATTGAAATATATCTTACAAATGATGCAATCTATCTTGCAAAAAATCTGACAAATCGGTTAACTTCATTTTTTTCATAGATTTTTCCCCAGAAAAATTTGACAGAGGCCCTTGCGGGACTTATTTTTAGCCTGTGGGTGTTCAGGGTATGACGGGTCTTTTTGGAACAGGCTGGTTCCAGTAGGAGAAAAGGTCATGAAGAGAACAGCTCTTCTTCTCGCCATTCTGGTGGCGTTCTCCATCACGTCAGTGTCGCAGGTCTACGCCTCGCCGATAGCCGGCGAAAGGGCAGTGACCGTTTCCAACTGGCTCTCTTACTATTTTACCTACTTGCTGAGAGCGCATCGCCACAACCTCGGGTACGAGGAGAGTATGATCGGCGATGACGGAAGTGACGTGATACTGCGTGGAGACGCAGACGATTATGCGAATGGCCGGGACGATGACAAGGAGCTCATTCCCGATGGTACCGATGACAAACGGAGCGCGGGATTGACCTCGTCGGGCGGTTTCATAACCGGATCGAGCGGGGTAAAAATTAAATACTAGCGGTCTACTTACGGGCTTTACCGGTCAATACGCCAATTGCCACTTAAGGAGTAACCGATGCCTGACGGCCCGCAAGGTAAAGATAGTTTCGAATACGAAAAGAATCTGCCTAGGCACAAGTTCAAGTCTACCGGCACCGAGGAAGAACTTGGCGACATGCATCTGTCGACCGAGAACTATTCGGTTGCGCTTGAATACTACGACAAGGCCCTCCAGCATGTGCAGACCGCCGGCGGCGGTCCGAGCGACCTCGTAAGAGTCTACAGGAAGATAAGCGACTGCTACCGCAAGAAGGGGCTTCTGCGCGAGGCCATGTCCTTCCTCGACAGCGCGGCGACACATTGCGATGATGAAGACCTGATCGGCAAGGGTGCGATTGCCTGCCGCAGGGGGATCATCCTCTACGAGCGGGGCGACATCAAGCGCGGACTCAGGGAGGCGTGCTCGGCGTACAGGATCCTGCGCACGAGCGATGAGCACCTCGAGGTCGCCCATACGCAGCTTCTTATAGCGAACTGCTACGCCAGGCTGGGACGCAGCGACGAAGCCGAGCAGTATTTCCTCGACGCCCTTTCCTCCTACAGGAGGATCGGGGACACAGTCGGCAAGTCGTACGTCCTGAACAACCTCGGACTGTTCCACAAGAACGCATGCCGCTGGGGCAGGGCGCTTCAATTTCTCGGCAGGGCTCTGGAGATATGCGATGAGGTCGGTCTGACCCAGCACAGGGTCCGCGTCACGCTCAACATTGGTATCGTGCACCTCAAGAAGCGCGACTTCGCCGGCGCGGAGAGCGCGTTCGCGTCTGCCAGGGATATGGCCAGGCGTATCGGCGATGATCTGAAGTACACCAAATCCACACTGATGCTTGGCGTCAAGGAGACGATGGCCGGGAATCTGCTGTCGGCCGAGAAGCATCTGCTGGAGGCGAGGGTTACCGCTGAACGGAGGAGCTACCAGCGAGAGATCGCTCTTGCCGACGAGTTCATCGGCGACCTGATGTTCGAGAAGGGCGATCTGGAGGATGCCCTCGAGAACTACGCCATCGCGCTCAAGTCCGCCTCGAGGATCAACCCGCAGGGCGATATAGTCGCCGAGGTACAGCGCCGGATGATGAACGTATATCTCGTCCAGAGAAAGGCCGAGGATGCGCTCGCCATCGGTCGCCGTGCCATCGAGACATGCCGCCGCAGTGGCGAGATGCATGAAATCGGCTACGTAGAGAGAATGATCGGCCAGGCCCTCGCTATCCAGAAGAAGGAGACCGAGGCCGAGAAGCAGATAAACATGAGTATAAGGACGTTCCTGTCGGTCAACAACCCCTACGAGGCGCACAAGTCGGGGGTCATCCTAGGCGAGCAACTGCTCCGCAGGGGCGACAGGAGGTCGGCCGTGATGGCGAGGAAACTTGTCGGCGAGACCGTGTCGTTCTTCGAGAGGAACGAGGAATACGCCGATCTGGCGGGAAGCCATTTCCTTCTGACGAGGATAGAAGACATCCTCGGCAACAGGGACGAGTGCCTGCTGCACCTCTTCGAAGCGCAGCGACTCGCTGAGGAGCTCCACGACCGTAACCTCATCAGGCGCCTGCGCCGGATGCGCAGGAAGATCGAAAACGCAGCAGCCGGTCATCATGGAGCGCCCGGGGAGGGTTTCGATCGGTCCGGGAACCTGGATGAGACATTCATGCACGATCCGCAGATGAAGTCGTATCTCGATTACATCCTCAGTGACCTGATGAGAAAACTTTCCGCAGGCCATGGATTCGTCGCTCTGACCGACGGCAAAGGAAGCGAGCCTGTAGTGCTTGCCCGCCGCGGGATCGGGGCCGAAGAGACAAGAAGGATCACCGAATGGTTCCTCGCCCGTGACGACGACACGGCAGAGAAATTCCTTGTCACGGATACGGCGAAAGACAGGCGCGTCAGGGAGATTTTCGAACAGCTCCCGGGCGGTAATTCTCCCGCGTACTTCCATTCTCTCAGCAAGGGAGGCAGGAACTTCGGGCTCCTGTTCTTCCAGTCCGAGGGGAGCGAAGGAGCGCCGTCAGTCGGGTCGATCTTCGAGATCGTGTCGACCTACGCCGGGTTCATCGATTTCCTTATAAGGGGATCGGTCAAGGGCGCGATGCCGGTATCGGGAGGAAAGATGTCTGCCGACGACAGTTTCAGCGGGATCATCACTCACGACGAGAAGATGCTGAGGATCCTCGAGCTGGCCGGCAAGGTCGCGGTAAGCGATTCCACTGTACTGCTCATGGGGGAGACGGGAACGGGCAAAGGTCTCGTGGCCCAGGCCATCCACGACATGAGCAGAAAGAGCAGAAAAAAATTCATCCATGTGAACTGCGCTGCGCTTCCCGAGATGATCCTCGAGAGCGAGCTTTTCGGCCACGTGAAGGGATCCTTCACAGGGGCCATATCAGACAAGAAGGGGTTGCTTGCCGAAGCGGACGGCGGAACGATATTCCTCGACGAGATCGGGAAGGCTCCGCTCCCGATACAGGGCAAGCTCCTCCAGTTCCTCGACACGAGGAAGGTAAGGCCGGTCGGCAGCAACGAGATGCTCGAGGTCGACGTCAGGCTGATCTTCGCGTCGAAGGTGGACCTGCTGCAGCTCTGCAGTGAGGGAAAGATGCTCGAGGACTTCTACTACAGGATCAACGATTTCCCGCTGACGATCCCGCCGCTGCGCGAGCGCAGGGGGGACATTCCTCTTCTGGCGAACCATTATCTGCGCAGCAGCTGTTCCGCGATGGACAAGAAGATCATCGGGTTCAGCGATGATGCGATAGAGTTTCTCAAGGGATGCGAATGGCCCGGCAACGTCAGGGAGCTCGGCAAGATAATCAAGCGCGCGGTCATCCTCGCCGAGGAAAACGGCGTAATCACCCCGCAGCAGCTCGTCTTCGACCTTACCGGAAACCGGAACGAGGCAATCGATTCGTCCGCCACCCTGCCCGACATGGTCAGGGACCTCGAGAGAAGGATAGTCGAAGAGGCCCTCGGCAGAAACGACTGGAACAGGAAGGCCGCCGCGGCCGACCTGGGCGTCAGCTATCCGACACTTCTCAAGAAGATCCGCGACTACGGGTTAGTCGAGTAGGGCATTCCGCCATTATCGCGCCAATACCATTTTCCTGGATTGTATCCCCGATGAAGTCTTTATGCGGCAGAAGTAGACGCCGGATGCCACCCGGTGCCCCGCAGCATTTTGGCCTTCCCACGTGATCGTGTGTCTTCCCTGAATCTGGACCTTGTCGAGGAGCCTGCAGATCAGCCGGCCGGAAGTGTCGAATATCTCAAGAGTGACTTGCCCTTCCCTTTCCAGGTGGTATTCTATCGTCGTAGATGGGTTGAAAGGGTTCGGATAGTTCTGGTTGAGACTGAATGGAACCGCATGATTTTCTGCGGCATCGGTCGCGCTATCCCCCCACCCCCAGATTCCACGAATGGATTCCCCGTTTCCGGTATACAGCGTCGACCATTCGCTGCCATCGTAGTGATATATCTCGTCGCTCCAGGTTGCGATATAGAGATTTCCGTCCGGGTCTCCCCAGATATCCATTGCTGGTGAAACGGGGTTCCACGGATCGATATCCGGTCTGCTTATATCGGTGAGCTGCCCCGTAACTCCATTGTAGTGAAACGTACTCTCGTCGATTGTGAAATATATTTCCTCTCTGGAGGATCCCCATGCTGTGTAACATGACCACATACTGGAATAATATTCCATCACTGATGTCCATTCAGATCCATCATAATAATAAGCGAATTTTAGCGGCGACTCACTAGAGCTGCCGCCGCAGACTCCTAAAACAAATATTTCCCCATCCGGGGTTGCGTAAACGGCTTCTCCTCCTCCTGAAACCGGTGGGTACTCGATTTCGCTCCAGCCTCTTCCATCAAAATGGTGGAGGAGATAGCCGCCGATTACATATATATCAGCGCCGGAATTTCCCCAGATTCTCTCTAGACTCCCATAGAATTCAGCCATCACGCTCCAGGCGCTTCCGTCGTAATGCAGAACCTGCGATGGATCGTCGCCTTCTCTAGTTACGGCAAAAGCGTGACCATAGGAGGTGCCCCAGATGTCGTTGATCCGGTCAGTTGTGGGAATGGGTATCTTGGACCATGCTCTGCCATCATAGTGAATTGTCGTATAACCTTCTTCTTGAATTCCAGCGGCGAATACGTTATTTATCGAATTTGCCCACACGTGAGTCAGGCGGGGAAACGCGTCCGGCATTATGTAAGACCAGTCGATTCCATCGAATTGGTAGATTATGGCCTTGATGTCTGCATAAGGACTGTCCCACCCTGCTGCGATGATATTTGTAGCTGAAATTGCGAAAATATCATTGAAATAGGAAGAGTAGGGAGAGTAGGGAGAGTCGATATATACGACGTGAGTCCATGTACTCCCATCATAATGATAGATATTACCACTGGCGTCACAAACGTATACGTCATTACTGTTATTGCCGCCGATGCATAACAATTGAGCAGAACCCACATTTGTGCTTGTAAATTCATTGTCATAGTGGAGGATAATGCTGCCGGTGCATGCAAAAAAGACATCATCGGCCGAGCTTCCCCAGATATCATAGATCCACATTGTCCCGGGTTTGTTCTCGAGTATCCTCCAAGAATTTCCATTGTAATAAATAATGTCAGGACCGGAAGCGATGAACACTTTTCCGTCCGGACTTACCCATACGGCTTTAAATGTTCCTGAATAGCCTATATCCAGTTCGCTCCAGCTGGACCCGTCAAAGTGCAGGACGATTCCGTCTCCTACCGCGTAGACATCGGTGTCTGATGCTCCCCAGATGTCATAGAGGTCGAGGGTCGTTCCTGATGACATGGCACTCCAACCGTAGCTATCGTAATGAAGAATCGTTCCCTCGGCGCCAACAGTGAATATATCAAACCACGACGATCCCCAGATACTTTCGAGTCGAGCTGAAGTGCCGCTACTCATGTCATTCCACGTGATTCCATAATAGTGAGCAATCGTCCCGTTGGTTCCGACGACATAAATGTTGGTCTCCGAAGCTCCCCATACACCGAGCAGTCTGTTAGTTTCATAAGGCTTTGCGCCGTAGAGCTGTATCCACTCGTTTCCATCGAAATATTCCGCCGTATACGAACCGACTGCAAATAATTCGGTTGCTTGTAGTGGAATAAATGGTAATACGGGCAAAAGAAGAGCAATAACTAGAGCTGTCCTGAAAAACAAACGTGTAAACATAGCAATCTCCCCCAGAAGAAGCATTGATATGCGCTGTGTAAAGTGGGAGTAATGAGCCCCTGATTTATTAAATCACATTATAACATATTTAATTTAATTATACTATGGATCCTGGGCAGATGAAACCTCCCGAAGAGCAGTTGCGTCCGGCCCCTTTTGCTTTATTTTCAATTTATTTCAAGAAAATCAACTGCTGGACTCTTACTTGTCGTGGTCATTTCAGGGGTCGGAAGGCCCGGACGGTTATATGAAACAAGTTCGTTGTCGTTTCAATGTGCTGTCGGGCAGCGCGTTACGGCGGGACCGCGGGAGGTGTAAAGAGTCTTTATTCCTCGCCTGCAAGCATAGCGGGACACAAGATTTAGCTCAAAAGTACGGCTCCGTAACGCATTGAATATGCATGCTTTATGGCGTATATCCCGAGACGGGCCGATCGACGGTTTTGGAACGGAGCTTGCCCTTTGATATCTCCGGTATCGGTTGGCGAATGGGAAGTGGCAAAACCGGAGAGATGCAGAGATTTCGATCCCATAAGCTCTTTGAAGCTTGAAATAGGGTACAGGTGGGGTCTCTAGGGAATGAAATCTTGGTCATCTCTCCGGTTATTATTTTCCCCTTGAAATCTGCCCCCTCACAGTTTAATCTTGACTGAGAATATCTTAGTATATTTATAATCAATGGTCAGGGGTATTGGATACCTATAGGAATGGCGAGATCCTTAGGAGTGCGAGTATGGACATCCCCTCCGGTGCTCGCGTCTTGTGCCCCTGGCTCTTTTTTATCTAAAATCGACTCCAGAGACTGGATGGAGCTCCCCCGCAGACCAGACCTCCGACCGTGAATGCCGCTCCGTGTACTCCCCGCTACCTTTATGCCCTGTCCCCTTTCGGGGACGAATGTGTCGAATAGAGACGACATTTTTCTATAGCTTCAGGCCTGTCCGGTACTTTTCACCGGCCCGGCACCCGATCCTCCACGAGTTTTTAATAACTTGTCGTTTAATAAGTTCCGCTATCAGTGATTGTTAAATCGATCCACTTTGAAAGCGTTCGGCAGGCATGGCACGCCAGTTGCGTTTACATGTCGATATGATGAGAGCAGGAAGGGCACATAAAGCATCAATGGTCTTAACAGCAATCCTGATCGCGAGTTTTGCGTTCATTTCCTCCTGCAGCCAGGAGGAACAGATCGTGTACGTGCCGATGGAGGTCCCAGCGGATTGTCCTCCATCGGCACCTCGCGGCGTCTATGCGGTCAATCTCGATGGCTATGTGC
>CBDUYR010000073.1:0-10764 GCA_965371515.1 uncultured bacterium | reverse complement strand
CTATCTCCTACATTATAACACCATTAATTCCAAATATATATTCTTCAACACGAGCACAGACATCTGCCCCACCCAATCCACTGGGGTCCCCCCGGCGCTCGATCGGGTCGGGTCGCGTCGCTTAGGGATGCAAATCATGGCGGACTGCATCATCGCTATTATCGGCAAGCTGCTTGAGTGATCCGTTTCTTCAAAATCAGATCTTCTTCTCCTGGTCATGGAATAGTTTGCCTTCCAATAGCTAAATCTGCTTCGAGAAGATTTTAATATTCTATATTCCGATTGCAGCAAGGAAGTCTCGGAATTCCCTCTCCAACTTTCATTAGATCTGTAAGAAATCATCACGCATTAAGGCCCCGATAGAATTAATAGAAGGGACAGCACGCTCCTATTTCCTCAGCTACCGGACCAGAACGCACAAGGTCAGGCGCTACACCATAGGACGCAACGAGGATATCACGGCAATCGACGCGAGAAAGAAGTCAATCCTTGTTCTTGATCTTCATCCCTCGCCATTACCAGCGTTTATTTTTCAGAAATCCTTATTTCAACCTTTTTAACATACCCGGTAAATTCAGAATCTTTTACATCCTTGAATACGGAGGTTGCAACTTGTGTAGCCTCATCTTTTCCTACATCAGCTGTCTCATCGGCCGAAAAAAGAAAGGGTTGCGTATGAGGGATGCGGCCGTCAACTACCTTTTCTCCATCAATATAAATAGTGGCCACCCCTCCTTTACCCAAGCCATTGCCGTCATAAGCAAATTCCAGCCTGACTTCCGCATTTCCCTTCCCTACTGCCTTTGGTGACTTGATGGTATAACTTTCCAATCCAAAATAGTTATAGATATAAGCAGGGGTGCCGTTATCCATGTATAACGCCCAACCGCCGAATCTGCCACCCTGGCATAAAATAATACCCCGGTCATTTCCCTTTAGATCGACGTTCGCGATAATGGTTTTTGATCTATTCTTTACATTGAGAAAAGAATTTTCCGTTATGCCGCTCATTCCGTCCGAAAGGGTCAGGCTGGTACGGCCACCCATCAAATCGGGTCGACCGGCAACGGCTGCATTGAATCTTTCCAAGCCTCGATCATCCAGGGGATACACATTGTTCTTTATAGCTTCTTTTTCGAACAAGTCTTTCATTTCTTTCAGTTTTTCAGGATACTTCTCAGCCAAATCGTCGGCAAGGCTGAAATCCTCTTCTGTATTATAGAGTTCCCATTTATCTTCCTGGAGTGTATTTAATACTTTACGCCTCCATGGCACACGGTGAACAGCCCTTGCCAACCAACCTTCGTGGTATATGGCTCTATTACCGAACATCTCAAAATACTGGGTGGTGTGGCGATCTTTGGCTTTAGGATTGTCGGCTGCGTACAGCATGCTGATGCCATCCATTGGGCGCTGTTCTACTCCATTGATCATTTTTGGTGCTGGTAATTTAGCCGCTTCAAGAATTGTTGGTCCAACATCATTCACATGATGCCATTGTGCGCGAATTTCACCTTTTGATTTAAAGCCCTTCGGCCAGTGCATCACCATGCCGTTTCTGGTGCCCCCGTAATCCGCGGCAACTTGTTTCGTCCAACTGAAAGGTGCGCCGGTAGCCACCGACCAACCGCAAGACATATGCGGGAATGATTCAGGACCACCCCATTCATCGGCCCTTGCTAACATGCCATCAATTGTCTCTATTCCGAATGCGCCATTTAGCACGATCAATTCGTTATAGGTGCCGACCAGTCCGCCTTCAGCACTTGATCCATTATCACCCATGATATAGATAAACAGGGTGTTATCCAACTCCCCGATCTCATCGATCGCATCAACCATTCGTCCAATTTCATAGTCTGTGTGTTCCATCATTCCCGCGAAGGTTTCTACTTGAATGGCGAAAAGTTTACGTTCCTTCTCGGTGAGTTTGTCCCAATCCTTTATGTCGCTCGGCTTGGGCGCAAGCTTGGTGTTTTTGGGTATGATCCCCATCTCTTTCTGTCTTTTTAATGTCTCTTCGCGCAGCTTGTCCCACCCGTCATCGAATTTGCCTTTGTATTTTTCGATCCATTCCCTGGGAACGTGATGGGGTGCGTGTACCGCGCCAGGCGCGAAATAGACCATAAATGGTTTGTCCGGAGTCATGGCCTGCTGAAACTTTATCCACTTAATGGCTTCGTCCGTCATGTCGGTTGTAAAGTGGTAATCCTCATTGTCTTTTTTCTCCACCTTGGTTACGCCGTCATATATTACTGGATCCCATTGATTGGTTTCTCCTCCAATGAAGCCATAGAATTTGTCAAACCCGGAGTTTGTGGGCCAACGGAAAAAAGGACCAGATACGGACACTTCCCAAGGGGCCGTTTCATGCCATTTTCCAAAAGCAGCAGTGCTGTATCCATTATGGCGCAGGATCTCCGCTACATATTTTGCATTATCCGGTCTTTCACCGGCATTCCCCGGAAAACCGGTCGCTATTTCCATCACGGAACCGACGTTTACTGCATGGTGATTTCTACCAGAAAGCAGACAGGCTCTTGTTGGGGAGCATAATGCAGTTGTATGAAATTGATTGAACCGCAGTCCATTCTCGGCAAGTCTACTGAAGGTTGGTGTTGAAATGCGGCCGCCAAACGTTTCGGCGGCGCCAAACCCGATATCATCGATGAGTACAACCACGACATTGGGAGCGTCTTCAGGTGCTTTCACCTCAAAGCGCTCAGGTGCTATGGCATTCCGAGCATCCAACTCTGTAATAGGTTTATAATCGGGAGGCTGAATTGGAAGAATCGTTCTATCAATCTGATCACCGGCGGCTGCAATTCTCGTTAATCCAAGAATTGAAAACAGCGTTGTTGTAATAACAGACGTTCGCTTCATGTTCTTCGTTTTCATTCTCTTCTCCTTTATTTGTTCGGCGCGTTAGCGCACTTTGAGCAAATCCTGCACGATCACTTCGGCGGCTCGTAAGGATTCTCGGCCACGCACGCTCTCAGCTGTCCCTGACGTACCACCTGGATTTGTACATCTCTCAGACTCAAACCGCTTGATCAAAGGAAGGCGGTTCTAGCGTCTCCGGTGTCGACGGTCGATATCCCATACGGTAATCCGATAGTGCTCCTTTCATTTATGCTTAAGTTCTCGCCAGATGACATCAACGGACGCGGTCTAGCTGGGCCACACCCTTTTCCCTGCCGGATATGAAGAATCCTACTCCGACTCCCTCCTGCCCTACCGCCACGTCCAGCCGGAACATCACACTGGTGGGAAGCAGGATACGGAAACCGACTCCACCGCCGCCGATCCAGTTACCGTGGAACTCTTCGCCGTTGTTCCATGCGGTACCCACATCCGCGAACGCGCCTAGCTGAAGGCCCATCGCCCACTTGAAGAACCAGGCCTTCCATCTCTTGTGCCTCATCAGCACGTACCAGTACTCTACGGTGTTTATGAACTGGTTCTTGCCGTCGCGGGAGCCGAGCTCCCATCCCCTCACCGAGTTAGCACCTCCGAGATTGAACTGCATGTAGACCGGATAATCCACTCCGACCTCACCAGTGGATAAGGTCGCCAGTGAGTAGAGCGCAATCGAGTGCCGCGGGGAGCCGAAATCGATATAACCGCGCCCGTCGAGGATGAACTGCCAGTAGTCGGTGTCCACGCCCCCCAGACCCCATTTCTTGACGTTAGCCCCCAGCCACACACCCCGTGTCGGGTAGATCGGCATGTTCCTTCCGTCGTACTGCATGAACACACCGAGGCCGGGGATGTGATCCCTGTTGTCCGCTGACAGCGTGACATCAGGTTGGTCGCTCTTAACGGTCAGATAGAATAATTGCGGCCCCCATCTGAGATTGTTCGTGAGATTGCGGGTCAACTGGAAAAAGAGGTCGTCGGAACTTTCTTCGAACTCGTAGATCCTGTTCCTGCGCTCCGAGTGCTTGTAGTCGAACTGATATCCAAAAAACCAGCTCCTGCCCGGGACCCAGGGATCCTTGAGACGGAGGCCGAAATTCGTCGCTCCTCCGACAGTGAAGAAGATGGATGCCTTGCCTGCCCATCCCCGGACGTTCGGAGTGGCGAGGAGCGCTCCGACGCTCAATCCATTCTCATCTGTCACCTTGATGATAGGTGCGGGCATATATTTGTTTACCTCGGTCATGGTGACGACCAGGACGACACTGTCTTCCTCCTCATCTGTCGTCTGGAAGAAAATGGATGTAAAAACCCCGAGCTGCGCGAGCCATTTGCGGTCCAGCTTGGCTGAATCCATCGTGTAGACTTCGCCCACCTTTGTTGCCATCGTCCTGTATATGAGTTCGTCCCGGGTATCCTGGTTGCCCTCGAGCCTTATCTCCCTGACGGTCTTCCCGAAGATGAGGTTATCGTTGAAAGGGGTGGGAATCTCCGAGACCGAGATGAAATCACTCGCGCAGAGAGCCAAGCATGTCGAGAGAACAGCAAGAGTCATTGTCCCATTGCTCCTTTAATATTCCATTATGGCTGCTCCGGCGAGATCGTCAGATTATTCATTCTACTATTTTCAGCAGCGAGCCCTTTTCTATCCTTGCGGATAGAGTCCTGCCGTTCATCAGGGACGCCTCTTCGAGACCGTCCTCACTGACGCCGATAGAGAGAAGCGCTTCCTTCAACGTCCCGGCACTCGGTGCTTTCCTCACTCTCACCCTGCGCGGCTGCACGTTCAGCACGTCAGGATCGCTCACGTTTGCGAATCCCCTGGAGGTCTCGCTGAACACGCGCACGAAATTCGGATACATCTTCTCGGTCGTAAAGCTGTGGATGATGTATACGTATTCGCCTTTCTTTATAAAATACGAAAGCAGATGGAGCTGGTCGGAACCTCCGCCTACGGTCGATTCCACGACCTCGGCTCCCAGGCCGTTCACGCTGGAGGTCTCCCGTTTTATCACAACGGCTTTCGCTTCCTTCACAAATAGATCCGCCTCGATACCAGGCTCCTTTTCCTTCCCTATATGGAGCAGAATGCCTGCTGTCTTGCCCCCGTTCAGGAAGGCCAGCCGCTCCGGTGTATTAAGAACGGTCCAGTCCTTCGGAACCGGCAGCTGGAAAGCCAGTGCGGGGTGGTAAAACATGTCGTTCATTACAAAGCCCGCCCGCGGATTCTCGCCGTACACGATCCCGTCGAGCATCCTGAGAAAGTCATCGGGGTCCTTGTCGAGTGGCTTGTAGTCGATCTTCTGCTGCCACTCGCCCGCCATCCGCTTGATCTCTGTCTCGCGGTCGCCCGGATCGGGATGAGTCGATAGAAACTTCGGCGGACGGTGCTCCTGTTTCTCGGACATCCTCTGGAGAGTCTCGAAAAATCCCGCCATGAGTGCCGCGTCGTATCCGAGACGGGTCGCGTATTCGACGCCGAGCCTGTCCGATTCAGACTCCTGTTCACGACTGTAGGACAGCAGCGCGAGCGTTCCGGGTACCTGCAGCATCGCTCCCACGGCAGGCAGCACGCTCCCCACCACGTTGAAAAGACCGAATCCCGAGGTCACTACCGACCGGGACATCTGCTTCGCGCTGTGGCGCGCCACGACATGAGCGACCTCGTGACCGAGGACGCCGACGAACTCGTCCTCCGAGTTCATGTAGGTCAGGATCCCCCTGGTGATGTAGACGTAACCGCCCGGTACAGCGAAGGCATTTACCATGGGGCTGTCCAGCAGGCGGAAGGTGTAATCGAGGTTGGAACGGTGTGAGATTTTCGCTATTTCCTGCCCCCGGCCGTTCACGTATTCCGCCAGCGCTTCATCTTCGTACAGGCCGTACTGAGCTATGACTTCCGGATCGTACTCGCGGCCCATCTCGATCTCCTGCTCCTCGCTCACCATCATGAACTCTGATTTGCCGGTGACATAGCTCTTCGAGCAGGCGGTCATAAGCAAAGTGGCAGCCAGCACGATCACGAGCCCGTATCTGATAGATTTCTTCTTCATGGTTAAGACGTTCCTCCTGTCAAAGACGGCACTCAGGATCTGAGCCGGATTACCCGATGATATTAGCATCTACACCCGGCCCATTCAAAGGCTTTGTCGACTTACTGTTCATCGGCCCGTCAGTACATCCGTGAGATATATGAAATTGATCATGAGATTATCGTTCTTGAAGCGCTGCCGCATCGCGAAATCGAATCCGTACTTGGCCGACACCTGGAGCCGTTGTTTCCAGGGCCAGTATCCGGCGCCGAACAGGACGGTGCTCTTCTTGTCGTGCACGCTCTTGTCCCAGTAAACGTCGTCCCCGTAGTCGTCTGTGACCTGCCAGTTGTGAGCGCCCTGCACCATCACCTCGAGCCTCTCGGTGAAGTACTGGCTGACGCCCCATTCGAAACTCAGGCGGTTCCCGGGCCACAGACCCTCGCCCTTTAACTTGCCGTTTATCTCGTACGTAAGGCTTGCCATGAAGGCTGTCGCCTGATGCTCGAACGGGTAATAGTAGCCGAAACCCTGGAACTGATGTGTCCAGAATCCGAGTCCGAGGTTGTCGTCGGCCCCCGTCTCGTATCTGCCCGTGGGAGCGATAAACGCGTATGCCGTGGTGATGTTGAATCGCCTCAGAGGCTGGAGCCCCATCTCTGCGAGCTCCGCGTCGCTCACGGTCGGATTCTTGAACTTTCCGAATGCCCAGGAGAGACCGAAAGGCTGGATAAGGAGATCGCTGAAGCCCCCGAAATCCCCCTCTGCGACATTCGGTTGAGGATCCTGTACATCCGGTATCAGCACCGTCTTGTAATCTGCGATCAGGAAATTGGGGGCAATCGCGGCGATGTAGGTACCTCCGAAAATCTTGAAGTACGAGGCCCAGGCGACAACCGGAACTGAAGCCCATCCGTTTACATCAAGATCGATATCGACATCCGGATATCCCGGATCGATCTGGCTGAGGTTGAGGGAGCTCAGCTCGTTGCCGTTCCTGTCGACATATGTGTCGCTCCAGACAAACCAGTTGTACCACAACACGAACAGGCCCGGCGGCGGAGCCGCAAAGTCCCTCACATTCATTATTCCCGGCGCGTAGTGCCCCTGCTGCAGCGGGGAGACCACCTGGGCACTCACGGGTCCCGCGGCGACCACAAGAAACGCAAGCGCGATCAATGTCGCGACTGCTGCGGTTGTCAGTCTCATATTCCTCCCTGCTCTATTCTCACTTCCGATATCACTTATCCAGATACTTCGCTTTAATAACAGAATGCGGGAGATTCGCCGGTGATGGAGATATTTCTATACTCCGGACATTATTCATGGGAATTACGATCAGCTTGCCTTCTAAACTGAATATGAGATTGTTGCTCTTCAACATATCCTGTATAGCACGCCCTATCGACGAAGTCTCATCTTCATTCACGGGTTCATAGATGAATCTCATCGATTCCCCGTCCACAAAATGAATATTGCAAAACCGCTTGCTTTGACTACTCATCCTGCCCTCCTCCTGCAGTAAAGGTACGACTTCGAAAGGAGCGGCCAGTGCCCGCAGTCGGTTCCTCCGGCTTGCGGGCACTGGCTCATCTAGGCGAGATCCTGTGGCCCCAACAGTCATGATTAACTGTCCATTTCCCCGGTCACGGCTGAATCGATATCGGATCGGTCCAGGCCGCTCGCTTAGGGCTCACTTTGTCTTCGGCGGCTCATACGGGTCCTTGGTCCCCGGCTTGATCGGTGGCTCTTTTCTCATAGACATCACGTGCGCCCCCAGCTGCCCCAGCGCCGCCTTCGGCACCCAGGTCTCCGGGAAGAGCACGTTCTGCGTTTCTCCCGGGTCCTTGTAGAGGTTGTAGACACGCGGCAACCCGTAATCGACCGTGCCGCTGAAGACAGTCTGCTGCTCCTTGAAGTTGACCTTCCAGTTGCGCCACTTCACGCCCCAGATGTCGTTCCCCATGTAGACGATCAGCCCCTCGCGATTGGACTTCTTCTGTTTTCCCAGGAAGAAATCGGTCTGGTCCACGCCGTCGATGTTCCGGTCCTCCGGCACCTTGCCCCCGGCGATGCGCGCGAAGGTCGGAAACAGGTCCATCTCATGCACGATCTCGTCGCTGACGCTTCCGGAGGGAATCTTGCCGGGCCAGCGCGCGGCGAAGGGTACGCGCAGGCTCCCCTCGAAGCCGGTGAACAGCGTGCCGCGCCAGGGACCGGCCGTTCCCGGGGTCGGGTAGTCGACTGCGGCAGTATTGGTGCCCTCGGGGAACGCCTCGGGTCCATTGTCCGCGGTGAAGATGAAGATCGTGTTGTCGCTGATTCCGAACTCGTCGATTGCGTCGAGCAACATGCCGTTGTACGCGTCGACTTGCGCCAGCACGTCCGCCCAGCGGCCGTTCCCCGTCTTTCCGACGAAGTCCGGATGTGGGAGCGCCGGATAGTGCGTCTGCGTATACGGCACGAAGAGGAAGAAGGGGCGCTTCGCCTTCACCTGCCGCTTCATGAAGTCGATCGACCGCTTAGTCAGCTCGAGGTCGATCAGTGCGCGCTGCTCGAGGCCATATTCCATCACTTTTTTTGGCTTGGAGCCCTTCTTGCCCTCGAAGATGAAAGTCCCCTCGACGCCGCTTTCCGCGTAGCCGTCGAGCACTTCCCAGGGCGTCTCGTCGCTCGAGTTCGGGATGCCGTACCACTCGTCGAAGCCCTGGTCCGTCGGGAACCGGCCCTCGGTGTGCCCGAGATGCCACTTGCCGAACATGCCGGTCGCGTAACCGGCGTCGGAGAGCATTTCGGCCATTGTGACTTCCCACTGCGTGAGACCATAGACGCCGCCGCCGAGAGGGATCGTGCCGTTGCCGGTGCGTTTGGCGTAACGGCCGGTCATGATCGCAGCGCGGGAAGGCGTGCACTGCGACTCAACGTTGAAATTCGTCAGGCGCAAGCCCTCCGAGGCGAGCTTGTCAAGACGGGGCGTCGGTGCTCCACGGATTATCCCCCCACCGTTGAAGCCCGGCTCGCCCCAGCCGAAGTTGTCCATGAAGACGAGGACGATGTTCGGCTTGTCCTGCGCCTGAGCGACCGGGATGCGGAAGAAGAGCAGGAACGCCAGCGCGATCATGCACTTTATCGTCGAACGGATATTCATGATTCCGACCTCCTTTGCCGGTTGCTCTCTTTAACGCCAGACAAATTTCAGCCCTGCCTCGATATTCCAATTGTACGGCCTGTCCGGGCCGAGGCCGGCTCCCGGCCTTATCCATCCACTCGCGCCAGCGGATTGCGCTATCATGAAACCCCACTCGACATCAATGAGCATCGGCGCAATATTGTTCTTGTGATCGATGACTGCCTGCGGGTTGACTGTCAGCCAGTTCCTGTTCTTGGCAAACACCCAGACGAAATAAAGATCGATCTGGCTGCGGCTGACGTCGGGACTGTTCTGTCCGCCGCCTACGTCGAACAGGTACTGGTAGCCCGGCGCGAAGATGCTGCCCTTCCCCAGCAGGCCGGGAAAGCCAAAGAAAGCCACCGGCGCCATAACGGTCGTTCCGTAACCGAGAGCGTCGTTCGTTGACGTGTTGAAGAAAGCCTCGAACCCGGGGGCGAAACCGAAAGACTTGCTCATGTATGGAATCCACAGGATCCGGGCATCGATATCGCCGATTCCCGAGAGTTCCGAAGTGCCGAACGGATCCGACAGAGAATTATCGAGGCTGAGGCTCTTGTAGCGCATCTTGACTCTACCCGCGAACGTCTTGCCCATGTCGTACATCCAGTTTCCGGGCTCGATTCCCTTCAGAACCGCAACGTCACGGCCGAAAGGAAACCTGAACTCGGCCGTATTGGTGACCAGCGAGCCGCTGGGGTCGTCGAGCCCCGCCATCTCGACGTACAATCGGTAGTCGTAAGTGAAGTTCATCGGGTTGGTGCCTGTCTTGTCCTTCTTCTTCGCCTGCGCCCCGACCGCTGCCGGAACGGCAAGCATGAGGATAAGCAGGACGATCAGGGAATTATGGACCATCGAAATCTTGCTGGATCTCATTTGAACCTCCTGTCCTAATGATCTTTCTCCTGGCGCAATGCCCATTCGATCGCGTCCAGAAGAGCCGTCGCATCAACCGGCTTTCGGAAGAATGCTTTGGCGTTCATATTCCTTGCCTGATCTCTCGTCTCCGCATCGTCGTCGGCTGTTACCACGATCACATGTAACTGTGCTCCACGCCCCTGCAGCTCGGAGTGCAGGTCTGCCATCGACATCCCGGGCATCTTGGCGTCCAGGACTATGCATCCATGCGTACCGGGTTCGAGAGCGTCGAGGAACTCATTCGCTGATGAGAAGCTCCATACGTTGTAGCCCGCGGTGCGCAGCAGGCGGGCGAATCCGTTCCTTGCCGAAGGATCGTCGTCGACTACGAATACAGTGTCTGTGAGCTGCATGCTCCAAGAGTAGTTCCGAGACAGAAATCCGTCTATTCCACTTTGGTGGTATAAGCAACTTGTAGTTATTCAGGCAGTTACAGAGATGGGACCGGAATTACCGGTTTTGAGGCTCAGCGGGGGGAATACCGACCTTCTCGCAGAGACGGACGAGCTCGGCGACGGAGACGATCTCGAGTTTCTGCATCACCCGGCCCTGGTGGATCTTGACGGTTGTGGCTTCTATTAAGTTCAATAATAGCATAGCGGACAGCATTTTCAGGAGGGACAACACCCAACCATCAGCAAGGATAGAACCGCACAGCATGTAATTATATATTTGATTGATTTCATTTCACGAGTTCCGGATCACCAAGCACCCACTTCTTCTCCC
>CBDUYR010000072.1:0-10978 GCA_965371515.1 uncultured bacterium | reverse complement strand
GTCGAGTTTTCCAGTCCCTGCTCGTACTTCAGCATCGTTTTGTTACTGATGTACTTGCCCACGGTCAGGGCCGTCTGGTTCGGATCCCTGGTGCTCTGCTGGAAGGTGAACATATCCACGCCGAGTCTTCTCGACATCTCCCCTTCGAGCTTCGATGCGCCGAAGACCATAAGGATCTCGGCGGTGCGCTGCTGCAGCAGGTTCGACTGCGAACTGTCCAGGTCGTTCATCGAACGGCCGAAGAGCAGGAGGGACATGATATCGCTCTCCGACCTGGAAGGATTGGATGTGAGCTCTACCTCAGGCTCAAGGGCTGTCCCCGTGAGTTTGATGAAAATATCGACGTCGGTCACCCTGGCCTTCAGGCTCAGGTCGAACGAGGGATTCATCTCGTCCCCGCCGTAGAAGAAGACGCTTCCACGCTGGATTTCGAAGTACCTTCCCATGAAAGTGAGCCGGCCCTTCGTCGGTTTGAGCTCACCGGTGATGATCGGCCGGTCTCCCTGCTGCCGGATACGGAGGTTGCCTTCCAGCTCGAGGTTGAGTCGTTCACTCTCAATCCGGAAGGAGTTGGGGATGGAGATGGTCACGTCGATATCCATTCCCTCGAGGGCCTTCGGTTCCCCGGTTCCCGAGGTGTCTGTTTTGGCGATTCCTGCCGAGGTGGTGTCGGACGCGACATGGAAGGAGTCGGCTGCCTCCCAGAGGATAGCATCGCCATCGACGTCGTGTAGACTCTCCTTCCTCTCTGGGAGGCGAAGCAGCGCGCGCTCGATGATAATATTTCCCTTTACGGACGGTCTGGCGAGGTCGCCACCGAATTCGAGGGCTACTGTCGGGGAGGCCTGAAGGTTGTTGGCAACCGCGATGGACATGCCTTTTGTCTCGAGCCTTCCGTCGAAACCGGGATTGCGGACATTTCCGGCTGCTTTGAATTCGATCTCTACGATACCCTCCAGGTTTATATCGGGTGGCAGCAGTGGATCGAAGTCGGTGAGGGGCAGCTCCTCCGACTTGACCTCCATCAGCATCTCCCCGCTCTCGGGGTGATCGAATGTGAACGGTGCCAGCGTTACATTCAGCGGGTATTCGAAAACGCCGGTAAAAACATCCTGTTTTGATTTCGTGAGTAAGAGACCGGCCGACAGGCCGGAAGAACGGGTGCTGGCAGCGGCCTGCGCTTCCTTTCCTTTCCTAGCGCTCATGAGCCGTGTAAGAGCGGTATCCGATACCGTCCCCCGTGCGTACGTTCCATCGATCGACAACAGGTACTTCTCCAGTTCCTCGCCGCCGATGAAAGAACAGTCGAGCAGAACGACTGCCTCGGGATCGGAAAGGGTGCCCCGCACCGCGATCCGGCCGCTCAACGATCCGATCTGTCTCGGGTTGTCTGAAATGAAAGAGTTAACGTCGCCCGGCACCGGCACTCTATCCAGAGCAAGGTCGATCAACAGGGGGCCGTCCGTGAGAGAGCCGTCCTCCTGCAGGGGAGGAAGGCTGCCTTCGAGAGAGAGGATCGTCTTCTCCGGCCCCTTGATATTCAGTGATGCCTGAAGGGCAAGAGTGTCGGAAGACATGGTGAAGCCGATCACGGTCTTCGTGCCGTCGCTGATTGTTATTCCGCTTATCATACCATCCGCAGCCACTCTGGAAGGGCCTTCAGCACGGATGTCGATGGTTACGCTGTTGGGCCAGAGGCGTTCGGCCACCTTGATCATCTCGGGCTTTTCGGGAACGGCGATCTCGATATGGGCTTCCAGGTCCGCCGAGTCGGGGGATGCGATTCCGTTCGCCCTTATACTTCCAATACTTCCCTCGAGAGAAAGCCCGTCGACGATGACTCCGCCTCCCGCAAGCGTGGATATCGTGAAAGGTCCTGTCGAAGCCAGCGTCTGGCCGGATAAGGCAATAAAGAATGTGTCGGCCAGAACGGAGAATCCATCTCCCTGCGGCACCCTGAAAGCGAGAAGGATATTGGTGTCAGTGCCGTCAGCCTCCAGTCTCACCGCGGCGCCGGCCGATTCACCGGTATTAACGGAGTCTGTGTATGAGGCCCTGACGCTGTCGAAGACGACGGCGTTTGTGTGGAGCCCCTCGGGCATGAACAGGTCGGCGTTCGTGATCCCGTCGTTCCTTTCGGCAGTTCCGGAGAATTGCGGGATTACCAGGTCCTCGGTCGATAGCCGGCCGTCGATCCCGATCGATACAGCCGGGTCATCCTTCGTTCCGGCGACGATACAATCCGCGTCGAGCGTCATGCTGACGCTTCTGCCTGCCAGTCGTCCCAGCCTCTGGACGAGGAGGGAATCGGCGAGGGATACGGCAGCCGCCAGATCGATCATGTCTCCAGTGATCCCACCTTGAACCGAGATCCTCAGTCCCTCGAATACGACCAGTGCTGTGTCGACGGTCAGGCCGCCGCTTCCGCTTTCAATCGAGACAAGGGCGGTATCGATCCATTCCGTTCTGCCGAGGTCGAGGCGCCCTACGATCGAGCTGCCGCTGTCTTTCGGCGCCACGTTCGCCGAGAAGTCGATCATCAATGGACCGAGGTCTCGGAAGGCATCTCCCGCAGCGGTAAGCGGTGCGAGAAGGCGCGGGCCCGGAAGCAGGGCGGAGCCGGACGCAGATATCTCACGGCCCTCCTGCGCGAAGGTTCCGCCGATTCGCAGTGAAAACGGGCCGTCGGTCCTCCAGAGGACCATCATGGAGTCCCATGAGGAGGAATCGGCTCTGAGTATCGTTTTCAACGGAGCTGGAGGCGCAGGCCACTCTCCGAGAATGTCGAAGCGGCCGCTTCGCGATGAGTCGATATCCGCGTTGACCGAGATCCGTCCGAACATCCCTTCCGTATGAAGATCGCGAATCGCGATATCGCCGGTCCCACCGTCCATGCGCACGTTTCCGGCGAGATATACCGTTACCGAATCGGTCCCTGTCCCGGCCGTACGGGAAAGTGTCACATCAACGCCGGAGGAGAGATCGGCGACGACGCTCGTAACGATCCTTATACCGAAAGTCTCTACCAGGAGATCTGCCGTATATGGATCGCCGCTCTCTGCGGGAATAAATCCCGAGACATTGATAGAATCTATCGAAGTGCCACCCGCCGTGACATGTCCCTCGAGGAGCACCGGTATTCCGCCGGCTCCGCCGCTGTCACCCATTTCGAGTGTGAGCCTGGCGGAGGTCCCCGCAGGGAGAGCCGCGCCGGGAATGATGCGCGTCAGCCATGTCATACTGTCCGCCCTCACCTGCGCCGACATGCCGGGGACGCCATCGATCAGTGACCCGGAGGCGCTCAGCGAGAGTCCGGGCATCGCAAGAAGCAGCTCTTCGACTTCTATTTTTTTATCCTCGTATGCACCGGTGAGATGGAGTGTGTCGATATAGGAGGTTCGGTTCAGATGCATATCTGCGGATACCGAGAAAGAAGGGGACAGGGCAAGGTGTCCAGTGATGCTGCCGCGGGCCCCTTCCAGCGGACCGATTCCCTCGAGCGATCCGGCAAGGAAGGGGAAAGTTGCCAGTTCTTCGGTCCCCGGAGTGAGAAACTCGATCTCGAGATCGACCGACCTGATGCTGCGGTCCACGACTTCGGCGATGCCGCCTATCGATACGAATGCGTCGGTCGATGTCAACGGGCCGTCAGCCGGGACGATTCGGAGGGTGAACGAACTGTCAGATTCCGTACGGCATGTCATGCGGGCATTTATATCGTGGGGCAGCAGGATGACGCCCTCGCCGGCTAGTGACGAGGCGGCCAGGTCAGCCTTCAGCCAGAGGCTGTCGACCGATAATGGCGTGCTGGATCTGTCGAGGGAGAGCTCTTCGATCTCGATAAACGGTTCGGATCCGGAGAGAAGGTCCAGCTCCCCGATCAGTCGCAGGCCGACAAGTTCGATGCCTTCGGCGGCGAGGATATGCTGTCCTTCGATCTCGATCCTGTCGACGGCGATCGAGGGGATCCCGGGGAGCGCTCCTGCACGAGGGAGTCCGCCTCCTTCAGATCTATCTTCATCTGCTGGTCTGTCCGGAGTGTCGGCGCTGTCCGCCAATGATGCGAAGATCTTTGTTATAGCCGGGATGTCCGCGCCTATACCGCGAAGCACCACCTCATTGACATGGATATCCCTCGAGAAGAGTTCGGAGATATCGACCGACACCGCAAGCCGGCCTGCCTCGGCGAGGGTGTCGGCGCCGTCTGTCCATGTCACTCCGTCGATCTCGAGGGTGCCGGGGGAGGGCCAGCGGGTCTCTGATACGGTAAGCTCACCAGGGAGAGCCTGTCCCGCCTTCGAGAGCGCGATATCGAGCACCTTCTCACGCACCGGCCGCACGAGCAGCAGCAGTACGATGATGATCACAACGGCGAGCAGCAGGCCCGCGGCTGCAGCCAGTATCTTCAGTGTCTTCCTTATGCCGTTCTTTACATTCATCGTCTATAGGCTCATCACATCGGGTATCCGATGGCGAAGTGGAACGCGAATTCAGGTTCGCTCGGCTCGTAGTCGGTCAGCCTGTAACCGAGGTCGAAGCGAAGCGGCCCGACAGGGGTCATGATCCTTATCGCGGGGCCGACGGCGATCTCGATATTGTCCCATGTAAAATCGCCATGTGTCCGCCAGGCCTGTCCGTAGTCGGCGAATACGGCTCCGTTGAATTTCCAGAACAACGGGAACCGTAACTCGACGAAGCCGGTCAACATCAATTCGCCTCCGAGAGGCAGGCCGTTTTCGTCGAGCGGCCCGAGTTTTCTCCTGTTAAACCCCCTGTGAGACGTCGAACCACCCGGATAGAATCGCTTGTCGGGGAGAAGCACCAGCGCGGGCGTTATCGGTGCCGCTGATCCGAGGCGCAGGTTCGTCGCGAACCCGAGTTTCCTTGTGACCGGGATGTGAGCCGTTCCGGAGATCTCAGCGAGAAAATAACTGCTGTTCGACACTCCGCCCTTCGGACCGAATTGGAGATTTAGCCATGAATAGGTACCCTTCGTCGGATTGATCCGGTCGTCCGTTCCGTCCCGCACGAAACGATAGAACAACCACGTAACGGGTCCCTCGGGGTCCTCGAAATATTCTTTTTCGGTCGTATTGATCGTGTAACTCGCCACCTCGATCACGTATCCGATCGATGATTTCATCGTGCGGGTGTGGGCAAAGCTGAGGCCGGCGCCTATGCCGGGCGCTCTCTTATCGTAGCTGTCCTCGCTGATGTCGTCGATTCCTATGCGCAGCGTTCCGACCACTCTGGCATTGAACAGCGCGGGCCACCACGATACCCACCTGCCGGTCCTCTTGTACTGGGTATAGGAGAGTTCGATGCTCGATCCACGGCCCCTCTTGAAGAGGTTGGAATGCCTCCATCGGACCCTTGCGCTGAAGCCGTCATCCGACCAGTATCCTCCGGCGAATTCAATGAGGCGATGCTGCCTTTCCGACAGCTCGACGATTATTGCCAGCGAGTCCGGCGCGGTATCCTCAAGCGAAATGCGGATTTGCCTGAAAAGCTGCAGATCCGAGATGTTATCCCTCGCGTCGCTGACTGTCTTCGGCTCGAAGCGTTCACCCTTATCGATGTTGATAGAGATCAGAGCCAGCTTGTTGAGGTCCTCGCTCGCCCCGCTTACCCGGAAGCTGTCGAAGTAATAGACCGCCCCCGGCTCTATATCGAACCGTACCCTTACAGTCGTCGTGTCTGTCATCTCGATGGATGAGACAGAGCGGGCGCGGGCATGCCCTGCCTTTCTCAGGATCTCGAGAACAGCCTGCTCATCGGCGACCATGATGCCGTCGGAAAAGATCATGCCGGCCTTCGTCTTCACATTCTCCCGGACTTCATCGCTGAAATGTTCCGGAAGGCCGTTTATCTCGAGAGACGAGACTTTGACGGGAGGGCCGAGTTCGATATCCAGAACCACCTCGACCTGACGTTTATCCTCTCTCGCAGATACGGAGGGTGTTACGACGCTGTACGGGTAACCGCGCAGCGCGAGAAAGAGACGGATCCTGTCGACGTCCCTCCTTAGGCTGCGCTCGTAGAGGGCCGCCTCATCGTCCTCGAGCTCGAGTCCTTTTTCAAGCTCACTGATGTATGTCTTGTCGATGCCGGTGAGTGAAAGTGATTTGACCTTCCAGCCGCGATAGTTTGATACCTCATTCCATATTGCGGGATCTTCGTCCGCATGGACGGGTACGGCAAAGGCCAGAAACGTCAGTATGATGAGAAGGCGCGGCATTGAAGTATTATATCCCACTTAGACGTTTTGGAAAAGCCGAGAACACCGCAGGCAGGAATGACATATTGCCTTCCCGCTGCGCAATGTATAGAATGAGATTACAGGGTCACCCTGGTCAGTTGGGGAAATCTCGCGAAAATCAGTAATCGTCATGAAAGGAGTATGCGGGTGGATACGTATTACAAGCCTGAAGACCTGCCGAAGTTTGCCGAGATCGGTGAGGAAGCGCCGGAACTGGCGAAGAAATATTTTGACTGGTACGGGGCTGTTTTCGCCGAGGGCGAGCTTTCTGAGCGCGAAAAGGCGCTCATTGCTCTCGCCGTAGCGCACGCGATCCAGTGCCCTTACTGCATCGATGCATATACGCAGGCCTGCCTCGAAAAGGGTTCGAGCGTTGCCGAGATGACCGAGGCGGTGCACGTCACCGCTGCGATACGGGGAGGGGCCTCCCTCGTCCACGGCATTCAGATGCGTAACGTTGCCGAGAAGCTTTCGATGTAAAGTAATGGACATAAACGACGGCATTGCAATCCCCCCCTTCCGGCAGACGCTGGCCGATCACGATATCGAGCTGGTGAGGGGACATACGACGACCCTCCAGATCAACGTCGGGCTGCTCTGCAACCAGACCTGTCTGCACTGCCATCTGGAGGCAGGTCCCTCGCGCAAGGAGATCATGGACCTCGTTACGATGGAGGCCGTGATCGATTACGTCGGGCGTTGCAACTTCGATATCATCGACATTACCGGAGGCGCTCCCGAGATGAATCCTAATATCACGAGGCTTGTCGAGGGCGTCGCGTCTCTTGCGGCCCGCGTGATATTCCGCTGCAATCTCACATCGATAGCTGGAGGTGGGAGGGTGGAGCTCCTCGAACTCCTTCGCTCGAACGGGATAGCGATTATCGCGTCGTTGCCGTCGCTCAACGCGAAGCAGACCGATTCGCAGCGCGGTGACCATGTTTTCGAGAAGAGCCTAGAGGCGATCGAGCGGCTCAACTCCCTCGGATACGGCGAGCCGGGCACCGGGCTCGAGTTCGACATCGTTTCCAATCCCGCCGGAGCCTTCCTTCCCCCGGCCCAGAAAGAGATGGGGGAGAGGTTCCGCGAGGTGATGCAGAGGAAGTGGGGGCTCCAATTCAGCAATCTGTTCAACTTTGCCAACGTGCCGCTCGGAAGGTTCCGCAAGTGGCTCGAGAAGAGGGGCGCTCTCGACTCCTATTACGGCAAACTGGTTGAGGGCTTCAATCCCTGCGCCACGGATGCGGTGATGTGCCGGACCCTCGTGTCGGTCGACTGGGACGGGTACCTCTACGACTGCGATTTCAACATAGCCGTGGGGCTTCACATGGGAGGGGAAAGGGTCCATGTTTCCGAGATGGCGGGGCCGCCGGAGCCGGGCAGCCCGATAGCCACTGCCGACCACTGCTATACCTGCACCGCCGGCGCGGGCTTCACCTGAGCGGGCGAGATAGAGGCCTGAGTTGCAGGTCTGGGTCTTTTTTACGCCTTTAGGCCGCATGATACCGCATTCCGGGGCCCGAAAAATGCCGGTCCTGACCTTCCTTGTGATTTCCCGTTTTACCCATAATGCCGCCGTTGTTTACGATAGTTTCTTGCCCGTTTCGTGCACTCCCGCCCCGGGCATGGAACTTGCCGAAATCCCCCGTTACCAGAGCGAATATTGATTAATTCTCTCCCGTGTGACATTGAATTCTGCCGTTGATTCGTCATCGGCAGCAGAGGGGGAAACGATGAGCGGACAGAACAAGGTATATGTCATCGATCCTAAGAGTCTGAAAGGCAAAGCCAAAAGGTCCTCTTCGTACGGGGAGGCAGAGAATGAACTTCCCGATTATCTCCGGTCTTCCGGAGGCGATGGGGGGAGCGGCCAGGGAACATCACAGGCGCGGACAAATGACAGGCAGTCGGGCGTTCCTCTGATACTCTCGTACCTTACAGGGCCGCTGTCCATTCTCGCGACCCGCAGGGGGCGCAAGAGCCGGTTCTGGGCGGGACTTTCAGTCTTCAGCGTGATTCTGGCCATTGTCGTCATATTGATGTGGAGGGGCTTCTCCTACTGGTCCACGCAGGAAAACCCCGTCGGCGCCGTAATGCTTCTCGCGTTGGCTGTGGCGGTGATAGCCGGTTTCTCCGCATGGACCAGGGCGGTCGTACTCGCCGGGCGCTACGAGGGCACGAGGCTGAGGCGCTCGCCCAACTGGATCAGAGGGTCGTTGGCCGCGGGCCTGTTCGGCATCATCTGTCCGGGCATGGGGCTGTTCGTCGCAGGGCGATCGAAACGCGCGGCTGCGGCTCTGTGGATGGCATGCCTGACCGTTATTTCCCTGCTCGTTCTCTCGAGGGCGGCATGGCTGTGGAATTTCAACGCGTATGCCGGCGCCTTCGCCGTGAGGCCGGAAACGCTTGAGTATGTATTGATGGGTGCGAGTGCGGCGGTGGTACTGGGAGGGCTGGCCTGGATCGTACAGGCGCTGAATGGGGCGCGCCTGGCCGGACGGGCTTCGAACCGGAAAACGGTTTCCCGGAGAAACTGGGCTGCCGTCGCGCTCTTTATTTCCATTATTGCTTTTTCGATCCTTTCCAGGCCCGCTGTGGTCGCCGAAGCGCTTGACAGGGGCGCGGCAGTTGCCTCCAGCGAGGGCATGATAATCATCCCGCTCCATCTCTCGCGTGCGGCGATCCTTCTCGATCCGTCACGTCCTGGCTACGTCATCAGGGCGATCGAACTTTACGAGAGTAACGGCGACCAGGCAACGGCCGATACGATGCGCCGGGAACTCATCGCTCGACTGGAACCGTCAGTGCCGCTGCTCGAAGAAGAGGGCATCGTGATTCTGACGGCCTGGATCCCGGCCGGCGAGAATGTTATTCCCGCGGCTTCCGATATCGGGGCCGTCGACGGGACGGTTAAAACGACGCTCCCCGCCGAGATGCTGATACTTGATTGGGAGTTGAGCCGGGCGCTCCCCTAGCGTGCCGATCTTTCATAAAGCTTGTTCCAGATGCAGGATCCGGTCGATGGCCGGGTCCTGTTTTCGTAATTGCAATAATAAACAGGCTCGTTTTTGCCCCCGTCATTCCTGTTGAATCGACAACCCATTCGTTGTAGAATGATCGCGATATATTCAACGGCTCCTGCCTGGGGGAAACCATGAAAACTGTTATCAGCTTCATTACGGCATGTGTTGTGTTATCCGTTCTGGTATGGATCGGCTGCAGCAGCGACTCGGGCGTCACAGATCCGGGCGACGGGAACGGCGGCGGGGATGCCGACACGCTCGCCCCCGTGGTCAATATCACCAGCCCCACGGACGGCTCTGCTCTTCCCTCGTCGCTTGATATCGCCGGCACGGCTACCGACGACACAGAGGTCGACACGGTCTTCTTCGAGGCGAGGGACCTCTGCGATCAGCAGATCTGGTCGGGTCACGACCTCGCCGCGCCCTACGAGGCGGCCTGGGACGCGAGCAGCGTTCAGGACGCTGGATACCTCGTCTGCATGTCAGCGGTCGACACGGCGGGCAATATGTCTGACTGGACCTGTGTCAATGTCACAAAGGGTACATCGAGCGCAACGATCGACGGATTCTGGCCGAAGGGTGTATACAGCGGGAGAAACATCAAGGCACAGGGGAGTGGATTTGGACCGGACAACGGTAACGGCCGTGTGACGGTCTTCGGCCATGAGGCGACAGTCGAGGAATGGAGTGATACAGAGGTGGAATTCGTGATTCCTGCCGGTATTCCCGAGGACGCGATTGTCAGCATGGAAATCCTCGTCGACTGCCGCTGGCGAATCACCGGTCATATCGATATTCTACCGCCGGGAATCATTCGGCTCACTGACGATAATTCTCAGAAAGAATATCCCTGCTGGAACTCCGACGGATCGATGATCTATTTCTCCTCGTCACGGTCGGGCAACTGGGACATATGGCGCATGCCTGTCGATGGCGGCGAGTGGGAGCAGGTGACACACGATCCCGTATCTGATTTCATGCCCGATATCAAGCCGAGTACAGGCGAGATGGCGTGGATGTCGCGACGGGGTGTAGAGGGAGAATACGACATATACCACGGATTCCTGATCTGCCCGTTGGGAGGATGCTGGGAAGCACCGATCACTTCGGACAACGACCGCAACAGGGCGCCTTCCTACGCGAACCAGGTCTACCAGGGATATCCCATGGTCTACGGGCAGTTCTACGACCCGGATGATGATGGCAGTACAGTGCCGACGATATTTCTGTACGGGCCGACTGCCGGTCATGTCCGGCTCACCGATGGCGACAATCCGGCCTTCTCGTACAACGGAAGGTGGGTCGTCTACCAGAACAACGAATACGAGATCTGCAAGATCGAGGTGGGAGGGAGCACCGAGCCGACTGTACTGACCACTGGTTTCGGCGATTTTAATCCTCACTGGGGATGGAACAACGACAAGATCGTCTTTCACCGCAACAGCATAAACGGATACATCGGGTTGTGCGTCATGAACTCCGACGGTACGGGCTTCGAGACGATCCTGGACCAGAGATGGGAACAGAAGGATCCCGCCTGGTCGCCTGACTGCACGAAGATCGTATTCAGAGGGCATCGGATGAGCAACTTCGATATATACGTATACGAGGTGCCGTAGGACACCAAGGCCTGCCGACAGACATTTAACATCTTGCATCCACACCCGGACGGATAGAATAATGGTACAAGGACATC
>CBDUYR010000071.1:0-11160 GCA_965371515.1 uncultured bacterium | reverse complement strand
ATAGGCATCCCCCAAAGCACACCTTCTATTGCACGGCGATGCAAACGCTTATCAGGTAAAGAAACTGCATCCGGATCTGTCATACTTTGTGCTGTAGCGACAGTTGGCACAGTGGTCGTTGCCAGCACTGCTAAAGCGACCAGTGCCACGATTGATTTTGTCAGCTTGCTGTTTTTCATTTCTCGTCTCTTTTTTTTGTTCGGCGTGTTAGCGCACTTTGAGCAAATCCTGCACGATTACTTCGGCGGCTCGAGAGCGTCGAGGCACTCATTCGCTGATGAGAAGCTCCATACGTTGTAGCCTGCGGTGCGCAGCAGGCGGGCGAATCCGTTCCTTGCCGAAGGATCGTCGTCGACTACGAATACAGTGTCTGTGAGCCGCATGCTCCAAGAATAGTTCCGAGACAGAAATCCGTCTATTCCACTTTAGTGGTATAAGCATCTTGTTGTTATTCATACAGTTACAGAGATGGGGCGGAATTACCGATTTTGAGGCTCAGCGGGGGAAATGCCGGCCTTCTCGCAGAGACGGACGAGCTCGGCGACGGATACGATCTCGAGTTTATGCATGATGCGTCCCCGGTGGATCTTGACGGTGTCTTCGGCTATGCCCAGCTCAGCTGCGATCTGCTTGTTCAGCATGCCGGTGATCACATAAGTCATCACTTCGTACTCGCGCGGAGTCAGTGTCCCGACGTGTTCGTTGATATATCCGGCCTCCTCCTGGTGAATGCGGTTCCCCGCGTCTCTCTCGAGCGACATGCGGATCGCTTCCAGCAGGTCGTCCCGGTCGACGGGCTTCGTCAGAAAATCGACCGCGCCCTTCTTCATGGCCTCGGCCGTGGTATGCACATCGCCATGAGCGGAGAGGAATATTATCGGCATGGAGTAATCCGCGCCACCGAGCTTTTCCTGGAGCTCCGGGCCCGACATCTCGGGCATCCTGACGTCGAGGACGATGCAACCCGGCCCGGCCAGTTGCCCGGAGGTCAGGAAATCTTTCGCGGAACCGAACGACTCAGCGTTTATCCCGGCCGCTCGAACGAGACGGGTCAGCCCTTTTCTGGCTGAGGGATCATCATCGATGATATAGACAGTCGGTTCACTCATGTGTCTTCTCTTCCTTCATCACGGGTATAACAAATCCTACGCGGGCTCCACCCCCGGGCCTGTTCTCCGCGAACATCTTTCCACCGTGCGCCTTTACGATCGTATTCGATATCGCCAGTCCTATCCCGGTGCCACCGGGTTTCCATGTTGCGAACGGCTCGAAGATTCGGTCGATCTTGTCGGCTTCTATACCCGGGCCGTTATCTTCGACCAGGACCTTGGCCTCGTTCCCCTCCCGGATAGTCTCGACATGCAGCCGGCGTTCAGGTATATCCAGATCGCTCATCGCCTGCATACCGTTCATCATGATATTGACCAGGACCTGCTGAATCTGGATCCTGTTCCCACTCACTGCTAGTACAGAAGGAGCATATTCAAGAGTGAGCGTGATATTCTGCATGATGAACTCACTGTGCATCAACTGTGTCGTGTCCTGTACGACAACATTGATGTCAACATCCTGGAATTCACCTTTCTGCTCACGATATACCTCGCGGAGATTCCTGATCACTTCTCCGGCCCGCTTCGTATCAGCGATGATCGCCGAGATAATATCCTCCAGTTCATTGCGATCCAGATCTTCCCTGCCGATCAGCAGTTCGGCTGCCTGAGCATTGCTCAGTATGCCTGTGAGCGGCTGGTTGAGTTCATGGGAGATCGAACCGGTCAACTGTCCCATGCTCGTGGTCCTGTCTACACGGGCCAGGATTTCCCGATGCTCACGCGCTTCCTCCTCGGCCCGCTTGAGGTCGGTGATGTCTATATTCATGCTGATGACGTTAACTAACTTTCCCTTATCATCCCTGGTGGAATAGAGATGGATCTGGATCCATTTAGTATTCGGGTCTGTAAGATTTACGCCAATATTATCGCCCAGCTTCTCTCCTCTGTAATAGACAGGCGGCAGGATAACCGCCTCACCGGAAAAAGCTCTCTCGACCAGTGGAAGAACTCCAAGTTCCCTGATCTGCGGATCCGTGATAAAGTTATATTTCGCCATTAACTCAGCCGCTTCTTCCTCATCGATGTTCCACTGCTTCAACCAGGCCATATTGTAACGGATTAACTGCCCTTTGGGATTCCAGATCGCCATAGCCAATGGGGATTGCTCCATGAGTCGCCTGAATCGTATCTCGCTCCTCGTCAGTTCCTCTTCCGCCTGCTTGCGTTTAGTGATGTCAGACACGGAGCCTGCCATCCTGACAGCTTTGCCATCATCATCCCACGAGGCCTGACCACGGGCATGAAACCACTGGTAGTCTCCCGATCTGGTCCGGAGACGATAATCTACAAGATACGGGATGCGATCCTCGAGGTGTCTTTCTACCGCCAGCTGGGTAGCGTGATGATCATCCGGGTGTATCCGACTCCAGAATTCATCCAGCGAATCCGAAAACTCCCCGGGTGAGTAGCCGAGGAGTTCCAGATATCGCTCGGAATAAAAGATCTTTTCGGTAGTGATGTTCCAATCCCATATCCCGGCCGCTGAGCCGGCCACGGCCAGCTCGTACCGCTCTTCGCTCAGCTGGAGCTCATCTACCTTCCGGCTCAGGTCCTTGTAGAGAAGGGCATTCTCCATCGAGATACCGAACTGCGAAGCAAGGTGCTCGAGGATCTCGACACGGTCCAGGGTAAAGACATCAGCCATCTTATCGTTCTCGAAATAGAGCATCGCCCTGAGATTCCCCTGGCTCATCACGGGTATGCATGCCAGTGATCGGATCTCGCCCTCCTGGACCGACTTGTCCATGGCCAGCCTGGAATCCAGCTTCGCGTCTGCCGCTACGAACAACTTCCCCGTTCTTCTGCAATAATCGAAAGCCGCGCGGGGGATCGATACAATATCTTCCTCTTCATCAGAGGGCTCAAAAGGCTCATTGACAAGAATGTCGTATTTCTGTTCTACGGCGTCACCCCGGGCCTGGACCAGCCACTCTGGTCCCTGCTTCATCAACAGGACCGATTTTGACGCCCCCGAGCTCAGGAGCACGAGTCTCATCATCGTGTTAAGGAGCTTATCGAAATCGGTTTCGGAGGAGAGAGAATGAGAGATGCTGATAATCCCATCCAGCGTCAATCGCATCGGGCTGATGTTCTCATTGGTCGACGCAATCCCGGCAGATGACACATCAGACTGCGGTACCGGAGCAGCCTGCTTAACGAACCATTCCGGGTACCTGCTTTCCAGGTGATGTACTTTTGCGCCAGCTCCCCATCGATGATACAGGCTGCGTGCCTCGCGCATGAAGATCTCCGCGATCCTGTCGTGGCCGCTTTTCATCCAGAAACGGGAGAACAGCTCATTGGCCAGCGCCTCATCATGGACAAACCGGTTCTCCCCGGCCCCCCTGATGGCTCTGCCGTAGAACTCGACAGCCTGCCAGGGCTCATCTGCCAGACTGTGCTTCTCGGCAAGCAACAGGTCATATTCGTGCCCGTAATTCATCGGGGCTGTTTCGGCCCATAATTTCAGCTCTCTCTCGAAAAGATCGAGTCTCTCCGCCGCTTCACGCCTGTTAGATTCGTCCTCGGATTCCGCCAGAAGGGATATACATGACAGCCCCCCGAAAAACGAGATCTTGGAATAGAGATAATGCGGATTGAGGCTTCCACGATATTTCAGCGCCTCGCCAATATGACTGTAAGCCTCGATATTTTCACCGAACAGATATGACAGGTTCATTCTCAACAAGTGGTAGAGTGTCAGCAGAAGATGGTTGCCCTCTAACCCGGGCAGCATCTCCGCCTCGGAAAACCTCTCACCTTCGAGTCTGATCGTGCTCCCGGATCGTCCTGTCAGATTCAGGGCAGACTGGGCAAACAGAAGGAACATATTCAGGGTGACTTCCTGGTTCTTGCTCTCACAGGTGCGAATAGCGGGGCCGACTTCGATCAGATATTCATCAAGAGGCTTCCCGGCGCCCCACAGCAGCAGGGTGTAGTTCAGTAGGCAGTACAGGCACCATTCGAAGTCTCCTTCCTGCAGCCCTACCTCATGATACGATTTAAGCGGCTCGACGAGGTCATGTACAGAGGCCGTCCAGTGCTTGATCCACGCGCAGTGCATGTTTATGACCTGCGAGGAACTGCCTGAGTCGGGATATTTACACAGAAGATCAACGGCCAGCTGACCGAACAGATTACCTTCGGAATACTTCCGGGCAAAGCAGAGATTTGTCGCGTACCAGGCGTACACGGACGCCGCGATCGCGTTATCGCCATATCTGCTGATGATATTCAGCATTGTAAAGATCAGTGAAGGCAGACGCTCAGGCGCAGAAAATATTATCGGCGTGGTAATCGCCATGAGAATCTCCAGCGCGGCGGATTTCTCTTTATCCTCAATGGTCGGCAGCAGATACAGTTCCTCAACGCTGAGAGCCGACTCACGTTCGTTATCGAAAGTGATGCCGAGTCTGTCCATGTACCTCTCGGCAAGGGAAATAGATTCACTCAGCCTGTTTTCCGCCGTATCCGACATGATCATTGCCTTGTAGGCGACGCGCAGATCTGCGTTATCTTCAACATGTGCGACGATCGTCTCGAACAGTTTCTCTACTTCTCCATACTGAATCGTCAGGTAACACGCTTCTATGAATTCATTATGCACATCCAGCATCAGCCGAAAATCATCCTGCCAGAGATCTTCATCGAGAAGCGCTGCGCTCTTTCTCAGATAATCCGCAGAAGCCGAAAAAGCGGACGCTCGCCTTGACTTGCGCCCTGCCAACAGGTTGAGATCCGCCAGCCGGGTCTTTTCGACCCGGTCGGTCAGCAGATCGATGCCCCTGTTATACTGGTTGACGATATCAAAGATCCTGTCTTCCAGTTCCGGCCCGTCAGTCCCCGCGAGAAGCGATCGCCCGATATTCAGATGCCGAACGGCCCTTCCGCTTTCATCCTTGAGGAGGTATGCCGCCTTCTGGATCTGGTCATGCACAAATTCGTAGCTGCCCTCCGACCCAAGGACATACTGTCCTCCCAGTGATACGTCGAGCAGTCTGATGATCTCGTTTTCCGTGAGGTCTGAGACCAGTCTCAGTGTCGATATATCAAACCTGTTCCCGAGACAGGCGGCAAGGTTCAGGATGTCTCTGGTTTCCTCGGGCAGTTGCGCGATCGTCTCTGCCAGAAGACTCGCAACGTTGTCTGCGATAGTCTCGTTGTTTATTTTTTCCAGGTCCAATTTCCACCGGTCTGTTTCCGGTTCAAATGTTATCCGTCCCTCTTCGCTGAGAGAGGAAAGAAGCCTTCGGGAGAAGAACGGATTGCCCAGCGTCTTCTCGTGGATGACCGCGCCGAGTTCTCCGACACTGTCACCAGATCCCATCGCATCCGAGAGAAGTGTATCGATGTCCTCCAGGTTCAGATTGTCCAGCTGCATGGTCCAGAGCCGCATCTCCCCGCTTTCCTTCCCTGAGATCAGCTTTGTGAGAGCATGTGAGGCGTCCACTTCGTTGTCGCGGTACGCACCGATGACCAGCAATCCGGCTTGATCGAGTTCGGCATGGATCACTTCAAGAAGTCTCAGCGAGGCGGCATCGATCCATTGCAGATCATCGAGGAACAGGACGAGCGGATCATCCTTTGTAGCGATTTCCGAAAGAAAGCTGAGGAAAACATAGTTGAACCTGTTCTCTGCCTCCAATCCTCCCAGTCCCGGCACTTCGGGTTGCCGACCGATCACTTCTTCAAGAGATGGGATAACATCCGTCAGCACTTTGCCCAGACTGCCGACCGCCGAC
The DNA here is from genome assembly GCA_965371515.1 of uncultured bacterium. GTDB lineage: Bacteria > Krumholzibacteriota > Krumholzibacteriia > Krumholzibacteriales > Krumholzibacteriaceae > JAUWCL01. The sequence continues at coordinate 5,306 of CBDUYR010000071.1, read as the reverse complement.
TGAATCCTCTCACGACACTTTCTGAAGCTGTTTTCAGGCCCGGCCATTATCCTGGACACAAACATCCCGAGAGCCTGAGCGATTGCCGCATAGGGTTCAGTATCCAGGTACTGGCCATACTTCCCTCTTATAAAGCACCCGTTCTGTTCTGATACGGGGCGCTGCAGCTCTTCGATCAGGACCGTTTTGCCGATACCGGAATATCCCGCGACGAATATGATCGAGGATTGCTCCCGGCGGGCATAGTCGAACGTGTCTTCCAGCTGCCTCAGCTCAGCCTCTCTCCCGTAGAGTTTCTGAGGGTACCTGAACCTCCGGTAACGGTCTTTCTCCCCGATTGGATAATCTGCGATCGATCCATCCGGCTCCAGCTGTGCCAGACATCTTTCCAAATCGTGCCGGACCCCTGCCGCTGATTGATAGCGGTCTTCCGCGTCTTTGCTGAGCAGCTTAAATACGATCGCGTTAATAACAGCCGGGGTGCCTGGAAACACCTCTGTCAGTGACACGGGGACTCGCGTGATATGCTCGTGGATCACCACTCTCGCTTCGTCCGACGCGAACGGCAGCCTGCCGGAAATCAGTTCATAAAGAACGACTCCCAGGGAATACAGATCGGATCGCTCGTCCAGCGCACGGTTGATCTTTCCCGTCTGTTCCGGAGATATGTACGCTGGAGTTCCGAGTGCCTGTTCCGGCCCGACTTTCTTGTGCGTATTCCCATCGAAAAGAAAGGCCGATCCCAGATCGATCAACCTCACTGTACCAAGATCTTTGCTTACAATGATGTTATCACTGTTGATATCGAGATGAATGATGTCTGCCTTATGGATCTTCTCAATAATACGGGATATCTCGACGGCGATCTCCAGCCTCGAGCGCAGATCGAGGCGATCCCCGGCAATAAGTTCCTTCAGCGCCTCTCCCTCGATGTATTCCAGGATCAGGACGGGCTGGCGCTCGATCGATTTCATCTCGAGCGCCCTCCGTACTCCTTCGACCTTATCCAGAGCCCGGGTCATCGTGAATTCTTTCTCAAGGGAAACAGCTGTATGCCTGGATGCGTCCGGTCCGAAAGGCTTCTTGATAGCCACCGGATGCGAATACCCGGGGAGGATCTCAACGGATATCAGCGTGTTCCCTTGATAGATGATATCTTTACCGGCAGGTTTCATGGTTAGTCACGGCCATTCGATATGGATAATGAGCCAATACGGAAATTGCATAACCCGTATTTTATTGTCCGGTTGATAACGGTTATTGTCAATTCTATTTGGAATGAGCCTGCCCTGCCGCCCCCTGCAGTTCCGGCAGGGATCATCGACGGGATTACCGCTTATGCCTGTCTCTCGGCTGGAACTCCCCCTCCAGGTCCTTCAGGATCGGATCGTCCCTGTCATAGATATCCTCTCTGAAGTGAACCGTGCCCTCGAAAGTCACGAAGGCGGTCCAGTATAGAAGGAATACGGGCAGCGGCTCATCGAGGTGCACGGTCTTCGTCTCCGCCGATTCTATCAGCTGCTCGATCTTCTCCAGACTCCAGCTATCCGGATCGTTCAGCAGGACTTCCGCGAACTCGAGAGGATTCTCGAGTCTTATGCAGCCCGAGCTGAAGGTCCTCTTCGTGCGGGAGAAGAGGGAACGGCTCGGAGTGTCGTGAAGAAATACAAAATGCTTGTTGGGGAATATGAACTTGACCCTTCCGAGCGCGTTGTTCGGTCCCGGATCCTGGCGGAGCATATACGGGAAACCGCCATTGAGATACCTGTTCCAGTCGACCTTTGCGGACGGGATTACCCTGCCCTTGTTATCGATGACCTTGATATTCTTTCCATCGAGGTATGACGGATCCTTTGCCGCTTTCGGGATCATATCCTTCTTCAGTATGGTGGGCGGCACGGTCCAGGTGGGATTGAAGACGATGTACTCCAGGTCCGCGCGGAATACCGGAGTCTTGCGGTACTCCTTGCCGACCTGTACCCGGGAGTGCCAGATGAGCTCTTCGTCCCCCGCATAATAAAGCTCGAATTCAGCTATGTTGACGACGATAAATAAGCGGGAATCGTCCTGTAGAACCCATCGGAGTCTTTCCAGGTTGACCCGGATGCGGTCTATCTTTCCGGATACCGGTATGTTCATTGTGGCGATCGTATTTTTTCCGACGACTCCGTCCACTTCGAGGCCGTGTCGCCGCTGGAAGTTCTCGACGCCTCTCGCCAGTTCCTCGTCGAACAGATCATCGGCCGATCCATCGGTCTTCAGGTCGCCTGCGACAATCAGCCTCTCGCGCAGTTTGATGACCCGCGGATCACGCATTCCTTCCTTCAGCGTCTCACCTTCGGGAACCCCAGCCCAGCCCCCTTCGGCTTCTGTCTTCCTGTATTCGACCAATGCTCTCGAGAGGGCCCTGTATATCTCGTACGACGGCCTGATTTCATCCATGGCCTCCGTGACCGAGCCGGACCCGCCTTCGAACACCTTCTCCATCCGGTCGAGCATATCGGTCAGTTCCGCCATGTCCTCGTAGATGTTCCAGTCGGCATCGAGACGCTCCGGATCGACTTTGCCGAATTTCATGTGATACGCAAGTGTCAGCAAGGCGTCGGTGCAGAGGATGTCGAGGTCCGCGCTACTATGCGGATTCTTCTTTCGATCTCCTTCCCCGGCGATCTTGTCGATCGCTTCCATGTGATAATCCTCGGGGACGAGCCCGTCGTCCGCTGATGCAACGATGAGCTTCCAAAGCTCCTGGAATCTTCCCGGATCGCTCCATACCGGCTCGAAATCCCTTCTCTCATAGAACATGGGAAGGATCAGCCTGCCCCTGATGCCTTCTTCTCCGATCTCCAGCGAACCCATTGAACCCAGCAGGTCCATCCTGTCCCGGATTACTTCGCTGGCGGATGTCTCCTGAGATGAAGAGGCCGTTCCGGACAAGCAGCAGATTATCAGAGCAGCTGTGAACAGGTGGATAAAAACACTGCGATACATGGTCACTCACTCCTTTTTTTCGTTTGAGAAGTCTCCATTTTCTGTGAACCACTGTTCGGCCCGTCTTTCATCGAGCAAAACGGAGGTCTCGAGGTATGCCTGGTCGTTGAAATAAACAAAAAGGCAGCTGCCTCCCTTGATCATGTCGATGATCTCGGTGGAGGTCTCGAGCGGAAGCGCCGGGCACCCCCAGCTCCGGCCCAGTCGGCCGTATCTGTCGGCGAACTTCTGCGAGACGTACCATGCTCCATGGATGATGACATAGCGCTCGAGCGCGTTGCCGTTGAACGCTTTTTCGAGACCGTGGAGCCTCAGCGAATAGCCATGCTTCCCGTAGTACGTCTCTCCGGTCGTGAAAAAGCCAAAGCTGCTCTTCAGCGAGCCGGGCTCGTCCGAGAAACGCACCGCGAAGTTCCCGCCGGTATTCTTCCCATGCGCCACAAGAGACGTTCGCAGCACTTTTCGCCCGGTGATGTCGATGATGAACAGGCGTTCTTCGGCCGATGGCTTTGTATAGTCGATTATCGACAGCGGCGTGGTCTTACCGAGCGCTCTGCTTCCACGCAGATTGACATATCCGATGACAGCGAGCTTGAAGACTTCTCTGTCGAATCTTCCCTCAAGGCCCATTTCGCCGTAAAGCGCCTCTATCTCCTCATGCAGACCGGCTTCCTCGCCGGCCCTTCCACCCGCGGGAAGGAGCAGCACCAGAATAACGAGAATCACCCGCAGGATATGTCCGGATCCACCGGGAAGTTGCATCGTATTGCCTCCATTGTAAGGAAGTGCCTGATTGTACTCCTCTCTCCACATCTCCGCAAGTACCCCTATAATGGTATTGACGCGCTACTCCTTTGCTTGCTACCTAATCGAGTGGTATGGAAAGGAGGCTCTTATGATATCAGAGCGGACGAGAATTCTTATTGGTCTGGGCCTGATGATACTGGCCTCCATCGGCAGCACGTCGTTCGCCGCCGAGATATACAAAACGGACGATCTCGCGGTCTCCGTCGGCGGCAACATCCAGTTGATGGTGATCGGCCAGTACGAGGTCGACGTGGCGGACAACGGCTCCCGCATACACTTCGGTTTCGGCGGCCCGATCATGGGCTCCGTCCAGGGGCGCGGCCATTTCGAGTGGTACGTCAACACCACGGCTGGCCGGGAGCCGAAGCCCTACCAATACCGGGGATCTAATTCCGTCGGCCTCTCCGATAACCGCAGCGATATCCTGACCAACCGCCTGGGTTATTTCGAGCTGAGCACCGTTATCGGTTCGTTCACGTTCGGCAAGCAGTACTCCGTGTACCAGCAGACGACGAAGGTCACCGACATATTCAACGTGTACAGCGCCATGGCGTCGGCGACCTACGTCTACGGCGACGGCGGCCTCACCGGCACGGGCCGGGTCGACAACGCCATCATCTGGACCAAGGATTTCCAGGCCGGACCTGGCTCGTTGACTCTCGGCCTGCAGGCCCAGATCATCGAGAACTCGGTCATCCTGTGCAGCGGCATCGAGGACGACGGGGAATGCACCCCAGGCGAGGACGACTATCTAGGCGTGGTCTATGGGAAGGGAGGCGAGGGCATCCGGGTCGCCTATGCCACCGAATCCGGCCTGGAGATCGGCGTTTCCCATGTCCGGAACAACGTCTCCGGCATAATCGCCGCCGGCCAGGCCGTCAACCTGGATGATCCAACGGCAGGCACGGCGGCGGTCAGTTACAGCGGCGAACATCTCTACGCCGCCGCCACGGGCTCGATCTCGAAGCAGATGTACCAGGACGATCTAGGCACACCGATGGACGGCTGGGGCGTGGAACTGGCCCTTATGTATGACATCTCCCCGGGCTCCGATTACGGATCGTTCATGCCTTTCGTTGGCTGGAACAGCATTTTCACGGACGACGCGGACTACCTGGGCGAGTATGGCATGAACTTGCTCATGTTCGGGCTGAACTGGAACGCCCCCCGGGGGAGATTCTTCGCCTTCGTCGAGGCCATGATCGACCAGGGCACCCAGGCCGACGGTTCCGGCAGCGACGAGGACTACGTCAGCGTCGGCATGTACTTTCCATTCTAGCAGCTTGAGGGCTGTGGTTATTCATCGAAATGGAATTGGCTCCCCATAGTGGACAGCTTTAGAACTTCTTATTTTGCATAGTAAATATCAATTCATCGCAATACAATAAAGTACAGTCATTTTGTTGGATGTTCGGTTTCTTGTGAGTGAACCAAGTGGCCGAATAACCTGCGTTTGCAGCTGATGGTCTTAGCTGTTACGGTGACAGGGATGCGCGGATGAACAAGGG
>CBDUYR010000070.1:0-11205 GCA_965371515.1 uncultured bacterium | reverse complement strand
ACTACCGCTCGGTCAACGGATACCTCGTGCCGTTCCACGAGACGTCATACGCCAACGGTTCGAAGAACCGGGAGATGATCTGGCAGTCGATCGAGTTCGACGTCGAGATCGACAGGGCCGAGTTCGAAAAGAACAGGCCGAAGCCGACCGAAGACTGACGGCCCGCCGGCTGGACCGGGGCTGTTTTCATCGGTTCTCAAAATGCAGGGCTCAAAAATGGTGAGAGGGGCTCAATGGCGTCATGCAACACCATTGAGCCCCTCGTTATTTATATTATTACCAAGCAATTAAGCTCCTTCGCCTTTTAACTGGACCCCTTGGGCTTCTTGTCATAAATCTTGCAAAGTTCTTCCCGGAAGCGATTCACTATTGCGGGGGACGAGAAAGGAGTGACCGAGTTGAAGAAGAGATCCAACACCCACAGGTCGAAACACAAGGACAAGCGGTCACAGGAAGAACACAGAGTCTTAAAGCAGAGAAGCTCCAGGGAGAAAAAGACGAGCAAATACGGCGTTTCAACACTTCTCGAGGACGACCCCTCGATCGACGACGAAGATTGATATCAGCCGGGGCCCGCACGTCGGGAGCCGACAGTAGACATCACATCGAGGAGGGCCGAATAGTCCCTTCTCGTCACCACTCCGGCCAGACGTCCGTCCGGTCCGGCTACAGGTACGATTCCGCGTCCCTGCTGCACCAGAGGGACAAAAAGCGTCCAGGCTGGATCATCCGGCCTCGCGACCGATGAAGGATCGATCTTCCTCACGACATCGGCTGCGGAGATGCCGGTCCACTCGCCTCGGTCTATCGCGGTAACATCATCGAGATATACGATCCCGAGCAGCATCCCTCCTGACACGACCGGCAGGCTGTCCAGGTGAAAACGCAGGAAGAACTCCTCGACGAGTGTCTCGAGATCGGTCGAAGGATCGATGGCCGGCATATCCCGGCGCATCACGTCTCCGATCTTCATCTCTGCCAGTGACTTCTTCCATATGATCTGCCTGTAGCTCCTCGCGGCCGCCTGCCTGAGAAAGAGTCCGATGAACACCATCCAGATTCCGCTGACAAGGTTGTCGTACACGAGAAAATTGAAGGCTCCTCCCGCCACGAGGATCCATGCGAAGACCTTCCCCACTCCCGTAGCGATCCGTGTCGCCTTCCTGACGTTGCCAGTCCTCTTCCAGATGATCGCCCTCAATATCCTCCCTCCATCGAGAGGGAATCCCGGCACCATGTTGAAGACGAATACCCCGATGTTAATCGCGCCGACCGTACCAAAAAGGATCGAGAGGAACGGAACGCCCCTTGCCAGGGTCGCCGCCCCCAGAAACACACCGACAAGGACCAGGGTCATCAGCGGGCCTGCCGCCGCCATGCGCAGCTCGAGCGACGGTTCGTCGACCTCGTGCCCCATCTGGGCGACGCCGCCGAACATGAACAGCGTTATCCGCTTGATCGGCAGTCCGCCCCTCGATGCAACAATCGCATGACTGAACTCATGGATGAGTATCGACGTGAAGAGCAGAAGGGCGGTGAGCAGCGACAGCGTCCATTTCGCCGCGGATGTGAAGAGGCCCGGGTACGATTCGGGATAGAACCCGGTGGCAAACGACCACGTGACGAGCGCGAGAACAAAGAGCCATGAGATATTGATCTCGACCGGTATACCCTGGAGAGTGAAGAGCCTGAGATTTTTATTGAACATCGATCATCCCGGCGGGTCAGCCTGCGTAACCCTTGAATCTGTTGCCCGAATCGACCTCTATCAGCATGGGACGTGCATCGCCCGACGACCAGCTGTAAGCCATGATGTCGATCTCGTCGCCCTCGTTTACGAGATGGGCGGCAGCGCCGTTCATCCCAATCACACCACTTCCCCTCTCTCCCTTGATGACGTAGGTCTGGAGCCTGTGGCCGTTGGTGCGGTCGATGACGTACACGTTCTCGTGTTCGCTCAGGTTGGCCCTGTCGATCAGGTCTTCGTCTATCGTGATGCTTCCCACATAGCGCAGATCGGCCTGTGTTACGGTGGCCCGGAGAATCATCGATTTAAGTAGAAGACATTTCATGTAACAGTCCATTGTGAAGGATCGTTCGGAATATAGTACAAACCCCACGGGATGAAAAGCCGTTTCGGGGACTGGATGCCGCTCAGATCCTGTCGCCTGCCTTCTCGGTAAGGTATCTGACGAACCTGTTCTCCTCATCGACCAGGATGTTGCTGAAATCGCCCGATTCCCCGGTCGACCAGGTGAATGCCATGACGCTTATCTCGTCTCCAGGCCTGCAGAGCCTCGAAACCGCCCCGCAGGCGATGATGTCCCCGCTTCCGCTCTCCGCTTCGAGTGCGAAGGTCTCCAGCCTGGCCCCGCTCGTGGCGTTGACTATGAGGATCTTCTCGAACACCGCCACGTTGCCCAGTTCCAAAAGCTTCGCATCGATCCGCAGGCAGTCGTTCTCCTCCGGTGCGTCGCCGCTTATGTGAGCCTTGTGGATCTTCGATTTGATGACGAGCCTCTCCTCGATGTTCGAGATGATGAATTTCGCCTTTCCCGCCGGCGTCAGCGGGATGTCGTCGACCACCTGGAAATCGATCCTGAAATCCTCGCAGCAGTTCTCGCGTATCTTTCCGGCGAGGACCTCCATATGATCGTCCCGCCATCCCTCGCCCGGAACAATACGAAAGATGATGCCGGCCCTGTCTCTCTGCTCGATCTGGAACCTGTCGATGCCGGGTACGGCCCTGGACAGCCAGGTCCAGAAGAAGCCGCCTACCTTCTTTCCCTCGGGAGTGACGATCGAGTCGAATGAGCGTCCCTCTATCCTCTCGAGCAGTGGGAGCCCCCTGCCGCACGGGCACTTCCTTTCAGTCGGCATGGCAAGATCGCCCGTCCTGTACCTTATGAACGGCATGTAAAGATTGGAAAGGTCGGTGATGACCAGTTCCCCTATTTCACCGCTCTGCGCCGCGCGCCCGCTTTCGTGGATGACCTCGACGTGAAAGAGGTCGTTGAAAACATGCAGTCCCTTGTGCTCGGAACATTCGTGCGCGACGGCGGAAAATTCCCTGCTTCCGTAGCGGTCGAACACGTCGGCGTGGAAGGCCTCCTCGATCAGGTCCCTCTGATGCGGAAAGAGCCTCTCGCCTCCCGTTACCACGGCCTTCAGGGAGGGCAGGCGGACGCCCGCGCCCCGGCAGAATTCGGAAAAGGCCGTCAGCGCGGAAGGGTAGCCGATCACGATGGACGGCCTGAACCGCCTGAGCCTCACCGCGTATCTCCTCATCATCTCCGGGGTCATGTCGAACGAGGAAAGGGTCATGATGTTGTTGAAAAAGTTCTTCGCGCCCTCGGAGATCCGCTCCTTCAACGGCCTGTCGAGATGGAATCCCCACAGCATCGCCTGCCTTCCGCCTATGTCGAATCCAGTCCAGCGGTACCCCCTCATCGTGGTCGCACGGCGCACCGGGCCGGCGGCGGTGTCGCACCAGAAATGGAGCGGCTCCCCCGTCGATCCTCCCGTGCTCGAGGGATATCCTCTGCGCAGAGGGTCTTTCGAGATCAGCTTCCTTTTCTCGCTCCGGATTATCTCCTTCGTCAGAAATGGTATTGCCACCATGTCCGCCGGGCTCTCGAAGGAGGCCGGGTCGATCCCCTCGCGCTCGAAGAGATCTCTGTAATACGGAACGTGGGATCCGGCCGCTTCGAGCAGAACGGACAGCTTGCGCCACTTCAGATCCTCTATCTCTCTCTCGGGAAGAAACTGGTTGTGTTCGAGCTCGTCGAGGATATCGAGGACCCTGTCCTTGCGGAATCCCCTGTATAAGGGATACACGACGTTTCTTACCAGTGATTCGGGAAGGGGCGGGATCATCGGTTCAATCAGCTCCTAGTCATCTCGTGCCGGTAAGATAATAGCGCAGAAAGTATTTTAATTTATAGAATCTCATCGTCCAAACCGTATTTTGACCGCCGGCGAACTTTTCAAGGATCGATATGAAGAAACCGGGATCGGTCCTGCGGAAGAGCTTCCCCCTCCAGGCCCACGGCGAGCCGCTGCCGACCCTCCCGATCTCCGACGGGTCCTGCCCGGGGACATTCCTTCTATCCATCACCTGGTAGTGGGTCGTCGTGGCGAGATACCCCGCCTTCTTCGCCAACTCGATGACCTCGGGATTCCTGCCACCTCCCGGCCAGCACAGAAAATCGACACTGTGGCCCAGCCCCTCTGTCAGTATCCGTTTCGATTCGGTCAGTTCGAACATGACCCTCTCGCGGAATTCCTCCTGCGTTTCCACACTGTCGGCCGACGGGGGGTTCTCCGTCGCTATCCTCTCAAGCTCGCTCCGCCATCCGTCCCTCGCGAAGAAATTGTCGCCGCCGTTCTTGAGGACATGTGAAACGAGCCTGTCAGAGAGCGCGGGGTCGGGGAAGTATTTCGGCGCCTCGAGCGACTTGGCGTGCCGATAGATCGGCGTGCCGCAGGGGATCTCGTCCTCCCTGCCCCGTGACATATACTCATGCTTGCTCTCGGGAAATGTGTTCCACGCAAGCCAGGGCGGAGGTGCGTATCCCTCGACGCCGATCGGCCTGTGAAAATCGACGATCTTCGGCCCGATCGGATACCACGTGTGAGTCTTCGCGTGGCTCTGGATCTCGATATGCCCCGAAGCCTCCATCAGCCTCATCTCCGCCATCGAGAGAAACCCGCTGAGGGGCATTCCCGACTTCCAGGCGCCCCCCTCGATACCGCTGTCCAGTGTCGGCCTCGGATCGGGAGAAGGATCGATGAAATCAGTCGTCATCCAGATAACCGCCCGGTGCCCGTACTTCTTCAGTATCGGCCAGGCGAGGATATAATTGTCGAGGTATCCGTCATCGAACGTGAGAACAACGGGCTTTTCGGGAACAGGTTCTCCGGCGGATACATGGGCATGCAGCTCAGCTAGCGAGATCGTCGTCCAGCCATTGTCCCTGAGGGCCTTCATCTGCCCCTCGAACACGTCGAGCGGGGTAAGCAGGTGGTTCCAGATCCAGCCGGGCCTGTCGGGCCCGACGCCGTGATACATCACAACGGGAATGCCGCGCACCTTCCCCGTTCCCTTCCCGGAATCATCGCCGGAATTGCGGTTCCTGCAGACTTCAGGCGCTCCGATCGTTATCACCTCTCGCCGCGGCAGCTAGCCGCGTGTAAATCTCCTCGATCATTTTCGTAACGCCCGCCGCGCTGTACCTCTCGTCTATCACTCGCGAGGCGTTCTCTCCGAACCGGACGGCTAGTCCCCTGTTTCCCAGCAGCCTGCCGATCGCCCCGCCGAGGGCCCTCGGCTCGTCGGGCGGCACAAGCAGGGCGCTCTCGCCATCCCTTACGGCCTCAGGTATCCCTCCCACCGCCGTCGCCGCTATCGCGCAGCCGGACGCCATCGCCTCGAGAAGGGAGACGGGCAGCCCCTCCCTTATCGACGAGAGTACAAATACGTCGCAGGCCGACAGCAGGTCTGGTATATCCCTTCGCGCTCCGGGCAGCGTCACGTTGCCGCTCACTCCGTATCTCTCCACCGCCTCCTCTATCTCTTCGCGGCACGGCCCGTCGCCTGCTATCAGGCATCGGACCGACGGGAACTCCTCCTTCAGGAAGGAGACTGCTTCGACGAGGGACGGGTAGGCCTTGGCCACCACGAGCCTTCCGACGGTGACGACGAGAGGATCCTCCACCTCCCAGCCGAATTCGGCCATCACCGCCGCGCGTCCCTTTACGGCGCCGCGGAAGGGGGTCGGATCGACGGAGTTGGGTATGACCACCAGTTTCTCCTCCGGAGTACCCTCGCGGTTGACGCGGATGCGGGCTATATCGTCACTGACGCATATCCGCATGTCGGTCGACCGCGCAAGCATCCTTTCCATCATCAGGTAGAGTCTCCCCTTCCAGAGATGTTTCCCGTGCTCGGTAGTCATCAGCACGGGTACGCCCGCAAACCTGCCCGCTATGCGGCCCAGGGAATCGGCAAGGGCGAGATGCGCGTGGAGAATATCGAATCTCTCTCTTTTCAGATATCGTACGAACCGGGGAAATACGACAAGCAGCATTCTCCACCGGAAATCGAGGCAGGTAAACGATTCGACGTTGCGCCTCGCCGCCGCTTCCATCTTCGCGTCGCCGCGCATTAACACGCAGAGATGGAGCTCGAAACGCGAGCGGTCTATGTTGGCAAAAAGGCCAAGGACCTGCATCTCGGCGCCGCCGATCCTGAGTCTCGGCAGCACCACGCAGATCTTTATCCTGTGCTGTCCTTCTCCGGCCAAGGGGATCCTTCCTCCTCAAGGGATTACCTTGCGTACCATATCGATGTTCCCTGTTACATTATCACAGGGAAAAGGGCGATTCCAACAATATCGGTCTCCCGGACGCGCTGGCGACAGGTCTATGGAAAAGGGCGCGATGCACAAACCGCAACCGGCTTCACGATCACAGATATATTGGCACCCACCTTGCAAAAAACCTCTACGGCACAGTGTAAATCGACTATTTAGCAACTTTTTGCGCCCAGACCGGCAATTTTACAGTCAGGAGACGGTATGTCACAGTTCATGGAAGTCCTCGAGTGGTTCGACGAGACGGGCGAGGAGATCGTTCACAGGATACCCCCGGAGGGGTCCGCAGAGATCAAGATGGGCGCCCAGCTGATCGTGCGCGACAACCAGTCCGGCGTCTTCTTCAAGGATGGAAAGGGCCTCGACATCTTCGGCGCGGGACGCCACACGCTCACGACGAAGAACCTTCCGATCCTCACGAAGATCCTCTCGCTGCCCTGGGGATTCAAATCGCCCTTCAGGGCCGAGGTCTATTTTGTCAACATGAAGATGTTCCTCAACCAGAAGTGGGGAACGAAGGATCCCGTCGCGTTCAAGGACAGCAAGCTCGGACTGGTCAGGCTCCGCGCGTTCGGCATCTACACATTCAAGATCACCGAGCCGGTTCTCTTCATCAACACGGTCGTGGGAACGCAGGGCGTCTACACAAGCGAGATGATCGGCAACTACCTGCGCGACGTCGTCGTCGCCAGGATAAACGACCTCTTCGGCGAGAAGCTCGACTCGATCTTCGAACTTCCGCAGTACTACGACGAGCTCGCCGTCGAGATCAAGGAGAGGCTCGTCAACGATTTCTCCAAGTACGGCATGGAGCTGACCGACTTCTTCATCAACTCGATAACCCCACCACCCGAGGTTCAGAAGATGATCGACGAGCGAAGCGGGCTCGAGGCAGTAGGCAATCTCGACGAGTTTTTCAAATTCAAGGCCGCCAAGGCGATGGGAGACGCAGCATCTTCAAGCGGCGGTGGCGGCGGAGCGGGAGCGGCCGCGGCAGGCGGAATGGGCATCGGCGTCGGAGCAGGCCTCGGGATGATGATCCCCGGCATGCTCGCCCGGAGCATCAGCACCCCCTCGAGCTCTGCAACCGGCACGATCGAGATGCTCCAGTGCCCGAAGTGTCACAACGAGGTCACGCCCGACTCGAGGTTCTGCCAGAACTGCGGGACACACCTGGTCGTGATGAACCGCTGCCAGGACTGCGGCACGGAGCTGCCCGCCGAGGCGAAGTTCTGTTCGAGCTGCGGAAACGAGATCGGCGCCGATCTGATCTGCCCGCACTGCGATACGAAGCTGCCTCATGGAACGAAGTTCTGCACGAGCTGCGGTGAGAGGGTGGAAAAAGAGGACGATGCAGGTTAATTGCCGTCTCTGCGGGGGCGAAAACAGTGTACACCCGGGGCAGGAGATGCTCTTCTGCTCGTACTGCGGTTCCGCCCTCGCTATCGAGGAGGACAGGGGGCCCGAGCGCCTCATACTACCTCATCAGCGGAACGACCGGCACTCCGAAGAGGCGCTCCGGTCGTTTCTCGCTGCAAAGAACCTCGCTTCTCCGAAGGATATCAAGCTCGATTTCGCATACATTCCCTACAGCATGCTCGAGGACGACAGGGGACGCCTCTTCGGTCAGCCCGGCAGGGGCTCGTGGCCCGAGGTCGGCCCCCTCTCCTCCCCTCCCGCGGGGGAATACCGTTTCTTCGATGAATCACTTGCCGGCGGCGAGACGGTGATCCCGCCCGACGAGGATCCGGAGACGCTGGCCGAAGCGGCGAGGATCCTCTTTCTTCCCGTATACCGCGTGCGCTACAGGGCAGCAGGAAAGAAATACCGCGCCCTGATCATGGGCGAGAGCTACTACGTATTCGCCGATACCATACCGCCGAAGCGTCCGCGGAGCGTCAGCATACCGAACATCCTCGCGGCAGTCTCGATGGCCGTTGTTTATCTCTTTCTGGGAAAGCTCGGTCATTCGGCGGCAGCCAGGATAATGGTTATCATGGCCGCGGCCCTGGCCGGATGGGGAGTGTTCTCCCTTCGAGCGAGGATGGTGAGCAGGAGTGACTGAACTCCTCGATAACGTCGAAACGGCCTCCGCCGAAGCCGAAGAGAATGCCGCCATCCGGCAGGCATCCCTGTCCACCGAGACGTTCGGTGTGAGCTGCAGCGGTTGCGGCGGATCGCTCAGGGTCCACGAGGGTGAAAGAAGCATTATCTGTGAATACTGCGGTTGCGCTCTGCTGGTCACCCGCCCGAGGGGGGTCCGCGGATATATCCTCGATCCCCGCATCAGCGAAGGCAAGGCGAGGCTCGGCGCCCTGAAGTACCTGTCCGAAGAGACGGGCGGCAGGGTCAAGGCGAGACATGCCTCGATAATCGACATGCGGATGATAAACGTGCCCTTCTGGCGAATGAGCGGGATGATGGCCGGGTGGATAAGCGGCAACGAGATCATCAAGCACGAGACCAAGGTCCCCGTCCCTGGTCCGAAAGGAACGAGGATGGTCACGAGAATCGAGGAGGAGAAACGTCCCTTCTCCAGACTCTCGTTCAAGCGGATCGACTGGAGCACGCCGGCATGCTCGCTGAGGCACCTCGGCCTCCCGGGGATCTCGCTCAGGACGCAGATGCTCCAGTGGAACGTCTTCGAGCACGACATGAAGGACAAACTCAACATCGCGCTTCCGATGAAAACAGCCGCGCAGGCACGCAGCGATGGATACAGCTACATGACCACACTCGCCGCGCCTGCGGGCGCGTTTATCAAGGCGAGCAGGTTCGAGCTCTTCGGCAACAGACTCTCGATCTACTACTACCCCGTATATATCCTGCGGTACCGTCACGCAGGCCGTATCTACTCGATCACCATCGACGGCAACAACGGCGATGTGATACGCGGAGACGTCCCCCGATGGAGCAAGATCTCTGCAAGGTCGTTCTTTCTCGTCCCGGCATTCGCCGCGATACTCGCCGGTACCTGGTTTCCGCTGCTCTTCATCGCCGCCGGGACCATGTACGTATACGACACGATACAGTCCGGCGGGATCCTGCCGCCGCACCGCTGGCTTCAGGAGAAGCTCGAGCGCTGGTTCGGAGGAAGGTTATGAAGGACGGCCTGATGACTGTGCAGCGTCTGCAGTGCAGCCACTGCGGAGGCGAGCTCCCCGTCATGGGAAGGTACGTCACCTTCCAGTGCAGGACCTGCTTCCGCCGCTGCATCATCACGGACGACGGCCTCGCTCCCCTCAATGTATACAGGGCTTCGCCCCCGGAAAAGCGCGAGGGGAAAATCGTATACCTGCCTTTCTGGACCCTCAAGGCCGACGTGGACGCCCTGAGAAAGAACATCTTCTCGGTCATGGCTGGTCTTGCGGAAATATCGCAGAAGATCGCCACGACGAAGATCGAGGCGGATTCGTCAGAGCCGGACTGGGTCATGGAGCTGGGAATGAACCTGATGGGAGCCGACTCTGCCGATGCGCGCACGCCGGCGGTGATCGACTCTTCACACATGTCGCAGCGGTTGCCGTCGAGGGCCCAGCTCGAGCATATACTCGACCGGATGGATGCGGCCGGCCGCTGGCACGTATACATCCCCGCCTTCTGGACCACTAACACGCGGGCGTACCTGAAGATAGGACAGCTCATGACCCGCCGCCAGCCGGTCTTCCGCGCGGAGAGATTCGACGATCCCGGGAAGCCTGTCATGTGTGCGCTCGGGCCGGAAGACGCAACCCGCCTGGTCGACTACATCTTCTTCGCCACCCTGCCCGAATCGATACAGACCTGTTCGAGTTTCATGAAGGAAATCCACCTCGAGGCCTCGCACCCCGTCCTGATAGAGTTCCCTTTCCTCGAGAGTTCCGGCTCGCTCGAGAGCCTCGTCGGGGGATTCCACATCCAGTCACAGATGGTCGAGACCGATCCGCCCGCATAGAATCACGACAGGTCAGTCACACAGCCGATTTGCAACCTGAAGACCGGAAAAAATATCAGCTACATAGGCATAGTCTCCCGAGACGGCCACACCAAGGGCAGAATCTGGCGTGTCGATAGATACCACGATCACAGGTGAGCCGGGCGCGCTTATATCTATTATCTGAAGACCGGATTCATAAGCGGCTACATAGGCATAGTCTCCAGAGACGGCAGCGCCAAAGGCTGCGCGTGGTGTGTCGACAGATCCCACGATCGAAGGTGATCCGGGCGTGCTTATATCTATTACCTGAAGACCGGAACCGAAATCCGCCACATAGGCATAGTCTCCCGAGACGGCCACACCAAAGGCGATGCCTGGTGTGTCGATAGATCCCGCGATCAGAGGTGTTTCAGGGGTGCTTATATCTATTACCTGAAGACCGGATTCGTTATCAGCGACATAGGCATAGTCTCCCGAGACGGCCACACCATAAGCGAAGCCTGGTGTGTCGATAGATCCCACGATCAGAGGTGTTTCAGGGGTGCTTATATCTATTACTTGAAGACCACCGCCATCCGTTACATAGGCATAGTCTCCCGAGACGGCAGCGCCAAAGGCATAGCCTGGTGTGCCGATAGATCCTGTGATCACAGGTGATCCGGGCGTGCTTATATCTATTACCTGAAGACCGGATTCATAATCGGCTACATAAGCATAGTCTCCCGAGACAGCCACACCATAGGCATAGCCTGGTGTGCCCACGGATCCCGTGATCACAGGTGAGCCGGGCGCGCTTATATCTATTACCTGAAGACCGGATCCAAAATCGGCTACACAGGCATAATCTCCCGAGACAGCCACACCCCGGGCGGAACCTGGCGTGTCGACAGATCCCACGATCACAGGTGATCCGGG
>CBDUYR010000069.1:0-11539 GCA_965371515.1 uncultured bacterium | reverse complement strand
AGCAGGTTGTTCCCATACATATTTTTATTGTATGCCTCCCCCGCGGCGTAAGGCTGAAAGAATTATAAAATGAGGCTATATTATATATATCCGACAATCCTACACCCAATCTTATTGATACATACCTCAATACGTCAGGCGGCAAATAATTGAACATCTGATTTATTTGTTGCAGTATCGGCATCAGATTGCCTTTTTGACCAATATATTTATCCAAAACAGGCCTGACTTTTTGCAGGTCTTCGTCACTTAGTCTTATATATGGTTCTTCAACAGGCTGTATCACATTAACCACCGGACAATTCAGTGTACACGCGCCGCAACCAGTGCATTTCTCTGCGTCGATATACCTGGGGTTCTTTTTGACCTGCACCCTGAATTTCCCCGCCTCACCACTCACACCCATCAGCTCCGAGTTTGTGATCAGGTCAATGTTCAGGTGTCTGCCGGCACCGACGAGCTTTGGAGAGATAACGCACATCGCGCAGTCGTTTGTCGGGAATGTCTTGTCGAGCTGCGCCATAGTACCCCCGATCGCCGGGGTTTCCTCGAGTAGATAAACCTTGAATCCGGACTCTGCTAGATCCAGAGACGACTGGATACCAGCGATCCCTCCACCCACTACGAGAACGGATCCTGATTTTGATTTTTTAGAATTATTATTCATCAAACTGTTTTCCTGCCCGATCAATATTTCAGGTTATCCCTTAGCTCCTGTACTGCTTCCTGTATTTCAGCCCCCGTGTTTTTTTGCTGTCGGCGAATTTGACTATCTGCGATACGATCGTGCTCATCTCAACCGCGTAGTCGCTCATCGATCTTCTCGTCCTGTACTCGATGCTTCCGTCGTATACGGCGTCCGCAAACATCCGCTTACCGTTGATCGTCCTTATCACCACTGTCGTATACCCATCCGGCGAGCCAAGTCCGCCGACTGAGATGTCAGCGTAATCGTTGGCGAAGAGCTTACAGGCCAGGCAGGCAGGTCTCGCTATCTCCTCGATCTCCTTGAGAGGAACGTGGAGTGTGATCCCGGACTTGAGCTTCAGCATAAAGTCGTCTTTGATGTTCACCCCGTCCAGGTCGTCCGGGGTCACATTGTGGTTCT
Organism: uncultured bacterium; assembly: GCA_965371515.1. GTDB lineage: Bacteria > Krumholzibacteriota > Krumholzibacteriia > Krumholzibacteriales > Krumholzibacteriaceae > JAUWCL01. The sequence goes on along the minus strand of CBDUYR010000069.1, from coordinate 10,431 downwards.
TCATGAAGCCCTTGTCCATCAGGTGATCTATCTCGAAACACTGCATGCAGAACAGGCCGATCGTCAGCACGACTATGTCTGACGGAACGATGTTGAGCACCTGCATCTTCCTTACTGCGCCTATCTGGCACGGTGTGCCGACCACTGCGATCTTCTTCAACTTCTTCGGTTCGAGTTCATGAATGGACCTGATCACCGGCACGAAGTTCGTATACCCTGTTCCTACCTCCTCGAGATGCGGCAACTCGGCCCAGTGAGAGCCGGCGGCCTGAAGGAGTTCCTCCCTCGAAGTAGCAACGATCGCCTTTCTCTTGAAGGGACCCTCTGATATCGATACGGCCGCCCCGTCAATAAATCCGTTTTCCAGGAGATGAATCAACAGAGCGGTAACAACACCTCCGTCAGTACCGGACTCGAGGATCTCCGTATCGGCGCTGCGGGCCGAGAATACATCGATAAAATTACCTATCGGAGGCTCCCAGTCATATGCCGCGTTGACCTCCTCCTGAAGGGGATGGGTCTGCGGGCAGACCATGTAGCACAGCCCGCACTCGAGGCATTTGTCCTCGTCATCGTAGGCGGGAAATCCGTTCTCGCCGATTTTCAGGGCACCGATCCTGTTTGCCGAGCAGAAGGAGACACATCCGCCGCACTTTCCACAGATACCCCCATCTATCACTTCGTTCCTGAGATCGGTAAACGACCAGATCCTGTCCTGATTCATGGCGTCCCCTGTCATTTTATCGTATTATGCCCATTCCTCGCCGAGCTCTTCCTCGACCATGGCCTTGATCTCTTTCACATTATTCGTTTCCGGATGCAGTTTGTTGTTGATGATCCTGCACCTTAATTCCTGTATCCGCCTGTCGAGCTCCCTCGCCTTTTCGTACCTTTCCTTTGGCACGTACCCCTCCTTTATCGCCATCTCCCTGAGTATGGAAATAACATCGGTGAACTTGACGTTCTGGGGGCAGAGGGCATGGCAGGTGTAACACCTCGAGCACATCCATAGGATGTCAGAGGAGAGGACTTCCTCGCGCATCCCGAGAACGGTCATCCTTATGATCTTTCTCGGATCGTATTCGTCGTGGACTTCAGCCACGGGGCACGACGCAGTGCAGGTGCCGCAGGTGAAGCAGCGCATGAACGCTTCAGCGCCGGGCTTCGAAGCCACTTCATATTTGAAGCGGGGGTCTTTCTCGCTCAGTATGATTTTTTCCATCCGGCCAGTCTCCTTGCTACACAGTCTCGGGAATATCCTCGATTTCGGCCATCGAGAATACCGGCCCGTCGGCGCAGATATAGCGCGAGCCGATGTTGCATCTTCCGCATTTTCCTATTCCACATTTCATACGTCGTTCGAGCGACGTGTATACTCTTTCGTCCGTAAAGCCGAGATCCGAGATCACGGGCAGTGTGTACTTGATCATGATCGGCGGTCCGCAGAGTACGACCCATGCCTTCTCCGGGCTCGGCGATATATCCTTTGTCACAGCGGGGACAAATCCGGTGAGTCCGTCCCATCCGTCCACCGGGTTGTCGATGGTCAGATGCACATTGATGTCGTCCCTGCCCTTCCACTCCTCCAGCTGGTCCTTGTAAATAAAGAGGTCGGGATTTCGCGCCCCGTATATGACGGTGATGTCCTCGTAGTCACCCCGGTGCTCGAGCATGTAGACTATAAGCGAGCGCAGCGTGGTGAAAGCGAATCCACCGCCGACAATGACGACGTTCTCTCCCTTGAATTTCTCGACGGGGTACCAATTGCCCAGGGGCCCGCGTATACCGACTGTATCGCCTTCCCTGAGATAATGTATCTCATTGGTCACCGAGCCTGTCCTGCTCACCGTGAAGCGCAGGAACCCCTCTTCTGTAGGAGAAGAGGCTATACCGAACGGCGATTCGCCCTTGCCGAGAATCGAGAACTCGCAGAACTGTCCCGGCATGTATTTGAAGGCTTTTCGGTCATCATCCCTGACGAAAGTGAGATCGAAGGTCCTGAGCGTTTTGGCAGGGTCCTCTACGACTATCCTGTTTACTTTCATCTGTATGGGCAGATATGTGTTACTCATCCGAACGTCCTTGTCCTCAGGAGGCCAGCACCTCTCTGATCACTTCCCTGATATCGAGGTTGACGGGGCATACGGCAACGCACCGGCCGCACCCCGTGCAGAGGAACTCGCCGTGATTATCCACGAAATAACTGTACTTGTGCATGACGCGCTGCCGGACGCGTTCCTTGGATAGCACCCTGGGATTATGACCCGAAGCCTCCTTCGTGAAGACCGGGAACATGCACGTGTCCCATATCCTGATCCTCTTTCCACGCCCTCTCCTGCCTTCGTCCTGTATGTCGAAACAGTGGCAGGTCGAACAGGTGAACGAGCATGCGCCGCAGTTTACGCACTTCGCGCTTATGGCGTCCCAGACCGGCTTGTGAAATATTTCCTTCAGTTTTTCGCTCAGTCCGTCAATGTCCGTCCGCTCCTTCAGCATCCCTTCTGCTTCAGCGGCAAGCGCCGAGGCTTTCTCCTCGTCCTTCTTTGTCGCTTTCTCCACATCTTTCATTCTTTTCAGGTAATCTTCGCCCTTCTTGCTGCCCGGCTCCATGAGCAGGAGATCTCCCGTATCGACAACGAATACGTCGGCGCCCTTCCGGTCGTGAGGCCCGCTGTCGAACCAGTTGCAGAAGCAGGTCGAAAGAGGCTCGTTGCAGGCCAGGGAGAAGATGAGCGACTTGTCGTAGCGCCCGCTCCAATACGGGTCATCGAAACGAACGTTGTCAGGTCTCTCACCATCGCTTCCGAACACCTTATCGAGCATCGGGAGGCTTCTTGCGTCGCAACCCCGCATCCCCCAGACTGCAATCGGCTTCTCCTCCCCTCCAGCGGTCCTTATCCTGTTCTCGTCGTATTCGAAAAGGACCTCGGAATGAGGAAAGAAGATCTCCTTCGGTGATCTCACCGTGTTGAGGCGCGATGAATCGATATCTCCGGCCGAAGAGACCACGTCGAACACCTCTTGTCCGTCTTTCATGACGGGAGCAAAGAGGGTGTATTCCTCGGCAAGCTCTTCGATGAATCTTTCGAATCTTTTTCTGTCGAGCCTTATCATAGCCCTACCCCATTATAAAATCCTGCTTCTCGTCTTCCCTGAAATCGGACATGGCCGGCTTAGCGTCCAGATCGACTCCCGTCTCCATCCCGAACCTCTCGGCGACTTCTTTTGCGACCTTGCGGTTGAGCAGGAGAAGTTTGATATCCATCGGGCATGCCCTCTCACACGAACCGCACTCGACACATCGCCCGGCGACATGAAGGTTCCTTATTACGTGAAATATCATCGTATCGCTGAAATCCAGCGTCTTCCCTATCCACTGCGGATCGTTCTGATCTACGAAACACTCGCTGCAGTAACATGACGGGCAGACGTTACGGCAGGCGTAGCATCTAATGCATTTCGAATACTCCTGCTGCATCCTCTCCCATCTCTCCGAGATGGAGAGCTTCTCGAATTCCTCCACCTCTGCGTACTGATCCTTCACTTCTCCTCTTCCACGATGTTCGCCGACAAAGATGTCAGACATCTCTGCGTCCGGGTGTGCGCACGATAGACAGGAATCGCTGAGGACATCCTCCCGCGGAATATCCAGCTCGAAATCCTTCCCCTTAACCGAGACCTTCGCCCCGTTGTCGGAGAACTCGAGGACCTCCCTCCCGCCGGTCATTTCCGAGATCTTGCTCCTGTCTATGATGCCGTCACATGGAACACCGATGATGACCACGTTGTCCCTTTCTATCTGGCGTTCCTTGATGTACAGCACGAGCGATCTGGCGTCGCACCCCTTTGCAACGACCGCAGTCTTCTTGCCGTCACGGGCAAGCTGTCGCCTGTCCTTCGTGAAATACACGGCAAGATTGGAACCACATGTCGCGTCAAAGATGAGTCCATCGGCCTCTTCCTCCGTCGCGGCGAATACCGGGGTCGATGACATGGGAAGGGATCCCCGGCCCCATCCTATGACCATATCTGCTCCGCCATCGGCGAGCAGCTTCTTCGCTGCATCTCTCAATTCATCGTTTACGTTCATGCCTGTTTGACCAGCCTTTTTGCCGGACCGAGTTTCTTGACGTCTTCTGTAACCTTAGTAACGACCTGAGCGAACCTCTCTCCCTCGCCCGCCGAGATCCACGAGAACTGGACCCTGTCCGGCTCGACCCCGATGAACTCGAGCAGGGGCTTGAGCAGGGCGAACCGCCTTCTGGCAACATAATTGCCCGAAATATAGTGACAGTCCCCCGGGTGGCACCCCGAGATGAGGATCCCGTCGTAACCGCTCTGCAGACTCTTCATTATAAACAGTGGGTCGACCCTCCCCGAGCAGGGGACCTTCACCACCCGAATGTTCGCCGGGTACTGTATCCTGGAAACTCCCGCGAGGTCCGCACCCGCATACGAGCACCAGTTGCAGAGAATTGCCAGTATCTTCGGCTGCCATTCCTTCATCTATTCCGCCTCCTCCACTGCCGCAAGCTCGAGCGATTCGAATACCGAGAAGAGCTGGTCGTTGCTGAATCCTCGTAGATCGAGCGCCCCGCACCGGCACGACGCGACGCAGGCGCCGCATCCCTTGCATAGGGCCTCGTTCACGACGGCTACCTGCTTCTCAGGATCTACCTCGATAGCTGCATAGGCGCAGATCGACTCGCAGTACGCGCAGCCCGTGCACCTGTCTTCCCTGACACGGCAGATGGTTCCCTCGGCAAGTATCGATTTCTGATTGAGAAAGGTCAGCGCTCTGCTTGCCGCTGCCTTCGACTGTGCAATAGATTCATCCATGTCCTTCGGCCCGTGGGCCAGCCCGCAAACGAAGATCCCCTCCGTCGCGAAATCGACCGGTCTCAGCTTCACATGGGCCTCGAGGAACATCCCGTCCGAGTTCAGGGGTACCTTCAGCATCTTCGCCAATACGTCGTTGCTCTCCGGAGCGTCGATCGCCGCCGACAGGACAACCAGGTCCGCGTCGACCGCGACCTCGCCGTCGAGGATCGGATCGAACATCGTCACACTGAGCCTGCTGTCGGGATTTGCCTGATCGAGCAACTCAACGACCGGTTTCCTTTCGAGCGAATAGTGCATGAAGATTGCGCCCTCATCCCGGAGTTTCGTGTAGTACTTCTCCCTGAATCCGTACGTCCTCATATCACGATAGGCGACAAATACGTTTGTGCCCGGCTTGATCTTCTTCAGCTCTAGCGCGTTCTTCACCGCCTTGGTGCAGCAAACCCTGCTGCAGTACATCCTGCCCTCTTCCCTTGAGCCGACACACTGGATGACAACTACGTTATTGAGACGTCCAGCGGGGAAACCTCTCTCGTGAATCATCTTCTCGAACTGGACCTGGCTGACGACCCTCGTCGACTTACCGTAAAGGTATTCCTCCGTCGCATGCTCCTCGCCGCCGGTCGCCACGATTACAACGCCGTGTTCAACGTTCTCGGAACCGCTGGTCTCCGTAGCCTTCACCGTCGTCACAAAATTTCCCACAGACCCGAGGACCTGTTCGACTGTCGAGCTCTTGAAGACCCTGATCCTCTCGTTCGATTCGGTACGGCTGATCAGATCGGCAAGGTACTCCTGCGGATCGGTATCATCGAAGTTGAAGAAGATGTTTCTCAGGTTTCCGCCGAGTTCCTCCTCCTTCTCGACGAGGAAGACATCGTGTCCCGCCTCGGCGAGCGCCAGGGCCGCGTTCATGCCGGACAGGCCGCCTCCGATCACCAGGGCCTTCGGATCGATCTCGACCGGCAGACGTTCAAGAGGCTCGAGACCCCTCGACTTGGCGACCATCATCTCCACAAGGTCCTTCGACTTGGCTGTGGCCAGCTCCGGCTCGTCCATATGGGCCCAGGAACATTGGTCTCTTATATTGGACATCTCGACGAGATAGGGATTGAGACCCGCCTCGGCGGCGGTCTCCCTGAAGAGGGGCTCGTGCGTCCTCGGAGTGCAGGCAGCCACTATCACCCTGTTCAGGTCATGCTCCTCTATCCTTTTCTTTATCGTCTCGAGGCAGTCGGTCGAACAGGCGTATATGACGTCCTCAGAGTGCTCGACATTTTCGAGGCTAGCGGCGTAATCTGCCACATCTTTTACATCTACAACACCGGCTATGTTGATCCCACAGTGGCAGACAAAAACGCCGACTCTCGGCCTGTCCCCGGTTACGTTCCTCTCCGGGACGGCATCAGGGTCGATGGTCCTGTCCTGGCGCTCGAACTCCAGGAATCTCGCCGCATTGGCAACAGCGCCCGATGCGGAGATGACCGATTCGGGGATATCCTTTGGGCCGTTCATCGCGCCGCACACGTAGATTCCGTCTCGAGTCGTCTGGAGAGGCATGAAAGTATCCGACCTGCAGAAACCGTACTCGTTGAGCTTGAAACCGACTTTCCGGGACAGGTCCGCGCTCCCCTCACGAGGCTGAAGCCCTATTGCAAGAATGACCATATCGAATTCCTCGTATGTCACGTCGCCGTTCTCGAATACGAACCTCAGCCGCAGGTCGCCGGTCTCCGTTTCGCTGATATCGGCCACCTTCGAGCGTACGAACCTCACGCCGTACTGGTTTTCCGCCTTATCGTAGTACTTGTCGAAATCCTTCCCGAAGGCCCTGATATCCATGTAGAAGATCGTCGGCTCGAGATCCTTGATGTGCTCCTTTGCGATTATCGACTGCTTGATGGCAAACATGCAGCAGGCCGACGAGCAGTAATTCCTGTCTATGCTCTCGTCCCGCGACCCGACGCACTGGATGAACGCGATCTTCTTCGGTTCCTTCCCGTCCGACGCCCTGACCACATGGCCGCCTATCGGACCGGAAGCTGAAAGCATTCTTTCGAATTCCAGAGAGGTAATAACATTGTCAAACCGGTGATAGCCGAAGTGGCCGAAACCGATAGGATCGAAGGGGTCGATACCCGTTGCCAGGATCACCGATCCCACATTGAGAACGATCTCCCTGTCCTCATCCTCGTAATTTATCGCGTCGGCCGGGCATACTTTTTCGCAGAGTTTGCAAACGCCCTTCGTAAGGTACAGGCAGTTGTCCCTGTCGATTGTGTATTCGGAGGGGATACTCTGGAGAAAGTAGCGCGATATCGCCTTCCGCTTCCTCAAACCGACATCGAATGTGTCGTCCACTTTTACGGGACACTTCTCTTCACAGAGCCCGCAGGATACGCACTTCTCGGCATCAACGTACGTGGCTCTCCGTGTTACCGTGCAGGTGAAGTCTCCAGGGTCTCCCGAGATAGAATCGAGCGATGAGTTGATATGAAGGGTTATCCTCGAATGACGCACTACCTCACTCATCTTGGGGGAGAGAATGCACATCGAGCAGTCGTTGGTCGGGAATGTCTTGTCGAGCTGCGGCATCCTCCCGCCTATCGACGGAGTGTCCTCGATGAGATGAACTTCCACACCGAGTTCGGCGAGATCTAGCGACGCCTGTATGCCGGCGATCCCTGCTCCGACGACCAGAACTGATTTGCTCTTCTTGATCATGTAAGTCTCATGGCCCTTTCATCTACAGGAACATGTTTTTCCGGACTGGATTCTCGCCTATTTCCTTTATTTTTTCGGTGAACTCATGGCTGACCCTTGCGAACTTCGGCCCTTCCGACGCGGAGATCCACGAGAGTTTGAGTCTCTCGGCCTCAAGACCGAGCGATTCGAAGATAGTCTTCACTATCGCGAAGCGCCTCCTCGTATGATAGTTGCCTACCTCGTAATGGCAGTCGCCTGGATGGCACCCGCCGATGAGGACACCGTCGGAGCCCTTCAGATATGCCTTGATTATGAATACGGGATCGACCCTGCTCGAACACATGACCAGGATCGGAATGATCGAGGTGGGGTACTGTATCCTGGCCGTTCCTGCCAGATCGGCGCCGGTATATGAGCACCACTTACAGAGAAACGCTGTAATCTTAGGGGTGAACTCATTGCTCATTTCGCTAGTCCTTGTCAAATTCGAGAAGTTCTTCTTCCTTGAACACCAGTACGGGAATCGGCTCTTCGACGTCCCTGCCGGCGACATACTCGAACAACCCTGCAGTCTGCTCACCAATCCTCTTGAATACCTGCGATACGGGGATATCCGCGGGGCAGACATCCGAACATAGCCCGCAGCCGACGCAGGAGAAACTCATGTGCGTCAATCTTCCGAGATGGAAATAAATCGTGTCGGGGGGAAGTCTCAGTCCCTTCTTCTGCTGGAGTTCCTTCTCAAAAGATGGCATGTCATAGTCGAAATTTCGTGACTCAAAATCGCACATTATACAATAGCAGATCGGGCAGACATGACTGCAGCCGTGACAGCCTACGCATTTGCCGAAGGTATCGACCAGTGCGTCTATTCCCTTCTTCCCGTCAATCATCGAGGAGTACAGCTTATCCTTCGCCTCGAGGCGTTTCTCGAGAAGTTCCTCGACCATACCAGTATCGTAATCTCTATCTTCTTTCTGCCCCTCAAATCCCTCGGCCGATGCAGTGCCCTCCTCGGTATTGAAATAGAGCACGCACGATCCGGACGAATCCTTCTCTCCGGCCAGTGAGACTGTAATATCTGTATTCCCGGGAACGAAATGTTCACACGCTGCGCATGTGGGCCTGATCCCTTCAGGTATTTCGCCTTGTTCTGCAGCCTCGAAATATTCGGTCAGCTTTCCTTCCAGCGTCCTGTTCGCAACCATTTGCAGAGGATAAGTCCCACTACATGTCTGAGATATGATCATGACGTTTTCCATCGAACCCTGCTCGCGTTTGACCAGCTCGATGAACGCCCTGACTTCGCAGGGCTTCAGCACAGCGGCGATCTTGACCTTCGATGGAGTCACATCGGAGAGAACTTCTCCTCCATTCATCGGCATTACAGGATCGAGAGGAGCTGCGTGCGCCAGGCCGTCTGGATCGGTAATCAATCCATAATCGTACGAGCCTGTATCTTCACACCGGCGCAGGGTTAATACCGCCCCGGCCTTTCCGCTCGTCAGAAGGTGCCGCAGATAATCGGTCACCACCTTGTTTGGAGTTCCGGCGATACTTATGCTACTCATGATGCGCCTCCTCATTCGCTCCCTCGAGGAGTTCCCTGATGAGAGGCGTCTCGTCTTCCTGGAATCGCCTCAGCGGCACGGCAATACCGTCGTTCACCCCGGCCCTGTACTCGAATACTGTCTGCACCTGGTCGGCCATATAGCTGAAAACGCTTGCAACGGGAATGAATACGGGGCACGCATCGGTACACTGTCCGCAGGAGACGCATGAGAGTGTCATGTGAGCCATGCGTCCAGTGTGAAAGAGCACTCGATCGCGCGGAAATGAGATCCCTCCCCTGATTCCGGCCTTGTCGTGAACGGAGTCGGGTTCCGGGACTGCAACTTCCGAATCATAGTAGCACTGGCGGCAATAGCATATCGGACACGCGCTCTGGCAGTTGTGACATCCTATGCAGTTGGCAAACGTTGTGACCATGCCCTCGAGGCCCTGGATCATCGAACCGATCTCCGCCGCCGATGCGTTCCTCACCTCTTGCGCCTTATTTGTCATCTCCTCGACCCTGCTCCGCCAGGCCGAGATATCAGCGTCGGTCTCCCCGAGGAAATCCGCACCCTTCTCGCTTCGGCTTATCGCGATCGTATCTCCGCCTGTCCCGTATCTTCCGAAATGTATGTCCGAATCGACAAAGGAAAAATCTGTGCAGACTGTGCAGACTCTCTTCACTCCGCTGGCAATCCTGTCCTCCTCACCGAGCATAGCATCGAATTTCTTCTCTGAGCTCTCAGGATCCTCCGTATAATCTTTGAGAGAAACGGCGCCGGGGCAGTCGTAACTAGCCAGTATGACGTTGTCGAGATGCACCTGGTTGAGCTTGGCAAGCTCTATCGATCCCTTGATCTCGCAAGGCCTCATCAGGGCAAGCACCTTGATGCTTCCCTCGCCCTTTCTGGTAAGAGCCTTCAGAGCCTTGGCGCCCTGAACCGGCATCACCGGCGCGATCGGATTCGCTATATCGACGATTTCCACATCGTTCATAAGAATCCATGCGTATGAGTCACCTGCCGGGACCTCGACCGGCATGAGGACCGCGTCGATTTCGCCTTTCGCCAGAGACTCCCTTACGAAAGTCCTTATAGAAGACCTCGCGTCCTGCCCCTCCAGTTTCCTGCCCTTGCTATTGCTGTCACTCATAATCGACCTGTCGGCGGGAAGATCAACTCTGTCTTATCGCCTCGGCTACTTCCTTCATCAATTGTGTGTTCGTAAAATGTTTCGTTCTCAGGGCGCCTGAGGGACAACTACCGAAGCAGTTTCCGCATCCCCGGCATATGGCCTCGTTGACCACTGATATCGCCTTGTCATCATCGA
>CBDUYR010000068.1:0-11592 GCA_965371515.1 uncultured bacterium | reverse complement strand
ATGTCGAGTTCCTCACATACTCTTTGCAGCAGCTTTTCGGCACCCTTCACATAACATGTTGTCCCCATACAGATGCTCACCTTATGTCTACCCCTCGGCTCAAGGCTGAACGAGCTGTAAAATGTGGCTATGTTGTATATCGACGCTATATCCAACGCAAGCTGCGCGGCAACATAACGAAGGACCTGCTTCGGGAGATAATTATAGTGATAGTTGATCTCCTGAAGTATCGGCATGAGGTTTCCCTTGCGGTTCTGGTGCTTCGCCAGTATGGGGTCAACAGCCTCAATGTCCTTTCTGCTGATATCGATCTCGGAGAGATCGACTTGAGTTCTGATCATGCTCACCGGGCACGCCTCTACACAGGCTCCGCAGCCGGTGCATTTTTCGGAATCGACATATCTCGGTTTTTTCTTGACCTGCACCTTGAAATTCCCCGCTTCACCGCTCACACCTATCAGTTCCGCGTTTGTGATCAGATCAATGTTCAGGTGTCTGCCGGCACCGACGAGTTTTGGAGAGATAACGCACATCGCGCAGTCGTTGGTCGGGAATGTCTTATCGAGCTGCGCCATCGTACCACCGATCGCCGGGGTCTCCTCGAGCAGATAGACCTTGAATCCGGACTCTGCGAGATCCAGAGACGACTGGATACCAGCAATCCCTCCACCGACAACGAGAACGGATCCTGATTTTGCTTTTTTAGTTTGTTTGATCATCACACCGTTTTCCTGTACGATCTCTATTCCAAGTCATCCTTTAACTCTTGAACTGCTTCCTGTATTTCAGTCCCCGTGTCTTTTTCCTGTCGGCGAATTCGACTATCCGCGATACGATCGTGCTCATCTCCACCGCGTAATCGCTCATCGATCTTCTCGTCCTGTACTCGATACTTCCATCGTAAACGGCGTCCGCGAACATCCTCTTGCCGTTGATCGTCCTTATCACAACTGTTGTATACCCGTCCGGCGAGCCGAGCCCGCCAACGGAGATATCAGCGTAATCGTTGGCGAAGAGCTTGCAGGCCAGGCAGGCGGGTCTTGCTATCTCCTCGATCTCCTCCAGTGGAACATGCACGGTTATCCCGGATTTGAGTTTCAGCATGAAATCGTCTTTGATGTTCACCCCTGCCAGGTCACCCCGTGTCACATTGTGGTTCTTAATAAAGCTCTTGTCCATCAGGCGGTCTATCTCGAAGCATTGCATGCAGAACAAACCGATCGTCAGCACGACAATATCCGACGGAACGATGTTGAGCACCTGCATCTTCCTTACGGCGCCTATCTGGCACGGCGTACCGACCACTGCGATCTTCTTCAACTTCTTGGGTTCGAGTTCATGAATAGACCTGATCACCGGCACGAAGTTCGTATATCCGGCTCCTACCTCCTCGAGATGCGGCGCTTCGGCCCAGTGAGATCCGGCGGCCTGGATGAGTTCTTCCCTCGAGGTGGCAACAATAGCCTTTCTCTTTAAGGGACCCTCTGATATCGATACGGCCGCTCCGTCTATAAACCTGTTTTCGAGGAGATGGACCAGTAGAGCGGTGACTACCCCGCCGTCTGTGCCGGACTCGAGTATCTCCGTATCAGCGCTGCGGGCCGAGAATACCTCGGTGAAATGGCCGATGGGCGGCTCCCAGTTATATGCAGCGTCGACCTCTTCCTGCAGAGGATGGGTCTGCGGGCAGACCATGTAGCACAGCCCGCACGTGAGGCACTTGTCCTCGTCTTCGTAGGCGGGAAATCCGTTCTCGCCGATCTTCAGGGCACCGATCCTGTTGGCCGAACAGAAAGAAACGCATCCGCCGCACTTTCCGCAGATACCCCCGTCTATCACTTCATTTCTGAGATCAGTAAACGACCAGATCCTGTCCTGATTCATGACGTCCCCTGTCATTTTATCCCGCTACGCCCATTCCTCGCCGAGCTCTTCCTCGACGATGGCCTTGATCTCGTCCACCTGTTTCTTTTTCGGATGCAGTTTGTTGTTGATGATCCTGCATCTTAATTCCTGTATCATTTTGTCGAGCTCCCTCGCCTCCTCGTACCTTTCCTTAGGCGCGTACCCCTCCTTTATAGCCATCTCCCTGAGTATGGCTATAACGTCGGTGAACTTGACATTCTGGGGGCAGAGAGCATGGCAGGTGTAGCACCTCGAGCACATCCATAAGATGTCGGAGGAGAGAACTTCCTCGCGCATTCCGAGAATGGTCATCCTTATGATCTTTCTCGGATCGTATTCGTCGTGGACCTCAGCCACGGGACATGAAGCGGTGCAGGTGCCGCAGGTGAAGCAGCGCATGAACGCTTCAGCGCCGGGTTTCGAAGCCACCTCGTTCTTGAAGTGGGGATCCTTCTCGCTCAGTATTATCTTTTCCATCCGGCCAGTCTCCTTGCTACACAGTCTCAGGAATATCCTCGATTTCGGCCATCGAGAACACCGGCCCGTCAGCGCATATATAGCGCGAGCCGATGTTGCATCTTCCGCATTTGCCTATTCCGCATTTCATGCGCCGTTCTAGCGACGTGTATACTCTCTCGTCCGTAAAGCCAAGATCCGAGATCACGGGCAGTGTGTACTTGATCATGATCGGCGGCCCGCAGAGCACGACCCACGCCTTCTCCGGGCTCGGCGATATATCCTTTGTCACAGCGGGGACGAATCCTGTCAGCCCGTCCCATCCGTCCACGGGGTTGTCGATCGTCAGATGCAGAGCTATGTCGTCCCTGCCCTTCCAATCCTCAAGCTGGTCCTTGTATATGAAGAGGTCGGGAGTTCGCGCACCGTATATGACGGTGATGTCTCCATAGTCACCCCGGTGTTCGAGCATGTAGACTATAAGCGAGCGCAGCGTGGTGAAGGCGAAACCACCGCCGACAATGACAACGTTCTCTCCCTTGAATTTTTCGACTGGATACCAATTACCCAGGGGCCCACGTATACCAACCGTATCACCTTTCCTGAGGTAATGTATCTCATTGGTCACCGAGCCTGTCCTGCTCACCGTAAAGCGCAGGAATCCCTCTTCTGTAGGAGAGGAAGCGATACCGAACGGCGACTCGCCCTTGCCGAGAATCGATAACTCGCAGAACTGTCCCGGCATGTATTTGAACGCTTTGCGGTCATCATCGCTGACAAAAGTGAGATCGAAGGTCCTTAGCGTTTTGGCAGGGTCCTCTACGACTATCCCGTCGACTTTCATCTGTATGGGCAAATATGTATTGCTCATCCGAACGTCCTTGTCCTCAGGAGGCCAGCACCTCTCTGATCACTTCCCTGATATCGAGGTTGACGGGGCATACGGCAACGCACCGGCCGCACCCCGTGCAGAGGAACTCGCCGTGATTATCCACGAAATAACTGTACTTGTGCATGACGCGCTGCCGGACGCGTTCCTTGGATAGCACCCTGGGATTATGACCCGAAGCCTCCTTCGTGAAGACCGGGAACATGCACGTGTCCCATATCCTGATCCTCTTTCCACGCCCTCTCCTGCCTTCATCCTGTATGTCGAAACAGTGGCAGGTCGAGCACGTGAACGAGCAGGCACCGCAGTTGACGCACTTGGCGCTGACCGCGTCCCAGACCGGCTTGTGAAAGATTTCTTTCAGCTTTTCGTTCAGTCCGTCAATGTCAGTCCGCTCGCTCAGCATCTCTTCTGCTTCAACGGCAAGCGCCGATGCCTTCTCTTCGTCCTTCTTCGTTGCTTTCTTCGCGTCTTTCAATTTTTTCAGATACTCTTCGCCCTTCTCGCTGACCGGTTCCATGAGCAAGACATCCCCCGTGTCGACGACAAATACGTCGGCGCCCTTCCGGTCGTGCGGCCCGCTATCGAACCAGTTGCAGAAGCAGGTTGAAAGAGGCTCGTTGCAGGCCATGGAGAAGACTAGTGACTTGTCATAACGCCCACTCCAGTATGGGTCGTCGAAACGAAGGTTGGCAGGCCTCTCGCCCTCGCTGCCGAACACCTTATCGAGCATCGGAAGGCTTCTCGCGTCGCAACCCCGCATCCCCCAGACAGCAATCGGCTTCTCCTCCCCTCCAGCGGTTCTGATCCCGTTCTCGTCGTATTCAAAGAGAACCTCGGAATGAGGAAAGAATATCTCCTTCGGCGATCTCTCCGTGTTGAGGCGCGATGAATCGATATCTTCAGCCGAAGAGATCACGCCGAACACCTGCTTGCCGCCCTTCATAACGGGAGCGAAGAGGGTGTAAGCCCCGGCGAGCTCTTCGATAAATTTTTCGAATCCCTTACTGTCGAGCCTTATCATAGCCCTACCCCATTATGAAATCCTGCTTCTCGTCTTCCCTGAAATCGGACATGGCCGGTTTCGCTTCCTGATCGACGCCTGTCTCCATCCCGAACCTCTCGGCGACTTCTTTCGCGACCTTGCGGTTCAGCAGAAGAAGCTTGATATCCATCGGGCACGCCCTCTCGCACGAACCGCACTCGACACATCGCCCGGCGACGTGCAGGTTCCTTATTACGTGAAATATCATCGTATCGCTGAAATCCAGCGTCTTCCCTATCCACTGCGGATCGTTCTGATCGACGAAACACTCGTTGCAATAGCACGACGGGCAAACGTTACGGCAGGCGTAGCATCTTATGCATTTCGAGTACTCCTGCTGTATTCTCTCCCACCTTTCCGAGATGGAAAGTTTCTCGAATTCCTCCACCGCTGCGTACTGATCCTTCCCTTCGCCGCTTTCACGATGTTCGCCGACGAAGATGTCGGACATCCCGGC
The DNA here is from genome assembly GCA_965371515.1 of uncultured bacterium. Lineage (GTDB taxonomy): Bacteria > Krumholzibacteriota > Krumholzibacteriia > Krumholzibacteriales > Krumholzibacteriaceae > JAUWCL01. The sequence continues at coordinate 6,840 of CBDUYR010000068.1, read as the reverse complement.
GTCCGGATGAGCGCATGAGAGACAGGAATCGCTGAGGACATCCTCCCGCGGAATATCCAGCTCGAAATCCCTCCCCTTTACCGAGATCTTCGCCCCGTTGTCGGAGAACTCGAGGATCTCCCTCCCGCCGGTCATTTCCGAGATCTTGCTCCTGTCTATGATTCCGTCGCATGGAACGCCGATGACGATCACGTCTTCCCTCTTTATCTGGCGTTCCTTGATATTCAGCACAATTGACCTGGCGTCGCAGCCCTTCACAACGACCGCAGCCTTCTTGCCGTCAGAGGCAATCTGCCGCTTGTCCTTCGTGAAATAGACGGTAAGGTTGGACCCGCATGTAGCGTCGAAAATGAGTCCATCCGCCTCTTCCTCCGTCGCAGCGAATATCGGGGTCGATGACATCGAAAGTGATCCCCGGCCCCATCCTATGACCACGTCGGCCCTGCCTTCGGCGAGCAATTTCTTCGCTGCTTCTCTCAATTTCTGATTTACGTTCATATCTGTTTGACCAGCCTTGTTGCCGGACCGAGTTTCTTGACGTCTTCTGTAACCTTCGTAACGACCTGAGCGAACCTCTCGCCCTCCCCCGCAGAGATCCAGGAGAACTGGACCCTGTCCGGTTCGATCCCGATGAATTCGAGCAGGGGCTTGAGCACGGCGAACCGTCTCCTCGCAACGTAATTGCCAGAAAGGTAATGACAGTCGCCCGGGTGGCATCCCGAAATCAGGATACCGTCATAACCGCTCTGCAGGCTCTTCATGATGAACAGTGGATCGACCCGGCCCGAGCAGGGGACCTTTACCACCCGGATGTTCGCCGGGTACTGTATCCTTGAAACTCCTGCCAGGTCAGCTCCCGCGTAAGAGCACCAGTTGCAGAGTATCGCCAGTATCTTCGGCTGCCATTCCTTCATCTATTCCGACTCCTCCACTGCCGCCATCTCGAGCGACTCGAATACCGAGAAGAGCTGATCATTACTGAACCCACGCAGATCAAGCGCCCCGCACCGGCATGAGGCCACGCATGCGCCGCATCCCTTGCATAGGGCCTCGTTCACGACGGCGACCTGCTTCTCAGGGTCGACCTCTATTGCTGCGTACGCGCAGATGGATTCGCAGTACGCACAGCCTGAGCATCTGTCTTCCCTGACACGGCAGATAGTTCCCTCAGCCAATATCGACTTCTGGTTGAGGAAAGTCATCGCTCTGCTAGCCGCAGCTTTCGACTGCGCGATCGATTCGTTCATATCCTTCGGCCCGTGGGCGAGTCCGCAGACAAATATTCCTTCCGTCGCAAAATCAACCGGCCGGAGTTTCACATGCGCCTCGAGAAATATACCGTCGGTGTTCAGCGGCACCTTGAGCATCTTCGCCAATACACTGTTGCTCTCCGGAGCGTCGATCGCAGTAGACAGGACAACAAGGTCTGCGTCGACCGCAACCTCGCCGTCTAGAATCGGATCGAACATCGTCACCCGGGCCCTGCTGTCGGGATTTGCCGCGTCGAGCAGCTCGACAACCGGTTTCCTGTCGGGCGAATACCGCATGAATACCGCGCCCTCGTCTCGTAGTTTCGTGTAGTATTTCTCCCTGAAGCCGTATGTCCTCATATCGCGATAGGCAATAAATACGTTCGTCGCAGGCTTGATTTTCTTCAGCTCGAGCGAGTTCTTCACAGCCTTGGTGCAGCAAACCCTGCTGCAGTACATCCTGCCCTCTTCACGTGAACCGACGCACTGGATAACGACCACGTTGTTGAGACGTCCAACTGGGAAATTCCCCTCGTGAATCATCCTCTCGAACTCGACCTGGCTGACGATCCTTGTTGACTGACCGTAAAAGTACTCCTCCGTCGTATGCTCCTCTCCTCCCGTCGCCACGATCACAACCCCGTGCTCAACGGTCTCTGAACCGCCGGTCTCCGTGTCCTTCACCGTGGTCACAAAATTCCCTACATACCCGAGAACCTGCTCGACGAGCGAGCTCTTGAACACCCTTATCCTCTTGTTCGATTTGATGCGGCGGACCAGGTCGGCAAGGTACTCCTGCGGATCGGTATCGTCGAAGTTGAAGAAGATGTTCCTGAGATTGCCTCCGAGTTCCTTCTCCTTCTCAACGAGGAAGACGTCGTGTCCTGCTTCGGCGAGCGACAGAGCAGCGTTCATTCCCGACAGGCCGCCTCCTATCACCAGGGCCTTCGGATCGATCTCGACCGGCAGGCGCTCGAGAGGCTCGAGCCCCCTCGCCTTGGCGACCATCATCTCCACTAGGTCCTTCGACTTGACAGTGGCCAGCTCCGGCTCATCCATATGCGCCCATGAGCACTGGTCCCTGATGTTGGACATCTCGACGAGGTATGGATTGAGACCTGCCTCGGCGGCAGTCTCCCTGAAGAGTGGCTCGTGCGTCCTCGGCGTACAGGCAGCCACTATCACCCTGTTGAGATCGTGTTCTTCGATCCGTTTCTTTATCGTCTCGAGACAGTCGGTCGAACAGGCGTAGATGACGTCCTCCGAGTGCTCGACATTTTCGAGTTTGCCGGCGTAAGACGCGACGTCCTTTACATCTACAACACCGGCTATGTTGATCCCGCAGTGACAGACGAAGACGCCGACTCTGGGCCTGTCTCCTTTTACGTCCTTCTCCGGGACAGCATCGGGGTCGTTGGTCCTGTCCTGACGCTCGATCTTGAGAAACTTGGCCGCATTGGCGACTGCACCCGACGCAGAGATGACCGATTCGGGGATATCCTTTGGAGCGTTCATCGCGCCGCATACGTAGATGCCCTCGCGGGTCGTCTGGAGGGGCGTGAACGTGTCCGACCTGCAGAAACCGAACTCGTTGAGCTTGACGCCGACGGTCCTCGAAAGATCCTCGGTCCCCTTCCTGGGTTGAAGACCGATCGCGAGGATGACCATATCAAAGTCTTCGTATGTTACATCTCCGTTCTCGAATACAAACCTCAGCCGCAGGTCACCGTTTTTCGTTTCATTGATATCTGCCACTTTCGAGCGCACGAATCTCACGCCGTACTGGTTTTCCGCCTTGTCGTAGTACTTGTCGAAATCCTTGCCGAACGCTCTGATGTCCATGTAGAAGATCGTCGGCTCGAGATCCTTGATGTGCTCCTTCGAAATAATCGCCTGCTTTATGGCAAACATACAGCAGGCCGACGAGCAGTAGTTCTTGTCGATGCTCTCGTCGCGCGATCCGACGCACTGGATGAATGCAATCTTCTTCGGTTCCTTCCCGTCGGACGCTCTTTCCACATGGCCGCCCAGAGGACCGGAGGCCGAGAGCATCCTCTCGTACTCCAGCGAGGTAACTACGTTATCGAAACGATGGTAGCCAAAGTGGCCGAAACCGATCGGATCGAACGGGTCGATGCCTGTCGAAAGGATCACCGATCCTACATTGAGCTCGATCTCCCTGTCCTCATCCTCGTAGTTTATCGCATCGGCCGGGCATACCTTTTCGCAGAGTTTGCAGACGCCCTTCGTGAGGAAGAGGCAGTTGTCCCTGTCAATCGTGTATTCAGAGGGGATACTCTGGAGGAAGTAGCGCGATATCGCCTTCCTCTTCCTCAGACCGGTATCAAATATATCGTCCACCTTTACGGGACACTTCTCTTCGCAGAGCCCGCAGGATACACATTTCTCTGCATCGACGTACGTGGCTCTCTGCGTTATCGTACAGGTGAAGTCTCCAGGGTCACCAGAGATAGAGTCGAGCGACGAGTTGATATGAAGGATGATCCTCGGATGACGGATCACTTCGCTCATCTTGGGAGAGAGTATACACATTGAGCAGTCGTTAGTCGGAAATGTCTTGTCGAGCTGCGGCATCCGCCCGCCGATCGAGGGAGTATCCTCGATGAGATGGACGTCCACGCCGAGTTCGGCGAGATCGAGCGACGCCTGTATACCGGCGATTCCCGCTCCGACGACCAGAACCGATTTGCTCTTCTTGATCATGTAAGTCTCACGGCCCTTTCATCTACAAGAACATGCTTTTCCGGACTGGATTCTCGCCCATTTCCTTTATTTTCTCGGTGAACTCGTTGCTGACCCTGGCGAACTTCGGCCCTTCCGACGCGGAGATCCACGAGAGCTTGAGCCTCTCAGCCTCGAGTCCGAGCGATTCGAAGATCGTCTTCACTATCGCGAAACGCCTCCGCGTGTGATAGTTACCCACCTCGTAATGGCAGTCGCCCGGATGACACCCACCGAGGAGAACACCGTCTGCGCCCTTCAGGTACGCCTTGATGATAAAAACGGGATCGACCCTGCTCGAACACATGACCAGAATAGGAATGATCGAGGTCGGGTACTGCATCCTGCTCGTTCCTGCCAGGTCGGCGCCGGTATACGAGCACCACTTGCAGAGAAACGCTGTAATCTTCGGGGCGAATTCATCGCTCATTTCACTAGTCCTCGCCAATTTCGAGAAATTCATCTTCCTTGAACACCAGCACGGGTATCGGCTCTTCCAGGTCTCTGCCGGCGACATACTCGAACAACCCCGCAGTCTGCTCCCCCGTCCTCTTGAATACCTGAGATACGGGGATATCCACGGGGCAGACATCCGAGCAGAGCCCGCAGCCTACGCACGAGAAACTCATGTGCGTCAACCTTCCGAGATGGAAAAAGATCGTATCGGGCGGAAGCCTCAGCGCATTCTTCTGATCGAGCTCCTTCTCGAAATACGGCATGTCGTAGTCGAAATTTCGTGACTCGAAATCACACATGACACAGTAGCAGATCGGGCAGACATGCCCGCAACCGTGACATCCTACGCATTTACCGAAGGTATCGACTAGAGCGTCTAATCCCTTCTTTCCGTCCATCATCGAGGCATACAGTTCTTCCTTCGCCTTGAGGCGCTTTTCGAGAAGTTCCGCGACCATACCTGGATCGTATTCTCCATTTGTCTTGAGGCCCTCGAATCCCTCGGCCGATGACGCACCCTCCTCCGTGTTGAAGTAAAGGAGGCACGATTCGGCTGAATCCTTCTCGCCGGCCAGCGATACTGTAATATCTGTATTCCCGGGAATGAAATGTTCGCACGCGGCGCATGTGGGCCTGATCCCTTCGGGGATCTCGCCTTCGGCAGCGACCTCGAAATATTCGGGGAGCTTTCCTTCCAGCGTCCTGTTAGCAGCCATCTGGAGAGGATAAGTTCCACTACAGGTCTGGGATATGATCATAACGTTTTCCATTGAACCCTGCTCACGCTTGACCAGCTCGACGAACGCCCGGACCTCGCATGGTCTCAGCACCGCGGCGATCTTGACCTTCGAGGGCGTGACCTCTTTGAGCACCTCGCCCCCGTTCACCGGCATGACAGGATCGAGAGGAGCTGCGTACTCCAGACCATCGGGATCTGTGATCAACCCGTAATCGTACGAACCAGTTTCTTCACTCCGGCGCAGGGTCAATACCGCTCCAGCCTTTCCGCTCGTGAGAAGATGCCGCAGATAATCAGTCACCGCCTGGTTTGGCTCTCTGGCGATCCTCATGCTACTCATGTATGCGTCTCCTCTTCCGTTTCCTCGAGGAGTTCCTTCACGAGAGGGACCTCGTCTTCCTGGAACCGTCTCAGCGGCACGGCGACACCGTCGTTCACCCCGGCCCTGTACTCAAATACCGGCTGCGCCTGGTCAGCCATATAGCCAAATACGCTCGCGACGGGGATGAATACGGGGCACGCGTCGGTGCACTGACCGCAAGAGACGCATGAAAGCGTCATATGAGCCATGCGCCCCGTGTGAAAGAGCACACGATCGCGCGGAAAGGAGATCCCTCCCCTTATCCCGGCCTTGTCGTGGACGGAGTCGGGTTCCGGGACTGCGACCTCCGAGTCGTAGTAACACTGCCGACAGTAGCAGATCGGACACACGCTCTGACAGTTGTGGCACCCTATACAGTTGGCAAATGTCCTGACCATACCCTCGAGGCCCTGGATCATCGAACCGATTTCCGCCGCCGATGCGTTCCTCACCTCTTGCGCTTTGCTTGTCAGCTTCTCCGCCTTCTCTCTCCAGGCCGATGTATCTGTATCGCTTCCGATTCCAGCCTCTTCGAGAAATGCGGCACCCTTCCCGCTGCGGCAGATGACGATCGTCTCTCCACCAGTTCCGTATCTTCCGAAATGTATATCTGAATCGACGAAGGAGAAATCGGTGCAGACGTTGCAGACTTTCTTTACTCCATCAGTGATCCTTTCCTCTTCACCGAGGAACTCTTCGAACTTCTTCTCGGCGCCTTCAGGATCCTCCGTAAAGTCTTTCAGAGGAACTGCGCCGGGGCAGTCGTAGCTTGCAAGGATAATGTTGTCCAGGTGGACCTGATTGAACTTGGTCAACTCGATCGACGCCTTCACCTCACAAGGCCTCATCAGGGCAAGAACCTTGATGCTTCCCTCTCCCTTTCGTGTAAGAGCCTTCAGGGCTTTTGCACCCTGGACCGGCATCACCGGTGCCAGCGGATTTGCAGCATCGACTATTTCGGGATCCTTCATGAGTATCCAGGCATAAGAATCGCCAGCCGGGACCCTCACAGGCATGAGAGCCGCATCGATGACACCCTTCTCTATAGACTCCCTGACAAACGCCCTGATCGCCGACCTGGCGTCCTTGTCCTGGAGTTTCCTGCCCTTCGTTTTCTCGTCGCTCATATACTGATCCTGTCTATCCTCTTACCGCCTCGGCAACTTCCTTCATCAATTGTGTGTTTGTAAAATGCCTCGTGCGAAGGGCTCCCGATGGGCAGCTACCGAAACAGTTGCCGCATCCCCGGCATATGGCCTCGTTGACCACTGATATCGCCTTGTCATCATCGA
>CBDUYR010000067.1:0-12288 GCA_965371515.1 uncultured bacterium | reverse complement strand
CGGTTATTGTCCGGGTAACATTCTAATGAGGCAACGACCGGCGTAAAGTAACAGTTTGGGTGAGTCAATGCGGCCCAGAAGGTGATCGACGTCGTGGGTGATGGTCCAACGTACATCAGCTTCGACCTGGACTCCCTGGACCCTCCGTTCAACAGCGCGAGTTCCGCCGTCGAGCCCTTCGGCCTGGATGCCAACTGGTGCTGGGACGTCATCAAGAACGTCCGGGCCTCGGGCAAGGTGAACCTGGTTGGTGGCGACGTGGTGGAGTACGCGCCGTACAACGACCCGGCCAAGACCTTCGGGTACATTGGGGCGGGACTCAGCTGGAAGATTCTCTGCTGGATGGCCGATGACATGCGCAAGCGCAACGGCGAGGAGCGGCCGACTGTCTGGCCCCAGGCTTTCGGAAACGTGACCCTCTAAGCGACCGGACAAGAGGGCCTTCCCGCCGGGACGGCCCTCTGCCAATTCCGTGACGACGGTCCTATCGAGGAGGAATCACCATTGAATGGACCCTTGAAGATTGCCTGTATCCCCTCGTCCTCTCCCAAGGCTGTGGGAGCCAGGGACGAACTGGCGGCAAATTACTCGTTCTTCGCGCCTGAAGAGGCGGACGTCATCGTCGCGCTCGGGGGAGACGGGCACCTGCTGCATTGCCTGCACGAAACAGCCTCTTCGAACATCCCCATCTATGGCATGAATCGCGGGACCGTGGGTTTTTTGCTCAATGCCTTCGACGCCGATGATCTGGAGCAGCGGATCGCCGTCGCGGAGGAAGTGGTGCTGCACCCCCTCCTGCTCAAGGCCACGACCCGAGACGGCGCCAGGGTTGAGGCCATCGCCTTCAACGAGGTGTCCCTGATCCGCCACGGTCTCCAGTCGGCCAACCTGCGTCTGGTCATCGACGGCGACCTTCGCCTTGGGAAACTAGTCTGCGACGGGGTCCTGATCGCCACCCCCGCCGGCAGCACCGCCTACAACTTCTCGGCGCGCGGGCCGATTCTGCCGCTCGGCGCCAACCTGCTCTCCCTGGTGCCGGTCAGCCCATTCCGACCAAGGCGCTGGACCGGTGCGTTGCTGCCGAACACCGCCGTCATCCAGATCGAGAATCTTGACCCCGACAAGCGCCCCCTCGGCGTCGCCGCGGACTCCCGGGAGTACACGGATGTCGTCATGCTGACCGTTCGTCAGGTGCAGGATCGGGGCCGGCGACTGCTGTTCGATCCGGGGCGGAGCCTGCGCGACCGCATTTTCGGCGAACAGTTCGAGATATGAGCCGGGCGACCGGCTGCGGGCCGATTTGTGGTGCTTTCTGGCGGACGGGAATCGTCGTGATCGCGCTTGTGCTCCTCGGTGCACCCCCGACGGGGGCCAAGCTCGCGGGGGGAGCAAGACCGCTTCAGGGCTACAATAACGCGGTCTCCTTCGGACCGAGCATCGGTGTGATCTTCGATCGCGAGGCCTGGTTCTGGGGCGCTTCCGCCGCGTACGGGCGAGTGTGGTCCGACCGCTGGTCCTCGGACGTCAGTCTCGCCTGGGATCAGGAGACCGAGCGGCGTGCTGCGGCTGCCGACAAGGTCGTCGACACGTTCAGCGGGATCGTCTCCGTCAGTTACGCCCTGACACCCCGGCTGGTCCTGGGCACGGGGCTGTCCAAGGGTTTTGCCGATGACGACAATGTAACCCGGGCGATGACTTTTTCGGACGGCGATTGGGGAACAGGCGCCATCACCTCCTATGCCCTGCCCGGTTTCCCCGGCCTGCCGCGGAGTTCGTTCATCTGTGCATTCAGTTTGGAGTACAATATCTCAACGAACGAGTTCTCGACCAGTATGGATGTGACCCTGACCTTCAGCTTCTAGGTGTGCCACGCCCGCTCGTCATGTTGCCCTTCCCCCCGATTCAACACCAGATTATACCGTATCAACCCAGCGGCCGGTACCAGGCCGAACGCGACAGCTCCACGGCAGCACAAGTCCTGGATCTTCATCCATCAGGGATTTGCGCCAGCCTCGTTCAACTCACGCACGACTTCGATCAGATCCCCGGTTTGATAAAAATCCACCGCGATGATGTTGGGTGTCCTGCCCCTTTCCTTCCGGAAAGCCTCGACCCTTTCCATCAGGAAGTCGTGAGCGTTGACAAGGGATGCAATGCTGGGCAGCGAGGTAGGCGGTGTAGTGACCCAGTGGTTCATCAACATGAGGGAACCAGAGTCACCTCCGCGGTTGGGTTGGCAGGTGAATTCATCGGGACTGGAAAAATGGTAGGGTGTTTCCTGGCAGACCTCGAACGCAGGATGATACCACGGCACACCCTCGCTGTCGTTTTCCGCCAGCACGAGAACCCTCTGGTCGGTCCTGACCATCTCGCCGAGAGTGGGCCAGGGGGGCCGAACCGTGCCCCGGTACACCAGGTCCACAAGACCACTCTCTTCGAAGGCGTGGGCGACCGCGGATGGGGGGACGGAATCCTCGAAAATGATGATGATGACCTCGCCTGGATTGAGGATGAGGAAATCCCTGAACTGGACCAGCACGGGTATCAGACGGGAAAACCCCAATTCACAAAAACCGTGGCACAGGAAGAGGTCCCTCTGGTTTTCATCTTCTCCGATTAGTCGTTCGCGTATCCGCAGTGCGGCATCCAGGCCTTCGGCACCCAATGACGGCTCCAGTTTGGCCCGGACGATTTCCCCTTCCTCCATATCGGTTTTTACCGCATTGCCCACGGGAACGCCGGACATCACATCCAGCATGAAGGCCCGGATCCCCTCCCGGAGTTGGGTTTGGATGCCAGCCTGGTGGTTGGGGAACATCCAACCCGGGACATCGGCCGCGCCCATGGCATTGTGCGCGCAGGCAAAGACGATTTCATCCAGGGGACGGTCACAAAGATCAGCGTTTCCGTTGCAACCTCCGCCGGGCACCGTCGCTTCCGGCGCCGGCTGGCGGGTGAGGTAGATCGCTCCAGCTGTCAGCAGGGCGGCAACCGCCAGTCCGGCTCCCGTCCGACGAGCCCACATCCATTGTCGATGATGGCGAGGTGTCATTTCCTCTACCTGACGGGACAGGCGTGCCGCGGGGTCGACCAGTAGTCGGCACAACTCACGCAACCCCAGGAAACACACCACCCCTCCGGCGAGCATTACAAGAATCCGTGATGCCAACCGGGGCTCGATGACGGCGGCTCCACCGACGGCTACCAGGAAGATCCCCCGGCCAAGTCGGGCCAGGGACCGGTCGGATGGGTCGATCAGCAACTTGCGGATCCTGTCGGTGAGGGGGTTGAGTTTCATCATTTCCTGGAAGGCGGTGGCGGCGGCGGACATCAAGAGCCCGATACTGCCCAGAACCAGGATACGCGGCCAGAAGCCACCCATGAAGGAACCCCACAGGGCGGCCAGGGCGCCCCCCAGCCCAGGATCCGCCGGAACGCGAGTCAGGATCAATTCCACAAGTTTCACGATAAACAGGATTCCCGCCGCGGTGATAGTAAGAGCCACACCGGTGCGCAGTAGAGCCAGGTCGCGATTGCGGGCCATGAAGACCGCTCCGCTCAACAGGGCCATGCCCAGCCAGAAGATCAGGGGCGGCGGGAAGGGTTGGGTCTGTCCGGAACGGATGACCCGGCCGGAGATTTCGATCAGCGGGCCCTCCTCGAGCATGCCCAGGACGGCCACGGCGTCAGATGGGATCTTGTCGGCGATTTCGGGCCGCGCGGCCAGGGCGTTGCTCAGGATCACACCGAAATCCGAAACCGAAAGTAAAACCTCGTGACCGCCTTCGGTGGCCAGCAGTTGGTGCCCCCGTTTCACGCTCCTCTGGACTACGGCCCGGAAAGGAGCCGAGGCGACTATTGCCTGGGCTGTAGTGCTGATCAGGGGGCGCACCAGGATCAGGTCCTGGTTTCCTTCCACCACCGCGTCGGTCAGGATCTCTCCCACATACGAGGCCATCCGTTCGTCCCCGAGACTTTTGGCTACATGGGTGGCGAAATAGTCGGAATCAAAAACGGCACGCTGGCCCATGGACAGAAGACTGCCGCCGAGGATCAGGAGTATCCCGAGTGTGCCGGACAAACCGGCTGCGAAGGATTGGATTTGGAAGGTCCTGGGCACAACTGCTCCTTACTGCTCAGAAGTCGATGAATAGTCCGACGCATGGTACGAGAGTAGACCAGATTGATGTTGAGGGCTACCGAATGATTCATATAATTCGATTTACGTCCGTCGATAATGGTAACATCTTGATTCTAGGGAGTATTAATGAACAGATATCAAACCATTTCATCAGTGATCACAATCCTGTTGATGGTCCTGTCCGGATCTGCGCCAGCTGATGTCGTAAGCTTCCCCGTCAAGTGGACATTTCTAAGGTAGAGTTTTTCGCCGATTTGTCCTTTCTCGGCAGAAGCTATCTCTGGTAACCTGTAATCTGATCAGGATCGGATCGATTGTCTGATGTAATGTCATCTGCGCGTGTTGTGGATGGCAATCCCGGGGGAGTCCATGCGTATACTTGACGGGCCGGTTACGAAGGATGAACTGAAATCAATAGCTGGTGACATGTTCGGTGACCTTGTGAAGGGTGTGGTCGATGTGCGCCTGGACCTTCTTGCGGTCGACGCCGAACTGCACTCTGATCTTGAGGCCATGCTCCTGGAGAACGGTTCGCAGCAGAACGACCTCTGGGGAATCAATCTGTACCCCTCCCTGGAGGGAGACGATTTTCTGGAATTCGATTCCATGATTAATATGCGCCCCTCCCAGGGCAACTTGAGTCGGGGAGTGGACGATGAAGCGATACGTGACAAGATAGCCGGCATCGTCGGCAGATGGGTGACGGGATGAATCGTCAGCATGCAGATCTTGCCTCGGGCCGGTGGAAGGAGATGACCCTTTCAGAGCAGATGGCCAACATCGGAAGTGAGGTCAGCCGGGCGCTGAACTGGAGGAAGAAGGGCAACGAGGAATACTCTCAAAAGGCGGCGGTTAGGGCGCTGGAGCTCATAGACCTCAGCCTTGAATGTGCGGAATCCTTTCCGAGGCTCAGGGAGGTGGCACGCCTGCGTGAAGCCATCGTGGATTATTTCTGGGGGGATAACGAGTTTTCGTCTTCTGAGACCCTCTGGCGCAGTTACTTCGATCATTTCAATTATGCAGCACAACAGTCGCGTGCCCGGTAGTTCAAGTCCCGTATTGCCTATATATTTTCGTCAAGGAAATCAAAGGGATAAGAAATCAGCTATCGTTTGCTACCGGTGCTGATCAACGACAATTATTTCTCCCGGCGAAGAGGATATCGTTGACTCCGGTCACTTATTATGATGACAATCATCGGCTGTGATTTATATCCTCCGCAAGTTTAATAAAGGATTCATTATAAAATGTTAATTGATGTAAGAGATGATAAAAAAGAAAACAGATTTATTGAAGTCATAGCAACCGATATTGCTGATTTGGCCATGATGGGTTTTGGTTCTGTGGAGAATTGCAGAAGTGTTTACAATGCTTTATCAGAAAAATACACACATGTTAATTTTAATATCGTTAGAACAAAATCAGATCTGGTAAATATCGTCCGCAGAAAACCTGATTTAGTATTCACCGGGATCAAATATATTATTTTTAATGGAGTTGAAATAACAAAATACCAAGAAGATAAAATATGGATATCAGAATATATGGAAGAAGCTGGTATAAATTATACTGGTTCGGGTAAAGATGCCATTGAGCTTGAGTTCAGCAAAGACGAAGCAAAAATACGAGTAAAGGAATTTGGAATAAACACAGCCCCCTTTTTTGTTGCGAAACCTGGAATGTACAAAAGTGCGAATGAAATTCCAATTAACACTCCTTTATTTATAAAGCCCCTGCGTGAAGGTGACAGCAAGGGTATCGGAAGTGATTCCGTCGTTTATGATTTTGAAAGTTATCAAAAGATAATCCATAATATTTATTGTGAATTCAAACAATCATCTTTAGTGGAAAAGTTTATAAGCGGCAGAGAATTTACAGTTTCAATACTCGGTTCAGATTCGAATGGTGAACCAATAGCCATGCCAGTAGAAATAATCGTTTCGGATAAAAAGTCGGGCAATAAAATCCTTGGCTATAATGTAAAAAGAGAAAATCAAGAAAAGGTAATTGCAATAGATGATAAAGATATATATGAAAGTGTGGCTGCGATCGCCAGAAATGCTTTTAAAGCTTTAGGTGCGAGAGATTATGGCAGAATTGATATTCTAATGGATGATCAAAGCCGTCCATATTTTCTCGAGGCAAACCTGGTTCCAGGAATGACACGGCGTCCCAGAGATATAGATTGCAGCTATTTTATAAGAGCTTGTTATATAAACACTGATATTACTTATCAGGAAGCAATACATAAAATCGCAGAAATTGCGCTCAGCAGAATAAAACAAACAGACAATCGAAGCATGAACGTGCGGCACAAGACATAAGGTTGAAATCATACGGCTGATTGCAGCGGTTAATAGACATGAATGATAAATTTCCAGGAAAAGCACTGGCTGCGGTTATTACTTTTTCCATTGCCATGGCTTTTCTGGAAGCGGCTGTCGTGGTTTATCTGCGGGAGCTTTACTATCCCGAAGGATTTTGCTTTCCGCTGAAAATACTTCCTTCGAAAATCCTTGTTATAGAACTGCTGCGGGAAGCCGCAACGATCATCATTTTGGCGGCGGTCGGCTGGCTGTCGGCAAAGAGTTTTCTGGGACGATTTGCGGGCTTTATGATCGCCTTCGGTGTTTGGGATATCTTTTATTACGTATTTTTAAAACTTTCACTGGATTGGCCTATCAGCCTGCTGGACTGGGATATATTATTCCTGATCCCGCTGCCCTGGGTCGGTCCGGTGATCGCCCCCGTGCTCGTTTCAATATGCCTGATAGGTTCCGGCGTTCTTATCTGGCTTCGAGAAAGCCAGAACAGACCTGTCTGTATTTCCAGAAGACACTGGATACTGGAAGTGGCGGCTGGACTGATCATCATCGGATCATTCCTGACCAATGCTGAAGCGGTAATCGCTCAGGAAGTGCCAACTTCTTTTCGATGGGAGATATTTTCGATTGGTTTGTTATCGGGTGTGATCGTATTTATTAATGCGGTGAGAAAAAGCGATGAGACCGGATGACGATGTGCATGGATGATGAAGGAGGAAACAAATGAACAGCATATCTGTTTTCAATGTGGAGATCTCAGCCTGGATATATGCTCCCATTGTATATTTATTATGGGTAAGCATACTGCTTCTTTGTAAGAAACTCGCATTCAACCGGATAAAGCATTGGGTCGGCAGGACGAAGACGCAGCTCGATGATGTATTGATGAACGCCCTGAACCTGCCCCTGACATTGCTCATATTTGTCAGCGGGGTCTTTATCCTGGAAGCGATCTCCCCTCTCGGTGAAAATGCGGAACTCACGAGATATTTCTTCATCGCTCTAAGAGCTGCGGCCATCGTCGCAGTGATCATCTTTGTCGACAGATTATTGCGAGGGCTCATAAAGAATTATTCCAGCAAGGTCGATGTTCTCAAGTCTTCAGGGGGCGTAGCCCAGGGTATAGTGCGGATAATTGTTCTTGGCCTGGGCCTTATGATCCTGCTGGACAGTTTTGGCGTTTCGATCACGCCGCTGATCGCATCCCTGGGCATCGGTTCCCTGGCCCTCGCACTCGCATTGCAGCCGACCCTCGAGAATTTCTTTTCCGGGGTCCAGATCATGATCGACAAGCCGATCATGGTCGGGCATTTCATCAAGCTCGAATCCGGCGAGCAGGGATATGTACAGAAGATCGGCTGGCGTTCCAGCTGGGTAAGGATGCTTCAGAATAACACGGTAGTGATTCCCAATAAGTTATTGGTCAATTCGAGAGTCACAAACTACTACTATCCCGACCAGGTCATGTCGGTTCTGGTTCAGGTGGGCGTGCACTATGATTCCGATCTGGAACATGTCGAGAAGGTGACGGTCGAAACGGGCGAAGAGATCATGAAGACGGTGGATGGGGGAGTTCCCGAGTTCACACCTTTCATCCGATACCATACGTTCAACAACTCCAGCATAGATTTTACCGTGATCCTGCGCTGCAAGGAATTTGTCGACAGTTATCGGATCAAACACGAATTCATTAAGAAACTTCACAAGCGGTATGACGCAGAGGGTATTGTGATTCCATTCCCTATCATGGCAGTAAATTATTCCCAGGAAAAGACTGAAAAGGAATAGAATCGTTTGGAAGTAATCAATCGGCGCTCATCCCGATAACGAACAACGCAGTCGTGAAGAGCAGGAGCGCCGGCATCAGGGAATAGATCCGCTCCTGCGACAGAAGCGGTCTGTCCATCCTGAGAAAAGCGAGCAGTAGACCGGCAAGCCCGTTGACGCCGCCGCCGATCCCTACCAGGGCAAAGAGAGGCGGCGTGATGCCGTTGATACTGAGAATCAGGGGCGCGGCGAATATCATCAGGCCGGCTATCCCGTGAATCCACACCAAGGCTACGGTGGCCGTTCTGTCCGTGCTGAATATCCTCGTGACCACGATGAGGATGAAGCCCGCTGCGGCAAACGTCGCATATGCGGCATGGAAACGGGGCAGGTAGACCGAGACGATTCCGGTCGAGAGGCTCAGGGGTATCAGCGTCGCCGCAACCACGACCATCCTGTGGCCGAGGATATCGAAGCCGAAGAGGATCAGGAGGAGACAGGAGAGGATTATTGCGCCGAAGGTAATCGTGAAGTAAAGGGACGGCCAGAATCCGCAGCCCTCCAGGCCCTTTATGATCTGGAAGCCCGCAGCGTGCGCCGTGGCGAGAAGTACCAGCCGGTCGAGGATCGATATCTTCTTCATTTGAGGGTTCCGAGGACGAGCATCAGCATAGCGCCGAGCATGTAGAGAGATGCGTACTTGAACAGCCCGAAGTCCACTCTGTCAGACGGCCTGTAGATGCTGAAGATCGCGAGCCCGATAATGCCGGCCGTAAGAACGGAGAGCAGCCTGATGTACCCTCCCTCGAGGCCGAGCGCGAAGCATCCGAGTGCGATCGAGCATGCGGCGCCTGTGCTCGACAGGGCGATGATTATACGTGTCTTTCCCTGTCCGTATACCTGGGGGAAGGTCGGGATGCCGGCGCGGCGGTAATCGTCGCTGTGCTTGCCGGTCAGGCTGAATGTCAGGATGTGGGTAGGTATCCAGAGCAGGATCGAGACGGCGAGCAGGATGCCGATATAGTCTACCGTTCCCGTGCCCAGGACCCGACCGGCCAGTATCGGCATACCTCCCGAGATCCCGCCCCAGATTATCGACCAGGCCGTCCTGCGCTTAAGCCATAGGGTGTATATGACCACGTCGATAAACAGCCCGGCGAATACCACTGATCCGAATACGATTGACAGGGAGAAGGCCCAGAGCAGGCCGGCCGAGGAGATGGCCAGGCCGAGGGTCAGCGCTTCCCTGTCACCGATCTTTCCCGCGGGGAGGGGGCGTTGTGCGGTGCGGCTCATCCTGGCGTCGATGTCGCGGTCGAAGACCATGTTGAGCACGGTGCTGCCGCTTATAGCTAGGGCGAGGGCTCCGAGGAGCCCCGCTATCGTTTCCCAGCTCAGCACGCCCGGCTGTGAGCTGACATATCCGGCGAATCCCGTGATGAGCAGGAGGGCGGTCTGCCTCGCCTTTATCAGGGGAAGATAGAGCAGGAGCCGTTGTCCTACAGATCGCATCACTTTCGCCCTCTAGTCCTGCGGATCGCGCACGCAGCGGAACCCGATGTTTATCCCGTAATGGTCTGGAGAGGCGCTGTTGCGCATCCAGACGGTGAGGTTGTACTCGTAGTTGGCCGAGCTGCCGCCGCGCATGTAGCGCAGGTGCTGGTAATGATAGATGTCCCCGGTCCACTGCCAGACATTGCCCGCCATATCGTATAGCCCGTAAGGGCTCTTTCCCTCCGTCGTCTTCCGGCCGTTGTATGTGTTGCCGTTGTAATATCCCACAGGCGTTGTGGGGATGAACTCGCCGAACAGCTTCTCCGTGAGGTTACGGTTGCTGTAGTAGTTCGCCTGGTCGTGGGCAAGCTCGTCTCCCCAGGGATATACCCTTTCATCGGTGCCGCGCGCCGCCTTTTCCCACTCGATCTCTGAAGGGAGCCGGTACCCGTAGAAGTCGGCACAGGCCTTAGCTCCGAACCACGTCACCATCACCACGGGGTGGTTCGAAAAGCCCTTTTCGACGGTGAATCCATCTTCATCGTACCTGATGCGGCATCCCGGTTCGCCGAGGGGCATGTGGAGCTTGTCGCCGGCCGTTATCTCTACCTCGTGATTGTAGCCGTGGAACTCGTCGCCCGGATAGTATCCCAGGATCCTGTTGTCGACGAGTTTGATGCTGCCCGCTTCGAGCGCTTCAGTGAGGTATTTCGCGTACTGTGCGTTCGTCAGGTCGGTGATCATGATCTCGTAGTCGTAGTCGACCATCGTCTCGTGACTGTGCTGGCTGGCGAAGAACTCGCCGGCCGGGACGAGGGCCCAGGCCTCGGTATCTACGCCAGTGTCGATGTAGGGGATGCCCTCGCTTCCGCCTTCTTTCGGTGCGGGAGAGCAGGATATCAGGACAGAGAGGCCAAGTATGATCGCTGCTGCGGTTATACGTTTCATCATTCCACCTCCCCGGTGTCGACCCTGGAATCAGGCGCGGTTCTCGCCAACTCCAGTTCCGGGTTGGCCACCTCCTTCTTCCAGAGCCCCTCGCCCTTGAACAGGTCGAACAGCCGCCACAGCATGAAGACCGCCAGGATGACAAGTATCATTCCCAGCCCGATATCGATGAAGACCATCGTCCAGTTGACGACCTGCTGCTGGTAAAGTTCCACGACGAAGAGACGCTTCATCGCGAAGATCGTTACTGCGGCGAAAGCGACGTCGGAGCAGATGATCAGCGTCCAGCCGAAGAGCTTGCGCGCCCTGCCCTTCAGGCCGGCGATGTCGGCGTAGTACATCAGGATGATCGTGGCGATGATCGCCGCGAGGATGTGCCAGTGCCCCGTGAGGATTATCCTCTCCTCGCGGGCCGGCCATACGCGGAATATCTCGTCGAGCTTCACAGCCATAAAGATACCGACGCCGCTCACGGTGAAGTTCATGAAGACCATCTGCCATAGAGGCCCGAACTTCAGCGGGTCGTGAAGGAGCGCCTTCAGCCTTTTCCCGAAGCCTGCCTTCGCAATGCCCTGCTCGGCCAGGCGGTCGTGGATCAGCTTGCGCCAGCCGAAGATGACGAGCATAAGGGCGGAGAGCATCACGAAGCCCGAGCCGACATAGATGATGATATGCGCGATCGGCTCGAACGGTACTACCGCCCAGACGCCGAGGGTGATGACAACGGTGCCGACGATCATCATCGGTATGGCGATCTTGTGGAATATCCCCTTGAAGTCGAGCCAGCGGCCTATGACGAGCGTTATGGCCACGGCGATGAGGGTGAGCATTATATGAAGATGCCCGATTATAGAGAGCTGCAGCGCCGTCTTGTGGGGCTCGCGGATCAGGTTCTCGGCGAGAAAGGTCTCGTGGCCGTTGCCCCAGTACGAGCCCGTCACTGCGCCGAACATCGACGAGCCGATCGTGGCCACAGCCATCACGAAGAAGGCCACCCGCTCGAGATCGACGCCGCTCCTCGTATGGGCATACCCCTTGTCCGTGACGTAATACTCCCTGTTCCAGGGCCACAGGGCGGCTGCGAGGAGAAGTCCGGAGAAGAATATAAGCGAGAGGCCGAAGATGAACAGGCCGTGGAATACGAAGTTGTGCCCGAAGTAGGCGAAGGCCAGCCCGAATATCATCGATATGAGGTAGCCGAAGGTCACCGTGGCGTTGATCGTGCTCTGCTGGTGCCTCTTCATCGGCACGATCGAAGTGATGAAATAGACCTCTATGGCGATGATGGCCATGGCGATCGTGTGATAGAGCATGATTATCCGGCCTTCGCGCTCCACCGGATCGAGCTGCATGCCGAGCATCTTGACGGTTATGTCCCTTACGCCCCACTCGACCATCGGTCCGGACAGCGTTCCCCAGATCGCCGTCACGACGGACACCATGGCAATTGCTACCAGCACCAATCCCTTTGTGGAGCGGAAGAGGTAGTGGTAGCGCTCTGCTAGAAATCCCATAAGATGCCTTTCATTTGCAGGGTCGACTACCGTAAAATTTCGATCCGGTCCTGTCCTATCCCTCGTGCTTGTATGCCAGCATCTTTTTTACGAACCCCCA
>CBDUYR010000066.1:0-12708 GCA_965371515.1 uncultured bacterium | reverse complement strand
CAGTGGGTCAGTAAGATGTGTCTCCTGTGAGCTGTCGAACTCTTTAAAGAGGATTGACGGCAATTTATAATCTATATGATTTTAACTCATTTTCGCGATTAATTCAACAGTTAAACGCCTTGGCCCCTTATGAAGTCCTCTCCTGGATCATTTCCGGATGATCGCCGTTCTTTGGAAGAATTAAAGATAAGCAATACTGGATTCGGATTTGTTACGCCTGCCTCAATCCCGGAAGTATCGTTGCCCGGCTTCGCGCAAACGGGCCTTGATGGACAGAGGGTCCACTTGTCAAATGATCCAATAAGGCATATACTCGCGTCCATTCACTCGGCCCTTGAGGATACCGGCCGCTCGGAAAGGAGAATGCGATGAAGAAGAAGATCGGGATCATCATCTGCGGACGATACAAGAATTGCGGAGGGGGCAAGTGCCTTCGCGCCATGCGCGAGCGTGTTGGAGGATTCGCTCTCTACCCGGAGGATACGGAGCTCGAACTCGTCGGCTATTCATTCTGCGGCGACTGTCCAGGTGGAAACGTGGAGTATGTCCCCGACGAGATGATCAGAAACGGAGCGGAGGCGATCCACCTTGCCACCGGCCTCGTCGTGGGATATCCGCCATGTCCCCGCATTGGCCGCTTCAAGGAATTCATAGAATCACGCTACGGAATACCAGTAGTCATCGGCACTCATCCCATCCCGATGAAGTACATGAAAGTGCACGAGAACCTCAGTTTCTGGAAGGCTATGAAGATGGACGGAATGGCCGGTCACCTGATGAACGAGGATCCCGCTGTCATGGAAGCATACGATTGAGCTGATCCCGGTCCCGGTCCGGTAGCAGTCGCTCACCCGCGATCGAGTTCGCTGAACTGCTTCTCGAAAACCTCTTTCTGCTCGTGGTAGGCAACTGAAGCTGCTTCGAGCCGCGTGAAGCCGGTCTCGATATTCTTTTCGCAGGCATGGATCCTCTTTGACAGATCCGCTATTTTCGTGTTGTCGCCGCTCCTCGAGGCCTCTTCCACCTCGCGATGAAGCTTCTCGAGTTCCTTCTCGGCCTTCACAATCGTCGTCTCAGTCTCTTCGATCCTTCTCTCCAGGGGCCTGAGCGCCTTCGATCTTTCGCGGACAAGCTCGGAGCGAAGCCGCTTGAATTCCTTTCTGTCCGCTTTCTTTCCCGTCGCCTTCCTTTCCAACTCTGAGGCTGACTCATCCCTCTCGCTCTCCCAACCCCTCCTCTCGAGGAATTCCTGATATCCGCCCTCGAAGGCGAAGGCCTTTCCGGCCTGAAAGACGATGAGCCTCTCCGCAAGTCCGTGAAGAAGCATCTCGTTATGCGTCACCATGAGGACAGCCCCCTCGAAATCGTTTATCGCCTCGAGAAGAGCGTCGCACGATTCCATGTCGAGATGGTTGGTCGGCTCGTCGAGAAGCAGAAAACTCACCGGCGTAGCGATGGTCTTTCCGAGCAGGACCCTGTTCTTTTCTCCACCCGAGAGGATCTTTATCTTCTTCAATGCGGAGTCCCCCTCGAACATCATCATCCCGCAGATATTTCTCGCCCTCTGGTGATCGACATCGGGATCGGAGCTCAGGATCTCTTCGAGGACGGTCCTGTCGTCCTTCAGGCTGTTTACGTTTGCCTGTTCGTAATAGGCGCTCCTGACCGTCGTGTTTAACGACACTTCTCCCGATCGAGGTACGAGCCTGCCGGCAAGCGTCTTGAGGAGTGTCGTCTTCCCCTTGCCGTTTTCGCCGACGACGCAGACCCTGTCATAGGGCCCAATGGAAAAGGAGAGGTCGGAAAAGAGCGGGCTGCCCGGCTCGTATCCGAAAGAGATCTCCCTCACGTTCATGACCGGCTTACCGTTGAAAGGGCTCGACCTGAAGGAGAAATCGAGGTCCTTCGTCTTTTCGAGCTTTTCGAGCTTTTTCTGCTTCTCCAGCGTCTTGATCCTCGACTGAACGAGACCGCCCAGCCTTGCCTTGGCCCTGAAACGCCTTATGAATTCCTCGGATTTCTTCCTCTTCTTCTCGTCGTTGATCCTTGTCTTCTCGTAGACCTCTTCCTCCATGGCGAACTGGGAGTAGAGCTTGCCTGTATCCCCGCTGATCTTGCGGAGCGTCTTCCTGTATATCCCCACCGTGTGGGTAACCACGTGGTCCATGAAGCTCCTGTCATGGGTTATCAGGATCAGTTCGCCCTGGCGGCCGTTGAGATACCTCGTCAGCCATCTTATCGAGGTTATATCGAGATAGTTGTTAGGTTCGTCGAGCAGCAGCAGGTCGACGTTTTTTACGAGGACCTTGGCAAGGTTCAGCCTTACCTGGAATCCGCCGGAAAGCTCTGAGGGATCCTTTTCCAGGTCCGGCGCCCTGAAACCGAGCCCGGCCAGGACCTTCTCGACCTTCCACGACTGGTCACTCTCTTCATTGGGCAGCCCGCTGCATCCTTCAGCCAGAACGGTGGAGCATGTGAAATCCGGCTCCTGTCGAACGTGGCCGACCGAGTACCCTTTCGGCACGATTATATTCCCGGAATCGGCCTCTTCCTCGCCTGTGATAAGGCGCAGCAGCGTGGTCTTGCCATGACCGTTCCTGCCAACCAGACCCAGCCGTTCCCTGGCATTAAGCCTGAACCCGGCATTCCGGAAAAGTTCCTGGTTGCCGTAACTCTTCGAGATATTCTCTACGATAATCATGTCAGTATCGCCGTATTATCTGATCATGCATTGGATGATACTCTGTTCTTCGACAATATTTTCTGTGCGCATGATCTGTCCTCCTGTAATAAAAATACCAGAAATACTGACTCTTGTCGTGGATCAGTTTGAAGGGGGAATATCAGGCTACCGTCCACACAGTTCTCTAGACAATCCTGCACCAGAAGTGTACGCTTTAAAACATTAAGAAAAGCGGGGCGGGCCAAAAGGAGAAGCTTCTTGCAATCGTTCAAGTCGAGAATAAAGAATTCAATCATGCTGAGCCCGAAGCTCTACCGTGAATACTGGTTTTTCAAATCGAATGTCAGGTATATAAAGCGCTCTCTTGTCGGTCGCAATGAATGGAAGAACATCCTTAAAGAGCCGCCGATACTGGCAGGTTTTAACACAATCGGCATGTGTAATGCGAACTGCTGCTACTGCGCCTATATGTTCCACGAGCCCGATGGTGTCATGGATATGCAGATATATGAAAAAGGCGTGAGGGATTTCAGTGACATGGGGGGAGGTGTGATAGGGCTCAGCCCGGTGACGGGAGAACCTCTCCTTGACCCATATTTATCAAAACGCATCGAATTCGCAAGCCAGTTCAATAACATCGTGAAAATCACATTCGACACGAACGGCATCATGCTGAAAAAGAAAGAAATCAGAGAGGATCTTATTCGGCTTTCCTCCAAGATACAAATCCAGATAAATATCAGTCTTCCCGGCTTTAAGAAGGAGGTCTTTGAAAGGGTATATAATGTCAAATGGGATGAAGCACTTCTGACTGGTATAAAGAACATTTTAGTTGCCAACCAGGAACTCGAAAATCCCATGCATATCACTCTCGTCCTCCAGCCAGATGGAGAAGACGTTCTCGGAGAACGCAATTTCAGAACACAGATTCTTCCTTACATAGACGAGGAGCAAATTGTGATGGTCGGCGGGCTACGGGATAACTGGTGCGGGCAGATCCAGCAGCAACACCTGACAGGCAACATGACACTCAAGAGACAGTTAATCTTTAAAAATATCCCATGCGAGGTTTTCCTCGACAGGCATGTGGACATTCTCGCTAATGGTGATGTAAGGATGTGCGGCTGTCGCTTCGGAAAAGAAGGGAAGCATGACGATCTCGTGATAGGAAACATTAAAGAGAAAAGTCTATCGGAGATCTGGTTTGGAGACGGGCCCAAAATACTCTGTGAAAGTTATTTAACGTCAAATGTGCCTGTTCCCTGCCGAGAGTGTTCGATGTACCTGCCATACTGAAAGCTCTTGTTTCGATATGAGATAATAATTCGCCGGGGAATATCTATTTGATGGAATGAGGACGAATAGATTATAATCATGCTGTCTGCTCGGAATCCGGGAACCCTCTGTTGATGAAAGATTGAGAGGTAAGATCATGGGGAAGGAAAAAAGCACCAGGAAAGAAACCAAGAAAAAGCCTGCCAAGACCCTGAAGGAAAAAAGAAGAGAGAAGAAAGCCAAGTAGCCATCGTCTTTTCTCGGTTAAAGTAAATGTGTCCGCACCATACCGGTGCCCTCTCGATGCTCCCGGCGCATACAGCGCCCCCGACGCTGATGCCATAATCCCTTATCTCTTTGATTTCCTTGAATAATAATGAGCGGATATCTGAGCTGCCCAGCCACTGGGGTCCCCCCGGCGCTTGATCGGGTCGGCTCGCGTCGCCCGGGGATGCACCGGAATTCGCATATACAGGACATTCTCCCGTTACGTTCAGCCAAGGGACGGAATTAATAGAAGGTACAGGCGGCTGTGGGCAGACAAGGGGACACAGACGAACAGTTTTGTCGAACAGTTGATATCCTCGAGCGAGGATCTGCGGGGGATTTTCCAGGTTCCGGAAAATCCGCCTGAATAGTCGTTGGGCTGACACCAGGCAGTGACGATTTCAGACCTTCTGGAGGATCGGGTTACCCTTTTTACCTGAAGTATCCCCCGACTGCATGAAAATTACGTTTTTTTGAAGTAAAATGGTGGGCGATACTGGACTTGAACCAGTGACCCCCTGCGTGTAAAGCAGGTGCTCTAACCAAACTGAGCTAATCGCCCACGAAGTGGCTGCCTATATGAGGGCGACGGGTACGAGAATGCAGTACCCGAGAACGAGCAGGGCGGGCGCGGCAGAGATGGAGCCCTGACCGAGCAGGATGTAGCCGATCACTATCGACACGAGGGCCGCCCCGAGGATCCATTTCCTGAATTTTCTTATCTTTTCCATTTCTGAAGCCTTTCCGTCAGACCGGGCCTGCCGCCCGGTAACTGGAAATAATATCCGTAAAAACCGTTAAGTCAAGCGATTCGTCAGGATTTCCCTTCCTCGCCGCAAATCGCCTCGTTGAGGCTCCCCATCCTGTAGCCCTCTATGTCCACGGTGATATACTTAAACCCGAGGGCCCGCAGATGTTCCGTCACCCGGCGGCGCTGAGCCGGCTTCATGAGCTGCCCTATGCGCTTCGGCAACACTTCGATTCTCGCCAGTTTCCCGTGATGGCGAACGCGGCAGTTGCTGAACCCGAGTGATCGCAGAAATTCCTCCGCTTCGTCTATCTGACGCAGTTTCTCCTTCGTGATCTTCTCGCCGTACGGGATACGCGTAGCGAGGCAGGCCATCGCAGGCTTGCCCCAGCTGGGGAGGTTCCGTTCCTTCGAGAACTCCCTGATCTCGGCCTTGGTCAGTCCCGCTTCCAGCAACGGGCTGCGGACATCGAGCTCCCTCAGGGCCCTCAGCCCCGGCCGGTAATCCCCTGTGTCGTCGGCGTTGGTCGCGTCCATGACACAGGCAATGCCCTGGCTCCCGGCAATATCGAGCACCTGCGAGAAAAGGAACTTCTTGCAGATGTAGCACCTGTCGGCCGGATTATCGGTGAAGCCCACGATGTCGCTCTCGTCTATCTCGACGATCTCGTGTCTCGCTCCAATCAGATTGGCAATCTCGGACGATTCCTTTTTCTCGTGTCTCGGCATGAACGACGAGACGACCGTCACGGCCATGACATTATCGCCGAGCACCTCGTGGGCCACGCTGAGAAGTAGCGTAGAGTCGACGCCGCCTGAGAAGGCGATGACCGCCTTCCCGCAATCCCTGATTGTATCCTTGAGTTTTCCGAGTTTGTCTGCCGCCACTCCTCGTCCTTCCTACCCCTCGTCCACACCCGTCGGCAGCCTGTCATTCGGCAAGTCCGGTTTCGGTTCCTTCATCTCCCGGCTCTCCGTTCCCTCAGGGTTCGGAGAAATCCCGTCGGGCGAGTCGGCCGCTTCCGGCCCCGGGCCGTCGCTAACGGACGGATCGGGGCGGCTATTGATCTCGGGGACCACGGCTCCATACCTGATCCGGTGCTTTGCCTTCAGATGCTCGTTGTACGTCCTGCTGAAATGATGGCGTCCCGTACCATCGGCGACGAAGTAATACTCGTTGCTCCCCGTCAGCGGATTGACCGCCGCTTCGAGGGCCGCCCGTCCGGGGCTGCAGATCGCACCGGGCGGCAGGCCTTTCACCCTGTAGGTGTTGTAAGGCGACTTGACCTTGAGATCCTTCAGCCAGAGTCTTCTGCGCACTCCTCCGAGGGCGTAGGCCACGGTCGGATCGGCCTCGAGCCGCATCCCGGCCCTGATCCTGCTATGGTAAACGGCCGATATCCTCGGCATCTCCGAGTCGTAGATCGCCTCGGCCTGTATTATCGACGCCAGCGTGACGACGTGCGTCTTGTGCATCCCGATCGAGTCGGCACCCCTGGCAACGTACATGCCGTATATCTCACGGAACCGGTAGACCATCCTCTTTGCCACCTCTTCGGGGCTTATCGGCCAGTCGAAGAGGTATGTATCGGGGAAGAGGTACCCTTCGAGCGTAGGCTCGAGTATGCCGAGGTCCGTTACAAACTGCGAATCGGTCGCCGTCTCCATGAAGACGATCGAGTCGACCACGGCCTTCGCCTGGAGAAGCGAGGCGAGCTCCTTCATGTAGAGGCCTTCGGGAACCACGACACGAGTGTACTCGACCTCTCCGTGAGTGAGTTTGCGGATGATGCAGGAAATACTCTCCCCGTAACGAAAGAGGTACCTGCCGGTCTGTATGTTGTTCTCGCGCCTCGTGAGATAGGCCGCCCAGCGGAAGAGCTGGGGATTGGTCACTATGCCCTTCTCGACCAGTGCGTCCTGGACCTGCCCGAAGGTCATCCCCGGCGCGACCTTGACCTCTATCCTCGGCGAGTCGAGGTCGCCCCCGTCCTTGTAGTAAAGAGCGCTGAAGTGGAGCGCCGCAAGGAAGAGCACCGCGGCGATCATCGCAATGGTTATGGATATGTGCCTGACGATCTTCACCGCGCCCCCCTTTCCTCGATATATGACTGGAGCAGCAGAACGGCGGAGAGCCGGTCGATATCTCCGGCGTTCTTTATCCTGCCCTCCTGCTTCATGACTCTTTCGGCCTCCAGGCTAGTCATCCTCTCGTCCCTGAGGAAGACTTCGATTCCGTATTCCTTTTCTATCGCGGCGGCCAGCTCTCTCGAGCGTCGAGCTCCCTCGAGCTCCACCCCGCTCATCGAGAGGGGCAGGCCTATCACAACACTGATTATACCATATTCTCCGGCAAGGCGGCCTACATGTTCGATCAGCGCCTGCCATGAGCCGGTGTAAGTCTCTAATCCCTGGGCGGTTATCCCCAGTTCGTCGCTTATGGCGAGGCCGGTCCGTTTCGTTCCCGGATCGATGGCGAGAACTCTGCCCGCCACGTTTGATGCATCGCCCGTGCCTGACATCCTATTCGGTCCTTTTTACTACAAGGATAGTAAGATCGTCGTTCGCCCCGATCGGATGGGAGAACCTGTTTACTTCATTGACGATAGCGTCTTTCACATCACCGGCGCTGCTGCCGTACAGGCCTGCCAGGAACGGGTGGAGGCGCTCCTCGCCAAACAGCTCGCCGGCCCGGTTCTCCGCCTCGGTAACGCCGTCGGTGGTGACAACTATCATGTCGCCTGGCCGGAACTTCGTCTTGCGGGTCTCGTAGGGGAAGCCCGGCTTAACACCGAGGATAAGCCCGCTGTAATCAAGCACTTCCACGTTGCCGCCTTCTCTCACGACCACGGGAAAGAAGTGCCCCGCGTTCGAGTAGGCGACCTCGTGGCGCTCGAGGTCGACGCACCCGTAGAACATCGTTGCAAACTTGTCTGGAGAGGTTATATCGCACATTACGTCGTTGAGGCCCCCGATAATGGCCACCGGGTCGGTCATCCTGTCCTTCATCGCGCGCAGGCTCGCCTGAAGCGACGCCATCAGTAGCGACGCGGGGACGCCCTTGCCTGAAACATCGGCGACGGTGAAGGCCAGGTACCGCCCGTTCTTGATAAAGTCGTAGTAGTCGCCCCCTACCTGCTTGCTCGGAATGCTCAGCGCTGCCGCCTCGTAGTTTTCCAGCTCGGGCGGCGAGGAGGGAAGCAGGTTGAGCTGGATCGTCCTCGCGATGTTCAGCTCCTCCTCCATGACCTTCTTCTCGACGACTTCCTTGAGCAGCTCCATCCTCGAGAGCGTCGAGGCGACCTGGTTCGAGAGCATCGAAATCATAGCCTGCTGCTGCATGCTGTACCTGCCGCCGTCGCGCTTCTCGCCGAGAAGCATGACCGCCACACATTCGCCGTCGTGTATAACGGGCACTATCAGCTCGTGGCTCGCCATGTGCTTCACGATGCCGGGAAGTGTGTCGACCGCCTCGCGGATCAGCTTCCTGCCGGGGCGGAATATCCCCCTTCTGACACGCATGAAGCCGAGCGCCTCCATGAAGTCGAGCCGGCCGATAGGCTCGCTGACCTGTTCGAGAAGCTCGAGGACCTTCTCGACGTATATGTCCTCGTCCTTGAGATCGAGGATCTCGTCGCGGAATATCACCTCAACGTCGTTGGTCTGGAAGACTTCGGAAAGGACCTTCTTCATCCTCTCGTTCATCGATTCGGCATCTACGGAGGTGAGGAGTTCGTTGCTGAGATTTCTCAGCTTGACCCTGGGGCTCTCCTCCCTCATCAGAGCCTTCTCGGTCCACTCCTCGAGGCGGATCAGGACAGGCTGGAAGGCTATGATAAAGAGGACGATCAACAGGGTCTCTATGAATTCGAGCTCGGTGCCCGTATATCTCCGTATGAATCCGGTGAACTGCTTGATGATGACCAGGTAGAAGAGGGCAAATACAGTGGCGGTGACCGCGTAGAAGAGACCCTTTCTCGCTATCAGCCGCACGTCGAGGAGCTGGTACTTGAGGATCACGTAGGCGATCGAGCCGCCGCCGATGATCAGCGAGGCGTTGACCAGCGCCGCCGCGCCGGCCCTTTCGATGCCCATCGCCATGAAGTACGGTATGACGCGGGCAAACGAGTAGGTGACGATCGCTATTCCAAGGCCTGTGAGCATGATCTGGGTCTGGCGTCTCTGCCTTGGCGTCAGGTCCCTGCGCATAGCGACTGCCACGAGAATGATCGCGAGAACGGCATACATCACGTTGACCAGCGAGAAGAGCTGATTGTGCGCCTTGAAGAGGAGCTCGGAGAAGACGTTCAGCGACTTCGACAGCTTGTTCGTGTAGATCGCCAGCGCGCTCGAGGGTACCGGGATATCGGCCACCCAGTTAAAGAGCCTCGCGGGATTGACCCTGTTGAGGAGGAAAAGAACCATAAACAGGTGGAATACGTGCGGCAGGAACAGGATGAATGCGAGCTTTCTGATATATTTCCAGACTGCGTAGGGCCTCGGATAGACGAGGGCCATCAGCAGAAGCGCCGGGAAGAAGAACTCCCATGTGTAATCGAAGCTTTCTAAGAGGTTCTCGAAGAGGTAAGTGCCCTCGGGAAGATTTCTCTGGATTATGACGCCGATTGCTCCGAGGATCGGTCCGATGCCGGCAAACAGCATCACGAGGGCCGTCGACCAGGTCGATACTTCCCGCGATGTGAAACGCATGATCAGAACGGCAAGGAATATGATCGCCGCTCCGCAGATGAAGTAGAAAGAAGCAAGTAAAGTCGAGGTGGCCATTCTACAGCTCCGACAGGTTCACAGGGGTCAATTACCGCCGGGTGATCCGCTTGTATCTTATTACGCCTGTCCGGAAGGGTTGGTTCCTGTTCCTTGAAGACGGCAAGCGGATCGCGACATCTTATTCGTCGTCCTCTTCCCCGCCTCCGTCGGTCATCTTCTTGAGGATGACCTTCATCCCGCCCTTCTCGACCTTTTCGTACTTCAGGGTGTCCATCATGGCTTTCATGATGAATATTCCCCTGCCGCGCTTCTTGTGGATGTCCGAAGGGTCAGGTATATGCTGCAGGTAGTCAGTGAAATCGAAACCTTCGCCGCAATCGGTCACTTCCACTACTATCTTGTCTCCCAGCCTCCTGAAGACCACCCTGACATCGCAGTCGGGGCAGCATTTATTGCCGTGTTCAAGGGCATTGGTGCAGGCCTCGATTACGGAGATCGAGATCTCGTCCTGCGCGTCTCTGCTGAAGTCCATACCCGCCGTGATCTCGGCACACATGAGATCGATCATGTTCAGCCATTTGTAACTGCTGGGGAATTCCACTACAAATGTTTCCTCGGCCATCGGACTCGATCTCCCTCCTTCTCCTGACGCCCGCAGGTCATCCTTTCGTATAACTGCCTATTGCCTCGTGCTCGTCCTCGAAGCACTCGAAGATCAGATTCAGTTTCGTTACGTAGAGGATGCTCTCTATCTTTTTCGAAACGTTGAGAAGTTTGAGATCCCCCTTGTTCTTCCTCAACGTCGTGTATCCGGTTATCAGGATCCCGATGCCGGTACTGTTGATCCACTTTATGCCGGCGAGATTTACGACGATCTTCTTCCTGCCCTTTCCGATCAGTTCGTGGACCAGGTCTCTGAAGACGTCCGCATCGTACCCGCCCATCAGCTTCCCGGACAGGTCGATGACAGTCACGTTACCCTCTTCCCTCACCTTGTATTTCATCGGTTCCCCGTGCAGACCTCAAGAACGGCCCTGAAATCGTCGGGAAGGGGCGCTTCGAAGGTCATCTCCTTTTCGAGGAGGGGATGAAAAAATGACAACTTCCCCGCATGGAGCGCCTGCCGGTCGATAAGACTCAACGCCTTTGCCGCCCGGTCGGCCTCCTCCTTGGGGAGATTCCCTTTTCTGACCTTCCTTCCCCCGTAATCGGGGTCGCCGAGGACAGGATGCCCCGTATGAGTCAGGTGGACCCTGATCTGGTGAGTCCTGCCCGTCCCCAACTGTAATCTAATATACTGCAGCGGCGGAAATGTGTCTAGGACTGAGTAATGCGTCACGGCCTCCCTGCCGCCCTCCCTGACGACGGCCATTCTTTTCCTGTTGGATTTGCTGCGACCTATCGGAGCGTCGATCTCGCCCTCATCTGCAGGCATCCTGCCCCACACAACGGCCTGATAGATCCGGGTGACGGCCCTTTCCATCAGCTGGCGGCTAAGGGCGATGTGGACCTCGTCACTCTTGGCGACGACGAGCAGCCCGGTCGTCTGCGCATCGAGCCTGTGGACGATGCCCGGCCTGAGGTAGCCTCCTATTCCCGAGAGGTCCATGCAGTGGGCGAGCAGGGCGTTGACCATTGTTCCCGTCTCGTTGCCCGGCGCGGGGTGGACGACCATGCCGGCTGCCTTGTTCACGACGAGCAGGCCCTTGTCTTCGTAGACGATGTCGAGGGGGATATCCTCGGGGAGCACCTCCACCGGCTTCGGCGGGCTGAAGCGCATTTCGACGGCCTCGCCGCCGCGTACCTTCCTCGACGGCTTACTCACGGGCAACCCGCCGACGAGGACCTCGCCCTCCTTCAGAGCCTTCTGTATCCTCGACCTCGAAAGCTCGGGAACATGCTCGGCGAGCCAGGAATCGAGGCGCTCGCCGGATTCCTCCTCATCGACGATGAAGGTATAGATCCTGGGTTCGTTCATATCGTCCAAGCCGCGCATGCATTTGAATGAGATGATAACGCTACAGGTGGAACAGTATAGTACAACGAATCATGCAGGGGAATCAGATATACAGCCGTGGCGCTCAGGGAGCCGGGTCTACCGATGTTTCGTCGGGCGGCCCTTCCGGGACCGGTTCCTTCTGAAACGCAAATCCGATGATAAGAAAAACGGCGCCGACCGTAACCGCTATGTCGGCAACGTTATAGGTCGGCCAGCGGAGTGAGCCGATCCCCATGTCAATGAAATCGATGACCTTGCCAGTTGAGATGCGGTCGATGAGATTCCCGAAGGCTCCGCCCAGTACAAGGCCGAGGCAGACACGCTTGAGCATGGGGGCGTACCGCATGCGGTACGCGAAATAGATGAGCGCAATGATCGATATGATCGTAACCGATATCAGGATCGGCCGTGATCCGGAGAGAATCCCCATGACTGCGCCGGTGTTGGTGCTGAGTCGGATGCGGAGGACACCGTCGATGAGATCGGTGCCCCCGGTGTCCTGGAATGCGGCCCAGATCAGCCTCTTCGACGCCTGGTCCAGGATGACAACGAGTGCGGCGACGGTGAAGTAGAGCACGCTTAGCGCCTCCTGTTGTTCTTCTCCGACTCGCTTTTGCACTTGATGCACTGTCTCGCGGATGGAACGGCCTCGAGTCTTTTGTTCCCGATCCTGAGCGTGCAGATCTCACAGATGCCGTAGATTCCGCGCTCGACCCTCTCGAGCGCCTCGTCGAGCGCCCTGAGGTAGTGGCCTTCCTGGCTCGCGTAGTAAAAGTTCTTCTCCTGCTCCATTTCGTCGGTGCCGACATCCGCCAGGTGGTTCGAGTAAGCCTGGTTGGAGCCTTCTTTGTCTTTGGTGGCGTCGCTTATCGTCTCCTCGATCCTTCCGAGCTCCATGATTATGCGCTTACGCTCGGCCCGTATTATCTTGCGCGCGGCCCCGAGTTCCTTGCTGGTAAGCTTCTTGCCCTTGATCCTGGGAGCTTCGGGCGGCTTCGGAGCGGCCTT
>CBDUYR010000065.1:0-12871 GCA_965371515.1 uncultured bacterium | reverse complement strand
ATCACGGCGAGCATACCGCCGATAAGCGCCAGCGGGAGGTTGACCAGGACAAGCGCCGTGTCGCGCAGGTTGCCGAACTCGGCATAAAGCGCAACGACGATCAGGATGAATGACAGGATGCTCAGCAGCCCGATGATCCTTGACGCCTCGCGCTCGCTCTCGAACTGCCCCCCGATCTGGATGAAGTACCCCTCGGGAAGGTCGAGCGAATTTGCGAGGGACGCGCGGATATCGTCAACGACCGATCCGATGTCGCGTCCCTCGGCGTTTGCCGAGACGACGATCTTCCGCTGTACGTTCTCCCTGCTGATGTAGTTCGGTCCCCTGTCTACACGTATGTCGGTCACCATGTCGAGTGGTACGCGCGCTCCGGTCGGCGTATCTACAAGCGAGCTCCGTATAGACTCGAGATCTTTCCTGAACGGCTCGTCGTACCTCACGATGAGGTCGTGACTGTTCTGTCCGTCGTAAACCTCCGACACAGTTGTGCCGAGGAAGGCAATGTCGATCATGCCGTCGATATCGGCCATCGTAAGGCCGTAGAGCGACATCTTCGGACGGTTCGCGCGGATTCTCACCTGGGGGATATCGATCTGCTGGTCTCCTGAAAGGTCGGCGACTCCCTCGATTTCCCTCATGAGTTTTTCGGTCCGTGCGGCGAGTGTCCTCAGCCTGCCAAGGTCGGGGCCGAAGATCTTCACTGCGATGTTCGCCCGCGTCCCGGAGAGCATGTGGTCGATCCTGTGGCTTATCGGCTGCCCGATTATGAATATCGTTCCGGGCAACAGCTCGAGCCTGGTCCTGATCCCCTCGAGTATCTCCTCCTTGGAGGGCTCGTCCTCGAGTACGACTTCGAGCTCATGGGCGTGGGAGCCGAGCGAGTGCTCGTCGTGCTCGGTGCGTCCCGTTCGGCGCGCTACCGACGCGACTCCGGGCACCTCGAGCAGCAGTTTGTCGGCCATATCGCCGATCCTGTCCGATTCTTCCAGCGAAGTGCCGGGTATCGTCGCGACGCTGATGTTGAGTGTCCCCTCGTTGAACTCGGGCAGGAACGACCTGCCGAGAAAGGGGAAGACGGCAAGGATCAGCACGACGAGAACTGCCGATACGACCATGATCGTGCGGCCGTGATGTATCGCCCATTCGAGGATGGGCTGGTATATCTTCTTCAGCCACCTGATCACCGGGCTGTCGCCGCTTTTGCCCGCTCTGCGCCTCAGCAGTATCGAGCTGAGCGCCGGTGATACGGTCACCGCGACCAGCAGCGACGCGAACACCGAGACTACGTAGGCAATGCCGAGCGGCTTGAGCATCCGCCCTTCGATCCCTCCGAGGAAAAAGAGGGGGATGAAGACGACTATGATGATGAATGTCGCGTTTGCTATCGGAGCCCTGACCTCGGCCGACGCGGCGAGCACAACGTCGTAGAACGGACGCTTCGCGGCGGGCTCGGCAGCATCGTTCTGCCGTATCCGCCGGAAGACGTTTTCGACGTAAATGATCGCGTCGTCGACGAGCACCCCGATGGCGATCGCCATCCCGCCGAGCGTCATCGTATTTATTGACTGCCCCAGTACCTTGAGGATGAGGACGGCGACGACGAGCGACAGCGGTATCGCGATCGCCGAGATCAGTGTCGTGCGGATGTTAGCCAGGAATATCAGCAGGACGATGATGACCAGTACCGCCCCGTCGCGGAGTGCGTGCATCACGTTGTCGACGGCGCGTCGTATGAAGTCGGACTGGCGGAAGATCTCCGCGTGCACCACGACGTCCTCGGGAAGAGCCGCCTCTATCTCTGCGAGCGCCCCGTCGATCCTGTCTGTCAGGTCGAGTGTATTGGCGTCGGGCTGCTTGCTTATAACGATCATGACGCCGCGTTCTCTGTTGATCGCCGCCTCGCCGAGCTTCGTCGCCGATCCGACGGTGATCCGCGCGACGTCTCGCAGCAGTACTGGGACTCCCTCGCGGAGCGCCAGAACCGTTTTTTCCAGATCCTCCACGTCCCGCAGCCTTCCGAGGCCGCGGATCAGGTATTCCTGGCCCGAGTGGACGAAGAAACCGCCGCTCGCGTTGAGGTTCGAGCCGGCCGCAGCGTCGTATACCTCGCTCAATCCGATACCGTACTTTCGCAGCAGGGTCGGATCGACGAGTACCTGGTACTGCTTCACCTCTCCGCCGTATACCTTGACGCTCGCCACGCCCGGCACGGCGAGCAGGCGCTTACGGATCATGAAATCGGCAAGTGTCCGAAGGTCCATCAATGACGTTTCATAGGAGGTCAACCCGACGGCCATGATCTCACCCATCAGTGATGTCACAGGCGCCATTATCGGGCGGTCCACCTCGTCGGGCAGCGCCGACTCGAGGGTCTGGAGCTTCTCGCTGACTATCTGCCTTGCCCTGTAGATGTCGGTTCCCCAGTTGAACTCGACGTGGACGGTCGAGAATCCCTGGATCGAAGTCGACCTTACCCTTCGCACCCCGGATGCGCCGTTCACAGCAGTTTCTATCGGGAAGGTCACGAGCATCTCGACCTCTTCGGGGGCCATCCCGTGAGCCTCGGTGAGAATCGTGACTGTCGGTGCCGTCAGGTCGGGGAAGACATCGATCGGCATCCTGAGGGCGACCATCACCCCCCCGACGAGCAGCACGGCGGCGCCGATAAGGACGGCGAGCCTGTTTCGCAGGCTTGTTCTCATTAGTTGATCAAGCATCTTTTACTCTCTTTTCAGTGTACATGCGCACTGCCTGTCTCGCTCTTCGACGAGGCGAGCTTGACGCTGTAGGCCCCGCGGGTGACGACCCGCTCTCCGGCCCGCAGGCCCTCGGTGATCTCGACCAGACCGCCCGAACGGGCGCCAGTGGTGATGGCCCTCTTCTCGAAGCTCTCGCCACCCTGCTGAACGAATACGTATCGTGCGTAATCCTCGTCGATGATGCTCTTCTCTGGCACTGCGACAGCGGACATCTCTTCGCTCGTGTATATATCCATCTGGACGACCTGGCCGATCTTCAGCAGGTCTCCTTTATTATCTATCTCGAATATCACCGGAATAGTCATGCTTCCACGGTCAAAGACTCCGCCCTTGCTGAGCAGCTTCAGGTCGGCCTCCTCGATCCGTATCGCCTCGTCCATCCCCGGTACCATGAGCTCGGCTCCGCGGGGGATGCCCATGCGGTAGTAGTCCTTTTCGAACATGTCGGCCCTGAGCCATACAACCGCCGGATCAACGATCGTCATCAGCTTCTGCCCGGCGGCGACAGTCTGCCCGGGCATGACATCGACCGACGCGACGATGCCGGCGACAGGCGATTTCAGGATCAGGTGAATCTCGCCCGTTTCCGAATCTGTTGCAGATTCCGCCTCGACTCCCTGCAGGATCGCCTCGAAGCTCGTTTTCTCGACGAGCCAGGTCTTGCGGATCTCATCGTACTC
Source organism: uncultured bacterium (assembly GCA_965371515.1). Classification (GTDB taxonomy): domain Bacteria; phylum Krumholzibacteriota; class Krumholzibacteriia; order Krumholzibacteriales; family Krumholzibacteriaceae; genus JAUWCL01. The sequence continues at coordinate 9,432 of CBDUYR010000065.1, read as the reverse complement.
CCGCTGTGAGATCGCCTCGCGCGCGATCAGCCGCTCGGCTCTTTCGAACTCCTTCTTCGCCCTGTCATAGGCGAACCGGCGTTCGGTCCACGATCCCGTTCCCTCCAGCGGCGGACAGATAGTAAGCAGGCGATCGCCGGGCTGGACCTCCCGGCCCGGCACGACCATGTCCTGGTTGTGATGGATCTGCAGGTATCCCTCGACGGGAGCTACTATTTCGGCGAATCCTGACTGTCTTGGTACAACCTCTGCGATAGTCGGGAAGGAAGCCCGCATCCTGACCCTGTGGATCTCTTCTATCATAAATTCCGTGTTCCACTGCTGTTCCTTGAGGAACGCGACTGTCTCGACGTCATCGCCGTGGCCGTGCCCGTCGGAATGATCATGTCCCTCGTGGTCTGCGTTCTCTGTAAAAGCGGCCTCTCCCGCATGGGCGGCCTCTTCCTCGGTCGCGAATGCCGTCACTGTTCCCATCTCGAAGACAGCGCTCCCCGCACCGTTGTATGATACGGCGACTTCATAGTCGCCCGGCTCGGGAGCATCGACCTCGACTATCCAGATGCCGCTCCGCGAGGCATGGTCGGCCGAGCCGGAGGCGGCTATCCTGCCGCTGTCCCTCAGTACGACGTTGACCTTCCCGGCGGCGGCCGGCCTGAAATCCTCCAGGCGTGTCAGGTGAATCAGGAATTCCGTCTTTTCCCCGCGCACAGGCGCATGGAACTCCGTGAAGAGCTCGATGCCGCTCTCCCAGATCGTCACGCTGATAGCGTGCTCCTCGTGATCGTGTCCTTCGTGCCCGTCGGTTCCTTTCTCGGCCGCGCATGACGTGAGTATGAGAATGAACGCCGGCAGCAGGGCCAGTCTCTTCAGATTCATGATCCGGTCTCCTTCTTCCGGGCATTCCCCGGCGCGTAGAGTTCTCGCTCGGTCAGCCTTTCGAGCTCAAAAACGATGTTGTTATAATCTTCCAGCATGTCGAAATACGATTCGATCCCTTCGGCATAGGTCCGTATCCCCTCGAGAAAATCGCCGAGATCGATCCATCCCTCTTTGTACGAAAGGGCCAGGTCGGTGACGTGCTCTTCGATGAACGCGAAGTCCCCGTGGTACCGCTTCAGCAGGTCGGCTTCATCCCGGGCGGCAAGCATCAATCTCGATATATGTCTTTCCCGGATAGTTTCGTACAGATCGAGTTCCACCTGCGCTTTCCTGTGCTCGGCCCTGGCCCGGTCGATACCGCCCGAGTTACGGTTGAGGACAGGGATCGGAAGTGAAAGCCCTACGACGAATCCGGTGAACTGGTCATCGACGCTCCTGTATCCACCTGCGATACTCAGGGAGGGGAAGATGTCCCCCTTTTCAAGCCCGATGTCTTTCTCGAGAGCCTGCGTTGCGAGCCTGCGGCTCTCTATGTCGGACGATCCGTCGGCCGTCACATGGCCGGAAGACAGCCAGTCGGTGGTCAGGTCGAGTTCCGAGACGAGGATGACCGAATTTTCGGCCGGTATCCCCATAGCCGTCTTCCAATCATCCATGACCTCGCGTCTTTCCAGCCTGGTCTTAATCATCCTTGCCCGTACTGCGATGAGAGACATGTCGATCAACCGTTTTTCGACGCCCGAGACGGTTCCCTGTTCTTTTCTGTCCGTGATGACACGCGAGGCGTCGCCTATGATTTCCTCGAAGACCTCGAGGATCTCCGCCTCGATGTCGCGGAGTTTAAGCGTCACATACCCATGCCGCATGCGTGAGACGAGCCGCCGCCTGGAGGCCTCCCAGCCGAGTCGTGAAGATGCAAGACGGAGGTTGGACCCGCTCCTTTTCTTCGCGTACGACCAGGGCATGGCGAATTCCTTTTCGAGTGCGACGACCCACTCGCGGGAAGTCACTTCGTCGTTGCCCGCTTCCTCCATCTCCCAGACCAGTGAGGGATTCGTCCATCGCACCGAGAGATCCCTCTCGGCCTTCGCGAGGCTCAGGTCCCCGTCCAGGATAAGGGCGAACGGGCTGCCCGACATCACCATTCCCGGGATATCCTCGAAGCCGACCCGTATCTCGGCGCCGGACACCAGATGAGGCGTCAGGACGAGACAGGCCATGATGAGGATCGATACTTTCAGGTTCATTTCCACTCCATGTGTTGGGCTGCCGTATGGCCATGTCCATGACCGGGCGCGGAGCCGCATGATTCAGATTGAAAAAATGAAATCAGTTATGAGGTCAGGAGAGAGGAGGGGCTCTTTCGGCGAAGATGAGTCCGTATCTCTCGAAGGGCGGCGATTCATCGACCACCGGGGACCATTCAGCCAGCTCGAAGACAGGAGCCTCTTCGCTGGTGGCATCGGCAAAGGTTGCTTCTACGGCAGGCGTTGTGAATCTTCGCTTCGGGTGGGTCTTCCCGTCATGCGAGTGATGATGTATGTCGTGATCCTGACGCTCTTCCTCGCATGGGGAATCGGCCCCGTGGCCGCATTCGTGATCAGTTTCGTGTTCGTGGTGTCCGGGATATTGAGGGGCGCCGGATTCTTCCCGGTGCTCGAAGCAGTCCGCGCCTTCACAGTGTGTGTGGGTCAGGCAGGCGACCTGGGCAGACGCGAATGACACAACGAGAAGGAGCGCGGCGAGTATTCCGCCCCTGGTCGAGATATTGCTCTTTCTGATGGTCCCGATCATCTGTCCTCCGGTCCGCCTGTTCCGTATAGCTTACCGGTAAATATATGAGAATAATGGTCAGTATTCAACCATGATCTCGTCGGCGAACAGCCATGACGGATGTCCCGCACCGGGGTGCCATTCGGGCAACAGCCCGGCATTCTTCGCCGTCATCCTTATATACCTCACGCGCCTGTTTATCCCCGATTTCATAAAATCCCTCGTCACCGAGCCCTCGAGGTCCTGCGGGATGGCATGGGTGAGGACCGCCACCGTCTCGTACTTCTTCCCGTCTTTCGAGACGGCGAACTCGACCGATTCGGGCATGAATATCCACGATCCCGTTTCCTGCAGGAATCCTGCCGCAATGCTCCGTACCTTTCGTGTTTTTCCAAGGTCGACAACGGCCTCGAGGTCGGTTCCCTTGAATCCCTGCCACATCCCCGTCCTGAAATTGTCGCCACCGCGTACCCGGTCGATCAGGGCCATGTTGCCGCCTGCTGTGTACATCGAACTGTACTCAGAATGAAGTACGAGCGATATGTCGTCGGGGATCATCTCGAACCTCGTGTCGACCACCGGGCTCGGCTCCATCCCCTTCCTGATGGCGATCGTCCTGATCTCCGCGGGCCGGTTGATCTTCAGCGGCCTCGTGTACTCGTTCGACCTGCCCGACGGTTCCTTCCCGTCGGTCGTGTAGCGGATCTCCGCCTTCGGATCTGAGCACCCCATCGTGACCTCGAGCGAGCCGGAGAAGGAATAAGGCGTGGGATCGAGATACGGCGCTGGAAGGACGAGGTGATCCTCTATACTCGATGGAGGGAGGTCCTCTTCCGCCGTTCCCCACGACGAGCCCGCCGAGGGCCCCATCTCGAAGACAAGCTCGCCGCCCTTCATGATGTCGTCATGACGGATCCAGCTCTTCGAATATGGTTTCCCCCGTAGCGTCGAGCCCTGTATATAGACATTCTCTTCGGAAAGATCCGCGGCGGTTACCTTGAACCTCTTCCCGTTCTCGAGCTGGATCTCGGCATGCTCGAAGAGGGGAGAGCCGATGATGTAAATGTCGGAGCCGGGAGTTACCGGGTAGAACCCCAGCGCGCTGAGTACATACCACGACGACATCTGCCCGCAGTCTTCGTTTCCGCAGAGCCCGTCGGGCGTATCGCCGTACATGGTTTGCATGATCTCTCTGACGCGCTCTTGAGTCTTCCACGGCACCCCGGCGAAGTTGTAGAGGTAGGCCATGTGCTGGCTTGGTTCGTTCCCGTGGGCGTACTGGCCGATAAGCCCGCTCACATCGGGCTGCTCGAGCCCCGACGTCTCGGAGGATGTCGTGAAGAGCTCGTCGAGACGTGCGGCAAAAACCTCGCGACCTCCCATCAGCCTGATCAACCCCTCGACGTCCTGCGGCACGTAGAAGGTGTACTGCCACGCGTTCGCCTCGGTGTAGTGAAAGTTGATCTCGGACGGATCGAAAGGCGAGAGCCAGCCGCCGTTTATCCGCGGCCTCATGAATCCCGCCGACGGGTCGTAGATGTGCCTGTACCCCTGGGCCCGCCGGATAAATCTCTCGTAGTCTTTTCTCTCGCCGATCGATTTTGCGAACTCGGCTATGCACCAGTCGTCGTAGGCGTACTCCAGGGTCCGGGACACCGACGCGCCCTCGCTGCCCGCCGGGATGAATCCGTACTTTTTATAATATTTCAGCCCGAGATGGTCCTGGTCGGCGCTGTGTTTCATCGCCGCAAGCGCTCGGGCCGGGTCGAAGTCGCGTATCCCCTTGATCCAGGCGTCGACGATCACCGGTATCGAGTGGTACCCGATCATCGTCCCCGTCTCGTTGGCGGAGAGTTCCCAGACCGGCAGCATCCCGCCCTGCTCGTACTGCGCGAGCATCGTCTCTATGAAATCGACCGTCCGCTCACGCTCGATGATAGTGAAGAGAGGGTGGGTGGCGCGGTATGTGTCCCACAGGGAAAACACCGTGTAATAGTCGAATCCGTCCGCTGTATGGATCGAAAGGTCTCTGCCCCGGTACCTGCCGTCGACATCGACGTAGAGGTTGGGGGCGATCAGGCTGTGATAGAGCGCTGTATAGAATGTCGTCTTCTGCGCGCCGGTGCCTCCGTCGACGACAATCCGCCCGAGCGCCTCGTTCCAGAGCGCCTTTGCGTCGGAGCGGACACGTCCGAAATCCCAGTGCGGGATCTCCGACTCGAGGTTCTTTCGCGCCCCTTCGATGTCGACCGCCGATATCCCGATCCTCATCGTTACCTGCGCTCCGTCGGCGGCGTCGAAGGTGAGGAACGCCTTGATGTTCCCGCCCGAGGCTGCGGAGGCGCCCTCGAGCGCCCGGTCGTCGAGCGCGACTCCGTGAGATATAAACGGCTGTGAGAACTCGGCGGAGAAGTAGACATGCTGGTCCCTCGCCCAGGCCCGCGAGCGCCTGTACCCCTCGATGCGATTGTTGCCGACGATGCGGATCGCTGAATCGATGACCTTGTCGCGATGAAGAAGGTCGATGATGATGTTCGCCCGCTCCGCTTCGGGGAAGGTGTAGCGGTGCATCCCCGCCCTTGCCGTCACAGTCAGCTCGGCCTCGACCCCGTAGTCGTCGAGCCTGACGGCGTAATATCCCGGTTCAGCCCGCTCCGTCTCATGCGTGAAGCGAGAGCGGTAGCCGTTTCCGGTGTCGTCGCCCTCTCCCTGAACGAGAAGCGCCTCACCCGTCGTTGCCATAATGAGGATGTCGCCGTAATCGGAGCATCCGGTCCCGCTGAGGTGGGTATGGCTGAACCCGTACATGACATCGTCTGAGTAGTGGTATGCCGAGCATCCATCCCATCCGGTAAGCCGCGTGTCGGGGCCGAGCTGTACCATCCCGAACGGCACCGTTGCGGCGGGGAATGTGTGCCCGTGCCCGCCCGTGCCGATCATCGGGTCGACATGCCGGGCAAGATCCTCGCCTCCCGGCGAGCAGGAGAGAAGCGACAGCATGGCCAGCGCAGCGACAAGTACAGCACGGTTCATTGTGATTTCCTCTTTCAGTAAGTATCCCTGAGGGTCCTGATCCTGAGCCTGTCTTTTATCTCATCAACCGGTATGTTGATGTCGACGATTACATTTTTTGTCTCGCCCGGTAGTATGTCGAAGAAATTGTCTGAGAAATGACTGTCTTCGAGATCCAGGAAGACATTCTTCGCAAGGACACCGGATGTCAGTGTGAGCGTCACTCCCGAATCACCTTGAATCACATCAAAAGCTACCTCGGCAGCGGGAAGCTTCATATCCTTTGGATACACGAAGTAACGGATCGCAACAGGCGGCTTCTCCCCCGGACAGATAAATTCTGCCGAGAATACGACCGACGAGCGGTCCGCATCGGAAAGAAACTCGTCGAGCGGGATGGAGAATATATTTACGCTTTCGTTCTGCGGAGCTTTTACCGCGATCGTCCTCTCCCACAGCTCTTTACCGTCAAACCCCATGAGCTTCATCTTCATCCAGCCTCCTATCTCCTCGAGCCTGTCGGAGACTATGTAGAGGTGGAGCAATCCGTCTTCTATCGCGGTCGATACGAGTACGGGCTCGAACGCTTTCTTCGCCGCGTAGTGCAGAGCCTTCCATTCTCCGCCGTAGTCGATGCTCGACCACGAGACGGCCGGCCAGCAGTCGTTTAGTTGCCAGTAGAGAGTCCCCATGCAGTGCGGCATGGCACGCCTCTGCGCCTCAAACCCGATGCGCATTCCCTCAGCCTGCAGGAGCTGGCTGACGTAGATATAGTCCTCGAACTTTTCGGGCACCCGGTACCCGCGCTCCATGTATTCACGGATCAGTTGATAGCCGCGCGGATGCTTCTGGTGGCTCAGCATCGCCTCAGAATCGAGATGCCGTCCGTCCGGATCTGTAAACAGCTCTATCGTATTCATCGATGGCAGGGACTGGAACCCGAATTCGCTCATGAATCGGGGGATTTTCTCCTCGAGTACCTCGAACGGCTCGGCGTCGTGCCATACTCCCCAGTAGTGTGCGTCTCCCTCGGTCAGACTGCGCGGATCGGCCCTGCCGAATCTCGGTGAGGAAGGGTGGTATGCACGAACATCGCATTTTCCGATTGCCTTCGGCAGAATGCTGGCGAAGAGGTCTTCATACGCTTTCCATATCTCCAGGCGCTGGTCTTCGGAGTACTGAGGCTGCCATCCCCAATTGTGCCATCCCTCGTTGTTCTCGTTGTTTCCGCACCACAGAGCGAGGCAGGGATGGTTCCTCAATCGCCTTATATTCTCTTCTGCTTCGATTGCCGCGTTCTCCAGAAACTCATCGTCGCCGGGATACATCGCGCATGCGTACATGAAATCCTGCCATACGAGTATGCCGAGCGAGTCGCACAGGTCGTAGAATATGTCGTTCTCGTATATCCCGCCTCCCCATACCCGGAGCATGTTCATGTTGGCGTCTTTCGCAGCCGTCAGCAGCCGGCGGTAATCGCCGGGGGCTGGCCTGGGCAGGAAACTGTCCATCGGGATCCAGTTCGCCCCCTTCATGAACACCGGGACGCCGTTGACGCGGAAATAGAACGCTTCGCCCGCTTCTTCCTTTTCGGTGACTAGCTCGATCGATCTGATGCCGAAGTCCAGGTTCGACGAGTCTACCAGGATACCGTCGATGAAGACCTCGACCTTATAGTGCTGGAGAGTCTGATCGCCCAGTCCTGCCGGCCACCAGAGCTGCGGTTCGAGGATGGAGATCTCAAAGGCGGCTGCCTCTGATTTATCCCCGCTCAAGCACATGACCCTCCGAGTGTATTGCCTGTCGCTGCTCTTATTGCGGAGGATCACTTCTGCTTCGCCCTGGGATACGGAAAACAGGTCCACCCTGATGTCGACGACGGCCCGCTCACCCGAGATCTCGAGGATCCGCGCATCCATCTCCTTTATCATGACATCGGACCAGCCGGTGATCAGCGCCGGTCTCCAGATGCCGCATGTGACGAATCCCGGACCCCAGTCCCAGCCGTAGTGATAAGCCGCCTTGCGCGTAAAGACTCTGTCGCCGCCGGGCAGGTCGTATCCCGGGACGGCTCGTTTTTCGGCCTCTATCGGGCCGGGCGGAAGGAACCGGACCTCGAGGGCATTCTCCCCTTCGATGAGATGGGATTTGATGTCGGCGCGCCATTCGCGGAACATGTTGTCCGCATCGAACAGGCGGACGCAGTTCAGGCTTACCTCGGCGTAGGTATCGAGCCCTGCAAATGTGATGTAGACCTTGTCGTGCCGCAGCAGCGTCTCATCCGCGATAAACGTGCAGGCGTAGACCCATTCCTTCTCGCCGATCCATTGCAGGTCCTTCTCGTTATCGCCGAAAAAGGGGTCGGGTATTGCGCCGGCGGCCAGCAGGTCAGTATGGATACAGCCGGGGACGGCCGCCGGCATCCAGTCGCTGTCGTCTTCCTCCTGCCGGAAACTCCATCCCGAATCAAGCTCGAGCGTGGTTTTCGCGCGAGGGACGCTCTCCTGCTGCGACCCGCATGATGAAAGGGCGGCGACAAGTATCAGAAAAGACAGTATGAGTGCGGCGGTCCGTATCATGGACCGGAGTATGAAACACAGAGCAAGGGACGGTCTACCCGAATTCTCAACGCAGCAGTACCATCTTTCTTGTCTCGAGGAAATTGCCGGCGCTCAGGCGGTAGTAGTAGACACCGCTCGCAACGGTCGTGCCGCTGTCATCCGCGCCGTTCCATGTTTCCTCGTGACTGCCGGCGACCCTCTGTTCGTTCAGCAGTATTCGGACGAGCCGTCCGGCGACATCGTAGATTCGAAGATCGACGTGCCCTGCCTCGGGGATCGCGAATGCGATCGTAGTATGAGGATTAAACGGATTTGGATAGTTTCGTGTGCTGAACGGGGCAATCGGCTGCGGTTCCGTGCCTGTCGGCGGAGCGTTGCCCGTACCGTTTACGCGCTGTGCAAAAATGCCAGCCATGTCGAATACATTGTACCAGGTGACGACCGCTCCCCCCGTACCGTCCGGGAGTATCTTCTGGCTGCGCGGCGCGGTATATCCAGGGTCATCACACAGCGGCACGCCCCCTTCCTGCCACCAGATCGTTCCATCGCCCGCAATACGCTGTGTGTAGATCGTCTCGATATCCTCTGCGCTGGATTCGGCTGGCGACGGGATCCGGGCTCCCGGCAGGTGCTCCGATGTGAACCAGGCGATGATCGCCCCGCCGAAGCCGTCAGGAACTATTGTCGGCATCGAGTTATCCCAGCCTCCGGGTTCCCTGATCAGGATTCCGCCGGCAGGCCACGCCGCAATGCCGGCCCCAGTGATCCTCTGGGTGTATATTGTAGCCTCATACCATACTGCATCACGCCGGTCCGCCCATGTATAGATCGCGCCCCCCCGGCCATCGGTTGCAAGCCGTGGCAAGAGCTGGTCGTTCGTTTCTGAACAGACCGGGATCCCGTCAGCCGTCCAGGCCGGTATTCCGTCGGCATCTATAAGCTGTGAGTACAGGTTGATGTCGATTCCTCTCTCATCCTGCCATACGCTTATCATCCCTCCGTTGCCGTCCGCAATCGCGTCGTGTTTGCGTTGGTCGCCCGCGGCTGTGCAGACGGGCACGCCGCCCGGAGTCCACTGACAGGTGCTGTCTGCGTCTAACCGCTGTGCGTAGAGGTCGCGCTCTCCACTGCGCCAATCGATCCAGACAACGATAGCACCATCCGCATCATCAGGGACTGCCAGGGGGCTTACCTGGTCCCCGGTCTC
>CBDUYR010000064.1:0-12881 GCA_965371515.1 uncultured bacterium | reverse complement strand
ATAAATAGTTTCAATTTTTTCCGGTATTGTAGAATACGGAAGGATCGCGGTTTCAGCGGGCCTGAACATGGAGTCCGGGGGCGCTGCTACTGAGCGGCCCGGCAGATCCCTTCATGACACTCGAGGACCGGGGGGCTCGGGACGTCGCATGTAGAGTTGTACCCGTACTTCATGTTCATGTAGTCCTCGAAGATGGCGTGCGCATTGACGAGGCTCTCGAGATGGTCGATATCGACGGTAGGCGCGGAGTAGATGAGATACATCCACGGCCCGCCGCACGGCTTCGACCCCACGCCGATGTACCGGCAGTCCTCCTCGCCGGAGCAGTACGGAGTTCCTATATACGCGACGATCCCGTCGAACATTTCGTCCAGTCTGGCCTGGTCCTCTTCCTCGCTCGTTTCCTCGTTCCACGGATAACCCTCGCGGGGGACACAATACGTCCAGGATCCTTCCTGCGCCATGTCGACCGTGATCTCGAGCTGCTCCTGGCCGACCGGGCAGTAGGGCTCCACGAAGCGGATCGTGTAGACGCCCGGTTCGAGGTTGTATATCGAGTATGTTACGTCATACAGGCATATGCAGTCGCAGAGGCCGCCTGGCGGGTACTCTTTTCCCGTTATCGTGATCAGTCCCTCGCTGAATTCGAATTCGGCGCCAAGCGCATGGACGCAGCAGTTATAGGCCGTGTTGATGTGGTATATCCGCAGGGTGTTTTCGGCCGGCATCGTGTAGACCACCACGCATGAGGAGTCGGGGCTGAACGGAAGCGGAAAATCGTAGGTGCCGGCCAGCTCCTTGCACCCGGTGTAATCGTCTATCGTCCCGACCGGTTCATCCCCGAAATACTCCGTACCCCACGGATACGTATCTCTGTAGACACAGTGGATTCCTGTCGGATCGGTCTCGAGATCGATAGTCACTGTAAGTATCTCAGCACCTTCGGGGATATACGGCTCGACGAACGTGATCGTTATCTCGCCTCCCGAAATACCCGATATCACGTAAAAAAGGTCGTAAAGGCAGAGGCAGTGGCACAATAAGGCATCGTCGCCTTCGGACTCCTCGATCGTGACATTGCTGCCGTCAACGGATACCAGGCCAACAATGGTTCCGGGGCAGCAGTTGAGGCCGGCGTTGATGTGGATGACGCTCAGTGTATCAGAACCGTCCCAGTTCCATGATATGCAGTCGGAGTCTGCCGTCAATATGCTGCGGAGGCTGTAGATGTCCTCCTTGCATCCGGTCGTTTGGACGAGCGTCCCCGCGATATGTGAGGGGACCCGGTCGCCCGGTGGTGTGATCTCGTCGCTGCAGCTGTGTGCGAGGAGTGCGACGGACAGGATAGCGATTGAAATTGATACAAAGCGGAACGCGCGAGATTTGTCGGGAAACATTGTGATCATCCCCCTGCCCCGTGAGGGCGGCGATTAGCCGGTGAGGTCTACATGTAAATATATACGCAGATAATACAAGTGTCAACCGTCCCGGCCGGCTGTATAACTCGTTGAATGGGCGGGGCCGGTGCGCTAGAGTATCCGTGGTTGTTTTACAAGGCGGTAGAAATGACAAGAAGATCGAAAAGATTGCTGATTACTCTCTGCGTCATCGTTGGTGTGGTAATAGCGGCAAGTATCATTCTCAGGGTCGTGCTGACGAAGGAGCGCCTTACGGCAATGATCGTTCCGAAGATCGAGTCGCGGGTCGCTGCGAATATCGAGTTCACGGATATCGGCATCAGGTTCCCGTTCGGGTTCGGTGTGCGGATAGATGGCCTGAAGGTCGCGAAGGCTCTGCCTGAAGGCGGAATGGTCGACTTGTCGGCGGCGAAGTTTAATGTAGACGTCTCATTGATGAGCCTGATAAAGCGCAGGCCCGAGGTCAAAAGCGTCACGCTCGGCGGAGCGTCACTGAGTCTTGCCGGCACACAGTCTGGGATAGATGTCGAGATTGACGAGCTTGAGGCGAGGCTCTCGATGACTCCGTCCGATTCGATCTTTATCCTCGATCCGAAGGTGTCGGCGGGAAAGATCACGATCATCACGGTTGAGACGGGTGAGAGGATAGAGTTGCCTCCGCTGAGCTTCAGTGGTCGCCTGGAGGCACCGGCCGATCTGTCGAGGGCGGCCGTGAAGGACGGCAGGCTGGTCATCGCCGATCTCGCGGCACTGCAGGTAGAGGGCGATGTCGCGGACCTGCAAGGCAACCGCGAATTTACTATGTCCGTGAAGTCGTCCGGTCTCGACGCGAAGCAGCTGATGGACCTCGTAATGGAGATGGGTATTCAGGAGGAGGCAGGGGAGAAGCTGGATTTTGTAGTTGAAAGCGGGACCGTCGGAATCGAGATCAGGGCGGCCGGAATGGCTTCCGATCCGTCCGGGATTATAGTCGGAGGTAGCCTCGACCTGGAACGACTCGTTGTCAGCCTGAAGGAAGGACCGAAACTCACCGCCGGCGGCGCGGTGCAGTTCTCCGATTCGAAGGTCTCTTCGAAGGGCCTTTCGCTCGAGACGGAAAGATCGAAGGCGACTGTCGCCTTCGGGATGGATATAGACAAGGCGGAGAAAAAACCGAAATATATCAGCTTCGATGTGCAGGCCAAGATTGACCTGGGCGAGGTGTCCGCCATGGTACCCGCTGAAGAGGCGGCGGATGAACCGATGCGGATGGAAGGCATTCTCAATGCCTCGTTAAAGGGCGGCGCGCAGCCCGGCACGCTCAGGAACCTCTTCCCCTCGAAAGACGGCAAATCGACTCCGGCGAAGATCTCCCGGGCCTGGAAGGACCTCGACCTCACCGGCAGGGTCGATCTCTCCGCCGATGAGCTGCCGGGAGAGAAGGGGCCGGCAAGTATCTCTTCTCTGAAGACGACCGCTTCGATAGACGGAGGAAGTGTAAAGTCCATCGACGCCTCGTTCGACATGGGCGGAAGGCCGTGGAAGGTCAAGGGTGAGATGAAGGACATCATGCCTGCGCTCGCCGAGCTCATGCTCGTTGCGGAGAAGGGTGACATGCCCGAGACGCCCGGCCCCGTACTGGACGCGCTCGTCAATTCCCCCGACATGTCGATATATGTCGAGGGCCGAGCCTTTGATGCGGTCGCCTTCCAGGAGGCCATGGAGAAGGAGAAGCTCACAGCGGACAAGACTTCCGGGGGAGGGGGAACGGGGGCGCCCGACGGCGCGGTGTCAGCCAATCCGCTCGCCGCGAATCCGATGACCCTCCTCATGCTGAAGAAGACGTTTGTCTCGGTGAAGATAGATTCGATCATATCCAAAGGGGCGGTGCTGACGTCCCTCGACGCGCAGGGCAGGATAAGCAATGGTGTTCTCCGGGCCAGCCCCGTGACGGTTGAATATGCCGGCGGGAAGGGAAGCGGGAGGCTTATATCCGACCTTCGCGATCCCTCGAGGATCACCAACGATATAGATATCGATTTCAACGGTATAGACGCCGGCAGGGCCCTTTCCGGAGTCCACAGCGCAGGAGGGCTTGTGAGCGGGACCTTCTCGATGAAGCTCGACGGACGCTTCACGTCAGGCCCGGGGATGGACATTCTGCAGAACCTGACCGCAACGGGCAGGGCTACTTCAACGAGCGGCACTCTCGACCTCTCCCGGTTCATGGCTCCGCTCAAATCGATCGGCCTCAACATATCCTCGATCGAGAAGTTCGACTTTCACGAGTGGACCGAGAAGTTCGTGATCGAGAAAGGAAGGGTCAACAGCGAGGTGTGGAAGATCGGTTCGAAGAACGGCGACTGGGACATCACCGGATCTTTCGGTTTCGACGGTTCACTCGACTACAACGCGGGGCTCGTGATCACACCCCAGCAGCAGGCGCATATGAAGGACCTGGCCAAGTACGCTGCGATAATAGATCTGTTCAGGGACGACAAGGGAAACATTCTCCTCATGCTCGACATCGGGGGCACGGCGAAGCAGCCGAAGGTGAGGCTCGACCAGTCGAACGCGAAGAAGAAAGCGGAGGAGAAGCTGTTCGATGGCGTGAAGGACAAGATCAAGGATTTTTTCAAATAGAAAAAGCCCCCCGGGATCAACGGCCCTGAGCCGCTTCTCCCGAGGGGCAATTTTTCGTGTCTTTGCGACCTTCTGATTCTAGTAGTTCAGGGCTGCGGCACGTCCGTCAACCTCGGCTACGCTGTGATTCGCGTCACAGGTGGCGATGATCGGACGAGTATGGACCGAGCTGGGGCTCGGGCCGACCTTGAACGACAGGTTGTCGAGGTCTTCGAGTAAAAGAAGACCGAAGGTAGCGACATGGATTTCGGTCCCGTAAGCGGCGTACATTTCCCTGCTGAAGGAAATCGCGACACCGTTGAACGGGTCGCCCATAGTCAGGACCACAACTTCGGGATAGGTGACATACGAATGAGTGTACTGGGTACCAAGCACGAGCGGGGTACCGTTCTGATTTTCCATTGTTACCTGGAACTCAGTTGCGAACGCACAATCCTGGTCTCCATCCACGTCGAGCATGATGAATACATAGCAATCGAGAGGCGTGAAAGCCGCCGTCTCCCCGCCGCAGACAGTCGCGTCGCCGTCATAGAAGATGGCGATCGACGGATTGGCAGGAACCTCTACGTCGAGAGTGTAAGCGACCTGATCGGTGTTGGGAGTTCCAGAGGCGTCAGTAGCGACGACGCTGAAATTCCACGAACCCGTGTTCTCCAGAAGACCCATGATGCGGCCGTCCGAAGTAAGGGTTATACCGTCAGGAAGAGTCGAACCGCCAGCAATTACCCAGGTGTAGGGCGAAGTGCCGCCGACTGCATCCAGCTGGATGTTGTACGGGGTACAGGTGTAGCCCATATCGATCGCAGCCGTGGTGATCCCGAACTCGATGGGCTCGGGAAGCACAGTTGAATCGTCATCCGAACAGGCAACCATTAGCCCGGTCAGTGACAATGCCATAAGGACTAGGAAGACCTTCCTCATGATGAGACCTCCTTCTCTCCAAGTGAATACTCCATGTCCCCTCGACGGGATTTTAGCAACCTGTGTGCCAATCCTCTGAGATGCTATTCTCGACGGGTTAAAGTAAAGACATGCAAGGAGTTAAATATAAGGTCGGAATGGTTACAGAAGAGACTGAGATGTCTCGTTGATTCTCATAATGCCATATCCGTGCGTGTAGCGTTCCACACTGCTCATTTATCGCACAGGTTGGCCGCTACCGGTTCATCGTTACGCCCTTCAACGACCTGTAGACGTTTCCTGGGGGGGAAGTGCCGTCTATCGTGAGCAGGCGTCCTGCGTCCATGTATAATTCGATGACCGGCTGTACGTCGTTGCGGTATGTCTCGAACCTCTTGCGTATCGCTCCGGCGTTGTCGTCGGAGCGCTGTTCGAGCTCTCCGCCGCACGAATCGCAGATTCCGGGGCTTGCCGGTGGGTGGGAGGTCATGTGGTAGATGGCGCCGCAGCCGGCGCAGGTGAGCCGGAGAGATATCCTGTCGACGATCAGGTCATCGGGTACGTCGATGAGCACGCACCTGTCGGGCCGGTACTGCCCGTCGAGTCTCTCCGCCTGGTAGACGGTGCGGGGGAAACCGTCGAGGATGAATCCTGACGCATACCCCTTTCTCTCTATATAACCGAAGACGACGTCGGTGATCAGCTCCTGCGGGCCGATCTCTCCCCTCAGCACGTATTCCTCGATCTGCATGCCAAAGGGGGTCTTTTCCCTGATCTCATCGCGAAGGATCGCTCCGCTGGACAGATGGGGGAGGCCGGATTCTTCGGACAGCATCGCGGCCTGCGTCCCCTTGCCCGATCCCGGTTTTCCAAGCAGCACAATTCTCATCGACCGTCCTTCCATGGTGAATATTTGTCGCGGCTGGATGGTATTATGTACGGCCGGAAGAGGTCAATGAGGGATTGTTACCCGCGCCGCGAGGCTGTATAATCCGGGCCGGGTTCAAAAGCGGCGGCTTACGCCGGGAAACTCTGGAGGTATGAATCGTGACATGGATACTGCTGATTCTAGTAGTGGTGCTCGTTTTCTGGGCGGTCGGCATATACAACACCCTTGTCAGGTTCCGCAAGAGGTGTGATAACGGATGGGCGCAGATCGACGTTCAGCTCAAGCGAAGGTACGATCTGATCCCCAACCTCGTAGAGACGGCAAAGGGGTATCTCAAGCACGAGAGAGAGGTCCTCGAGAACGTGACAAAGGCGAGGCAGCAGGCGATAAACGCCTCGGGAGTGAAGGATCAGGCGCAGGCCGAGAATTTTCTCTCGCAGACGCTGAAATCCCTGTTCGCGGTCGTTGAGGCCTACCCCGACCTGAAGGCGAACCAGAACATGCTCGCCGTACAGGAGGAGCTCGTCTCGACGGAGAACAAGATTTCGTTCGCGAGGCAGCATTACAACGACACCGTGATGAAGTACAACACCAGGACCGAGGTCTTTCCCTCGAGCATCGTAGCCGGTATGTTCGGCTTCGATGAGCGCGACTTCTTCGAGCTCGAGGACGAGGCCCAGCGTGAGGCGCCCAAGGTCGACTTTTCCTGATTGCCATGTACGACCAGATATCGCAGAACAAGCGGAATTCCTGGCTGCTCGTGATAGTGATCACAGCCTTCCTCGTGCTCCTCGGCTACATGATCGGAGAGTACTGGGGGAGGGGGTACGGCTACGGTGGTATCGTATTCGCCGTGATCATCGCCATGATATCGGGGCTGATCAGTTATTACGGCGGCGCAGGTATGATCCTGGCGATCAGCAGGGCGAAACGCATCGAGAAGAAGGACCACCCGCAGCTTTTCAATGTCATCGACGAGCTTTCCATCGCGGCAGGCGTGCCTGTTCCCGCTGTCTACATAATCGATGACACGGCGCCCAACGCTTTTGCGACGGGACGCGATCCCGAACATGCCTCGGTCGCGATAACGACGGGCCTGCTCCAGAAACTCAGCCGCGACGAGCTGCAGGGCGTGATGGCGCACGAGCTCTCCCACGTCCAGAACCGCGACATCCTCTTCTCGATGATGGTCGGTATAATGGTCGGCTCGATAGCCCTTATCAGCGATTTCTTCGTAAGGAGCGTCATTTGGGGAAGGGGCGGCAGGAGGAAGGGTAACGACAAGGGCTCGGGGCCGCTGATACTCATCGGGCTGGTCCTTGCTATCCTCGCACCGTTATTCGCCAAGATGCTCCAGCTGGCCGTGTCCAGGCAGCGCGAGTACCTCGCCGACGCGTCGGCTGCTCTGATGACCCGTTATCCCGAGGGACTGGCAAGCGCATTGGAGAAGATCGCGGGGGACAGGGAGGTCCTGGAGGTCGCCAACAGGGCGACGCAGCATCTCTACATCGTCAATCCGATCAAGCCGTTTGAAAAAAGAGCGAAGTCGCTGTTCTCGACGCATCCACCAATCGAAGAGCGTGTTGCGAGACTTCGAGCGATGTAAGAAGGGACCGGCATTCCCTCGGAATCCCCGGAGGCACCGAGGGATTCTACGGGAATGCCGGTCCCCTCATCAAGTATCACAGATCAAACCAATAATTTTCCGGAATCCATCACAATCACGCCATCCAACTCCAGAGTGGGATCCTTGATTATCCCGTCGAGGTGAATGGGGACGTCGAAGGTGCCGCCCATCGACATGTTGTTTCCCAGCGCGATGTGGACGGTACCCATCACCTTTTCGTCTTCAAGTATATTTCCGATGATCTTTGCCGCGTCGTTGGTGCCGACGCCGAGTTCCGCCGCATGGAACGCCTTCTTGCCTACAGCTTCGAGCTTCGATCTGAGCTCGTCCGCCTCCGGGCCGCCGGTGATCTCGACGGCATAGCCTCCCTCGACCTTTATCGTGATCGGCGTCTTGCCGCTGAGGTCGCCTATGCCTGCCATCGAGCCGTCGACGATGAATACTCCGTACGACTGCTCTTCCGCGGGCATCATGTACGATTCACCCGACGGCAGGTTTCCGAACGAACCGGGATCGTGGATCAGCCCTGTCGAGGATATAGCCTTTATCCCGTCAATCGGGATCGTCAGGTCGGTTCCGAGGGCGGTCGTCACCCTGGCGACCTTCGCCTTGTCGAGAAGGGCCGTGACTTCATATGTCCTGTCCGCGATCGCGTAGTAGTCGGCGTTTAGACACCTGACCATCGTGTCTAGCGTGATGCCGGGCATCGTAGCCACTCTCGAACCTGCCGCGCAGGCGTTCCGGCGGGATGCGGTGTGAGTGAGCGATTTCGAAGCGGGGCATACGACGGCATCGGCGAACTTCATCGCCTCGGAGACCATCTCGGGAGGCTCTTCGCCGTTCCGGCTGAGTGGCTGCATCTCCATGATCACACTTGTCGCGCCGAGAGAGCGTCCGGCCTCGACAAGGGCCCTGCCTATCTCCAGCAGTTCTGTGTCTGTGACAACGAGAAGATTCTCGCCCTCGACCACTTTGAGGCAGTCCCTGACTGCTATAAGAGCCGAATCCATCAACGCCTTGTCCATGACGGTCCCTTCCTTCACATTCGAATGATTTTACGAGAACAGCGGGGAGATTCTAGCAGGTGCCGGCAGGTTGTCACAGCTCGAATTCCGGTGGGGGAGGAGCGATTATCTCGATCGTATCTCCCGTCACGGGGTGAGGCAGCGAGATCTTCCATGCGTGCAGGAACATGCGGCCCTGCCGGTCGCCGCCTCGGTCGCTGCCGTATACGGGATCGCCCGATACGGGATGTCCCACCGACTGCATATGAGCCCTGATCTGGTGCGTCCTGCCTGTCTCGATCATGATCTCGAGCAGGGCACATCCGCCAGGCAGCTTCCTGATGACCGAGAAATGGGTCACCGCGGGCTGACCGGCCCAGTCGGGCACCGCCCTTGACGACTCGCCCTTTTCTATTGTCAGGGGCGTATCTATCGTTCCGCTTCGTGACTGGGGGATGCCGTCTACTAAGGCGAGGTATGTCTTGATAGACTCTCCCTCCGCAAGTGCCCGCGACATCTCCCGCGCGGCGAGCCGGGTCTTCGCGATGACAAGCACTCCCGAGGTCTCGAGGTCGAGTCTGTGAACCGGTGAGGGGGCGAAGGGAGGTGATCCGTCCGGATCAATCGGCGTGGGCGGTATGTACCGGCAGATAAGGTCGAGAAGGGATCCGAGCTCGCTTCGGTTGCCCGGCTGGACCGGTAACCCGACCGGCTTGTCGATCACGAGAAGATCGTTGTCCTCGAAGAGCACGGGGATGCCAGAGCCTATATCTCCGAACCTCGCGGCGATTCTCTTGCCCGGATCGTGTGACTCTACCGCGGCGAACTTCTCCGAGGAGATTTCTTTCGCCGTCTCCTGCTTTCGGAGGCGGATCTCCACGACGTCGCCGTCCTTGAGACGTGCCTTTCCGGGCATCTTTTCGCCGTTGAGGAGGATCTTGCCCTTCCTGATCAGCGTCTGGATGACAGGGAAGGAGAGAGCGGGCCGCACCGCCTTGACGAACCTGTCAAGCCTCGAACCGGTCCAGTCCTTCTTCACAGTTATCCTGGTCTCTTCTATCTCGCTCATGCTTACTCTAATGCCTGGATTTCAATGCTCTCGACCCTGCTGCCGTCGTAATTGAACAGCATATAGACACACGGGGCGAAACGCTGCGCCTTCTGCAGTCCGCCCTCGACCTCGCTTACATTCCAGCCCGGTTTGTAGAGGGAGATGGCGTCGGCCGCATAGGGGAAGGCGAGCGGCGGATTCTCGAGCGCTGCCGCCGTGTATCCGGGCTTCTTCTCTACATTCGTGATTATGAACTCGATCGATTCCTTGTACATCTTCGTGTAATCGCTCCAGATCTTTTCCAGGAGGCCGACGCGGATGATGCTTCCGGCGATGAAGATGCAGATGACCGCCGCGCCCGCAAACCTCGCCACCGTTTTCCGCGAGTTCCACAGCAGGGCGAGGACGAGGACGAGAATGAGTATCGTGCCGACCGATGAGAGATAGTAGTACCTGTTCTGTGTGATCGAGACGGTCGAGAAAAACCTGTACGTAAACGCCGAGGTCGGCACCAGCGCTGTCAGTGCCCAGAGGGAGCCGAGCGCGTACTCGCGTCTTCTTCCCGTTACGCGGCCCAGCCACCAGAAGAGGACCACCGCCCCGATCACGAGCAGCTCGGGGAGAACGGGATGAGTGGGTTCTTTCAGCATCGTGCCTTTGTGATAGAAGATGGAGAAGAAGGGCCAGGGCCACAGCTGGTAGAGGAAGCCGCCCGCCGTGTTCCGCAGCATATGAATACCCGGTCCCCAGTTGTGCTGAGTGAATTCGCCGATGACGAGTTTTCTCACGATCAGGTAGACGACCGAAGCGGTGGCCCACGAGACGAGAGAGGTCCGCAGGGCCGCTGCGCTCTTCCATTTGTTCCTGTAGAGAAGCCATATGAAGAACAGTATCGGCAGCCCGGTTATCGCTGTCTCCTTTGCGAGAAGCGAAAGGACGAACAGTGCCGTCGAGAAGATGACCGTGAATCGTCTGCGTTCCTTTCCGGAGATCAGGGCGAGGATGGCGCCGAGCAGAAGGGCCGTCGACAGCAGAGTGGTCCTGGCGCTTATCCAGAATACGGCGCCGGTATGTATGCTCGAAACGGCGAACAGCACAGCTCCGACTATGGCCTGCCGCCTGTCGCCAAGTATGCGAGTGAAGAGATGAAGGACGAGGACCGAGCAGATGAAATGCAGCACGAGGTTGAATGTATACTGCAGCCTGAGGTTGCCCGGGGCGAGATGCTCGAAGACGTAGAAAGTAACGTTTATCAGCGGCCGGAAGAAGTTGACGACGCGAAAGGTGAATATGTTCGACGGCGTCATGTCGTAGCGTGCCCTGCTCATCCACGAGAAATCGTCGTTGAAGAGGTAATTGTCGGAAATGCCGTGGTACGTGACGAGACACAGGACGAGCAGGAGCAGGTAAACGGCCGGGGTCAGCCACCAGGGAGCCTCGCCCAAACCGTTGTCTGGAGCTTTGCCGGAGAGGTCTATGGAGATCTTTGGGTTCATCGCCGTGTGTGCCGCTCCCTCGTCAGACAGGTAATGATCTCAGTGGATAACACTATAATAGAGAGCCGACGAGCGGTACAGCGATTTACATGAGTGAATATCAGCGATTCGGGGCATCTAACGGCCGGGCACGCACAGATATCGGGCTACATTTTCAAGGATTCGCCATATCGTTCAGAGTGGTCCCCTCTCTCAATGCATTATGAGCTTCTCACGACTTTCTGTTCAAGCGATGATGTGAGTTAAAGACTATTTATAATTTGAGTTATGCAAATTTATCCTGAAATCGGATCCAGTGACAGACTTGGCTTAATCCTTGCGAAAAATCCTGAACATACAGCCCATTCGTTCAGCAGGAGGAAAGGTATGACCAGGACAAAGAAATGTCTTATCGCAGCTCTTTTGATCTCGACGTGTATTGCGATTTCCGCATGCGGGAGTTCGGTTCATTATACCGAGGCAGTCGATCCAGAAATCAAAGTAAAGCATACTGGACCACCGCCACACGCGCCAGCCCATGGTTATCGGCATAAACATCCCGACGGAGGGGAACTGGTGTATAAATCAGATATCGGTGTATATGTCGTCGTTGGGTATCCGGATTATTATTTCCACAAGGATAAATATTATCGTTTGAACGATGGTTCATGGGAAGTAAGCTTCAACATGAAAAGTAAGTGGGCCCCCGTGTCTGGCAAAAAACTTCCCTCCGGGCTCCGTAATAAGAAGGTATGCAAAAAGAATAAATAACATTTCACATTCGCAGACTCCTGAATATCACAGGATTCAGCTTTTTGCCGGTATAATGGATGCCATGTCGCTCAAGTTCGACATTGAGGATTTCGGTTCGTTCAGACGGCTTCATACAAAGGGTCCCCACACTCATGAAGCTGCCAGGAATACCGACGTATGCGAAGAATGTCATGTCGATTTGCCCTTTAGCGAGAAATTTATCGAGCAATTGATCGAGTGGGATTCCCGAGGCATCTTTCACTTCATAGGAGAACGGCTCTGTAACGATACGTTCAACGAAGGACCAAGACGCGTCATAAAAAGATTCTGTCCTGAACTGAGTGATTTTACAGTACTCGATTTTGGTTCCGGCCTGGGCCAACTGAGCCCATTCTTTTTCGAGCGTGGCGCAAGACATGTAATATGTGCCGAGATAGATAATAAGCTCCTCGAGCTCTCCAGGACATATTTGGAGGATTTGGGACATTACGATGACTGCACATATCTTCTCATCGATGAGAGCGATGATCTCGCGGGGATAGATGACAAATCGATCGATTTAATCGTTGCGTCCGAGGTATTCGAACACATTCTGCCCCATTACAGGGCAAAAACACTGCGCACACTCTATTCCAAGCTCAAGCCCGGTGGAATCATTGTGATTACAGCACCCAACAGGGTGTACCCGAAAGACGGGCATACGACGGGTCTGTGGTTTGCCGCGTGGCTGCCAACCAGGATCGGCGCTTGGTATGCAAGGACCTTTGCCTCATGGCGATGGAAAGGCCGTTCGACGGAGAATCTTTTACGACAAGGATTACGCCAATATTCCTACTTCGAGGCCAGGAAAGTATTAAAGCCGCTCGGTGCAAATGATCTCTGCTCGGAATTCCCAATTATGGACAAGGGATTGGAAGATCGTCGAAGTCTAAAAGCACGTGTTTTCTACGGGACGTTGAATATCGCGTTTGTTCCTTTTCTCAAGCATCTGGGTCCATGGGAGGCATGGCAATCCTCACTCGAGCTGGCCTGGTCGAAGCCGGGTTAGAGCCTTTCCTCATATTCTGTTCTGTATCAATTCGAAATCGTGAAGTAATCGCTGAAGTCATAACAGGACGTATCGGGCAGGCATGTCGCCTTGA
>CBDUYR010000063.1:0-12913 GCA_965371515.1 uncultured bacterium | reverse complement strand
CTGGTCAGCCCCGACAGTGTTCACTCTGTTGTCTCTCCAGCAACTCCTTCACTCTCCCGAAGAAGAGGTCTCTGCTGTGCTGGAGGCGCAGCGCTTCTGCGTGGTCAACGACGACACGGTCCCTGGTCATGAACCTCGTGGGTTCTACCTGCAGCGCGTAGGAATTGGGGTATCGCTCCCAGAACCAGTCCGCTGACCCGAACTGCACAGGGTCCAGGCCTTCCGGGATCTGCGACAGGGCGTCAAACAATGCCCGTCCGTGCGGACTGTTCTCCAGGCAGAATGCCATGTAGGCGATTCTGTAGTCGACAGGTCCGACATCACTGGAGGGAAGGGGATCCAGGCTGTGAATGTCCTGCCCGGGGGCATGCAGGAAGTGGCCGTAGCAGCTCTGCATGGTGAAGCAGTTAGGCAACCTGGCGAATCCATCGATGAGTTCCACGAGCGGCTCGTCGATGGTTCGAAGATCCAGCGCTTCGAGAGCATCCCGCCGGTCCTGTGAGTAGCGCGTGCTCTCCACGAATTCCCTGGGTTCGGTGAACGTTTCCAATTGCTCACGACTCTCTTAAAGAGCTGACGGCCAGGCTCAGAGGCGGCGTTCAGCCGTCCGCCTCAGCGCCTTGGCTGGTCTCCTTCTTGCGTATTCTCTCGATCGATTCCTGCACTTCAGGCGTTTTCGAGGAAATCTGCGTTGCTGCCCCCTTTTTGAATCGGAAATCGCAATGCTCGCAGCCGTCGGCAAGCGTCTGCGTACGGATGAGGCTCCACCCCATGGCCTCGCTCAACGCAATGTCTGACATGCAGACGTACGGGGCAAATTCCTCTCCCCCGTGGTTTTTCACAAAGTTGTAATTGCCGCATTGAAGGTAATTGACACCATAATCGAATTCGTCTTTCTCGCCGATGAGATACTCGATCTCAAATTCACCCATAAGAATCTTCTGCTGTTTCCGGGCTCGTCTCGCCACAACCTTTCTCACAAGGCAAGAAAACATGAAACGCCTCATCAGCCAACGCTTCCATTGCGGAATCTCCGCCATTCTGAAGCGAAGCGCCTCGTGGCACAGCTCCCATGCCTCTCCAGGCATCTTGCCATGTTTCTTCATCGCCTTATAGGCCGCGAGTTCCTGGGCGGTGATGAGAAGGAAGCTGTTGAGCATTCTTCCGCGCGGGCCTTTGATGTATGGGATCTCCGGGATCAGCTTCTCATATTCCTGGCGGACATCTCTCTGTAGCGTGCCGGCGAACTCCTTGCCGTAGCGCGCGGCAAGCGAGGCTTTCATCAACTCGGAGGTGCTGTCAAAATCCTTCAGGAGCTTCTCTTTGCGCACACTGTAATAGCCCGTTATTTGACCTGGCATTTCATCCACCTCGGATTTGTCGCGTCCCTTATGGGGACTGCACAGCTTGCAGAGTGAATTCCAGGTTGACCCCGAGGACTCCGTCGACTACATCCCTGAAGTCATCCTTGAAGTATATCTTGTAGAACACACCGGGCTGGAAGTGCTCGCTGACATAACTCACTCCGAAATTGATCGAATGCGCGAAGCGGTCGCTGGATTCATCGAAATCTTCGGTCAGCCACGCCAGGCCGATCAGCTCGGTGATGGCTGCGAAACTCTCTCCCTGGTACCCGGCGGTGAGCCCGTAATGCATGAGGAATTCAGGATCATCATTGTCATCCCCCGACGGAATCAACAGATCCGGGCCGATTTCCAGGCCCAGCCTCGCTCCGCCTTTCTTGATGTCGAAATAAGCAAAGTTGCCATAGAGAGTCCAGGCTTCGGGATAGTATTTGAACATGTCCTCATAATTGGTGAGCATGCCGAAGATCATATGCTCCAAAGCATCTTCACCTGTCGGCATAAACGCACCGAATGAGAATATGGTGCTCCTGTTCCCCTTCTTGCTGATGTGCTGCAGACCTGCGTAAACGTTACCCATGTAACCGTTAGAGTCACCGTTCTCACCGAAGGAGACCTTTGTATAAGGGAATGAAGCATCGATACTCCATTTTTCGTTGACCGCAAGGCTGAGCGTAACATCATAGATGCCGGAAAAAGCGCTCAAGTCACTGTCGCTTTTTAAACTCGGCCTCAGGAACCGTATTCCGATCTGCGGCCTGTCTTTCGGTATGTTCTTGAACATGAATGTCTGAGCCGTCGCGGAACCGGAAACTGCAATAAACAGGATGGTTGCCAGGATAAATTTGCAGCCGAATCTTTTCACGGGGACCCCTCTCTCATTATGGCGTGAGCTCCTCGAGCTCCCTGACAGCCATCGGCAGGGAGTCGGAGCAGTCGCCCGCTATCATACCACGCTCGCCGGTCAGTTCGGCGGCTATCTCGGCAGCCCTCGAATGGATATAGACTCCGGCTCGCGCCGCTTCGTCCGGCGCAGCGCCCTGCGCCAGCAATCCGGCGATCGCCCCCGTCAGGACATCTCCGCTGCCGGCCGTGGCGAGCCCGGGATGGCCGTGGACGTTGACGTCGATCCGCCCGCCCGCATGCGCGATGATGGTCGGAGCCCCTTTGTGGACGAGCGTGATCCCCGTGCCGGAGACGAGCTTCCTCAGGGCATCCGCCCTCTCGTCCGGCCCTGTCGGCACGTCGATGCCGGTCAGTTTCTTCAGCTCCCCCGAGTGGGGGGAGAGTATGATGCCCCTGCCCTCAGCCAGCGATTTCAGCTCGTCGTAGCGTCCTTCGTATGCATTTATTCCATCGGCATCTATGAGCAGCGGCTTCTCGCAGCGGGAGACGAAGTCGCGCACGAACTGCGCTGTCTCTTCCTCGACCGTAAGCCCCGGCCCTATCGCGGCCGCGTCGAATTTTATCTCATTGAAGATCATGTCGATCGCAGATCCGGCTATCGAGCCGGAATCCGTCTCGGCCAGGGAAACGAATATGATCTCGGGATACGCCGTCTGGACGACGGTACGTATAGACTCGGGGCCGGCGAGATATACGATCCCGCAGCCGGTCCTCAGGGCCGAGACTGCCGAAAGGCAGGCCGCACCCGCATATCTCGTGCTCCCGGCGACGACGAGCAGGGCTCCCCTCTCGAACTTGTGCGCCTCGGGGCTGTGCTGGGGCATATCGGCCAGCGCGGCCATATCGTCGAGGACCCACGTGTCGATCCCCGCGGCCTCGATCACCTCTTCCGGGATGCCTATATCGACCACTTCTAGCGATCCGGTGAACGCTTTGCCCGGATAGAATATCGAACCGGTCTTCGGGAGAGCCATCGTCACGGTGATGTCGGCCATCACGGCCGTTCCCATCACCTCTCCTGTCGTCCCGTTGACGCCTGAGGGGATGTCGACCGCCATTACGGGAAGCCTCGAATGGTTGATAAGCCCGATGATCTCAGCGTAGTTATCCCTGATGGGGCTGTTGATCCCAGTCCCGAGAAGCGCGTCGACGATCAGGTCGCACTCGGCGAATCCCTTTATGACCTTGTCCTCCCATCCCTGGAGATACAGGGTGACCTCCTCTATCGCGCCCGTCTTGCGTAATCTCGACAGCTTCGCGTAGTTCTTGAAGGCGTCGGGGGAGAAGTCCTTCGGCTCGTGCAGGTAGAACAATGTACACTTGACGCCCTCGGCGGCGAGCAGCCTCGCCACGACGAGCCCGTCGCCGGCATTGTTGCCGCGGCCGAGAAAGATCGAGACGCAGAGGTTCTCCGCGCCGCCGGCGAGCTCGAAGATCGCGTCTGTTATCCCCTGGCCGGCCCTCTCCATCAGGGTCAGTCCCGGCTCGAACCTCTTGATCGTCTCCTCGTCGAGGAGCCTCATCTGTTCATTCGTCACGACGTGCATGTCATTCCCTCTCCTGCTGTTCCCCGTTCAGTTCGTCGACGATGCCGACGAGCTTGAATATGTCGCTTATCTCGTATTCCGCTCCCGATTCTCTCGTCCCGAAAGTATCCCCGTACCTGGCGAAGACCGTGTGTATTCCGAGCTCAGCGGCCCCCGCGATGTCCCTCTCGGGCCAGTCCCCGACCATGAGCGCCTCATCCGGCTCGATGCCGATGCGCTCGAGCGTGAGGCGGAAGGGCACAGGGCTCGGTTTGCGCTCGCCCGTGTCCTCGAAAGCGATGACCGTGTCGAACATGTGGTGGAGCCCGAGGTAGCAGAGCCGCATCCAGGCCTCCTGCCTCGGAGCGTCGGAGATGACGGCGAGCTTGAGGCCCTTTTTGAGCAGAGTGAGCAGGGTGCGATTGACGTGCGGGTAGAGGACGAGCGCCGCCTCGCGGGCCTTCCTGTAACCGACTATCCCCGCGGCGAGGATGCGGTAGTCGACATTGCCTATCAGGTCTGTAAGGAGCTTGTTGAAGACCTTCTGGTATTCGATCCCCTCCTCGTCGTATATCCTGTAGATCTCCTTGTGGATCTTTTTCTCGGGAAAATCGAGCCCCGCGTCGATCATCGACCTGATCGCGGCGTTGATAGATTCGTCCTTCATCCTCATGAAGTCGGTCAGTGTGTTGTCGAGATCGAAGATGATGAGCTTTATCATGACACCCTTTCCGCTTGCCCGGCCTTCCGGCCGGCGATATAGTCAATCCCCGTGGAAGAGAGGAACAAAGAATACGGCCCCGAAGGGGAAGAGCCCGCCGGCGAGCCGGGCCTTTTCGGCAGGATGAACAACTGGATCTTGCTCGTCTATGCCTTCGCCTGCTATCTGATGGCCTCGTCCCTTCTGGGGATCCTCTATCTCAACGGGAATGTCGTCCTGTCGGTGATCCTGCCAGGGATATTCGGCTATATCCTTCCCCTGATGATAATTACCAAAAGGTATCGCCTGAGCTTCACCGGTGAGTTCAGGCTGCTCGTCCCGGACGCCGCTACGGCTGCTCTCGTGATCGTCATCGCGGCGGCTTCTATCTACCCCGTCGACGCGCTCTCATGGCTGTTCAGACGGGGGCGGGCGGTGGACTCCGATTATATCAACATTCTTCTCGCGTTCAAGCCCAAAGGGGTCTGGCACTTCGCCGCGATGGCGCTCGGGCTCGGCATAATAACCCCTCTCGGCGAGGAAATTCTCTTCAGGGGCGTGATACAGAGCATCTTCCACAGGAACATGGCCGCGGCGGCCGCCATCCTCTTCTCCGCCCTCGTTTTCGGCATCTCCCACGGAGTGCTCTACGTCATCCCCGGGGTGACTCTCCTCGGAATCATCCTCGCGTATGTCTTCTACAGGACGGGCGTGCTCACGTACACCGTGATTATACACGCCCTCTTCAACCTCTTCTCCCTCTACAGGCTCAACGGCATCAGCGAGGAGACGATACAGGACTTCGAGTGGTCGTCGCCTGACGCCGTCGGACTTGCCGTTTCGATAATCATTCTGCTCGCCGCGCTGGCGCTGCTGGCCAGGCACACGGCTTCCCGGACATAAAAATAGAGGGAGGACCCGCGTCCCCCCTCTGTCGTCGTCAAGTTGTGCGGCCCGGGCTATTTAGATGAAAAGCCCAGTTCTTTTCCGTAACTGATCTCGCCGTTGTCTATCCTGATATTGAACCCGCAATCCGGATTGTTGCAGACCCATGCCTTGTAGCGTATCGGCGCACCGTCCCTTCCGTAGTCCGAAAGAGGCAGAAGAACACCATTTTTACATTTCAGACACTTTGTGAAGTCTTCCGACATGTTCCCCATCCGGCATCCCCTCGAGCCGGACTTGTCACCTCCATCTCCGCGTTAGACCCACCTGAACACGACAACCCTACCTTTGTGGGTACATATCTTTATGAGTTTCTGATAGGCTGTCAAGGAAAAATGAATATTCTGCGCACCTCCACGACGGCGGCACAGTGACGATGGGACCACGCTTTCTGATGGACGGAATGCTCGGCAGGCTCTGCCGGAAGATGCGGATGCTCGGCTGCGACTGCGAGCTCGTCGGCGAGAGCAGGAGTCCGTACCTTCTTTCCGACGCCGAAAGCGCCGGGCGCACAGCCGTTACAACAGCCAAGCGCAGCCTCGACAGGCTCGGTCCTCCGCCCGTGATCCTGCACCGCCCGTCCACCCCGGAGAGGATCGTCGAGCTTTTTGCCGCGATCGGGGAGATCCCTGCGATCGAGCCGTTCACCCTCTGCCTCGAATGCAACACCACCCTGCGTGACATCTCCCCGGAAGAAGCCGCGCAGCGTGTTCCGCCGCGTATTGCGCGTGATTTCAGGGAGTTTCACGAATGCAGGGAGTGCGGCCGGATCTACTGGAAAGGATCCCACCACGACGCGATGGAGCGGCAGGTCGAAGCGATCATGGAGAGACTGCGCGACGAGGGGATGCTCCCGCGTTAAAAAATCTTACGGTTCGATGATAAGGTCTGCCAGAGAACGCTTCGGCACGTGGTGGACGCCGTCGGCCGACCGCCAGTATTTGATACCGGTCTCCTCCGTGACATCCTCGAGGAGTACCGTTTCGGCCGGTTCCCCCAGCGCGAGGACAAGGAGTATCTCGTACCGTTCCGAGAGGCCCAGCGCAGCGGCGAGGACCTTCCGGTCGACAGAACCGATGATGCATGCCCCGAGCTCCCACATGGCCGCCCCGAGCATCATGACCTGAGCGGCTATACCATGGTCGCACCCGAAGGTTCTCGAGATCTCCGTATCGCCCAGGATGACGATGTAGGCGGCAGGTCTCTCACCCTCTGCCGGCCCGTCCCAGTCCTTGATGTACCCCGCCCAGGCAAGGTGAGGAAATATAATCGCATTTCTTTCTATCTCATGTGAAAGAATGAACTTGAGCGGCTGCTTGTTTCCACCCGAGGGTGCCAGCCTCGCCAGCTTTACCAGAAGCTGCAACTTCTCGCGGCTCACCGGTTCGCTCTCTTTGAACCGCCTCACGCTCCTGCTTTTTTTAACAAACGATTGCAGCGCCGCGGGCATCAGGGCCTTCTCGTAGCAGTTGTACCTGTCCGGTTTCTTGGGCAACTGGATCGTCCCCCTTTTTTCGTATCCGATCTTTTCGTAGAAACTGTTCGCCGCCGCATTGAGGCTGTAGGTGTCGAGGCGCACACTGTAACTATGACCCAATGTGGCATATAACTCGGCGAAAGACATCATGGCCGCCGCGATCCCCTCGCGCTGCCGGGAGGGGTCGACGGCAAGGCGGTGTACGCAGACATACCGCTCGCCGTACTTCCATTCAATGTCAGAATATGGCTCGGGCTGGACATTGTCTATCGTCATCACGGCGACTGCCGCACCCGCTTCGCGATAAATATGAAGCTTTCTCCATTCGATGTCCTCCCTGACTACATCGATGTCGGGATAGAATTCCGGCCACTGCTCCATCCCGCTCTCAGCCATCGCGTCGCGGCACCGGACGATCAGGGCGCAGATCTCCTCCGCATCTTCAGGGTCGGCGTAGTCGGGATATATCTTCATCAGGTCTTCTGTTCCTTCTTCCTCGCCGCGGGGAAGAGGACGTTGTTGAGGATCAACCTGTATCCAGGTGAGTTCGGGTAGAGGTTGAGGTCTGTCGGAGGGTCGCCGACGAAATGCTGGTAGTCTTCCGGATCGTGGCCGCCGAAGAAGGTGAACGTCCCCTTCCCGAAGTTGCCGTGTATGTAACGGACCTCGTCGCTTCCCCTGACCTCTCCCATCACGAGGACCTTCTTCTTCAGCAGGCTCTTCCTGAACGAGGTCGTCTGTCCCATGAACCCCTTTATCACCGAGACGTGGTTCTGCACGAGCATCGTCGGCACCGGGTCGTGCTTCGCGGAGAACTCGAACAGTGTGAACCAGTCGTTCCCCTCGCCCCTCATCGCGGCCTCCATCGTCATATCGATATCTGAGAACTCATAGACCATCGGGTTCATCTCGAGGACAAAGCCCTCGAAGGCGAGACACCTCGCGTAGTCGAGCTTCTCCTGGCAGCCCGGCGTCGTCCCGTCGTGATCGAACTGGTGCGGCACGATATCGATGCCCCGTGCGGCGAGGGCAAGGTCGACCGTGTCGCACGCCGAGCACATCGCGAAGAGAAAGCCTCCGTTGCGCACATATTCGCGGATCATCTCGGCAACCGCCTTCTTCTCCTCGGAGACCTTCGAGTATCCGAGCGCCTCTGCGATCTCCTCGAAGAGGATCTGCTGTCTGATGTACCACTCGGCACTGTGGTACCCGCGATAGAACCTGCCGTACTGGCCGGTGAAATCCTCGTGATGGAGGTGGAGCCAGTCGTAGAGCTGGAGGCTGCCGGCCAGGACCTCGCGGTCGTAGATCGTTTTGTACGGTATCCCGGCGTGCTCGAGGGCCATCATCACCGCGTCGTCCCACGGCTGCTTGTTCGGAGGGGCGTAGATCGCTATCTCCGGCGCCTTCTCGAGGAGGACGACCTCCATGTTGGAGGCGTCCATCTCCTGCAGTATCGCCGCGATTTCCGAACCGCCGATCCTCTCCATCCTCACGCCGCTGGCCTGCGCCTCGCGCGTGATTCCGGCCGTCTCCGGCATGAGGAACGAGCCGCCGCGGTAGTTGAGGAGCCACCTGACGTTCCCGCCCGCGGCCAGGACGTGCCAGGCGAGACCGTACGCCTTGAGGTGGTTCGACTGCGACAGGTCCATGGGCACCAGGAAGTCGGCCAGCGCCGCCGCCGGTAAAAGCGAGATGAAAACCACGACCGTTACCAGGACCCTCAATATTCTCATGTCTCGTCCACCTCTTCCTGCCGGCCCGCCGAAAGGCTCTTCCTGAGCCTCATGTATCTGCTGCGCACCCTGGTGGCCCAGGGATCCTCCCCGTACCGCTCGAGAAAGAGCGCGTACCACCGGACCGACGCCTGCGGGTCTTCCTCCTCGAGGAGAGACGCGAGCGTCTCGACCGCCCGCGGGGCCGCCCTGCTCAGCGGATAGGCCTCGGCGATCTTCTCGAGCATCGCGATCGATTCGGGCCGCCGCCCCGCTCTCTCGAGCAGGAGGGCGCTCTCATAGAATGCCTCGGGGGCAAGCGCCGAACGGGGATATCTCACAGCGGTGGCGGCGAGCGAATCGGCCGCCTCGCCATATCTGCCGCTTCCGCCCGCTGCCATCGCCGAAGCGAAAGCGGCCAGGACGGAGGGATCCTCGCTCTCCGCCCTGCGGATCAGGACGGCCGTCTCGAGGGCGTCGTTCGCCCACTTGCTCCACGGAGCCTCTGCGGCTACCTCGGAAAGGATCTTCGCCGCCTCCTCGAAATCTCCGCGGTAAAACAGCACCATGCCCTTCCCGTACTTCCCCGAGGCGGCCAGCGAAGAATCCGGAGACGCGACAAGCGCGTCGAACCTCTTGATCGCCTCGTCCCAGCGGCCCGAGAGGATGAGGGCTTCGAGACGGATGGCCGCAGCCTCGCGCGCCATGTTCTGGTGACGCCACGCCCCCGAATCGACCGCCCGCAGGGCCTCGCCGGGATCGTGCAGATGCTCGAGCAACACCCTCGCCTTTATCAGCAGGGCCTTCTCCGCGTACGGCCGGCCTCGCTTGTGTGATATCGTGCTGTCCGCCATTATCACGGCCCTCTCCGCGGCCGCCTGCTCGCCGGGGCCGCCGCGTCTCGCGGCGTACTCGGCATGCTCCGCTCCCTCGAGGAGGAGCCTGGGAGCGCGTTGCGAATCATTGTATTTTCGAACGAAGGTGGAAGAGGTCCGTTCCAGGTATCCCTCGAACGCCTTATCTCCCGCCTTCCCTCCCTGCGAGTAGAGATGCAGCGCAAACGAAAAGAGGTCCTTTTCCGGCACCTCTCCCGAGCCGGCGAGAATCAGGTAGTGAGCCGCCGATCTGTAATCGTCGATCTCGACGAGCAGTGCCGCGTGCAGGGCGATGAAGAACGGAGCGTTCTTTTTCCCGTGCACGGCGAAAGAATCGACGACAGCAACCAGCTCCGAAGGGCTGCCCGCCTCCCTGAACAACGATATCGCCCTTTTCGCCCGCCCAAGTTCGGGCCTCTCCTCCATCTCGAACCCGGAGAGCGCCTCCAGGAACGCACCGCGGTAGTTCCCCCTCGTCTTCTCCCTCCTCACTATCTCGGCGGTCAGCCGCACGTAGTACCTCTCGAACTTTCGTGCTTCCTTGAGCGTCTCTATCGACCGGTCGAACATCCCGGCCTTCCACTCCAGCCCAGAGACCTGCATTCGCCGCCCAACGCTGATCTCGTCGTCGCCTATGACCGAATGCCATACTTCGACCGCTTTGTCGGGCATCCCCATCTCGAGATATGCCACCCCGAGCAACTCGGTAAACCGGAACTTGCCGGGCCATCTCTTCCGGGCCTCTTCGAGAAACTCAACTGCCTCGCTTAACATCCCCGCCGCCTCGTAGCACCGGGCCAGCAGGATCGCCTCCTCGGAACGCCCGGGATACCTCGCGAGGATCGCCTTCAGTGGATCGATCGCATCGGCGGGACGCCCCAGGGACAACGCAATGTTTGCCTTGGCGAGCAGCGCGGCAGCAGCCTCGTCGAGCCCCTCTTCCTGCCCCGAAAGCATGCCGGGAGTTCCGAGCACCAGCGCGAAAAGAAGGAGTGCGGATACAGCGGCCCTGGTCATCGCGACTCCCTCGCTTTCCCCGACAGCGCCCTGAAGTATAGCCTGTTGAGCTCCTCGTATTCGGCGGGGCCCTTTTCCCTCATCGCGCGCCTGATCCGATCGAGAAGGAGTTCCCTCTCATCGGGCGCATACGTCCTGGGACCCAGGTCGAGGGCCCTGAGGTCCCCGCCCGTCCGGCTCTCCCTGCGCCTGCTGTAGTCGCGGCGGTTCAGCGACCGCTGCGATTCGAGCAGCCTGCTCATCACGCGCTCTTCTCGTTCGAGGAGCTCGCTGTCGAGCTCTCCCCGCTCGAGGCTGCGCGCGATCTCCTCCATCTCACCACCGAGGTCGCTCAAGTCGCCGAGCATTTGCTGCGAGCCGCCCCCCTCCTCGAGGATCTGCTGGAGGAGCTCGTCCATGCTGCGCTGCTCCGCGGCGAGCCGCGACATCGCCGCGCGCTGCTCCATCGACCAGGGCCCTCCCTGTCCACCGAGCATGTCTCGCATCTGGCTGTCGATCTTCATCTGGCCGCCGGAGAGCTGCTGCATCCCCTGTCCGCCTCCCCCCGAGCATGAACCGCTCGACGAGGTCGACTCGAGAAGCCTTATAGCGGCAAGGTTGATCCGCTCGGGGACCCGGGCCGCCGTTCGCGCCGCCTCTACCGTCTTTCTCGTCTCGATCTGGTTCATCGCCTCCTCCATCGCCGCGATAGCGATACCGAGCTCGGTGAAGGCATCCTGTGAGATGCTCAAACTCTTTCGCGCCAGCAGGTAGAGGTCGTCGGTTATCGTGGAAACGGCGTCCCTTATCTCGAGCTGCCCGCCTATCATACTGCGCACAGGCATCCTCCCGCCCGATGACGACAGCGACGCGGCGTACTTCTCCTGGAGCTTCGAGGTCTCGATCAGTTCGACAACGGCGCGCTCTATCTGTTCGTTGACCTGCTCATCCACAAATGAAGACATCGACATCTGGCATTTCCCGAGCTTCGTGTAGAGCGACAGCATCCTGCTCAACGCCTCGCCCTGGCTGCACGACGCCCCGTCCATCTGCCCCTCGCGTATGTCTGCCGCGGCCTTTTTCATCAGCGAATCCACGCCCGAGGAAGAAGCCTGCTCGGCCGTCTCGTCGAGGCCGGGTGTGCGCGAGTCCTCCGACTGTTCGGAGAACTCGGCGAGATCCTCCTCGAACTCGCCGAACTCGTCTCCCAGCTTTTCCTGATCGTCGGCCGTCTCCTCGTCGCCGCCGGCAAGCGTCGAATCTCGCAGCTCCCGCTGCTCCGCGATCATCTCCTCCATCCTTCTCATCATCTCCTCGACCCTCTGCTGGTCGAGAAGGCTCTCGAGGAGCTCTATCGTCCGGTCGAGGCTCTCCATCAGCTTGTCCGCCGTCATCTCGATGTCCTGCATCGCCGCGGCGACCTGGTCGGGATCGGCATCCTCCATCATCGACCGGAGCTTCTCCATCGCCTCGCGCAGCTCTTCGCTCTCGATCTTCCGGATGAGCGACTGTATTTGCTCCAGCTTCTCCCCTACCTCGGCCGAGGTCATCCGGTTGGCCTCGAGGCTCTCGAGCGTCTCGTCGAGCCGCCCTGCCGCCTCCTTCAGCTTGTCCTGGAGCCGCTTCTGCCTCTCGAGCAGATCGCCCGCCTCGCTGCGCCGGCTCCAGTCCATCTCGCCCTCGGCGCGGATCTCCTCGGAAAGCTCGGAGATCCTCTTCTGGATCTCCCTGCCATCCTCGAGGATATCGTCCATATTCTGTTTCTGGAGGTCCTGGCGGTCGCGCGATTCGGCGTACAGCTCGGACAGCGAGGGAGCCCTCAGCGCCCTCGTCTCCGTCCGGGAGACAGACGGCCCCGATACCGAATTGTTGTCTGCCGCCTCGAGGTAGAAGAGGACCCTGTCGCCGGGCATTATCCGCTCGTCTTCGAGCGACCAGTCGTACGGTCCCTCGATCCCCCCCGCCCCGGGCTGCCCGTCGGGGAATATCTCGATCTTCTTCCAGCTGCCGCGCCGCTCCATCATGTAATACAGGGTTACCCTCGCGAGGCCGTAGTCGTCCGATGCGCGCAGGACAATCGTGACCCTCTGCGAGCGTGGCAGCAGGTCGCCGTCGTCCGGCGCGAGTATCTCGATTGTGGGCTGCCTGTCGGGAACGGGGATCACCGGCACCCTCGACGGCCTCTCGCAGTCGAGACCGTTCTCTCCGGTGACATATATATAGGCGGTATCCCGCGCGCCCACACGGAACCGGCCGGTAAAGCCCGAAGCCGAAGGAACAAGATCCGAACTGCCTCCCGCGGCGAACCTTATACGCCCTGAATCGACGGGGATGCTCGTCTCGCCCGACAGCGTCACCTTCGTGCCGACGGGAGCGGTTATCCTCCCCGTCAATGTCTCTATCGTCTCC
>CBDUYR010000062.1:0-13363 GCA_965371515.1 uncultured bacterium | reverse complement strand
CGCCTGCCTGCTCGTCATCGCCGGGGGAGGAGATACCGTGTCCGCACAGAGCGACAAGCCGATCGAGGCGAGGCTCGCCGTCTACGCGCCGGTGAAGATCCCGGTGCCCTGGGAGCTTCTCGACAAGAACGAGACCGCAGCGCTGGAGAATATCTACAGAGCGGCCGTCGTCATGGACGAGATCTTTCTCAGGCAGGTCTGGAAGGGCAACGTCGAGTTGCGTAAAGCCATGATCAGCAAGGGCATGATGAAAGAGCTCAAATTCTTCAAGATCAATTTCGGCCCCTGGGACCGGATCAACGAGAACGAGCCGTTCATCTCGAAACTGATAAAGCCCGACGGCGCGGAGTTCTATCCGACCGACATGACGAAGCAGGAGTTCGAAGAATGGATCGCGAAGCGTCCCGTCGACCGCGAGGCGTTCGAGGGAACGTTCACCGTGATAAGGCGGGGAGAGAAAGCGGGCGAGCTCATAGCGATTCCCTACTCGAAAGAGTACAAGAAACTTCTCGATGAAGCGGCGGGGTATCTGCGCCGTGCGGCCGACCTGACCTCGAATGAGTCGCTGGCGAAGTTCCTGAGCTCCCGAGCCGCCGCCTTCGGCTCTAACGATTACTTTCAGAGCGATATGGACTGGATGGACGTTACCGATAACCTGATCGATGTCACCATCGGCCCGTACGAGGTCTACGAGGACAACCTCTTCAACTACAAGGCCGCATTCGAGGCCTTCGTATGCATCCGTGACCCGAAGGAAAGCGTACGTCTCGACGGGCTGAAGGGGTATCTCGTGAAGATGGAGAATAATCTCCCCATCCCGGACGAGCACAAGAACCTCGAGCGCGGCACGGAGTCACCGATCTCGGTCGTCGACGTGGTCTTCTCGGCCGGCGATACGAAGGCCGGCGTCCAGACGCTCGCCTTCAACCTGCCCAACGACGAGAGAGTGCATGAGGCAAAGGGGAGCAAGAAGGTCATGCTCCGCAACATCATCCACGCCAAGTTCGACAAGATCCTCAAGCCGATAGCCGAGCTGCTCATCGCCGAGGACCAGCTGAAGCACGTGACCTTCGACGCCTACTACAACCACATCCTGCTGCACGAGTTTTCCCACGGCCTCGGGCCGGGCAGGATAACCCTCGCCGACGGAACGGAGACTACCGCGCAGAAGGCGCTGAAGGAGGCCCACTCGTCTGTCGAGGAAGCGAAAGCAGACATTGTGGGCGAGCACAACATTTATTATCTTATTGATGAGGGATTTTTCGGCCGCGAGCTCGAAAAGGACGTAGCGGTCACATTTCTCGCCGGTTTCTTCCGCTCCGTCCGCTTCGGCGCCGAGTCTGCGCACGGAAGGGCGAACATGGTCATCTTCAACTACATGAGAGAGAAGGGTGTCTACTCCTTCGACACGAAGAGCGGCCGATGGTCCGTCGACATGGAAGGGACACGTGGCGCCGTGAAGGATCTCTCCGCGAAAATCCTGATGATCCAGGCCCTCGGCGACTACGAAGCGGCGAAGGGCCTTCTTGATAAGTATGGAAAGATGGACGCCGACGTGGAGGCATCGCTGCTCAAGCTCAGAAAGGCGCGCCTGCCCGTCGACATCGTGCCCGCGTTCGAGATAGAGAAAAAGTTTGCGGCGAACTGATTATTGGCCGGGCGCCACCTCCGAAGAGTCTGGTCGGCCTTCAAGGGGGTAAGGTTTTCTGAGGAGATTACCGGGGTGCCCGGCCGCACCCCCTACAGTTTCGTCGCTGGGAGCCCGGAGTGAGTATATGCCCCGGGCTTTCCCTTTTTATCCCCGCCTTCTTTCCGCGCCACAAAGAACGATTACAAATAAATCAGGATTAATTGTTTTGAAGCCGGTGCCGGATCAATATATTTAATGCAGGGTTTTCAAGGAGGAGATGATGATCCGCATTCTTCGTTCCAGACCCACCACCATTGCCCTATCGATACTCTTTGCCGCCGCCTTTCAGTTCATCTCATGCTCAGACGACAATCCCGTTACGCCCGTTGAGGATGATCCGGTTTCTTCCGTGTGGTTCATCCAGAACCCCGTACCGCAGGGACAGGAACTGCGTGGCATCTGCGTGGCCGACGCGGTGACCGCTACTGCGGTAGGAGCATTCGGGACGATCATCAGGACGACCGATGGAGGTGCTACATGGGAAGTGCAGGACAGCGGGACAGATGCGACTCTCAACAGTGTTTCGTTCGCTGATTTCGAAATCGGGACAGTAGTTGGTGCAAATGTGATACTGAGGACAGAGAACGGCGGCGAGACCTGGGTAAAACAGAATAGCGCCAAGGATGATTATTATCGTGGAGTCAGCTTTGCCCATCCCGATATCGGCACAGTCGTGTGTGATTATGGAGCCGTCCTGCAAACAACGGACGGAGGGAAAAACTGGATCAGGCGGAACATCTGCGACGAATATCTCACCGGAGTATCGTTCTGCGATTCTGACAACGGCACAGTTATCGGTCTTGACGGAACGATTCTCCGGACAAAAAACGGAGGCGCCACCTGGGTCGGGCAGGGCATGCCGCCTCATGCCAGCCTCAGCAGCGTTTCGCTGCTCGATCCAGATAACGGAATGGTTACAGACTGGTACGGCAAGATTCATCGGACGGCCGATGGTGGTAACACGTGGACGGTTGTGTCTGGCGGCGAGCCCTTTTGCTACAGCGTGTCCCTCATTAATGAGACCACGGCGGTGTCTGTGGGTGCGCTCGGCGCAATCGTCCGCACAGAGGACGGCGGGGAAACGTGGGAGACAAGGATCAGCGGGACGGACAGACGTCTGCAGGCGCTGTCGTTCTTCGGCAGCAACCTGGGAATAGCGGTGGGCGATGAAGGGGAGATCGTCCGCACGGAAGACGGAGGAAACACATGGGAGCTGATTTCCAGGGGAAGCAGAATGCATCTCGAGGATGTATCTTTCACCGACGCCAATACCGGGACAGCCGTAGGCTTGAACGGGACCGTACTCAGAACGGGAGACGGCGGTGAGACCTGGGTGGAGAAGTCGACAGAAACAGCGAATCCGGATCTTATGACTTTATATGGAGTATCGTTTGTCGATGCGAATATCGGCACGGTCGTCGGCGGCTGGGGTATTATTTTCAGGACGACCGATGGCGGTGACAGCTGGACCGTACAGTCGGAGGCCTGGAGCGGGTTCTATACCCTTCATGACGTGACATTCATAAACGAATATATTGGCACGGCCGTGGGTGAATACGGCACGATCCTTCGGACAACCGACGGTGGAGAGACATGGGCGGTACAGGAGAGCGGAACGACATGGAACCTATATGGCGTAAGCTTCCTCGATGCCGATACCGGGATTGCGGCAGGATATTACGGCACGATCGTCAAGACGACCGATGGAGGAGAAACCTGGGAGAAAACACCGACTGGCACGAGAACGACCTTTTATGGCGTCTCGCTTACAAGCGAGAATACGGGCTTTGCCGTGGGCGGAGGCGGTATCATCTATCGGACGACCGACGGCGGCGACAGATGGTTCTTCTGGCCGAGCGGTACAAGTGAGCACCTTTATTCCGTCTCATTCGCCGATGCGAATACGGGTATAATCGTCGGAGAGAACGGGACGATTCTTGAAACGAGAGACGGTGGGGAGACTTGGGAGGAGCAGTACACCCCGGTGAAATTCGGTCTCAGGGGAGCTTTGTGCATTGGCGGAGACATAATGACCGCGGTCGGTTATTCCGGTACGATCCTCAGGACAGTCGGCCCTGGGGATTGATCTCCTTACGACAAACCTGACAATCGATATTCCTTACAGGCGCCATAATATATTTGCATCCCCGGGCGCCGAGTCTGATATACTCCACAATCTGCTCACATACCTGATATCTATAGCGTGACCCCGGCTAAGGCGCCGGGCATAAAGAAAACAAGGACGGAGGATCCCGGATGAAGGAACACCTGGACAGCTGCAGGCAGGCAATCATCGACGGCGACGCCGAAAGGTCCGAGGAGCTCGCGAAACTGACTCTCGAGAAAGGGATGCCCGTACTCGAGGTGGTCGACAACGGCTTCGTTGCTGGGATACGCGAGGTCGGCAGGCTATGGGAA
This sequence comes from uncultured bacterium, assembly GCA_965371515.1. Classification (GTDB taxonomy): domain Bacteria; phylum Krumholzibacteriota; class Krumholzibacteriia; order Krumholzibacteriales; family Krumholzibacteriaceae; genus JAUWCL01. Next base: position 9,255 of record CBDUYR010000062.1, on the reverse strand, counting down.
GAGGGAGAGCTCTTCCTCCCCGAGCTTGTCATCGGCGCCGACGCTATGAAGAAAGCGATGGACATCCTTCGGCCCGCCCTCGAGGGCGGCAAAGGCGAACAGGACAGGCTCGGCCATGTCGTCATCGGGACGATAGAGGGCGATATCCACGATATCGGTAAGACGCTCGTTGCGACGATGCTCGCGGCAAACGGGTTCGAGGTCACCGACCTCGGAGCCGATGTCCCCGTGGCGAAGTTCGTCGAAACGGCCGAGGAGAAGGGCGCAGACTGGATCGCCATATCGGCACTGCTCACCACGACGATGCCGGGACAGAAGAAGGTCATAGAGCAGCTCGAGGCAAAGTCGCTTCGCGGCAACGTGAGGGTGATGGTCGGCGGGGCTCCCTGCAGCGAAGAGTGGGCCTCGGAGATCGGGGCCGACGGTTACGCCGGCGACGCGGTCGCGGCGGTAGCGCTGGCAAAGGGAAAGGCCGGCTGAAGAAAGGACCTGAGGGGATATGAACGAATTTCTCGACGCATTGCGCGAAAGGGTTCTTCTCTTCGACGGCGGCATGGGCAGTATGCTCATAGCGGCCGGGCTCGCCGAGGGAGAGGTGCCCGACGAGTGGAGCATCAAGCGCCCCGATACGATCATCGGCATACACACGAAGTACCTCGAGACGGGCGCCGATGTCATTCAGACAAACACCTTTGGCGCGACCTCGATCAAGCTCGCCGCATCATGCCGGGACGGGGCTCCCGACATGGCGGCGCTGAACATCAAGGCGGCGGAAATAGCGAGGCAGGCAATCGACGACTTCATCGTCGGAGGCAGGTTTCTCGCCGGCGACATCGGGCCTACGGGGGAGTTTTTCCCTCCGATGGGGACTCTTTCCACCGATGCGGCCAGGAAGGCCTTCCGGGAGCAGGCAGCGGCCCTTGAAAAGGGCGGCGTCGACATCTTTCTCCTCGAGACGATGTATGATATCAGGGAGGCTGTCGAGGCGATTCGCGCCGTCCGCGAGGTCTCCGACAAACCGATAGTCTGCGAACTGACGATGGAGAAAAAGAAAAAGGGATATTTCACTATAATGGGCGATTCGCCTGAAAAGGCGGCGGAGATCCTCGTTGCCGAGGGAGTGGCCGTAATAGGCGCGAACTGCAGTTTGACGAGCGGCGAGATGATAGGTCTTGTCGGCGAGATGCGTTCCCTGACCGACACGCCCCTTCTCTTCCAGCCGAATGCGGGCCAGCCCGAACTGGCCGACGGGAATGCGATCTACAGGCAGGACCCAGGGGAATTTGCCGACGACCTGATGAAGATGGTAGAAGCGGGGGCGAACGCCGTCGGCGGATGCTGCGGCACAACGCCAGATTTCACAAGGGTCATAAGGGCCCGCCTCGACAGGATGTGAGAACCGGCAGATGGAACCTGTGATCCTCGAGGGATTCGACATCGAGCCCGACAGCGGCGAGTTGTCGAGGCTTCTCGGCAGGAAGAACGGCGAGGGGATAGGGGCGCCCGCCGCTGCGGCGGCGGGAAAGATCTCCGAAGCGCTCGATGCGGCGCTCGAGGAGTCGAAGGGCCTGATAGTGCCGAAGGCGATCTGCGTGACCGCGGCAGGGGGCGACCTGCCCGGCTCCGAGATGTTCACCGAACTCGAGAAGGTAGCCTTCTGCGTCTGCACGATAGGGCCGGCCCTCGAGGAGAGGGTGACGGCGTTGTCGAAGGACGGGGACATGCTCGCCGCCGTAGTGCTCGACGCGATAGGCTCGGCGGCGGCAGAGGCGACAGCCCGCTACGCGAACGACCGTATTGACGAGGACGCGGCGGCGGAGGGGCTGAAGACCTCGTGCAGGGCCAGCCCCGGATATGGTGACTGGGATGTGAAGGAGCAGAAAGCGCTCTTTGCGCTCGTCCCGGCGGGCAGGATCGGCGTGACGCTCACGGAGAGCAGCATGATGGTCCCGCGCAAATCGGTATCGTTCGCCGTGCACATAGCGGAAGACCCGGTCAGGCTCCGCAGCGAGAGCTCCTGCAGGAACTGCGACATGGAGACCTGTCCGTACAGGCTTATAGAATAGAAAAGCGACGAAACGGAAGGAGCATGCGAGATGGGCATGACCCCGCGCGTTACCTGGTTCGACGAGACGACGAGAAAGAAGATCATCGCCGAGGCGATGGAGATACTCGAAAAGGTCGGCGTCTTCGTCGAGAACGACGAGGCGATAGAGTTGCTGACAGGCGCGGGCGCCAGGGTCGAGGGCGGCCGGGTGATGATACCTTCGCCGGTCGTCGAGAAGGCGCTCGAGACTGCACCCTCGAGAATACTCGTCTACGACCGCCACGGCGAGGTCGCGATGGACCTCGGCGAGGACAGGATCCACTTCAATCCCGGCTCCGCGGCTCTGCGGATATTCGATCCCGAGATCAACGATGCGAGGCCGCCGGTCACGGCCGATGTGATAAAGTACGCGCGTCTCACCGACGCCCTCCCGAACTACGCGGCGCAGAGTACGGGTCTCATCCCCGGCGATGTGCCCGAGGAGATCGCCGACAGGTACAGGGTCTTCCTCGGTCTGCAGAACTCGGTCAAGCCGATCGTTACGGGCACTTTCAAGGTCGAGGCGTTCAAGGTGATGCACGAGATGCTCGCGACCGTCTCGGGCGGCGCCGACACTCTGATGGAGAAGCCGATTGCGATATTCGACTGCTGCCCCTCGCCCCCGCTGATGTGGAGCGACCTGACCTGCCAGGCTCTGATCGACTGCGCACATACGGGGCTTCCCGCCGAGCTCATCTCGATGCCGCTTACAGGGGCGACATCACCCGTTACGCTGGCAGGAGCGGTCACGCAGCACTGCGCGGAGAGCCTCAGCGGTATCACGATACACCAGCTTGCCCGCGCAGGCTCGCCGATAATTTACGGCGGCTCTCCGGCATGCTTCGACATGCGCAAGGGGACGACCCCGATGGGCGCTATCGAGACGATGATGATAGACGGCGCCTACGCCGAGATAGGCAAGCACCTCGGAGTCCCGACACAGGCCTACATGGCGCTTAGCGACGCAAAGCCGGTCGACTACCAGGCCGGCATGGAGACAGCGATGGGAGCGATCGTTGCAGCCGTCTCGGGCATAAACAACATCTCGGGCCCGGGAATGCTCGACTTCGAGTCGTGCCAGTCGCTCGAGAAGCTCGTCCTCGACCACGAGATCTGCGGGATGACCCTGAGGCTCACCGAGGGCATAGAACTGCGCGACGATCCGATCGCCATGCCGCTTATCAAGCAGGGTCTCGAGAAGAAGGAGTTTCTCTCGCTGCCCCACACGACGAAGTGGTTCCGCAAGGAGGCGTATTTCCCCGATCCCGTCATTGAAAGAGGCACGCTCGAAGAGTGGCGGTCCAAAGGGAAGAAGGACGCGTCGCAGAGGGCGCGCGAGAGGGTCGAGAAACTCCTGTCGAGCCATGAGCCCGAAGCGCTCGACCCGGCCGTCGTCAAGCACTTGACCGGGCTGATGGAGGCCGAGGCGAAGCGGTACGGCCTCGAGAAGCTGCCCGTCTGATATGGAGCGTTCGAGCGAGTTGAAGCATAAGTATCTCACCCCAGGCGATATAGAGGAGAATGCCCGAAGGCTGATCCCCGAGGCGGCGGCACGCGGCCCTGCGTTCGATATATCCCGTGCGGCGCTGCTGATCCTCGACATGCAGGCCTTCTTCCTCGACGAGGATTCTCACGCCACCGTGCCCGACGCGCAGGCGATAGTACCGGCCCTGCGCGAACTGGCCCGGGTGTTCAGGGAGGCGGGGCGCCCGGTGCTGATGACCCGCCATTCAAACACGCCTGAGGATTCCGGCATGATGGGGGTCTGGTGGGACGATCTCCTCGAGCCCGCGAGCGACGAGGCGGCACTCGAGCCGACCCTCGAGGATCTCTCGACCGCTGTTGTGGACAAGACGCAGTACGATGCATTCTATGAGACCGCATTGGAGGATCTCCTCCGGGATTCCGGCACGGAACAGGTCGTAGTCACGGGCGTGATGACTCACCTCTGCGTCGAGGCGACGGCGCGGTCGGCGTTTGTCAGGGGATTCGCAGTGTTCGTCCCGGCCGACGGGACGGCCACATATAACAGGGAATTCCACGCAGCCTCGCTGCTCAATCTTTCGCACGGTGCGGCGGCTGTTACCATATGCTCAGGCCTGATCGCTACGATGGAGACGAAATGGAAATGAAAAAGAGCGACACCGCTGTAATCGGCGCCGGTCCGGCCGGCATAGCGGCCGCCCTGCAGCTGGCGCGGTACGAGATATACCCGTTCGTATACGAAGCGGACACACCGGGCGGTCTTCTCTACAATGCCGGGACCGTCGAGAACTATCCCGGCTTTCCGAAGGGAATAGCAGGGCCCGAGCTGGCGGCCCTCTTCGCCGCCGGTCTTGCTGCGAGCGAGGCGGTCGTCTGCCCCGAGGAGGTCCTCGCCGTTGATTATGCGGCGGGCGTCTTCAGGGTGCAGGCCGAAACAGGGGCCGATTTTTCGAGGCTGATCATTGCGACTGGCACGAGGCCCGTTCCGCTCGACGGCGTTGAGTTCGACGACCCGCAGACGGAGGATGGAATAGACTACGGGATCGGTGAGATAAGAAATATCACGGGTAAGTCGGTGGCAATCATCGGCGCGGGGGATGCGGCCTTCGATTATGCACTGACCCTGTCGAAAAAAAACGATGTCGTGATCATGCAGCGGGGAGAGAAACCGCGCTGCAACGCCGCGCTCTTGAGGCGAATCTCGGGGAGCGAGCGCGTTACAGTGCTGGAGAACGCGTCGGTCGAGAAAATATCGAGAGAGGACGAAGGCCGCTTCGCCCTTGCGCTTCGCGGCGGAGGGTGCGGCTCACTTGACAGGATGACTGCGGATCATGTTATTGCCGCAATCGGCAGGGTGTCGCGGGAGATCGCGCTGCTGTCCGGCCTGACGGAGATGATCGACGATCTGGCAGACGAAGGGAAGCTCCGGTTCGCCGGGGACGTGATGAACGGCATGTACAGGCAGACAGCGATAGCCGTCGGGGATGGCGTCCGCGCTGCAATGGAGATATATGAAGGTAAGGGCCTGGACGGGTAGCGACGAGATCGCGAAGGTATATATAGCTGAAGCGGAGGGAGGCCGGCATGTCGAGTTCGTCGAGTCGGTCGAGCCGCCGCTGCCGCGCGAAGAGAAGTGGGTGCTGATCGTCTCGACCCTCTTCGGGTGCCCTGGCGGCTGCCGCTTCTGCGATGCGGGCGGCTCATACGGTGGGAAACTCTCCGAGGACGAGATCCTCTTTCAGACAGATTACATGATCGAGCGCAGGTACCCCGATCGCCGCGTGCCGGCGGCGAAGTTCAAGGTGCAGCTCGCCAGAATGGGCGAGCCGGCGCTGAACGATGCGGTCCTCGATGTCCTCGAGGAACTCCCCTCGCGATACGAAGCCCCGGGACTGATGCCTGCCCTGTCGACCATAGCCCCGGCGGGGAGGGAAGCGTTCTTCGACAGGCTGCTCGATATCGGCAGGAATATATACAAGGGGCGTTTCCAGCTCCAGTTCTCACTCCATACTACAGACACCGGGAGGCGCGACTGGCTCATGCCTCCAAAGAAATGGGATTTCGGGGAGATCGCCCGTTACGGCGAGGACTTCTTCATCGATGGATGCCGGAAGATCACGCTGAACTTCGCCCTGGCCGAGGGGATGCCTCTCGACGCGGCTATTCTCTTCAGTCATTTCGACCCGGAGAAGTTCCTCGTCAAGCTGACGCCGGTCAACCCGACATGCGAAGCGGACCGCAGCGGGGTCAGGTCGTCGATAATCGGAGGGATCGAGCCGGAGAGCGTCACCGCGCCCCTGCGTGAAGCGGGTTACGAAGTCCTCGTCTCGATAGGTGAGCTCGAGGAGAACCACATCGGCTCGAACTGCGGTCAGTTTATAAAGAGATACCTCGACGGCGGCGCCGGTTTCGAGGCGGGCTACAACTACACGCTGATTGAAGTGTAGGCTGACGCGACAGATCTGTATGAGCATGGATATATACGGGGATTATAAAACGGCATCACAGGGCTTGACTAATTCATAAAATATGCTCGACTCGTCCACTTCAACAATATTGGGCTCCAGTTCGATCCGGCCGCACAATTCCCTGAATTCCACCTCCCCCATTGCTCCCGAGCGGAATCCGTCCTTACACACGATCACGCCGTTACCGGTTGTATCGTAATCGATCTCACCGAGCAATCCGCGTTCCGCCTGAAGCTCAAACCATTCCAGCCTGTGGTCCCAGAATTTGCTCGAGTAGCTGGAGAACAGAACAGAACCCCCCGGGCGTGCGACCCGTATCGCTTCTTTGATCAGGACAAACGGATCCGCGCCGAATGCGCATATCCCATTCTGGATGCATACGACCAGATCGAATCCATCGTCATCAAATCCAGGGGCGGTTGCATCCATCTCGAGAAATTCACAGGGCATTCCACTTTTCATTCGAGATCTGGCAAGCTCGAGGCTTTCGGGGGCGGTATCAATACCAACGACACGTTTCGCGACCTCGGCGATCTCACACGCAACCCTGCCATATCCGCATCCCAGATCCAGGACTGAATCCTCCGGGTTTGTTCTGGAAAGCACATATTGGATCTCAGCCTCTAAATACTGTTTAACCCTCGCCGGAGCAATATCATAGCATTCCAGCAGACGTTTTCCTGCCAGCTTTTCAGAATAGTACCCCATGTCTGAACTCTCGCTTGAGAAGGGCCTCCATTATTCAGGTTATTGGTGTGGTCGCAAAGCGACAACCCCGTGTGATTCAGAAAAGTCTCCACGCAATCAGCATGGCAGTGAATGCTCCGCCGTAGAGGAGCGGGATAAGGTAGAGTGGCACACAACGCCATCCCGATTCGGCCGCGTGAGCCGTAATCAACTTGTATACGAGCAGGAAACTCAGCGCGACAGCGGCGCCCATCAACCCAAGGCTGACAAACGTCATTGCAGGATCAAGCCACAAGGGCAACGGTGCCAACGGTACAGTCTCCTCGAGGATACCGCGCGCAGTTTCCATACCGGCCGGATCGCCCGCGGCATATTCCCAATAAGGAATGCGCGAAGTCATTTTCAACAGCGACTTCACGATATGAGCGGCCGCCATGACTGGAATGAAAGCGATGCCGAATCGGAGCGAATAGTCGCTCAGCGAGAGCCTCCCGCCGGCCAGGCGGAACGTAAAAAACGGCAGCATCCAGAAGACCGCCGGCAGGGCCACGAACAGCGTCATCGATCTCACGATCCCGCCACCCCATGTGCCGCCCGCACCGAGCGCCTGCTCCAGCATCGCCGGCGCCCGGAGCAGCAACTCCTTCGTCACCGGCCATTCTGTAAAGATCTCGTAGACGACAAAACCGGATACGACCAGACAGAACAAGGCCTGCGCGGCGGTCATGGGCTTCAGTTCCACAAGATCCTTGAACCATCCGCGCTGGAACCAGCCCGGGTTGGGCCGCCCGTCGAGCCCCGGATTGTTGCGGCCGCAGGCTTTCAGGCACTGGCCGCAAACGAGGCAATCGGTATTGTCATCAAGATCGTACGGCCTGAGCCCGACACCACAGCTTCTCCCCTGGAATTCATAGGCGGTCTTTTTCGAGACGCACGACAGGTCTTTGCAGTCCAGGCAGACAGACTTGTCGCTCACGCCCCAACCCACAGGCGCGAGCCGCGCATAAAGCCCCAGCATGTAACCCACCGGGCAGACATGGGCGCAGAAAGTGTTGCGGGAGAACAGAAGGCCGAACACGATGGCAGCACCGAACAGGATCAGCATGTAGATCGCCATGCGAAAAGGTACGCGATGGATGGCCAGCATGTGGATGCCGACGAACAGGATGAGGATATAGAAGATGGCCATCACCCAGCCGGAACGCAATAAAGCCGGCGGCTTCCGTTTAAGCCCGACCCTGGAAGCCAGCGATGTGACCAGTTCCATGGGGCATACCGTGCACCAGACGCGGCCGAGAAATATCGCGGACAGGATGATAATCGGCCACCAGTAGGACCAGACGATCAGGTTTGCCGCGTTTGTGTTGCGCAGCACCATGGCAAAGGACATATCACTGGTATTGGCGGCCAGGCCGCCGACGATCAGGAGGATAAACACACCCAGCGTGAGCAGCTGAAACGCCAGGGGAAACCAGGTAAACCGGAATAATCGGTTGATTATTTTCGTGATGACTTTCCTTGCCGAAAAATTCTATCCGTAGAAACCTTTGTGGTCTAAATCAAATCGGCGGAAAATTCGTCCTTCACGACCTGTTTAATAAGTTTATTTACTTCTATGCATTTCTGCAGCAGGCCGATCGGCTCAAAAGACATTTTTTGAAATAATTCCAGCGACTCAACAAGCCTTGTCTTCATTTCCATCGGGAACAGACTGTACGCGATCAGTTTGCCCGAATCTCTATCCTGAAAATCGACCAGCCCCCTCCTGATTAAATTTGCCCGGTAGCCTCTGGGCAGATCTTTGTTGTCCCACATCACGGAATGTGTGTATGCGACTTGATCGGCCGGAAGATCTTCAAGAGTCATGGAATAGATAGTAGTTTTGGACTCAATATTGTCCACAAATTGTTTTAGCCGCTGTTTTTTCACGCCGTAAAAATTGAGCGCGAGCGTTGATTTATCAACTTCTATATTGTCCAGCAGTTGAGTGCCGCCGATGTAAATCGGCTGGAACCGTTCTGTGTGTAATGTCCTGACATCAGGTCCAAGAGTTACAACCGTAGCCTGGCCCAGATCCTTCTTCTTTGCCCTGTCAAGATAGGTAAAAGATGTTAATACATTCCGATGGTTATAATACAGAGTCGACAGAAACTCAAATATTGAGCGCCCCCGCTCCAGGTCTTCCGTCGGGAACCGCACCAGATAACCCAGATTGCCCTCAAGCTCTAACCTCAATGGCCTTTTAACGGGCTTTTCGGCTTTAATGCCTGCTACGTTCATTGCTTCAAAAAATATCTCTGCCACTGTCATCGGGTCGACATTTGGATATTTATGTTTGCCGCCGACCCTGCTGTTTTTACCATAGATGGTTTCCTCGTCATATTCTCCATAAGCTGATTTAGATTTGGTTTTTTCTCCCTTTTTAGTCGGGTCATAGAATACACCCAGCCCGCTGGGCGTGAACATGCCGCCTTCACGCTTGATCAACATCCCAACTGTTAATTGCTCGAATTTGAACTCACCCATTTT
>CBDUYR010000061.1:0-14166 GCA_965371515.1 uncultured bacterium | reverse complement strand
GTGAACGACGCCGTACGTATGGGCCGGCTGGGCGATCTTTCCGCGGAGCTTCCCGCCCCAGTCGCGCAGCTCGAGCGAGTCTCCCGGCTCGTGATCCTCGGGAAGCGTATATGTCATGTGAGGATGGAACTCGCCGTCGCACGCGTAGGTGATCATCACCGAGCCGTCGGCTGACGCTCCCCTCGTGACCAGTATGTTTGTGCAGGCGGAAGCCGTAGAGACGGCGCAAGCCGTTATTATCGCAAGAAGTATGACCGCTGCGGGAATGACAATTGCAGGGGTTATTGCAGCAAGACCGGTCACTATGGGGAACGACGGGAAATGGAACCTTCTCATTTGTTGTTTCCTTTCGGCTCGGGGCGGTTACGTACCGGATAAAATACAATTTCGCCGGTCAGATTGCAATTGAATGAGCAGCAACGAAATATCTATAATAGCACTTCCATTTACGTTCCCCGGAGGTAACGACATGCGAAGACCGTTCATATTCTCCGCCCTCGTTCTCATTCTCGGAATCTCGTCCCTGACGCTCGCGCTCGCTTTCACATCCGCTCCGGTGGAAGCGGCGGGCAGGTACGACAAGCTCATGATGAGCAAGACGGCACGCGCGAAGCTCACCGATCTCGCCGCGATGGAGGATTCCCGGAAAATCGCCGGGATCGAAAAATACGTCAGCGATTCCGATCCGTTGATCAGGCTGAGGTGCGCCGAGGTGCTCGGCCGCGTCGGCAAGGCCGGGGGGGCGGTGTCACATCTTGCGAAGCTCGCCGAGGATTCAGACAAAGAGGTGGTTTTCGCAGCGATCTACTCCCTCGGGCTGACGATGGACGAAGCGGCGCTCGAGCCGCTCGAAAAGGCGCTGAAGCAGGGTGCGAAGAAACAGAAACTCGTCGCGCTCGAGGCCCTCGGCATCACGAGGCTCAAGGATGCCGCGCCGATAATATCGGCAATGCTTACGAATTTTCACTCGACGGTCAGGGCGCAGGCGGTAGTCGCGTTGGCCGTGCTGGGCGATCCCGACCTGGCCACGATGTGCGTCGGCTCGATATACGACCCCGACGCCAATGTGATAGAGCAGACCGCCTATGCGTACGGGCGCCTCGAGTACAATAAGCTCAACCATGAGCTCGCCGAGTTTTGCGACCACGAGAACATGTGGGTCGTCATGCGCTCGGCCGAAGCGCTCGGCAGGTTGAAGGCAAAGGATGCCGTCGAGCCTATCGCCGTACTGCTCACACACAGGAACCGCATGATGAGGATCAAGGCGGCCGAAGCCCTCTCGAGGATCGGCAATGACAAGGCCGCCGAGAAGCTCGAGACGTTGCTTGACTCGGACGACGCCTACCTCAAGGATCTCGCCCTGCGCGGCATCGCCGTAGCGCGAAGGGACGAATCGTTCGAACGTGTCCTGCCTCTCCTGAAGGATCGCTCGCAGATGGTCAGGCGCTCGGCGATAGAGGCCGCAGCAGCGACCGACGCGGAAAAGGCCCGTCCATTCATTCTCGAAATCGTCCGCAACGGCGGAGCATACGACCGCATGGCCGCTCTCGAGTTCATCGGCGCGATCGGAAACGAGGAGGACATACTGCTGCTCGTCGAGACGCTGGACAGCTCGGTGAACCATCTCGAGCGTGAAGGCGCGGCGGCGGGATTGAAAAATATCGAAAAAGACGAACACATCCTGCTGCCTCTCGGCACCAGCGGCCGTACGGCATTCGACGCCCTCCTGGATTCCGCTGGAGGCGACGACCCGGTAGTGGCTACGATGGCCGTCGAGGCCCTCGGAGGAAAAAGGGCGCTCGGAGGGACGGACAGGCTTGTTGAGATATTCAGGGGATCGGGCAGACGAGAGGACTGCGACAGGAAGCTCGCGATCATCGCCGTCTTCGAGGACCTCGTCGACGAAGGCGACCTCGAAGACGTCGGAAGAAGCAATATCATCATCCTGCTCAAGGAAGCGGTCGTCCGGGAAAGCGATCCGAGGGTCGCCGAAGCGGCCGCCGGAGCGGCCAGGAAATACGGCGCCGCGGTATCATACGATCCAGCCCGCGCCGTGGAATGGGACCGCGGAAAATACCCGTGGGGAAAGCCGGCCCTGCCGCTCGGCAAGAAGATGGTCCGCATAACGACTGAAAGAGGACTGATCGACATTGAACTCTTCGGCGACGATGCGCCGAATATCGTGAAAAGCGTCCTCCATCTGATAGAGGAGGGGTTTTACAACGGGCTGAATTTCCATCGGGTCGTCCCCGGATTCGTCGTGCAGGGCGGTTGCCCGCGCGGGGACGGATGGGGCGACGCGGGGTGGTTCCTCAGGAGCCAGTTCAACTCGCACAGGTACGAGCGAGGCTACGTCGGCATGGCACACAGCGGCAAGGACACGCCGGGAAGCCAGTTCTTCATCACGCAAATGCCGCAGCCCCACCTCAACGGCAGGTATACGATAATCGGAAAGGTCGTCAGCGGGATGGAGGTCGTCGACCGGATAGAGGTCGGGGACACCTTCGGCATGGAAATAATCAAATGATGGAGATCGACGGGTAATGGAAATCATCGGATGAAAGAGACCTTTACCTCGAGATGGTCGCTGCTGCTCGCCGCCCTCGGAATGGCGGTCGGCACCGGCAACATCTGGAGATTCCCGAGGGTCGTCGCACAAAACGGCGGCGCTCCCTTCCTCATCCCCTGGCTGATCTTCCTCTTCCTCTGGTCGATACCCCTGCTGATGATCGAGTTCGGCATCGGCAAGAAGACGAGGATGGGAACGATCGGCGCATTCGGGTCGATGAACCGCAGGCACACATGGATGGGCGGCTTCATCGGGTTCTGCACGCTGGCGATCACCTTCTATTACTGCGTCGTGACGGGCTGGTGCTTCAGGTACACTTTTGCCGCGCTCGTCGACATCGTCTCGGGCTGGGGCGGGTCCGGCAGCGCCCTGCCGGGGGGCGGCCTCTGGGGCAGCGAGCGCACATCGTTCTGGACTTCGTTCAACACCTCCGGATGGCAGCCGGTATTGTTCCACCTCTTCGGTGTACTCGCAGGCTCGTGCATCATCTACCGCGGTGTGGTCAAAGGCATCGAGAGGGCGAACCGGATCCTGCTGCCCGCACTCTTCCTGCTGCTGATCATCGCCGTCGTAAGGGCGGTCACCCTTCCTGGCGCCTCCGCCGGACTCGAATATCTCTTCGGGATGAACTGGGGGGCGCTCCTCGACTACAGGATCTGGCTGCAGGGACTCACGCAGAGCGCATGGTCGACCGGCGCGGGCTGGGGACTGATCCTCACCTATGCGGTATACATGAGAAAGAACGACGACATCGTCGCCAACTCCGTTCTCGCCGGGCTCGGCAACAACTCAGCCTCACTGCTTGCCGCACTCGCCGTGATCCCGACCGTCTTCGCCATCCTTCCCGCCGCACAGGCGGTCGAGGTAGCGCAGGACACCGGGCCGCTCAGCACGGGGATGACCTTCATCTGGATACCGAAGCTGTTTGAGGAGATCCCAGGCGGGAGATTTTTTCTCTTCATGTTCTTTCTGGCGCTCTCGATCGCGGCGATCTCTTCCCTGATCTCGATGATCGAGATGGGTACGCGGAACGTGATGGACTTCGGCCTGACAAGAAAGAAGGGGATCGCGATCGTCGGTACGTCGATCTTCCTGCTCGGACTGCCCTCGGCTCTCAACACGTCGTTTTTTCAGAACCAGGACTGGGTCTGGAGCCTCGGTCTGCTCCTCAGCGGCCTTCTCTTCGCGGCGACCGTGATCGGATACGGCGTCGAACGGTTCCGCAGCGAACTCCTCGACAACGAGGATAACGACATAAAGATCGGGAAGAGCTTCAACATCCTCGTCAAGTATGTGATCCCGATCGAGTTCGCGGCCCTGATCATCTGGTGGTTCACCCAGGCGATCCTGGTCTACGATCCGGAGCGCTGGTGGGATCCGCTGAGACCATTCAGCGTCGGGACCTGCATTGCGCAGTGGGGGATCCTCATCATTCTTATGTTCGTCTTTCAGAGAAGGATCACCTTGCTTCTCTTCGGCGGGCGTGCGGCGGACTCACAGGATGGCGCGGGAAAGGTGGAGCTATGAGCGGGTCGGCAATCGCGATGATGATAGTGATCTGCGGGCTGGTCTGGGGAGGCTTTGTCTCCTGCATCCTGTTCGTGATACGTAAGGAGAAGGAAAAAAACGCGCGGCGCGGGTAACCGGGGCGCGACCGGCCTGCGAAATCAGCTCAGGCCGCTGACCAGCCTTCCAAGCACTTTTATCTGGCAGGTGAACGCTATCTCAGGCAGCGAATCGAGGGAAAAGAAGCCCACTTCCTCGGCGTCGTCTCCGGCCTCGAGTTTCCCGCCCTTCACATGGCCGACGAAGAGCACAAGCACGGTATTTCCCCTCGGGTCGTCCCTGCACGATTCAACGGCATGAATCCCATCGATCTCGATGACCAGGCCGGTCTCTTCCTCGAGCTCGCGGACCGCTGTCTCCGCGACTTCTTCTCCGTACTCGATGAAACCGGCGGGCATCGTCCACAGCCCCGCGAACGGCTCGAACTTCCGGCGAACGAGGAGCACCCGACCCTCATCATCCCGCACGAGGATACCGGCCGCCGGCGCCGGATTGAGGTACTGGACGAATCCGCATTCCCCGCATCTCATGCGGGGAGTGCCGCCCTCTTCCGTCTTCTCCAGCCCTGCGCTGCAGTGCGGGCAATATCTGAAAAGCCTTTTCATGATCCTTCGCGGTTCCGCTCCTACTGTGCCTCTTCGGCGTCGGGAAGAGTGTCGGCCGCCGCCGTACCCTCGTAGCGCATGATAAAGAGGCGCCAGGCCCTGTCGGTCTCCTGGAAATCGAGTCCATAGATGTCCCTGAATTTCTCGCTGAACGGCCCCGCATCGTTTATGTCGGTGGTTTCGGCATACAGTTTCTTGAAGGTATCCATGCCGTATTTATTAATGAGATATTCGACGAACGACGCCCAGGCCGGAACGACCACCGCGTGGTCTACCTTCCTCCACTTGTCCGGATGGATCGTGTGGTACAGGCCGGGGATCTGCTTCTGCATGAGGAACCGTTTCGAACGGATGTGCATGTCCCAATTGTTGTACTTCGCTCTGAAGTAGAAGACAAATCCTTTTGAGAGGCCGACCGGCGGGAATCCCAGGTCGTAGAGGATCAGATGGATGATCTCGTGGTCGTTGAACGGCTTGATGTCATGGAGCTCCTTCTTGTCCCATCGGGCCGCCGTCTTGTACTTCGGCCTGTCGAGGATCTTCATGAACGTTTCCTCGTCGGGATAGAGGAAATAGTTGATCCTGCCCTCGATCTTCTTTATACCGGCTTCTTTTGCGATCCCCTCGATCAGCCCGGACACCTTCTCCATATCCTCGGGCGGGAATGGGCGCCTCTCGAACCAGTTGTACGTGATGAATTTCGCGTCCCTCGACTCCCAGTCTATCTTCTCCTTGATGACCAGACTCACATCGTCGAAATAGGCGTACCCCGTCATCTGGTTGACGACGCCGATCTCCAGGATGCGGGCGCCGTCGGGGATCTCCGCCTTCATCCTTTCCTTGCGCCAGCCGCTGGTACCCGTCCTCTTTCTCGTCCATGCGTCGGCGAAATACCTGTCGCTGAGCCTCTCACCGTCACCGTCGAGGAACCGCACATATACTCCGCAGTTATCCTCCTGGCCGCGGCTATGTTCGATGTCCTCGGTCATGATGTTGGCCGAGAAGACGATATCGTGGCCGGGACGCACGGGAAACCGCTGCGTTGCCACCATCCACTTTTCGGTGTTGTACAGGCCGCGAAGATAGAACGAAGACTCCCCGCTCCCACTCTTGTCGCTCTTCCCGTAGAAGGATAGACTCTTGCCTTCACCCGCAAAGACCCTCATCGTCCATTCGGCCGGCTTGTAGCCATTCCATTCCTCGAATCCCGGATTAACGACGAGGTTCACGTCCGTCTCTATCTCGGGAATCTCCTCGAGAGATTCCTTTTCCTTCTTCTCTCCGCTCTTCTCTCCGCCGCATCCCGCCATGAGCAATACGGCGGCGGCCATTACGGCGATAGATGTCTTCCATATGTGTCTCTGCATCAGGCCCTCCCGGTTTTCCGTTCAGGGATCTCCCTTGCCCTTGTCGTTTTTAGAACCGAATCGCTTCCAGTTTTTGGCCATGTCGTGGAGAGCCTGCCTGACCAGTTCGTTGACGGTACCCTTCTGGAACTTACCGCTCTTGAGCTTCCGCCCGGCCTTGACACCGGTAAGTATCGCGATACCCTCATCGACATGTTTGACGGAATAGATATGGAACTTGCCCTTTTTGACGGCGTCGACCACTTCCTGGTCGAGCATGAGATCGGAAACGTTCTGCCAGGGGATGATGACTCCCTCCGTACCCGCGAGTCCCCTCGCCTTGCAGACGGCGTAGAATCCCTCGATCTTCTCGTTGGCTCCGCCGATCGGCTGGATCTCGCCCTTCTGGTTGATCGAACCGGTGACTGCGATATCCTGCCTGAGCGGCAGGCCCGCCAGGCTCGACAGGATGGCGTAAAGCTCGGTGGAGCTTGCGCTGTCGCCGTCGACGCCACCGTACGACTGCTCGAAGCAGAGGCTCGCGCTCATCACGAGAGGGCTTTCCTGACCGTACCTGCCCCTGAGGAAGCTCGAGAGGATCAGCACGCCCTTGTTGTGCGTGCTGCCGCTGAGGTCCGCCTCCCTTTCGATATTGATGACGCCCGTGTTGCCGACAGAGGTGACTGAAGTTATCCTCGACGGCTTGCCGAACATGTAGTCACCCAGATCGTATACCGACAGGGCGTTGACCTGGCCGACGACCGAGCCGGCGGTGTCGATCATCAGCGTCCCGTCTTCGATCCTCTCCTGGATCTTTTCCTCGAGCATGTTGACCCGTTTAATTCTGTGCTGGATCGCGAGGTCGACGTGCTCGCGCGTGGCGACCCTTTTCCCCGCCTTTACGGCATGATAGTGAGCCTCGCGGACTATGTCGGAGATCAGGCTGAACCTGGTCGAGAGTTTCGCCTGCCGGCCCGCGACGCGGACTCCGTACTCGACGACGGCCGCCACTCCGTCGGGATCGAACGCCTTGAGGTCTTCCCTGTCTGAGATCCCCTTGATGAACCCGGCGTACTGCTTGATCACCGCCGCTCTGTTGTCGATCTCGCGGTCGAAATCGGCCCTTATCTTGAAGATCTTCCTGAAATCCTCGTCATAGGACTGCAGCAGATAGTAGAGGCGCGAATCGCCTATCAGCACGATCTTGACCTTCACGCACATCGGTTCGGGTTTCAGCGCCGATGAGCTCATCATGCTCCACCCGTCGTAGTTCTGGATGACAGCCTCGCAGCTCTTCAGCGTTCTCTTGAGAATCTGCCAGACTCCCGGCTCGATGAAAACGTCGAGCGCGTTCATGACGAGAAAACCGCCATTGGCCCTGTGAAACGCGCCTCCGCGTATGCTCATGTGGTCCGGCTTGGACCATCCCGACGGCGTGAACTCCCTCTCGATGACGCCGAATACATTTCCGAGATTGGGAAAATTCTCGATGACGACGGGCGGAGCCGTCGTCTCGGAGTTGTCGACGACGACATTGACCCTGAATTCCCGGAAAGGATCCTCCATATGGCCGTCTTCGGGTACGAAGGCTGACATGACGGCTTTCTGCTCCTCTTCGTCCTTCGCCCTGAAAAGGTCGAGACGCTTCATGATCTCCTTCTCGACGTACTTCAGCGTCTTGCTCAGCACTTCGTTTTTATACCTTTTTTCGATCTCGATGATCATCTCGTGGATCGTCGGCTGCACGACGTCCATGTCGAGCTTCTCGAGCTTCTTCTTGAGGTTGCGCTCGAGCTCCTTCATCTTGTCGTAGATCTGGGTCATCTCCTCGGAGAGGGACTCGGCCGATTCCTTCATCTTCTCGAAATCTTCTTTTGAGACCTTGCCCTCTTCCACCAGCTGGGAGAGTGTCGCGTAATCGACAGCGTTCCCGTCGACGACCGGCACGAGCTGGGGTTTCATGACCGGGCCGACCTGGAGGCTGACCATGGCGAAGCCTACCTTGCCGATCTTCTCCTCGAAAGTCGATGCGACCTTCTTCTGCTTCGCCTGCATCGATTCTATCAGCCTCTTGCGGCGATTCTGATAGTAGTCGCTCCTGAACAGCGTCAGGATGTTCTTCTTCAGGTCGTGGATGAGGTTGTTCATGTCGTCGGCGAGCTGGTTGCCCTGCCCCGCCTCGAGCTCGATGCAGACCGGGTTGCTCGGATGACGGAAGTTGTACATGTAGCATACGTCGGAAGGGATCGGGGCCTTGCGCTCGAGCTTCTCGAGGAGATGCTTGATCGTCGACGTGCGCCCCGTGCCGACCAGCCCGGTGATAAATATGTTGTATCCACGATGCTCGAGCTCGAGCCCCATCTTTATCGCCATCAGCGCGCGGTCCTGACCGATGATGTCGGTGCACGGCTTCAGATCGTTCGTGGTCTTGAAATCGAGGTACTTGCCGGGACATTTCCATCTGAGCTTGTCAGCCGGCAGTTCTTTCGGCCTGGGTGCATCTGCCATTGTTTCCCTCCGGACGGTCCGAATTTTATCAGCGGGATCTCACATTAAATGTGAGAAGCAGTTTAGATGTTTTCGGGTGGCCAGTCAAGCGGGCGGTTTTACGAGGCCTGGTGAGCCTGGCAGCGAGGATACTAATTCCGCCTGATGATAACGACGGTCGTATCGTCCTGAAGCCTCACGCTCCCGTCGAAATCCCTGATCGCCTCGAACAGGCCGTCGATGATCTCGGAGGGCGGCTTTGAGATGTTTTCCCTCAAAAACGCTGCGAGCCGCTCCTCGCCGAAGATCTCTCCGTCGACGGCTGTAGCCTCGAGAATACCGTCGGTGTAGAGGACCAGCATGTCGCCGGGATCCATGAACGCGAATCCGCGGTTGAACTCAGTATCCACGAGGGGGCCGAGGATCGTTCCTCCGACATCGAGTTTCTCGACGCGGTCCGACTTGAAGAGGAGCGGCGGCGGATGGCCGGCGTTGACATAGACGAGGGTGCCGCCGAGCTCGAGCTCCCCGTAGAATAGCGAGATGAACCTGGTGGAGAGTCGACTCCGGTTGATCACGGAATTGAGCTTGCGGATGACGCCGGAGATCTTCATCTCCTTCTCCATCCCCATACGCAGCCCGGTGACGACGTCCCTGGCGAGTAGCGCCGCGGGAAGTCCGTGCCCGCTCGCGTCGCCGACGGCGAAGTTCAGCGTGCCTTCGGCGAGGACGGAGAAATCATAAAGGTCGCCGCCGACCCTCTCGGCCGCCTCCATCCTGCCGGTTATGTCGTATCCCTCGAACTCCGGCTCGATACGGGGCAGAAGGCTCTTCTGGATCTCGTACGCTTCCTGGATGTCGGCGGAGAACCTGCTCGTCGACGAACTGAAATTCAGTGTCGAGCGGATCGTGTTGAGTGAGAACTGGAGGGTTTCGCGGACCCAGCCCTTCTCGAGCATGAAGACAAGGAGATATTCATCGTCTTCGCCGAACATCACGGCGACACTGTTCCTGCCCCAGGGAGGGTCTACCGTGTCGACAAAGATGTAGCTCTTGTGACGGGACAGGAGCTCGATCGACTCGTTGTCTTTCCGGATCGACGCGGGCCATTTCCCGGCGGCGCCGCTGAGCTGGTCGGTCTTGCCGTAAGCTCCGCCCGAGAGACGATAGACGCATCCGCTCTTTATGCCCAGATCCGCCCCCACCGACTCGACGAGTTCGTCGAGGACGAGGGAGAGCATCTCTTTCATCGACGCGCCCTCGCCGATCCGCGTGAGCAGCGAATCGAACTTCCTGTAGAATGCCTTCGGATCAAAAACACCGGGGTCCATCAGTCCTCCACTCTTCGGGTCTGCGTCCATTTTCCTCTCCTGTAGCGGTCAGAGCGAATATACTCCGAATGTGGCGGTCCCTCCAAATAATCTTTACTGTGATGCGAGTATTTAATACAATTTTCACATACCGGTCGATGAATCGGTCGAAAGGAAGATAATCATGGCCAGCAGAAGAGATTTTCTCAGGATCCTCGCAGCCGGAGCGGCGGGAGCGCTGCTTCCCGTCCGGCGTCTCAGTGCCCTTGTTCCGCCGCAGGCCACCTCCGCGACCTTCGGAGTGGCCAGGGGCACCGACACCGCCGCCATCGTCCGCAAGGCCATCGAGCTCGTCGGCGGCATGGGATCGTTCGTCGACGAGGGCGACGTAGTGTTCGTCAAGCCGAACATATCCTGGGACAAGAAACCCGAGCAGGCCGCAACGACCAACCCGGTCGTCGTCGAGACGGTCGTAAGGATGGTCGCCGAGGCGGGCGCGAAGAAGATCATCGTCGCCGACAACGCGTGCAACGACGCGAGGCGGACGTACAAGAGAAGCGGCATCAAGGAAGCGGCCGAAGGCGCAGGTGCGAAGGTCCCGTTCATGGAGAAACGCAGATTCGTCACGACGAACCTGGGCGGAAACGTGCTGAGTGACTGGGAAGTCTACCGCGAGGCGATGGAAGCGGACAAGATCATCAACATCCCGATAGCCAAACACCACGGCCTCTCCGACGTCACCCTCTCGATGAAGAACCTCATGGGACTGATCGGCGGGAGGCGCGACCTCCTGCACCAGAACCTCCCCGAGTGCGTCGTCGACCTCGCCGCCTACTTCAAGCCGGCGCTCAACATCCTCGACTCGGTGAGGCTGCTCAAGGCGAACGGGCCGCAGGGAAGCACGCTGAAGGACGTTGTCGAGCTGAACACGGTCGCGGCAAGCGCCGACCCGGTGAGGATCGACGCGTTCGGTATCTCGCTCTTCGGAGACGCGTTATTCAGCAACGATCCTGCAGCGTTCCCCCATATCGGGGAAGCTGTGAAGCGGGGACTCGGAAGATCCGATTTCTCCGGTGAAGGATACATGGAAGTAAACCTCGGATAGGTGCCATGAAAAATCTGAGAAGATTCTCACAGATACTCTTTCTCGTGCTCTTCTTTTACCTCTTCGTCCAGACCGAGTACAAGGGCAGCGATGAGCTCGGCTTCCCGGTGAAGTTTTTTCTCGACTTCGATCCGCTGATCGCGCTGAGCGTCCTGCTCGCCACCCACGCGGTCAAGGCGGTCTTCCTCTTCTCGCTGATAACGATCACAGTGACCATATTTTTCGGCAGGGTCTTCTGCGGATGGGTCTGCCCCCTCGGCACGATGAACACGATCGTCGGCTGGTTCAGGATGAGAAGAGGCAGGCCGACGCCGGACGACGGCCGCTTCCCGCGCCTCAGGCCGGTGAAGTATTTCATACTCGTCTTCATACTGGTTGCGGCAGTTTTCGGATGGAACTCGGCCGGCATCCTCGATCCTGTCTCGCTGACGATCAGGTCGCTCGCGATCGGCTACAACCCCGGCGTCAACCGGGTCGTGCGCTCGATCCTCGATACAGCCTATGCCATCGACCTGCCGGGCATCTCGCCCGCCGCAGACGCGGTCTATTCGGCTATGGTCGGGACCATCCTCGCCTTCGAGCAGCCCGTGTTCAGGCAGATGATACCGATCGCGCTGATATTCTCCGTGATCCTCGGGCTCAACCTGCTCGCGCCGCGCTTCTGGTGCAGGTACCTCTGCCCGCTCGGAGCAATGCTCGGGATCATCGGCACCAGACAGATGATGGCGAGGGTCGACGTGAGCAGCGAAAAATGCGTCTCGTGCGGCACATGCAACAGGACCTGCCAGGGTGACGCCACCCCGTTCCCGCCGGGCCAGTGGGCCAGCAGGGAATGCCTGGTCTGTTACAACTGCAGGGACGTCTGCCCCTGCACCGCCGTCTCGATCCATCCGACGATGCAGAAGACGGGCGAGGGAAACGTCGATCTCAAGCGGCGCTGGCTTCTCTCGACAGGCGCCGCGGCCCTCCTCTCCGTTCCCATAGTCACACTCGGCGAGCACAGGGAACGCACACATCCCGAACTGATCCGCCCTCCAGGCGCGCTCCCCGAGGAGGATTTCGTAAAGACGTGCGTCAAATGCGGCGAGTGCATGAAGGTCTGCCTGACGAACGGGCTGCAGCCGACACTGCACCAGGCCGGTCTCGAAGGCCTCTGGACCCCGATACTCGTCCCGAAGCTCGGCTACTGCGAGTACCACTGCAATCTCTGCTCGCAGGTCTGCCCCACCGGCGCGATCCAGGAGATAACCCTGAAGGAAAAGCAGAAGACGAGGATCGGGCTGGCGACCTTCGACAGAAGCCGGTGCATCCCGTACACGTACAACCGCAACTGTGGAGTTTGCGAGGAACACTGCCCCGCGAAGGGCAAGGCGATCAGGTTCGAGGATGAGGAATCGGTCGACAAAAGAGGGCGGCCGTTCATCCTCAAGAAACCGTATGTAGTTCCACAGGTATGCATCGGGTGCGGCATCTGCGAGAACAAGTGCCCCGTGGTCGACATCCCGGCGATCAGGGTCTCCCCGATCAACGAGAGCCGCCACGACGCGAGGCTCTTCCTGTAAAGCCTGAGTTCAGGATCTGATACTTACGGTGGAAAAGTGTTTCTACGCCCGGGCCAGCACTCCGACGTGCGCCTCGACCGAGTCGGCCAGCGCGTCGAGGTCGTATCCTCCCTCGAGAAACGAGAGTATCCTGCCGCCGCAGTGCCTGTCCGCCGCCCCTACGAGCATCCCGGTCATCTCGGCAAACATCTCCGTCGAGAGGCGCGCGCCTGAGAGCGGATCATCTATGTGCGCGTCGAATCCCGCCGATATGAGGATCATCCGCGGCTCGAACCGATCGAGCGCGGGAAGGATCCTCTGCTCGAACTCGCCCCGGTAGAGGCCGTCGTCAGCGCCTGCGCCGAGCGGGATGTTGAGGGTGTAGCCGGTGCCGTCGCCGGTGCCGACCGTGTCGTAGTGGCCAGTGCCGGGATAGTGCGGATACTGGTGGAGGCTGACGTAGAGAACCCTCGGATCGTCGAGGAACGTCCCCTCCGTGCCGTTACCATGATGGATGTCCCAGTCGATGACGGCGACCCTCTCGAGGCCCCCCTCGCCCGTCAGCCATCTCGCCGCGATCGCTATGTTGTTGAAGAGGCAGAAGCCCATCGCCCTGTCGCTCTCTGCGTGATGCCCCGGCGGCCTGACTGGGCAGAAGGCGTTGGCAAACCTTCCGTCGAGGACATCGCCTGCGGCCTGGACGGCGGCGCCGGCTGCGTGCAGCGCCGCGCGCGGAGTGTCGGGCGTAGCCACTGTATCGCCCTGGTCGAGGACGACGGCCCGGTCGATCTCGAGCGAGAGGATCCCGTCGACATATTCACTCTCGTGCACTGCCGTTATCGCGTCCCTGCCGGCCGGCACGGCCTCGACAAACTCGAGCATGTCGGTGAAGGGGCAGTCCCTCAGCCTCTCCATGACGGCCCTGTACCTCGCGGGGCTCTCGACATGCCCGTATCCCTCGAGATGCCTGCCGAAGAGTTCGTGGTAATATACGCCTGTCATATGTGCTTTCTCTGGCGCGGATTCCCGCTATTCTGTCGCTCCGCCCGTCAGGGGCACGAACCTCACCCCGATCAATCCCTCGTCCTCGAAATCATCGCCGCGCCTGACGATCCTGTGTATGTACTGCACCGATGTACCAACGGGGATGACGAGCCTTCCGCCTTCCGCGAGCTGCTCTTTCAGGGCCGGCGGTACGTTTTCGGGCGCGGCGGTGACGACGATCGCATCGAACGGCGCCTCATCGGGCCAGCCGTCGCAGCCGTCCCCCGTCCTGAACTCGATGCCGGAGTATCCCATCGCGGCGAGCGCTCTCTGCGCGCGCCCGGAGAGCTCGGGGATGATCTCGACCGTGTAGACTGCGGCTGCCAGTTCGGCGAGGATGGCCGTCTGGTAGCCGCTCCCGGTGCCGATCTCCAGGACGCGGTCTCCGCTCCCGAGACCGAGAAGCTCGGTCATGTAGGCTACGATATAGGGTTGGGAGATCGTCTGGCCGCACCCGATCGAAAGGGGTCCGTCGTAGAAGGCGCACCGGCCGTCCTCGGGCCTTACGAGGAGCTCGCGCGGCACCTTGCGCATCGCCGCAAGCACTCCCTCGTCGGAGATGTCCCTCGAGACGATCTGGGTCCTGACCATCT
>CBDUYR010000060.1:0-14837 GCA_965371515.1 uncultured bacterium | reverse complement strand
TTCGCGGCCTTCTATACTCCCGGGCCCAATACGATCCTGGTCACCAGCGAGCCCGCTGGTGTCTGCGACGGTTGGAACATGGTCGGACCGAGCAGCTTCAGCGCCGGCAGCACTGGAGGATTTGCCCTGCTCAGCCACTATGTCGTTCCCGGTGAATACACCATAACCTGGAATTCTGTCGATGGATGGAACACTCCGGCTTCGGAAGTCCTGACCCTGGCCGCGGACGGCACGATTAATTTTCACGGCGCCTATACTGTCAGCAGGTAGAATGAAGCCTGCCTGATCCAGGGGTGCAGATCTGCCGAGAATCAGGATCCAAAAATATCCGGGAAGTCAGCATTTTATGCTGACTTTCCTGCAAGAACTTGTATCGTTTTGATGCTGGAACCCAGATCTCCGACTTTTCAGCGTCTGTGTTTTTAACACAAAAACCGTTGCCATCCTGAATAATGCCTGCACTCGTTCGCCATAACTGGCAATATATGCACAGTAATGGAGGTCGTGTGCCATGAAACCCGAACAATTCCTCAACACTCATGGCGTGTTCACAAGAGCGGAGCTGCAGGGATGAGCCAATGCTTCCGTGAGAAAAACACTCCGGATAAGCTGGATTCAGAGTAATCCAGTAGAAATTGCTGATAAAAAGGAGCCGCATGGGAAAGATAGCCGAAACAGCCGAGAAGAGATTCCTCGAGGGATTCTCATGTTCCCAGTCGGTTTTCTCAGCCTTCGCCGAAGCTGAGGGAATCGATCTGGACACAGCGTTGCGAATCGCTTCAAGCTTCGGGGCAGGAATGGCACGAATGGGCGATACATGCGGTGCAGTTACAGGAGGCATGATGGTCCTGGGCCTGAAGTTCGGGCGCACTGTTGCGGATGACAAAGAGGCGAAAGAGAAGAACTACCGATTGGTCCATGAATTTGTCGAAAGATTCAACGAACGATTTGAACACAATATGTGCAGAGATCTGCTAGGATTCGATCCTGGTTCTCCTGAGGCCTCGCAGCGGTTTGCTAACGAGCCCGAGTTGGAGGAGCGGTGCGCAAGGTTCGTCCTGGAGGCGTCGGATATACTCGAAGAGATAATCGAGAGGGAAGGTGGGTGAGAAATGAAGCTATCTCGAAATATTGACAACTATCATGGAGCCGACAGTTTTCCTAAAAAACTGTACAGGTTAGAGAATAAAATTGACGAGATAATTGGTATTGAAAAGTATGTTGGGAATTCGAATGTCTGATAGGATAACGGCACATCAACCCTTAAAGAAGATGGGAAAATGAGGGCCGGCACTATATGAACTGGAGATGTGTTTCGCGAACGGCAGCCGTCCTGGCAACAGTTCGCTTTCTCTTCATCCTCGCGGCGGATGACGCGAGAAGCGAGGAGATCGTCGCAAAATACACCCGTCCTAATACCATAGGCTTTAACACCGCTCTCTATCACAATCGTTTCATCGACGACGTAATCACCCCGGTGGTATATACGAGCTCTTCGCCGCTATTCGAATTCTCTTACCGCAACACGAACGACGTCCGGAGACACGCCGGTTTCATAAGTTTCGGGTTCTACACCGCCGGTTTGAAGGACCTGGCCGCCGGAGACGATTTCGAATTGTTGTATCCCGAGGGGGACGTTTATACGTTTCCTCGAAGCCTCCATCAATTGGATGGCTCGCATTTCAGTGCGGAATATGAATACTTGAGAAGCATATCCACGCTCGAACAGGGCAAATCCGCGTTTCATCTCGGAGGCAGAGCAGGATTTTATACTGATGAGCTCTCAAACATCGACCACTGGGGGGATGAATTCGAGTGGAGAAAAGACAAAACCTGGTTATATGATTTCTCACTGGCCCTGGCTGGAGAGATCGACCGCCGCTTCCGGGAATCCGACCGCCTTTCCCTCTGTCTTCGTTTTACCTTGCTCTCCCTGGCATACAGGCCCCAGTACTCTTCCCCGATTGTACACAGGGAAATCGCAAATTCGTTTTCCGATAAATACACATGGATGTTCCCCGCGGATTTCATGCGCTGGTCGGCGCAATTGTCCTACGAACTGTGGTTTCACAAATCGTTCGGCATGGAAGCGTACTACCGTTTCCAGCATCAACGGGTGTCCGAGCCACGCGACCTGAGGCATGTATCACACACATTCAGCCTGGGAATCAAATATGCCATCAAAGCATCTGCCCGGTAGACTAATACTGGCGATATTGTTTGTTACGGCCATTGCGCTTTTTATCAGCGCCTGCGCGGATCGTCTGCTCGACGTCGAGTTTGAAAACGATCCCGTTGGCAACTTCGACGCCGCTTGGAATGAATTCGACCGTTACTACGCGTTATTCGAGGTGCGCCACGTGGACTGGGACTCCCTCTATTCGATCCACCGGCCCCTCGTCAATGACGGTTCGACGGATGCCGAACTATATGAAGCGATGACTGGGCTTCTCGCGCACCTGCAGGACGAACACGTATCGCTGCTTGCGTCGGGGTTCCCCTTATTCAGTTCCGGCTCCGAGAAGGAGAAACCCCTCTTTTCGGACTCGGATCCGGACAGCCTGCGCAGCGACAAGACCGCTCTGATCTACAACGCGGTCTACGAATACCTCGACTCGGTTTACGTTGGATGCACTGATTATGATCTGCCGGCGTATTTCTCCTGGTACGGCACCATCAGCCCCGATCACACCAGCCTTAGATTGGGTTATCTCTTTGTCAGCACCTTTGGTCTGGCTGAAGAGCCCACATCGTATTACGACTCGGTGGTAAAGGCTTTCACTGATTATGACGGTGTCATAATAGACATTCGCATCAACGGGGGTGGTTCATCCGGCACATCGGGCGCTCTCATCGACCGTTTCACTGACCGGGAACGCGCATACTCCGTCAGCAGATACCGAAACGGCCCGGATCACGGTGACTTCACCGTTCCGGAAACAAATTACCTGTCGCCGACCGACAACGCGATCGGCGACATCCCCGTGGCAGTGCTTACAAGCAGATTGTCGGCAAGCGCGGCCGAGCACTTCACGATGGGCGCAAAGGTTCTGCCTCTGGCTACCGTCGTCGGAGACACTACCATGGGCGTTCACGGAGGCATCGCGAAGAAAATATTGCCGAACGGGTGGGAATTCACATTGTCACCGGAGCTCACTTTGGCGATCGATGGTGTGTGCTACGAAGGAATCGGGATCCCACCCGATATCCAGGTGATGGCGACCAGGGCCGACGTCGACGCAGGTGTAGACGCCGTGATCGACAGGGCTATAGAGATCCTCGAATCCGCCGCCCGTTGAGTCGGCTCGATCGAATAAGATCATGCACCATCTTTTCTGCAAATTCTCTCTTAAGCCAACTATTCGGACTCGATTATTTCGGCCTTGATGATCTTCATTGCGTACCCATACTTGAATCCATGATCGCCTTCCGTCGTCTCCACCTGAAGAACTCCATGGATCGTCTCCCCGATATCATTACCGATCCCGACGACAGGATTATCGGGGTCGGGGGTGAAAGTGAGAAACGTCAGGCATCCTCCATACTTCTTGAACTCAAGCGTGTGTAAAGAGAAAAAGAACGTTCCGACCTTTTCCGGAAGTTCACCGAGCTTTTCCCGGTCGCGGAACTGCTCGACCTTCGTCGAGACATTGATGCTTCTGCTGATGTGGAGCACTTCCTTAGCTTCTCTCCACTTGCCTTCGGCGAGCAGCCTGCGGTAGTCCGGCAGGGCCCGCCGGAACTCCTCCTCGTCATGAGTAACGGCCACGGCCCACGCCCTCGAGGGATCAGGAACCATCCCCTTGATAAGGGCGCCTGAAGGCAGATCGGGTATCTCGACCCCTTCGATCATCGAATCCCAGTGGGTTGTTTCTGGAGGAGGAGTTTCACAGGTATCTCTACGAACAATCCCGCCTCCTTTGAATGGGGCGTATGAAAATCCGCTTATTCTCGGATTGATGATGAGCGCACCGGTATCCTGCCCCTTAAGTTCGATCGACGCGAAAAGGCCTGCAATCATCATGACAGCGATTATTGCTTCTTTCATGACTCCTCCTTGATACATACAGGAACCGTTCCCCTGCAATATCTATAATCACGATATGTGCCATGCTGGACGGAGAGCTGAAAATCAGTCCCGGCAGCGGCTATGCCGGACTGTAACCTTCTGCACTATAACGAGATGTGCTGATGATGATACAACGCTGTGCGGCGCTATTGCGGGTAACCGGCCGGCGACGAAAGGTGTCCCATGAGACACTCCCGTGAGACACTTTTCGGGTCTGATTCCTCTAACTGCTTTAAATATCTGTCTCAAGGAAGTTGTATCACGATGAGACAGTGAGACAGTTTATATTGATGGAGAAGTTGATCTCCGCTTCGGCCGGAAACGCCTCCAGCGAGAACAACGCCGACTGGTGGGCCGGGTATGCTCTGACTCCCGATAAGGTCCCATATCTGATGTCCAACGTCGCCGAGTGGGCTGTCGCTGAGGATGGCAAGGGGAAGGTTATGGAGGGCTCTCAGTTGACAGGCGGCATGATGGTCCTCAGGCTGAAATTCGGATGCATCGTCGCGGACGACAAGGCAGCAAAGGAGAAGAACTATCGCCTCGTTCATGAATTCGTCGAAGAATTCAACAATAGGTTTGAGATGACCGCCTGCAGGGATCTGTTCGGATTCGAACTTGGGGCACCTGAGGCGTCACAGCGGTTTGCGAACGAGCCAGAGCTGGGGAAGCGTTGTGCTGGATTCGTGCGTGAGGCGTCAGAGATACTTGAGGATATCATCGAGAGAGAAAACGAGTGAGACAAGATCCAACAGCCATATATATAGCCATATAATTATATTGACGCGCATCTAGTCCTGCTGTATACTATTCGTATGAAAAGACGTTCTGATTTTGAGTGGGATTCCGCCAAGGACAAGTTGAATCAAAAGAAGCATGGTGTATCTTTTGCCCTGGCACAACTTGCTTTTCTTGATCGCAAGCGTGTCATCTTGGAGAATCAGGATCATAGGCGCCGGTTATTGGCGGAAAGGAAAGATGATTTATGAAAAAGAAAATTAAGTATTCGGATGAGCCTATTGGAAAAGTGAAGGCAGTTTCTGACTTCCTTCCTTCACCTGAAGAACTGGTCCTGAAAGACGAAACCGTCAAGGTCACGATTTCACTCAGTAAAGCCAGTGTGGAGTTTTTTAAAAAAGAGGCGAAAAAATATAATACCCAATACCAGAAAATGATCAGAAGACTCCTTGATGAATACACGTCACGACAGCCATAATAATGGCATGAAGAGGATACTATCATGCGTGCATGTATTTATCGCGGCGCCCTGATCCCCTGGCTGACACAATAACTAAACGTATAAGATATTTGATTATGGAAACGACAATCGAAGTCATATGGAATGGTCCTTTTGGGTGGCCTTCCTATGAGAATCAGAACAACTTGGACCCTATTCCCAGCCTTACTGGCGTTTATCTGCAGACCTTTGAATATCAAGATGGCTACCTTATATATGCTGCCGGAATAACGCGCCGGCCCATTCCTGTGCGTTTTAATGAGCATACTCGAAAATACATGAATGGCGAATATACAGTTCTGGATATTGACGCCGCCCAACGGGGAATCCGAAAAGAGATATGGCATGGATGGGGCTATGCGCGAAAGCACAGATCAGAATTCGAGGAACAAAAATCTACAATCCTTGATGCCGCTCGTAAGCAACTCGAAGGCCTTCGCATATTTGTAGCAAATGTAGAGACAGCGTCTCGATTATGTGAACGCATTGAGGCCTCTGTAATGAATACTCTTTATGAGCAGCCATCGCCATTCTGTGACATCCCGGATAGAGGCATGCAACTAGCGCCGCGCTTGGATTCTGAAATGCCAATTATCATCAAGAATAGTTGTGACGGCATTCTTCACGGTCTTCCTCTTGCTCTCGAAATATAGTAATCTAGGGATTGTCGACTAGGGCGGATGTTGTCCATCCGAAAGCTGTCGAAAAGCACTGAATCCTTTGCAACATCCTCACCGACGCTTCGTATTAATTTACAGGCCCCCGATATGTGGCCTTGGTGTTCAACTGGCTATAAATGACTTATCGAAAGGCGTTCCGGATGCTACATCGATTTTCGCTGTTGTCAGTGCTATTACTGCTTACTCCCCTCCTGATTGTACCTCTATCCACCCCCGCCGCGGCATTCGACATCGACGAGGACGAGGTGAAGCACACGAGCTTCGACCTTCAGGTAAACGGATACGGCATCGGATTCGGAAACTCCGCCCGCCTGCGCGGCCTGAGGTTCAACTGGAAGGACCGGGGTGTCGAGGAGGTCATCGGAGTAAACATAACCTTCTGGAAGCCCGGCGAGAGCTTTGATGGCCGGATTTCGGGGCTTCAGTTCGGCTTCTTCAGCCCGCGCGCGGCGACCCTCGACGGCCTGTCCGTCGGTATCCTTGCGGTCGAGGCGGACGAATACATCAACGGCGTCGCCCTCGCCCTGCTGGCAGTTACAAATACAGGTATCACCCGGGGCATCTCGGTCGCCGGCCTGGCGAACGTCACAGGCGACAACATGTATGGGATCAGCCTCGCCGGCCTGGCCAACGTCTCGGGCGGGGAGCTCCGCGGAATCGGCCTGAGCCTCTTGGCCAACGTCACCGACGGCGGAATGTACGGCGTCACAGCGAGCCTCCTCGCCAACGTATCGAACGGCGAGATGAAAGGTATCACGGTCGGCGGTCTCGCCAACGTGATCAACGGAAGCACGCACGGCATCACGATCGGCGGCCTTGCCAACGTGACCGAAGGCACGATGTCGGGGATATCGCTGAGTCTGCTGGCAAACGTATCGGGCGACGGGACCTCCGGCATCATGTTCGGCGGCTTGGCCAACGTATCAGGGGACCAGACGACCGGGATCTCGTTCGGAGGCCTGGCAAACGTATCAGGCGGCAGGATAACAGGGATCTCGTTCGGAGGCCTTGCGAATGTCGCCGACGGGGATGTCACGGGCATCACGTTCGGCGGACTGGCCAATGTATGCGACGGGAACGTGGCGGGAATCACATTCGGAGGTCTGGCCAACGTCGCCGACGGCAACATGACCGGCATCAACCTCTCCCTCCTGGCGAACGTTTCAGCAGAGGAGCTGAAGGGTATCTCATTCGGCGGCCTGGCGGTCGTTGGAGCAGAAGGGATTTCGGGCGTCACGTTCGGCGGACTCACTGTTCTCTCCGAGGAGAACATATCGGGTATTTCAACGGGCATCGGCGGCATCAATGCCGGCGAGGACCTGTTCGGGATAAACATCGGCGTCATCGGTATGCTCACATGGCAAGGCTTCGAGGCTGAGAAAGGCGCCGAGCTCGGCTACTACGGCATCCGAGCGGAGAACGCGGGGCTGCTCACCCTCCACGGCATCGACATCAAGATCCACGACAGAGCGGTCGGCCTGACCGTGGCTGGCGTGGACGTCCGCGCGGGAAGCATCACGGGAGCGTCCATGGCGATCGCGTTCGTCGACGCCGACCAGCTGCACGGCTTCTCGGCGAGCGTTGTGAACAACTTCGGGGAGTACCAGCACGGGTTCACGATAGGAATAGTCAATATCGCGGAGAGTCTCAACGGACTCCAGATCGGCATCATCAACATCGCCAGGAACAACGAGGGCTGGAGGAAGATCCTGCCGATAGCGAACTGGAACTTCTAGATCCAAGTAACATACTACAGTGCTGAAGAACATAATCAGGGGCGGGTCATGGACCCGCCCCTTTAATAACAGGCTGTTTCTTTCGCGCCGGCATCTGGACCTCTGTGATTCAGCCCTGCTTGTTTCCGCTATAGCTGAATACTCGCATGGCGCAGTTCCTGACCCCCACTCCTCGAGTAGATGACATGGATCTTGTCTCCAGCGTCTATCGTAACTGCAAGTTCATTATTGCCGCCGATTTCTATCGACAGGACCGTATTGACCCAGGCCCCGCTTTTGTTTGTGGCATAATTGATGGCGTTCGTTCCGCCTTCGCCGAAAAACACATGGGCGTATCCTTCGCTGTCCAGTGCCAGGCAGGGTCTCGCCCAATCCGCGGTGTCCTTCAGCTTTACTGCCGACTGCGCAACGCCGTTCGAGAACCATACAGAGCTGTCCGTCCTGTTCCAGAAAACTATGTTCACTTCACCTGTGCTTTTGTTGACCGCGATGGCAGGTGTCCAGCCAGTGTCTGGTTCGTAGGGGTAGGAATCTGAACCCTCTATGGTGGCAACGATCCAGGAACCGCTCCGGAACGCGTAGCGCAGGTTGTCGTGCCCCGCGAAATTGAATATTACATGCGGATTGTCGGAGCCGTCGACGTCTATATCGCAGTCGGAATTTATCCATTGGTCATCGAGGGCAACAGGCCTTCCCCAGGCTCCCCCGACAGGTTTGTACGCGTACCGGATGTCCCAGTTGGAACCGTCATCGAAAGCCGAGTGAAGGTTTCCTCCGCCGTCCGATACTATGCAACACGATCCGAGGCCACCGAGCCACATGTCCTGGTTGCTCCAGGTCCCCGATTCGTCGGTGGCGTAACCTATGCCGCCATCATGGGAATATACCGTATGGACCTTGCCGTTGTTATCTACGGCGATGTCGTTCTGAACCCCCGTGCGGTCTTCGTTTTCCTCGGCGACAAGCGTTGAGATCCAGCTTCCGGATTTGTTTGTGATGTACTGAAGCCCGACACTTGACTCATACGCGCTTACGTAGAGCTTGTCGCTTGCGTCGATCGAGACATTGATTTCACCATTTGCGAAGTTACCGCTTTTGACCAGCTGCGTCGACCAGCCGTCATCTTCTCCATCGCCAGGCCCAACGGACGAATCGGAATCACTCGAGCAGCCTTGATTGGCCATGGCGAACAAAAGGAAAAACAACAAGAACCTGACAGACCGTCTAAACATCAGTTGCCTCCTGTTAATGGTACTTTGCGGACAGAGGCAAGTTTTGTTCCCGTGTTCACTGGTATCCGTGTAAATAGTTATAAATAACCACTCCGATCTCCCAGTCGATTTGTCCGGTATCACCTTCGGCGGTCTGATCAACACCGGCAGCATCAATATCGCCAGGAACAACGAGGGCTGGAGGAAGATCCTGCCGATAGCCAACTGGCACTTCTGATCGGGGCTGCAAGGCGCCGCCCGGATTCCGGCTACTGACTGCACCAGGGGGCAGGGCCCAAAGGCCCCGCCCCCTGTTTAATGTCCGTCTGATCCGCTCGCTGCGGCTCTGTATGCAAAGCGGGTTATCGAACCATCACGTCTAAGCAGCGCAATACGCCGGGCCGGGAAACATCATTGAAAAGGATGGCTTATAGCGAGGTTCGAGTACTATAATGGCCCGCTCAAGATAAATTGTCGGGCGATACATGAAATTCAGGAGGTCTGCGATGAGAAGGCTGTCATTACCTTTAGCGGTTTTCACCGCTGTAATGATCCTGGCCCTGCCGCTGTCGGCGCAGGAGGGAAACGATAAGAAGGCAACCGAAGGGACCGGGAAGACGGATATCGAGCTGGTCGAGATAGAGCCGTTCTTCTACTGTTCCGTGGAGATGACCGGGAGCTACACGCAGCACCCGGAAGCCTTCATGAAGCTCTACGCCGAGGCGGGAAAACAGGGCCTGCCCATGACCGGGGCGCCGTTCGGCATCTACTGGAACACGCCGGATGACACGGCCGAGGAAGATCTCAAATGGGAGATCGGCATGGCCGTACCGGAGGACAAGGAGATTGCGGCCCCGATCGTCAAGAAGGAGTGGGAACACACGACTGTGGTGCAGAGGGATTTCGACGGGGCCATCGATTCGGATGAGCTGCGCGCGGTCTACTACGCCATGTACGAGTGGATAGGGGCGAACGGATACGAGATGGCCGGCCCGATGCTGGAGAGATTCCTCAGCACTCCCTCTCCCAACGAAAAGGGCGAGATGATCGGCAAGGTGCAGATCGTATTCCCGGTTCAGAAGAAAGAGCAATAAGGCCTAAAGGTACGAGAATTGCATCTGCAGGGATCTGTAGCGCACGGGAAACAAAACGCCCCGATTGAATCAGAATTGGACAATAAGGAACCGAGCATGAAGACCAGGATCCGATCGATATTAACTCTGGCTGTGTTGACACTCGCCGTTACTACATCCTGGCTGCTGGTCGGCTGCAGCGATAGTACCGAACCGAGCCCCTCGACCACCGGCAGCGCGAATATTATCTGCAATCCGGCCGGAATCGACCCGTCGTGGAACCTGTCCGGACCCGGCGGTTACAATTGCGATGCCGCAGGTGACACCACCCTGAAAGGCCTCACGCCAGGCGACTACACTATCACATGGGGCGATGTCAGCGGCTATGTCACACCTGCACAGGAAACACTCGGCCTGACAGCCGGTCATACGGTGGAATTTACAGCCACCTACATTGAGGCAATCGGGACAATAGTAATCGAAAACGATCCGGACGAACTCTATGTAATGTGGAATCTGACCGGACCTGATGGGTACAATCTGGATTATTGGGAAGAGACCACTATTTCCGACCGTCCGATCGGCGATTACACCATCACCTGGGGAGAACAAAGCAACTGGATTACTCCCTCCCCGGAGACACTGGCACTCACCGCCGGAGAAACCATCGTTTTCGCGGCCTTCTATACTCCCGGGCCCAATACGATCCTGGTCACCAGCGAGCCCGATGGTGTCTGCACCGGTTGGAACATGGTCGGACCGAACAGCTTCAGTGCCGGTAGTAACGGAGGATTCGCCCTGATCAGCCACTATGTCGTTCCCGGTGAATACACCATAACCTGGAATTCTGTCGACGGATGGAACACTCCGGCTTCGGAAGCCCTGACCCTGGCCGCGGACGGCACGATCAATTTTCACGGCGTCTATACTTCCAGCAGGTAGTCCATAGGCACCATTATCATGCAGGGATCGTCGATCTCAGGGGTTTGTCTTTATCAGTTCCGCGAGTCTGCGGCGCGCGTCCTCGAGCTTCGGCAAGCCTTCATCGGCCTTGTCCCACATCTCGAGAAACTTTGTGAACTCGCGCTTCGCGTCCTGTGGCCGCTTCATCTCGAGGTAGATAATTCCAAGATAGTAGTGCGACACCGCGTGGCCGCCATAGATCCGCAGAAGTCCCTTATGTTCCGCGGCCGCTTCGTCCAGCCGCCCCGACATCCGGTAGGCCTCTGCCCGCAATTCGTGGTATTCATGCAGCAGTTCATCTTTGCCTACGCTCTCCTGTCTTATCTGATCGAGCGCTTCAAGGGCCGCAGCACCGTCTCCCTCCTTAAGAGCGATCCGGGCCGTTAATCGAAGGCCCTTGACCCTGGACAGGTTGCCGAATTCGGATGCCGACTCGACCAACTCTGACACTGCCTCGCGGCCGGCCGCCAGCGAGTCCATCGCGACCAGAGCCTGGGCGCGGAGCTCGAGTGACATCCCTCGGACCATTCCTTCGATCTGCGGGTTGTCCATCCCTTCACCGCCAGCTGCCATCTCTTCCGCCAGCTTATCGGTCCAGGCCAATGCTTCCTCTGCCCGGCCGACTCGTATCAAAAGCCTGTAAAGCCATCGCTGCGAGAAGTAACGGTCGGCAGCGGTGCTGCGGGTGCCGACCAGTTCATCCATCAGTTCGACCGCACGCCCGTATTGCCCCGCTTCGTAGACCATGAAACTCAGGGTGTTAAGACTGGGGAATTGCTCAAAGTTGTAGATAGCGCCGTCGAGGTCGCCCCGAAAATACGGCAGCAAGGCGATACCGGCCCGCGCGACCCAGGCGTCGGGCTTGATCTCAAGCATCCTCTGGTATGTCACCTCCGCGCTGTCCGGGTATCCGGCGCTGCTGTATCGCAGCGCCAGTTCATCCCAGTGATTAGGATTCTCCGGGAAGCGGCTGACGAGGTCGCGGGCCACTTCCACCGCCTCTTCCGGACGATCGAGCATCGAGAGCATCCCCTGATATGAAAAAACGAACCTGGCCTCGTCCGGGTAGAGGGCTATCGCCTGCCGTGCTACATCGACGCCCTCACCGTGGAAATGCCAGTAGTACATCTGCATCAACAGATCCCTGAGGATCTCCTTGTCGTCGGGCCAACGGGTGTGCAGCTCCCGGTAGAGCTCATTTGCTTCCCTGAAATTGACATTTATCAAATTGCGCCATGCCTCCAGCCTCATACGGTCCCGCATGGACAGGCGGGAGCGCCATCTCCAGGCGCTCTCCGTAACCTCGCGCGCGAGGCCCCGGGCATATCTCGTCTTGTGCGTCCTGGCCAGTTCGAAGTAGGCAAGGGCGAATGTCGAGTCGAGAGCCACCGCGTTTTCGAACAGGCCGACCGCCTTACTCAATGACATATGCTCGAATGCGAGAATACCGGCGACATAATACGCATACGCTTCAGGGTTGGCTGTGGTGAGTTCCGTTACCGACTGGACCGGCAGAGAGACGGCGGCTCCGCAGCGGGGAGCCAGTACCTGCAGGACGCCTTCGAGGACAGCGTCTGCCAGGCCGGCCATCTGGGATCCCTGCTCGCGGCGCGCGGCGACGCTTTCGCCAGTCTTCGTATCCACCAGCTGCCAGGCTACGTAAGGCCGGCCATCCAGTTCGCCCATCTGCCCGTATAAAAGTATTGTCGCCCCTGATTTCCGGGCGACCTCGAGGGCCTGGCTCTCATCGATCGGCCCGCGCTTGACGTCGAAGAGACGGCGCCGTATGTCCTTGAGATAGCTCGGGCTCATCACGCGACACGGGCTGTTCTCAACCAGGCCGACGTGGAGCAGTCCGGCCATGCCGGCTGTAAGTAACGAATCGCCGGAAGAGGTGAGATCGCTGAAATCCACCACCGCCAGCGTGACCTCTTCGGCCTGCGCGGGTCCCTTGAGCCTCGGCCACAGCACCGCGACAAGCGTTACGATCAGGGCTGCTCCGACGATGCCCGCCAGCAGCACCATGCGCCGGGGCCGACTCTTCACCGCGCGAGCCTGGATGCCTGACCCTCCCGTCGTCTGTCCTCTGAGTTCGGCGATATCCCCGTTGAACTCGAGCGCACTCTGATAGCGGTCATCGGGATCCTTCTCGAGGGCCCTGTTGACGATTGCATGCAGGGGTTCCGGGAATTCACGCCCCGATTCCGAAAGTGGCCGGTGTTCCTCGTGAACGACCCCGTAGAGCAGCGCCGCCTCGTGTTCCCCCTTGAACGGAGGTTCGCCGGCGAGCATCTCGTACAGCATCGTGCCGAGAGAGAATATATCGGAGCGGTGGTCGACCTCCTCCCCCCTCGCCTGCTCGGGTGACATGTAGGCCGCCGTGCCGAGCGTGCTCCCCTCCCGGGTCAGCTTCGTCCTGCCGGCGAGCTTCGCCAGTCCGAAGTCGATGATCTTCGCCTCACCGTCTCTGGTGAGCAGGATGTTCTGCGGCTTGATGTCGCGGTGGACTATCCCCTTTTCGTGCGCTCTCGCGAGCCCCGAGGCGATCTGCGAGGCGACCGTAACCGCCTCTTCATTTGTCAGGCTGCCACTGTCTATCCTCTCCCTCAGCGTCCCGCCCTCGTAATAGGCCATCGCGATGAAGGTCTGGCCATCATCGGTTTCGTCTATCTCGTGGATGACGCCTATAGAGGAGTGGTTGAGCGCGGAGGCGGCCTTTGCCTCGTGGACGAACCTCTTTACCGCCTCTGGATCAGCGCTGAGATGCGGCGGCAGGAACTTGATCGCCACCTCGCGGTCGAGCTTAGTGTCGCGGGCCTTGTAGACCACGCCCATCCCGCCCTCGCCGAGTTTCTCGAGTATTGTATAATGTGATATGGTTTTACCGATCATACCCGACAGATGCTATCATGATATCAGGGTTTGCGTATCGGTTTTTTGCGAGCAATGCGGTATCCATCCCCACATGCGGTCCATGAATGCAGCAGGGGGCAGGGCCCAAAGGCCCCGCCCCCTGTAACTTGTCCGTCTGATCCGTTCGTGTCCGGGACCTGGCTCCTATTCTGCCGTCAGGTATTCCATGACCTGGTCATGGTCCGAGAGGTCGACTTCACGGACCGCCATGGCCTGCAGCGCCGTCCCCTCGATCACCGTATACTTGAACGTGTAAGTCGGGATCACGATTGTCTGCAGATCCGGAGGCGTCACGCCCGGGCTGTTGAGCATGTTGAAATAGTGGAGGCGGACCATGCCCTCCGTCACCTCGTACACTACGTTGTAGATATACGTGCTGCTGAACTCTACGAACTGGAAAGGCAGGGGCGTCCAGTTCCCGGTACCCGGCAGCGCCTCGAAGAAGACAAGCACGGCACCGGTCGCGATTATGTCGGGGGTGATCTCAGCTACAGGGATATCCACGTACCGGGTAAAGTAATTCATCCATGAACCGGGTGATGTCTGAAAACTATATAGCCCGTTCCACAGCCACTCCTCGTTGGTCGGCGAGATCGTCCCCGTCTTGACGTTGGCGTTTCCGGCCGGCCCTGTCAGACCCTGTTCGCCTTCGCAGCCCGGCGCAAGCAGGACTGCCGCTGTCATTAGAAATACAAATAGTGCTCGCACGGCATCTCCTTTGAGTAAAAGTGATCGGCTAGGGGATTCTAGCATCCCGGGGGGGCTTGATGGCAAGCAGTTAGGGGGCAGGGCCCGAAGGCCCCGCCCCCTGTCTCATGTCGGGTGGATTATTTCTGTCAGGCATTCTCTGCGATCAGGGTGTTGTCCTGGTCAGTTCCGCAAGTCTGCTTCGGGCATCACCGAGCTGCCGAAGAAAGCCGGAAATCTACACTTTTTGCTGGATCAGCTTAGTGGG
>CBDUYR010000059.1:0-14936 GCA_965371515.1 uncultured bacterium | reverse complement strand
GTCCAGTGCGACATCCCCGTACCGAACGAGGGCTTCGTTGCGGTCGCAGGGGGTGAGGGTCACACACTGGGCCTAAAGTCCGACGGGACGGTTGTGGGCTGGGGGGGTAGCTCTTATGGGCAGTGCGACGTTCCTGAACCGAACGAAGATTTTGTGGCGGTCGCCGGGGGTGGGTCTCACAGCCTGGGCCTTAAGACTGACGGGAAGATTGTGGCTTGGGGGAAGAACGTCTCCGGCCAGTGCGATGTTCCCGCGCCGAACGAGGGCTTCACTGCAATCGCTGCAGGCGATTTGCACAGCCTGGGGCTAAAGACCGACGGGACGATCGTGTCTTGGGGGAACAACGACATAGGCCAGTGCGACATCCCTGAGCCGAACGAGGGTTTCAGTGCGGTTGCTAGCGGTCCATATTTCAGCCTCGCGCTAAAGACCGACGGGACGATCGTGGCCTGGGGAAATAACTACTCTGGCCAGTGCGACGTTCCTGAGCCGAATGAGGATTTCGTGTCGGTCGCTGCGGGCGCGGATCACAGCCTGGGCCTTAAGACTGACGGGACGATCGTGGTCTGGGGCTCCTTCTACGCTGGCTGGGTTCCCTCGCCGAACGAGGGATTCGTGGCGGTGGCCGGAGGCTCATTTCACAGTCTGGGTCTCAAATCCGACGGGACGATCGTGGCCTGGCGGTTGAACGACCTTGGCCAGTGCAACGTCCCTGAACCGAACGAGGGCTTCCTGGCAGTTGCCGGGGGTGGTAATCGCAGCCTGGCTTTGAGAAGCACATCTACAACAGACGTCGAGGAAACCGGGCCCGGTGATGTGCCCGGAGCCGCGATGATCGAGATACTATCCCTTTCGCCCAACCCGTTCAATCCATCCACGGAAGTTTGTTTTGAGACGCTATTGTTCGGACGAGTGAGCCTGGAAGTCTATGACGTGAGCGGGAGGTGCGTGAGGACAGTCGATCTCGGGGTTGTAGAGCCTGGCCGGCATCGGGCGCAGTGGGACGGACGTGACGTGAGCGGTGTCGACCTGGTCTCGGGGGTGTATTTTCTGAGTCTGCGTGGTATCGCTGGCGAGTCCCGGTCAGTGAAGGCGGTTCTGGTCCGCTGAGGCGTTCTGGGCGGAGCTCATCACATGGCAGATTCAAAAAAAGTGCATATAATATTAGAGAAGGTAAGAATCAAAGATATAAGGAGGGACTGATGATCAAACTACGAGTCTTGTCAAGCTGTCGTCGGCCCGGATATCTTCTGCGCCTCTTCTCATTTCTGTTTTTCATTCTATTCTCCAAAGAGATCTGTGCAGTTGAAATTCAGATAATCCCAACTGATCCAACAGATCTGGATCATGTAGTGGTCAGAATCGAAGGAGCACGACCTGATTTATGTTGGGAATTTACCGGCCATGAATGTCTGTCTGTTGAGGATTACCAGATATCAATAAATGTACATTGGGTAGATGATTGGGAACCGGGGTTTGTATGTCTTGATATGGTGGTACATTACGTAGAACACTGTCAGCCGGGTTTGCTTGAACCCGGGCACTATGTGGTGACTGTGAGGGAATATAGTGACTCACAAAGGGATCCAACAACATATGTTCAGACATTAGAATTTGATGTAGATTCCGTTATAGCAACACAAGCTGTCAGCTGGGGCAAAATCAAGATCATCCATCGATAAGCTGACAGCCACGAGTGAAGAAATACAGATGAGAAAAAGTGAGAGAGACACTCCAGGATCCCTTTCTGGGAGATTGATTCCTGCTTAATCAATATGATATCTTTCTTAAACATTTAAAAGATCTCAGGAGGCTTCGATGCGTTACACGGGTTTGTTGATATTATTCGCACTGTTGCTGGGAACAGTAACAGTGGGTTCTCAGGAACAGAGGACGGATTTCTCGGGTGAATGGACGATAAACAAGGAAAAGAGCGATTTCGGCCAGCGGCAGGACGGCAAAAAACGTACTCCACGTTCCTCGACCATGATCATTGAACAGGACGACAAGAAGCTCACCATAACGATGATCCGCACCGACCGCGACGGGAAGGAAAACAAGAGAGAATTTAAGTATTCGCTGGAAGGAAAGAAGACGAAGAACAAGACAGAATCCGGGAAACAGGAATCGACAGCGAAATGGCTCGAGGACGGGCAGATCCTCGAGATCGTCTCAACGATGGACGTCAAGCGAGGGGATATGGAATTCACCATGGAGTCGGTTCAGAGCTGGTCGATAAGCGAAGGTCAGCTTGTCATCGATTCGGTCCGCTACACGCCGAGGGGCGATATGGAGACTAAGGCTGTATATGACAGGAAGATCAATACGGAGAATTAAAAGAAGGAGGTCAGCAATGGAGACCGTAAGAATGATAAAAAATCGTAGATGGTTACTGACAACAGTCATTATATCACTTTTTGTGGCTTGTAATATCAGTGACACTGGATTGGTGGATGGTGAGATCCAGAACACAGTCATGAGTCAACAAGAAACGCTATTAAGTGACGGCGCAAGCGAGAATGATCAGTATCATGGTGAATACTTTCCTCTCGCTATAGGGAATTCCTGGACCTATACAGGTGAGTCATCCATATCAATGGAAGGCTCTGAGCAATACAGCATATTGATCAATGAGACGAGAACATTAGTTGGCACTGAAGTGTTGTTCGATAGAGAGTACGTTCTGGAAAAGCAGGAAATTACTCAAATTGGCCTCGATGAAATAACTACTTATTGGCTCCGATATCGGCAGGACCGTGCAGGCCTATACGAAGCTGACGTGTCTATAATTAATCCTCCAGGTGCGGACCGCTATAAAATAAGCTCCTCAGATGATAATTCAGATTCGTATCGCGATCGATGGACATCGCTCTGGAAACAATTAGCCGATAACTTGAAGTCGATTGATAATGAAACAATCGAAAGAGCCAGGATCATACATTTTAATAAAATATCCATGATAAACGAATTATTGGGACGCAGCGCCAACTCAGCTATGTTAACAAGTGGCCCTCCTGGTGGAGTCCTGCCAGATGAAATACAACGTCTCAGATATCCTTTACACCCACGGCAGGAATGGATTATCAGGGACACTCCATTATTTTATTCATTCGTCGAGAGTCATGAAGTGCTTGACCTGTCGGCGGGAAGAATGACTGGTTTCAAAATCAGAATATACAATGAGTTTCTGGAAGAAAACGACATAGTATATTTATGGTATGGCAGGTGTGGATATTTAGGCATGTATGCTCATTTTGAGACAGATATGCGTGATGCTGAAGGTAATATAATTGGTACTATGATTTCTGACGAAAATCTGTTTCTCGAAAGTTATACTCTGGTCAATGAAGAGAGAGCTGTTGAAAAGGCAGAGTACGTAAATCGAGATGGTTAAACAAATTCAGGATGATAAGCTCGACAGCCTCCCGGGCATCGGGAAGAGTTTGGCTGAGGACCTGAAGGATCTGGGCTATAAGCGAGTTTATGATCTCTCAGGATCCGATCCTGAATTGATGTATCAGGATCTTATAAAGATCAGAGGGTCCCATATAGATCGATGTGTCCTGTATGCATTTCGATGTGCTGTATACTGCGCGAGTACCGATGATCCTCCTCCAGATCTGCAGAAGTGGTGGAACTGGAAGGGCTGAGGCATGAAAAAGGCAAGCACGTACAGAATCGACTTCGACGGCCTGGAATGGGAGTCCCCGATCCCGGGCATGAGACAGAAGGTCTTCTCGGATGGCGAGAGACGGGTTCGCCTCGTCGAGTACACTGCTGATATGGAGCCGCACTGGTGTGACAAGGGGCACCACGGCTATATCCTCGATGGGAAGTTCGAGCTGGAGTTCGATTCGGAGACAGTTGTCTTCGAGGCTGGAGACGGGGTCTTCATCCCCGACGGCGAGGAGCACCGGCACAGGGGTAGAGTGCTGACCGATCTCGTCCGGGTAATCTTCGTCGAGGATATCTGACCGCGGGGTTGCCCATGCGGAAGGAGTTGCCATGCCTCAGATATCACTGGAATACTCGTCCAATATCACGCAGAAAGTCGAAAGCGCCCTGCTGCTCGGCGAGATAACCTCGGTCATATCCGCGGCGGCGGAGATCCCCGTTGGGAATTTCAAGAGCAGGCTGCTGCGTAGAGAGGAGTATCTCGTCGGGGAGGGAGACGAAAGGGACGCCTTCGTGCATCTCGATGTCGGGATCTTCTCCGGGAGGACTCTCGATGTGAAGCGGCGGATCGGCGAAGACTGCATCGAGTACCTCGAAGAGTATTTTTCACTCTCCGCCGGCGAACTTTCCCTGCAGATAACCGTAGAGATAAGAGACATGGAAAAAGAAGCATATTTCAAATCGGTTCCCGGCAGATAGGGACAGGGGGGATGAAAGATGGAACAGAACGCAGATGCCCGGAAATGGGCTTCACTGTGTCACATCGTAGCGCTCAGCGGACTTATCGGCAACGGAGTAGGATTCGTACTGGGACCACTCGTGGTCTGGCTGATTAAAAAGGACGAATATGCTTTCGTAGAGGAGCAGGGTAAGGAAGCGATCAACTTCCAGATCACGATGATAATCGCTGCTATTGTAAGCGGCATACTAACGGTCGTTGTTGTCGGCTTTTTTCTGCTGGTGGCGGTAGGTGTCTTGATGATTGCATTTCCGATCATCGCGGCGGTCAAGTCGAGCAACGGAGAACATTACAGATATCCGTTTACGATCAGGTTCCTGAAATAGTCACATCTGCGCGAGGAATAATTTGAAGGCATACCTTGTCAGGCACGCGAAACCCGTCGACGCGTCGGTCGATCCTGCCCGGCCCCTGTCCGAAGAGGGGATGCGGGAGATAGAAAAGGTCGCCGACCATCTCGCCCGGCTGGGGGACGTCACCCCCGAGGTCATAGTCCACAGCGGCAGGGCCAGGGCCAGGCAGACCGCCGAGATCCTTGCCTCCAGGCTCGATCCTCCCGGAGGAGTGAGGGAGGAGAAGGGCCTTCGGCCACACGACGATATCGGTGGATGGGACATATACGTCGCCTCGTCGCCGGGCGCGATGCTTGTCGGCCACATGCCGTTCATGGGACTGCTCTCGTGCGAACTCACTCGCGGCGAGGTCTGCGGGTGGAACACAGAGTTCAAGACCGCCGAGGTCTCCTGCTACGAGTACCAGGACGGGGGAGACTGGAAGCTCCTCTGGCATATCGCTCCCCAGGATATTTAATTACTGTCACGGCCTTCTACCGGTTCTTTATCCGGCCTGAAGATTGCGTAGGATTTCCCGTTGTTTCCCGCACGCGGGTCCGCTATGGCGGAATGACAAGGAGTGTGGGAAGCTATCTTGCTGATATTAAAGGGCTTGTGCTGTCAGGTCTCCGCCGGACGGCTGTAAGCCGATATAATACAGGGCTTTACTTTGCAACGGCAGGAGTTAATTATGCAACTCAAGCGCAGCGTCCTGCTCGCCCTCATGATCATCGCATTCATACTTTTCGAGACACATTCCTGCTCGGAGGACAGGTCCGTATCACCCGAGCCTCCCCTGGAGATCAGGAACGAACTGCTCGGGGCGAACGACATCTACTTCGCCGACGCCGACCATGGCTGGATCGTTGGGCGGCTCGGTACGGCCGTTGTGACCGATGACGGCGGAGAGTCCTGGACGCCAGTGAAGATCGATGAGCTCGACATCAGGGGAGTCTACTTCTCCGACGCGCAGCACGGATGGGTCGTCGGGCGCGAAGGCACACTCTACGTCTCCGATGACGGAGGGTATACCTGGGAGAGGAAGATATTCACCGGGTATCCCGAGATGGACGACCTGTTCGAGGTCAGGTTCGTCAACGACTCCGAAGGGTTCATCCTCGGATATCACGGAGTCTTCGTGACCGAGGACGGTGGCACCGACTGGGTAAACAACTGGCTGCCGATCGTCGAGTACCGGGGAGCCTGGTCGATGAGCGTCGTCGATGAGGACAACGCATATCTGATGGGAAGCAAGTGGACAGATTCCGACCCCGAACTCATATACGCCACCGAAGATGGCGGCCTGACCTGGTCGGCCGTGCCGGGCTCGAACGCCTCGATCCTGAGGGGGATCGT
This sequence comes from uncultured bacterium, assembly GCA_965371515.1. Classification (GTDB taxonomy): domain Bacteria; phylum Krumholzibacteriota; class Krumholzibacteriia; order Krumholzibacteriales; family Krumholzibacteriaceae; genus JAUWCL01. The sequence continues at coordinate 8,834 of CBDUYR010000059.1, read as the reverse complement.
CACCATCGAGTTTAACGACAAGGAGACCGGATGGGCCGGCGGCGCCGCCGTAATGAAGACCACCGAAAGCGGGAAGACCTGGACGATGCAGTTGGAGACGGCCACCGTCCGCGAGTTCTTCGTCCACGACGCGATGTCAGTCTTCGCCGTGGGCAAGACCTCGATTCTGCACACCGTCGACGGCGGGGCGACCTGGACTGATGTAGCACCGGTGGACGAGAGGATCGTCGACCTTCGTGCCGTGCATTTCATCGATTCATCGAACGGCTGGATAGCAGGCACAGGCAGGGAAGAAGTCATCGAGGGACGCTTGGTCGTCTACACGGTCGTGCTGGCCACGACGGACGGCGGGGCGACCTGGTCGATCACCGAGTTCTCGTACGAGACGACAGGTCTTGAGGCTGTCGCAGTCGAAGAGACCGGCGTTTTTATGTACCAGTGATCCAGTCAATTTCTATCGAGAAAAAACTTGACCGCCTCACAGCGTTCCTATATTCTCATCGTTTCATTATCTGATCTTTGAAAAAGAAACGACAGGTATGGAGAGAGCTTACAACAATCCCATCGCTCCGCGACCCGGCAAGCCCGGGTGCGAAATCTGCATGCCTTATCAGATGCTTCCCGTTCGGGAGGCATTTTTTTTAGCGACGAGAGGTGCAGATTGACTATGACGGTCGAAAGTGACATCCAGTTTCTTATCCAGCTGGCACAGGAAGAACTCCAGATGAAGGAGAACAAGAGGCTCATCGAAACGGCCCCGCTCACAATCAGCAAGCTCGAGCAGGAAGTAAGCGACATGGACGAGCGGTACACCGAGGCAGAGGCTGAGCTGGATAAGCTCAAGAGGGAAAAGATCCGTCTCGACGGTGATGTCAAGGACGACCGCGCGGCTATCGTCAAAAAGAAGAACGAGTTGCTGGCCGTAAGTGACAATAAAGAGTACGCGGCGAAGACCTCCGAGATCCAGTTCCTCGAGAAGAAGATCGACGGGCACGAGAACAGCATACTCGAGATCCTCGACCTGACCGAGGCTGAGATGAAGGAAGTAGACGCGGCTACCGAGAAGATCAACACCGAGAAGGATGCCAGGCTCTCAGCGAAGAAAGACTGGGAGGACAAGATCGAGGAGGCGAAAGCGACGCTTGCCAGACTGGAAGAGCAGAAGTCCAGGACCCTTCCCCTGCTCTCCGAGAGGATACAAAGGCTCTACGAGCGGATACTGAGGGTAAAAGGGGATTCCGGCGTGGCGAACCTCATAGGCGATGTATGCCAGGGGTGCTTCAGTCGGGTTCCGCCGCAGCATGCGCACGAGGTCAGGCGCAACGACAACATACTGACCTGCGAGGCATGCGGGCGGATTCTCATATATTTTCCAGCCGACCAGAAACCGGCATCCTGATGAAAAAAAACAGCCTCAAGAAGCTTCTCGAGCTGCTCGCTGGCGGACTGCCGCTCGATAACGCGTGGGAGCAGGCCGGCTTTCTTGCGAAGGCCGAAGCGGAGGAAGCGTTGCGAGAGATGGCCGCCGAGCTGGAGAAAGAGATCTGTGCCGGCTGTCCTGAACCTGCGCCTGTCGCCGAACCCGTATCGGCCGGCACCGTGGCAAAGACGGTCGATATAACCGGCATGACGATATCGGAGCTGATCGTCCATGCGGACGGTGCTTCCAGGGGGAATCCCGGGCCCGCATCCGCAGCAGTTGTCGCTTACGATACGGAAGGGACGGAGCTGACTTCCAGGGCGAAGCGGCTGGGGAAGGCGACGAACAACGTCGCTGAGTACAATGCATGCATTCTCGCCCTCGAGCTGGCGGCCGATTTCGGCGTGGCCGACGTCACAATCCGGATGGACAGTGAGCTTGTCGTCAAGCAGATGAACGGCGAGTACAAGATTAAAAACAAGAACCTCGCCGTCCTCGCCGGGCAGGCCAGAGAGCTCGCGGCGGGATTCGACAAGTGTCTCTGGGAGCATGTCCCACGCGCCCGCAACGAGGCTGCCGACAAGCTGGCCAACGAGATCCTCGACGAAGCAGTAGAGACCAAGTAGATTTCCCATCCTTTGACCTTCGGGTCTCACTATGATATATTGACTCGAGACAGTGGTCCGAATGCAGTTTGGACGGCGGAGCGGACGAGGTGATCGCGGGCGTCCTTCGGGGTGTCCGAGGAAAGTCCGAGCTCCACAGGGCAGGGTGCTGGGTAACTCCCAGTGGGGGCGACCCCAAGGAAAGTGCCACAGAAAATATACCGCCGCCGGCTTGCCGGCGGTAAGGGTGAAATGGTGAGGTAAGAGCTCACCGGTGCTGCCGGCGACGGCGGCAGCCAGGTAAACCCCACCCGGAGAAAGACCAAATAGAAGAGGAGAAGCGGCCCGCTTCGTTCGACTCTCGGGTAGGTCGATCGTGGCCCGCGGAAACGCCGGCCCCAGATAAATGATCATCACCGGTCCGCTTGCGGAACGGGACAGAACTCGGCTTACAAGTTCGCTCCGCCGTTCTTTAAACCATAGATTTGAGGGACTGATATGTCTTCCTGGCTCGTCCGGCCGGTCGAACCCGTCATAATCACCAATCTGAGCGAAGGGCTCGGAATATCCCCGTTTGCCGCGAGGATCCTGGCTTCGAGGGGAGTTGCCACCGTCGAAGAGGCGAGGCAGTTTCTCTCGCCCACGATCGACCGGACACACGATCCCTTCCTGTTCAGCGAGATGGGTGAGGCTGTGAAAGCCGTGCGGGAAGCCGTTTCGGCAGGCAGCCGGATACTCGTGCACGGCGACTACGACGCCGACGGGATCTGCGGGACTGTGATTCTCTGCGAGGGGCTGCGCTCGATCGGCGCCGACGTTCACTACTTCATCCCCGACCGCAAGAAGGACGGTTACGGCATGGCGAGGCGCATTGCCGAGAGGAGTCTCGAAGTAGGCCTCGGCCTGCTGATCACCGTCGACTGCGGCTCCAGTGACGGCGACATTGTCAAGGAACTCGCCGACGGCGGTATCCCCGTCGTCATAACCGACCATCACGAGATAGGAGAGAGGGTTCCTGATGCGAGGGCGTTCATCAACGCAAAGCTGCCGGGCGAGACATACCCGTTCACAGAGCTCTCAGGCGCGGGTGTGGCGTACAAGCTGCTCCAGGGCATCGAGAAGGATATGGGCATCGACATGAAGCTCGGTCGCCTCCTCGACCTCGTAGCCGTCGGGACGCTGGGAGACTACGTGCCGCTTGTCGACGAGAACAGGTCACTCGTCACACTCGGCATGGCGGAATTGGGGAAATGGGAAAGGCCGGGATTCAACGCGCTGAGGAAGGGATGCGGCCTCGCCGCTTCCGGTTTTTCGGCGCGGCAGATATGTTTTACCATTGTGCCGAGGCTCAACTCCCCCGGCAGGATAGGCAGCGCGCGCGGCGTAGTCGAACTGCTGACGACGAAGGACGAGGAAAAGGCGAAGGCGATGGCCGGGGAGATCGAGGACACGAACAGGCAGCGGCGGGCCCACGACAGCCAGGTCACCGAGGAGGCCTGCTACCTCGCCGACATAATACTCAAGCGGAGCGAGCCGAACGCACTGGTCTTCTCGTCATCGTCGTGGCACGAGGGAGTGGTCGGCATAGGGGCGGCGAGGCTCGCGGAGAATTACAACGTCCCTTCGGTGCTGATCGCTGTGCGGGACGGCGTCGGCAAGGGATCCGTGAGGTCTTCAGGCGGGATAAACATCCGCGATTCGCTGGAGAAATGCTCCAGGTTCCTGTCTGCCTTCGGAGGGCATAAGGAAGCGGGCGGATTCTCGATAAAAGAGGAAGACATTCCCGCCTTTAACAAGTGTTTCAACAAGGTCGTCGGCGAGGCGATCGGCGACAGCGAGGGGCACTCCCACATATACGCCGACGCGGAAGCTTCACTCGCAGAGTGCGATCTCGGTATCATATCGTTCATCGAGCAGCTCGCGCCCTTCGGTCCCGGCAACGGCGAGCCGCTCATGCTGATCCGCGATCTCGACGTGCTCGGGAAGACAAGGATAGTCGGCAAACATCATCTCAGGCTCTCCGTCTCACAGGAAGATGGAACGTCGGTCGAGATGATCGGCTTCTCGCTCGGCAAGAGCTGGCAGCCGTACGACGTGATCGGGGGAAGGATCGACGTTCTGGCGCATCTGAGGCGGAATGTCTGGCAGGGTAAGGAAGAGGCTCAGATCCAGGTGACACTGCTCCACAAGACCGCGGAACCGGCGGCGTTGCGGGAAGAGCAGTAGCGGGATATTCAATGCGTACAGTGGTCCAGAGGGTAAGCGAGGCGAGCGTCGTTGTCGACGGCAGGACGATCGCGTCGATAGGGCGGGGCATACTCGTGCTTGCCGCCTTCCGTACGGGGGACACGTCGGAGGATCTCGACTGGATGGCACGCAAGTGTCTCGACCTGCGGATATTCGAGGACGATGCGGGGAAGATGAACCTCTCGGTGATGGAGACAGACTGCGAGGTGCTCGTCGTCTCCCAGTTCACACTCTACGGAAACTGCCGCAAGGGTCGCAGGCCGGCCTACACCGACAGTGCACCTGGGCCCGAGGCTCTCAGGCTCTACCGGGAGTTTGTAGACAATATCTCCGCGAGGTGGCCGAAGATGGCCGAGGGGGAGTTCGGCGCGATGATGGATATAAAACTCGTAAATGACGGCCCCGTTACACTCATAATCGACAGGGAGATGCGATGAATCCGTTCCTGCCCGACAAGGTCCAGGAGAGGCTGCTTCTCGCCTCTGCCTCGCCGAGACGCAGGGAGATCCTCGAGAACCTCGGATTCGAGTTCGAGATCCTTCCCGCGAACGTCGACGAGTCGGAGGTACCCTGGAACGACCCGGTCGAGAGCGCCAGACTGCTCGCCGAGATCAAGGCTGTGGATGCACAGATGACGCGGCCGCGCAAGACGATCATCGCTGCCGACACGATCGTGCTCTGCGAGGGGCAGGTGATGGGTAAACCCGGTAGCTCCGAAGAGGCGCGGGAGATGCTCGAGACCCTGTCGGGGCGCATGCACGAGGTCGTTACCGGGATAGCGCTCATCACCCTGCCGAACATCCGGATAATCGAGGCCGAGAGCACGAAGGTGTTTTTCCGCGAGCTGATGCCGGAGGAGATCTCGCGGTATATCGAGACGGGGGAGCCCTTCGACAAGGCCGGCGCGTACGCGATCCAGGGGTACGCTTCCGCTTTTATCGACAAGATCGAGGGGTGCTATTTCAACGTAGTCGGGCTGCCCGTGGCGAGGCTGTTCGGCATGTTCCGCAAGCTAGAGGCGGAGCTCGCGTCTATGAACGGGGGACGCTGACATGGTCACATACGAGAGCCAGTACAGTTTCAATACCGATGGAGACGGGACGATCGTCGACATCACCGATGCGGCAAGGGAGATCGTCGAGGACAGCGGGATCACCTCGGGGCAGGTGACCGTTATCGTACCCGGTTCGACGGCGGGGATCACCACTATCGAGTACGAGCCCGGGCTCCTGCGGGACCTGCCCGAGTTCTTCGAGAGGATCATTCCGTCGGGGGTCATGTATGGCCATGACGCGACCTGGGGGGACGGGAACGGTTTCTCGCATCTCAGGGCGGCGATCATCGGGCCGTCGGTCACAGTGCCGGTATCAGAGGGCGGCCTGGTTCTCGGAACGTGGCAGCAGATAGTGTTCCTTGAATTCGACAACCGGCCACGCAGCCGAAGGGTGCATTTCAGCCTTGTGGGGGAGTAGATGGAGATGATCGTCAGGACTGTCGATTACATGAAGGGAAAGATCGTGATCCTCGACCAGACGCTCCTGCCGGCCGAGGAGAAGTATGTCGAGATCGGCTCTCCTGAAGAGCTTGCCGCTGCTATCCGGATTCTTCGGGTCCGCGGCGCTCCGGCCATCGGCGTGGCCGCCGCCCACGGGATACTGCTGGCGCTGGAGAACGAGATACTCGCCGGCCGGAAGGATGCGCCCGATCACATCTTCGATCATGGATCGGATGCGGCGGGGTTCGATATCGAGGGCCTTGACGGGGCTGCGATCGCGGCGAAGCTTCTCGAAACGGCTGACATGTTCGCCGCGACGAGGCCGACGGCGGTAAACCTCTTCTGGGCGCTCGAGCGGATGAGGACGGCGATAGAGAAGAGCGGGAGCGATATCGCACTGCTGGCGGAGAATGTCTCCGCCGAGGCGTTTGACATACACGACGGGGAACTCGAGACCGACCACCGTATCGGGGAGAACGGAGCAGTCCTGCTCAGGGACGGCATGAACGTTCTCACGCACTGCAACGCGGGCGGGCTCGCGACGGCTGGTTACGGTACTGCCCTGGCGGTCATCAAGACGGCCCATGAGCAGGGGAAGAGGATCAACGTCTTCGCCGACGAAACCAGACCGCTGCTCCAGGGGGCGAGGCTCACCGCATGGGAGCTGACCCGCGCCGGGATCGACGTGACCGTCCTGTGCGACAATGCCGCCGCTTCGCTCTTTGCCGCTGGCCGCATCGATGCCGTGGTAACCGGGGCCGACCGGATAGTGCGCAACGGGGACTCGGCGAACAAGATCGGCACCCTCGGGCTGGCCGTCCTGTGCGAGAAATACCACGTTCCGATCTATATCGCCGCACCCTGGTCGACCTTCGATCTTTCGATCGAGAACGGTTCCGGCATACCAATCGAGGAGCGCGATCCGGGAGAGGTCAAGTCGTTCGCCGGAATCAAGACGGTCCCCGACGACGCCGGGGCGTACAACCCGGCCTTCGACGTGACGCCAGCCGATCTCTTAACTGCTCTGATAACCGAGACATGCGTGATCGAGAGCCCAAATTCGGAAAAAATAGCCGCCGCAGCCGTGGAGGCGGGGGTCCTGCCGGCGGATTGACCGATTTTACCGGTCAAACGCGGCTTGACATCATCAGCTAACCCATATATATTTGAACTTCTTTACCGAAATATATCGGAAAAGTGTACGGAGGACGGAAAAATGCAGAAGACCACGATTCTCAAACCGGGAGAGTTTGAGAGAGACTGGTACATAGTGGACGCGAGCGGGAAGACGCTCGGCAGGCTGGCGACGAGAGTCGCGACTATCCTCAGGGGCAAGCACAAGCCCGGATTCGCCCCGCACATGGACGTGGGCGATTTCGTGATCGTAGTCAATGCCGAGAAGATCCACGTTACCGGTAACAAGAGGGAAGACAAGACCTACTGGAGCCATACCCAGTACCCGGGCGGTATCCGCCTGATCAATTTCGAGGCGAAGATGGAGAAGGATCCTACCTTCGCCGTGACAAACGCGATCAAGGGGATGATTCCCCATAACAAGCTCGGTCGCAGGGTCATGAAAAAGCTGAAGGTCTACGCGGGCGAGAAACATCCTCACGCGTCGCAGCAGCCGAAGCAGCTGGAGCTCTAGGGCCGATCTGCGGCCCGTGTTCGCAGGACACATTTTCAGCCGGAAGGAGGTGTAAAGACTTGGCAAAAGAGATGTACCATGCAGTGGGAAGACGAAAATCGGCGGTAGCCCGTGTCTATCTCAGCGAGGGAAAGGGCTCGATCACCGTGAACGGTGAGGAGCTGGCCGATTACATGAAGAGAAACAGTCTGACGCTTCTCGTACGTCAGCCCCTCGGAGTGACCAATACCGAGGGAACGTACGACATCAAGGCGACGGTCGCCGGCGGCGGCATAGCCGGTCAGGCGGGGGCGATTCGTCTCGGTATCTCGAGAGCGATCCTTCTTCACGACGAGACCCACAAGAAAGCGCTGAAGTCCGGCGGGTTCCTCACCAGAGATCCCAGGGAAAAGGAGAGGAAGAAGTACGGACAGCCCGGAGCACGGAAGAAGTTCCAGTTCTCCAAGCGATAGATTTTCAAGGACACACATCTCTCCGCAGGGTCCATGGTGACGGACGCAAAAGTCCGTTTTGGACGCCCCTGGGGGAGGGATGGAGGAATAACCTAGGAGGAAAAAGTGAAAGTCCAGATCAAGGATCTGCTGGAAGCGGGCGTTCACTTCGGACACCAGACGAGGCGCTGGAACCCGAAGATGAAGCCCTATATTTTTAAGGAACAGAACGGTATCTACATTATCGATCTGCGTCAGACTCTCGATACTCTCCAGAACGCGTACGACATTCTTCTCCAGATGGCATCGGAAGGAAAGACGGTCATGTTTGTCGGAACGAAGAGGCAGGCAAAAGACTCCGTGCGCGAAGACGCCAAGCGATGCGGCATGTACTATATCAACGAGCGCTGGCTCGGCGGGACCCTCACGAACTTCAAGACGATCAAGCTCAGCCTCGATCGTCTCGATGACATGGAAGAGATGGAAAAGGACGGGCGCATCGAGCAGCTCTCCAAGAAGGAGAGGCTCACGCTCGACAAGCACAAGCAGAAGCTTCTCAAGGTGCTCGAGGGCATCCGTGGGATGAAGGGCGCCCCGTCTTGTCTCATCGTGTTCGACACAAAGAAGGAAGAAATCGCGATCAAGGAAGCGAGGAAACTCCACATCCCACTGATCGGTCTAATAGATACGAACAGCGACCCCGACGATCTCGAATATGCCATTCCGGCGAACGATGACGCGATCCGGTCGATCAAGCTCTTCACGAAGACCTTCGCCGACGCGATCATCGAGGGCAGGGCGCGCTACTTGAAGAACAAGGACTTCCTCGAGAAGCAGGAGAAGGCTGCTGAAGCGAAGAAGGAAGGCCCGAGACAGTCCGACCGCAAGGGTGGAGGCCCGAGGCAGTCCGACCGCAAGGGTGGAGGCCCGAGGCAGTCCGACCGCAAGGGTGGAGGCCCGAGGCAGTCCGATCACAGGGGTGGCGGTC
>CBDUYR010000058.1:0-15683 GCA_965371515.1 uncultured bacterium | reverse complement strand
CAGGACGTAGAAGTAGACGCCGCTCGAGAGGCCAGGGGCGTTCCAGGCTATCTCGTGGGCACCGGCCTCCATCGTGCCGGTTGCGAGGACGGCGACCTCGCGGCCGGTGACGTCGTAGGCGCGAAGGTCGACATGCCCCGCCCTGCCTAGCGTGAAATGGATCGTCGTGGTGGGGTTGAACGGGTTGGGCGTGTTCTGGAAGAGAGCGAGGCGCGGTGTGCGGTCCTCGGCCCCGGAGTAATCCGTGACGGCTATTCGCGACCTGTATACCAGCCTGTCGTGTCCGGTGACGGTCACATCGAGTGAATCGATCATCCCCGGGATCGTATCGAAGAGCGAAATGGTGATGAGCCCGTTATATGCGGCTGTCCCCGTACCGAAGCAGGTGCCGTCTTCGTAGAGCGAGCCGACCGAGCCGGGGGCGTTGGTCTCGACGGTGAAATCGAGCGCGTCGCGGTCGATGCCGGGCTCGTGGGTCGCCGCGATCGCCGCGGGCTGCCCGGTCCATATGTCCATCGCAGGATCGCCGAGCACGTTGAGGCTGTAGAAACACCAGCGGTGGGCGCCGGGCTCGTATTCGTCCGGAAGGTCTATGAACGGTACCGTCTCGTTCTTCGACCGCACGTTCGCCTCGCCGAGGGTGGTAATCCCCTCGGTGAATATCGCGTCGAAGAACTCGCGCTGAAAGTGATGGGAGGGACCGTTCGTCGTTCCCTCGGTGAACCACCCGTAGCGCGAGTTGCCGACGTAGGCCGACGCGCAGGTCGCCAGGGCGAGCATCTCCTCGGCAATGCAGTCATTGAAGTCGAATCCTCCTGCGTTGCACCCGTACGAGTTGATTACGAGGAAATTCGCCGTGACGCCGTCGTTGGTGAAGTTCTCCGTCAGGATGTTGCCGTTATACATCTTCATCACATAGTTGTAGCTTGAATGCCCCGCGTGGCAGACGAGATGTGAGCCGGCGTTGATCGCGGCGTAGATGTCCAGTTTGTCGTATGTGATGTCACGGTCGTAGAGTTTAGTGATGTCGAATGAGGCGGGGATGCCGGTTGTCGTAAAGCCGTGGATATCCCAGGTGCCGATAAGCTGGTCCAATTCGTCGCCGCCGTATGTCAGGGGGTCGGAACAGCAAAGTTCGCCGAGCATCAGTGCGTTGTCGCACTGCGATACGACGGGGGATTCCTGGTACATCGTAACCTTGTTGATTATCGCCGCCGCCTCCGCCTCGTTGTTGAAGGTGATCCTGCCCACGGCGACATCGGAGTAGAAGTCCTCCTCGCCGGGCTCGCCCCAGAGGTTGTCGCCGTCGGCATTCCAGTTGCCGTCGAGCGAAGCGTAGTAGAGATCGGCGGGGATATTGGCGTCCTCGTAGAGAACGGATGACTCAACGGTGCAGTAAAGTCCGCGGTGCGGCATGTCGTACAGCCCGTTGTCGCTATCGCCGGCGAGCAGGACGTGGGTGACCCTCTCGGAGATATACGCGTCGAGAATCGCCCAGCGTATCTTGTCGGCGAGGTCGAGTCCCGAGTAGTTCAAATCGATGTTTTCGAGGGTCATGATCGCTGTCAGGAATCCCCGCCTGTTGTAGAAATCCCTCAACGGCGCCAGGTCGTCCTCGTAGTTCTCGCGTGTGATGATGAGATATTCGTAGCCGTCACCGGCAGCGGCAGATTCATCGACAGCGGGCAGCGCTGCGGTGTTGTCGACGAGGGCGGCGAGCCTTGCAATGGTCGCGGCGTCGCGACGCAGCAGCCTCGATGCGGCGGCTGATTCCGCCGAAGTCCCCGTCTCGATCGTGATCTCGATCTCGGACCAGTAACCAGCTTCTCCCGTGGCGGGATTGTGCCCGACGGGGGAGAAGCTTCCCGTAGCAATGGGGTGCCCACGCAGGTAACGGGTCGTGAACTCCGGAGCGGGAGGGTGGATCCAGCGGTCCTGCGCGTAGACGTCGGATCTGTAGAGGAAGCGTTTCTCCGGCGGATCGCTTGCCGGCACAGGATCCTGCCTTGGATAGAGCCTCACAGCCTGCGGTATGACCTTCCAGCCGCGCCTCTCGACATGGATGGAGACCGCAGCCTCACATGGTGCGAGCAGCACGGCTGCGCCCCTGAACGGGAAACTCGGCTCGCCAGCCTTTCCCGCCTGAATGGTGGAGGGGAAGACGATCCGCGAGAATCCGCCGTCGACGCTCTCGATCGATGGATCGGCGAACCTGTAAGTCACGGTCACGTCGGCAAGCGCCGCTGTGGACAGGATGGCGAGTGCCAGGGCGGCGACAGTTATGGATCTCCATGTCTGCATACGTAACTCATTATAACACATGAGGGTAATTAAAGAAAGGCTCTCTCGAAGACCTCAAACGATCAATCGTCTCGATCACTTGCCGGCCTGAGGATCATCCCGTACGACTGCTCGAAGGAATTTACGAACGGTATCCTGCGGTGGTCGAGGCGCAGTAAGCGGCAGAGGAACATAAGGACTTTCGGGATGAGCCTGATGTGGGTGAGGTATTCTCCCTTCCACTCGGTCAGGATCTCGAATCCGTTCTCGAGGGCGAGGCGTCTCCAGTATTTCGGGGGGTGGACGTTGACGTGGGTCGGATTCCTGTCCTTGAACCCGATGAGGGGGATCGAGCGCATCCTGTACGGCAGCTGGCCGTTAGGAGTGGTCACGATGACGATCCCGCCTTCGCGGACGTACTCCTTTACTTTCTCGAAGAAGACCGCCGGCCTTTCGAGATGCTCGACGACGTCAAGGCAGGTGACAGCATCGAACGAGCCTTTCTCCACAGGCCAGTTCTCGTCGGTGATGTCGCCCTCTGAGAGCGTCGCCGACGTGTTGTGGCTCGAGATCTCTATCGACTTTACGAACGGGTCCATCCCGTGCAGGTCGCTCACGCCCAGCTCTTCGAGAGCCTTGAGGAACATCCCGTATCCGATGCCGACGTCGAGCAGCCTGATCTCCGTGAACCTCTCCCCGAAATAATTCTTCAGGTGCTTCAGCCTGCCGCTGTACTTCTGCTCGAGGAACTTCTGTCCCTCGGGGGAGCAGAGATGTTCCATATCGCAGATGTAGGTCGCGTTGTCTTCGTCTCTTGTTGTCATGATCGTTCAGTTACCGTTCGGTCTGCCGTGGTGGAATTCACATGCATGGCGGCATTCTATCACGGATGCTGCGTTCGGTTACATGCCTTATAATAAGCGGGGAGGCGCGTCCTGCACACACCTCCCCTATCCCTTGAGGTTACCCGGAAGGTCCCAACCTTCGCCTCTAGGGATTTCCGTTACAACTGAATTATATTACCGGCCTCTCCGCCGCTCAATAATATTCAAGGCCCTCCTTCGATTTGGGCAATAATACCTATTCCCCCGCAAAATATCATAACTGCCGCGGCGACTGCCGCCGCGCCTTCCGGCAGATTTTTCCCGGAACAGACCGATGGTGCCGACCAGAGGACCGTGATGATTGTAAGCAGGAAAAGAACAGAGATGTGCATTCTCACGGCGCGCTCCTTCCGGTGCGGTGCCTCGTGCGTGCGGGACAGGTGGGTGGTGCGAAACCGAAGCGCGTCGTAGACCGGAGGCGGGGCAACCGCCACCGTAACGTTCAGCGGTCCGCTATTCTCAAAATAACACATTTATATAGCGGTGAAAAACAATTTTCCTTTATAGTTCGGCTGTAAAAGGGATTATGGAAGCACCGCCGCCCTGGAAGGAGCGTGATGTCACGTCCAGAAGCGAATGCGAAAATGACAAAGGCGCAGAGGCGCCTTACAATGATTCTCGTCACCCTGATCGCCGTCTGCGCAGACGCGGCATTCGCCGGCGAGGGCCCTGATGCCGGCCCCGCACAGGAGGACACCGATACGGCATCGGTACTCACGCCTGAGGCGGCAGAGGCGTTCTCCGCTCCCGTGCCTGAAGAGAAGATCTCCACCTGGGACTGGGGGTTTCGTTTCCGCCTGAGGGAGACATATATCGCCAATCCGTTCGACCTGACAGACGACAACTTCGACGACTGGCATTTCTTCAGGTTCCGCTCGCAGCTCTGGGGTACATACAACCCGAACGAGTGGTGGAAGGTCCATGCGATGCTCACCAACGAGCATTTCCGGTGGCTCAAGCCGCAGGACGGCCCGAGTGGTGAGGGTTTCACCTGGAACGAATTAATATTCGAGAGCCTCTACGTGCAGGGCAAGACGCTGAACTATACGCCGTACGGGTTCATCGTCGGTCGGCAGAACCTCTTCTACGGTGAGGGGCTGATCTGCTGGGACGGCGGCCCGCTCGACGGATCGAGGACGGCGTACTTCAATGCGGTGCTGCTCCAGGGCGACTGGGGCAGGCGCAGGCTCGACGTGCATTTCATATCGAATCCCGAGAAGGACGAGTACCTGCCCGTCATCAACAGCCAGGACCGTTACCTGATCGAGTGGGACGAGACGGGCGCCGGCCTCTACTACACAGACGAGTCGATCGGCGGCAAGAAGCTCGAGGCGTACTATTTCTACAAGAACGAGGACGATCCCGACGGCGTATTCCCCGAGAGCAATATCCATACGGTGGGGGCGAGGGCGACGGGCCGGTCATGGGACGCGTTCGATTTCGGTCTCGAGTGGGCATCGCAGATCGGCGACCGCGGCGATGCGAGCAGGATCGCCTGGGGCGGATACCTGTGGGGGATCTACGATATGCCGAGGGATGTTCTCCCTCTCGACATCGGCCTCGGTGGTTTTGCCCTGTCAGGCGACGATCCCGAGACCGAGGACTTCGAGGGGTGGAACCCGGTCTACTCACGCTGGCCGAAGTGGAGCGAGCTTTACATCTACACACTCGCCAACGAGCGGGGCGTTGCTTACTGGGAGAACATAGGCGCGGGATGGCTCAATCTCGCCTGGACGGCTCATCCACGCGTCGAGATCGACTGGAAGGTCTACTGGATGTGGGCGTTCGAGGATGCGCCCGACCCGGAAAAAGCCGTCTTCGGAGACGGCAACTTCCGCGGCACGCTCTCGACGGTCAAACTGAAGTGGAACTGGACCGAATATCTCAGCGGGCATTTCCTCTGGGAAGCCCTGATGCCCGGCGACTATTACGCCGAGGGCAGTAACTACTCCCACTTCCTGCGATGGGAGTTGTACTTCAAATATTAGATTGCCTGTGCTATTCTTTCAGCGGCTCCACCTGCGGGTAATTCAAAATAATTACGGGAGGTAACCCGTGCGGATCATCCAATAAAACCAGGAGGAGGTTGTCATGTCGGAGATTGAGATTGGCAGGGTAGAAGATTACTTTGCCCATATCGATGTTGTCGCGATCGAGGTGAACGCTGAAGGGATCAAGGTGGGCGACACACTGCACTTCAAGGGGCACACGACCGACTTCAAGCAGAAGATCACCTCGATGCAGGTCGATCACAAGTCGGTAGAGGAGGCGCCGGTCGGCTCTGACGTCGGCATCAAGGTAAAGGACAGGGTCAGGACTCACGACCACGTCTACAAGGTCGTAGAGGATTGACGTCCGCTGCTCGACCGGCCTGAAAGGTGCCTTTAAGTGCGGATTTTTACGCACAGATCCCGATAGGGGTATATCACTACCATTTATAACGTTACGCCGGCGCAGGTGAACCTGTGGGAGCAACCGCCCTGTCGTGATTGCACCTGGGGGTACACATTTTCATCTGGCCCGGGATGCCGTGCCATCCATAATCTCTTCCCGCACAATACGTTGAATCAATTTTCATCCCCCGGGCACGGGGCTTGCCTTTATAGAGCCTTGATTGGGTGACCCATCCAGCAGCCAGAGTTGAAACTTCAAAACCGATGGAGGACGCATAGACATGCTGAGGAAATGCATCATAGTGCTCGCCCTGGGACTGCTCCTCGCAGCCCCGGCATCAGCACGAAAGTACGGAGATAACACGATGTTGGTTTCGCCCTCGATGTTCGTTCTGGACTACCAGGGTTCGAAACTGACTGTTCACACCGAGATCAATCTTGGGGACATTGACAGGAATTCTCTGGAAATGTCCGGCGCAGTGGGCGGGTTGATAAGGCCTGTCTTCGTCAAGAGTGACAACAGGGGAAATCTCGTTGCGAAGTTCGCGGCCGACGACATCAGAACGATAGTCGAGCCGACGACGACGAGACTCAAGCTTACCGGAAAATACAAGGACGGTGAGCCCTTCTCCCTGTACGACACGATCCGCGTCAAGTGACGCAGATCGTTCAAACTCCTTGAATGAAGAGAGCCGCCCCGGCGACGGGGCGGCTCTTCTTTTTCTATCGATGTCAGGTCCGTGCCGATGCCCGGGCCTTCATGTGCAGACGGATGCTACTGCCCATGCCCGGAGGGCAGCTCGAGGCCGTAGTTCTGTCTCTTGTCCGTGCGCTTGAGCTGGAAGGCGAGGTAGATCGAGATCACACCGAGCGCCACCAGCATCAGGATCGGAATCGTGTAGTTGTAAGCCGCGATCTCACCGGAAACGCGCATCGCGTCGATCCCTTCCGAGATCTGTTCCGGCGTGTATTCCAGAGCCTTAAATTTCTCGCGGGCGGCCGCTATCTGGGTGACAGTAGTCGGGTTGACTATGTCGAGGACCTTGCCGATCCCGAAGTAGAATGCCGCCAGCCCGTAGTTCTGGATCGTGAACATCGTCGCGTACGCCGTTCCGAGCCTGTTCTCGGCTACGATCTTGGCGACCGACGGCCACATCGCCGCGGGTACCAGCGAGAAGGCCACACCCAGCGCGAACAGCCCTGTGTATCCGAGGACCATGTTGTTCATCACAGAAAGTGTAAGGTGCGCGTAGATAAGCAGGATGGAACCGAGGATCATCAGCGAGGCGGCCTTGCCCTTGGCGTCGACAAGGATGCCGAAGATCGGTGTGAAGATGATCGTTCCGAGCGGGATAAGCCCGCTCACCTTCGGTCCGTTATGGAAGTATGCGCCTACCTTTTCGAAGAACGACATTCCCGACAGGTCGGGAAGGACATAGGTGAACCCGAACTTGTTCACCAGCAGGTCAGGCGCGTACTGGAGGAACGGGAAGACTGCCGAGTAGAACGCGACGCAGAGAAGCGAGATATAGATGAACGAATGGTCGGTGATCAGCTTCACGAGGTCGCTGAACTTGAACTCGTCATCGCCCGGTTTTTCTCCGTCCTCGCCTGCCGCGGCGGCTATCTGCTTGTCGAGCTTCTTGTCGAGGCCGAGGTAGGCGATGAAGAGGAGCGTGCCGAAGAGGATGATCGAAGCCGAGATGACCAGCGCGTTGCTGAGGACATTATTGCCGAGCGCTTTGCCGAGATCGAGGCTGAACGATATGGCCATGAAGCTACCGAGCCTTCCGACCACGATGTTCATCCCCATAGCGAACGCGAGCTCTTTCCCCTTGAACCATTTGACGATCGTCCGGCTGATAAGCACGCACGTCGTCTCCAGCCCTATTCCGAAGAGTATTCGTCCGACGATCATCGACCAGAGCATCTGGTTCTTGCTCGTGCCGAACTTGCCCATGCTGCCTGCCCAGACGACGTAAGCGCCGATCGTCGCGATAACAGCGAGGATGATGCCTACCTTGCGTATCCCCCAGCGGTCGAGGGCTATTCCTCCGAGGATGATCATAAGGGCAAGGTTGGCCCATGTCGTAGAACTGATGAGGAGTCCGAACTGGGAGCTTGTGAATCCCAGCTGGCTCTCGAACAGAGACTTCAAGGGTCCGAGGCCATCCTGGAACCAGTACGTTCCGAACATCAGAACGCTGATCAGGAAAAGCACGGAGAACCTTGCGGCCTTTGAGTCCTTTAGAAGCTTTACAGCTTTTTCCATAGATCCTCTCCGTCAAGGGGTTGAGGGATATCGCTGCGGCATTCGGCCGGCCGCCGACGGATGGAATAATATACTACAGATCGGCGATCAGCCCATAACGCTTTTTGAATGCGCCGGGAGGGGTGAGGATCATCTCAAAAGGATCATTTTTCTGGAATGTACTTTCATCCCGGCTGTCAGGCGGTAGAAATAGACGCCCGAGATCGTAGGTGAACCGCTGTCGTCGAGGCCGTCCCAGTGAACGGAGTGGTTTCCGGCAGGCCGGCTCTCCTCGAGCAGGCGCCGTATCCTTTTCCCCGAGACGTCGAAGATATCGAGGGTTACGGTGGACGGTCCGGGAAGAGAGAATCCGATCTCCGTCGACGGATTGAACGGATTGGGGTGGTTCTGGTGGAGAGCGAAGGGGATGGGCGGGAGCCCGGCCGGTTCCGTCTCGAAGAGGATATTAGTTTCGTCGCCCTCGGCGTATTCCACCCTGTAGATATATTTCACACCGGGCTCGGCGGAGATGTCTTCGAACTCGAAGCTGTATTCTCCCGGAGATACCGGCAGTGAACCGATATTCTGGTATGTTCCGTCCGTTACGGCCCGTGAAACGGAGAATTCCCTGAAGTCCGGGCTCTCAGTGAAGGACCATCTCAGGAGGATGGATCCGCCTGTCGTCTCGACCGAGCTTGAGAGGAGCAGGGCCGCCGTGGGGCCGAGATCGTTGACCGAATATCCCGAATCGGGGCAGGAGCTGCACATTACGTAAAGGGCTCTCGGATAATCGACCATGAATGTCGTCCAGTAGCTTTCCGGGGCGTCCGACGAATCGATTTCCGTTGGGACGATGCATGTATATATCGTGTCGCTCGTGGCTTCGAGCTGGTGTACTTCCTCCCATTCGCCCGTAGCTCTATCCTGACGCATGATGTAGTAGATGTCGCCTTCCGCCGGGTATTCGATGTCGTACCATGATCCATGGAACGAAAGTTCGACGTGACCCCCGGAGTCGTCGGGCACATCCTCGATCGAGATGATTTCGGGGCGGAAATTGTTAACCCAATAGAACCTGGCGTTATTTTCCTCATTCACTTCGGCGATCCAGTCGGGATGATCCGCCTCAAACCACAGGTAGCCGTAGAATGAAGGTATCCACGGCACTATGACCGAAACGGTTCCGCCGAAGGTCCCGTCCACGTCCAGTCCGCCGCAGCTGTCCGACCAGACTGTTATATCTTCGCTTCCATCCCGAGGGCCGGCCTTGATGCGGGCAAGGAACGGGCCGCAGGCGGCCATGCCAAGATTTCTGACCTCGTAGTCCAGTTCGACCACGTTGCAACCGGAACGTATTGCTTGAGCGAGAGGGGTTGCGGCAGTAATGCCGAAGTTATAGTCGATCCAGTGTGTGACAACTACATCGGGGCTGTCCCCGAAGCCGCCTTCGTAGACGAAACTCCTCGTGGACGTCGCACACCCGTGGCACTCGAAGCACGCAAACGCCTCGAGTGTATAGCTCACACCTTCCTGCATCGGCGACTCGAAATAGACAAAGAAATCATCCCCACTCATGCCGTCGGGTGGGTTCTTCAAGGCACTTATGACCTCAATGGTGTCGTGTGGTTCTAGCGTCGTGTACAGTATAAAGGTATCGTCGTATCCCGACCAGTTGAAGACATACTGGTTAAACCACGCCCGTACGCTCCTCGGTGAGTAGACCTGTACGTCGGAAAGCACAGGCGGCCAGTGGCCGGAGCAGAGAGAAGAACTATAGCCTGTGATGTCGAAGAGCTCGTGGTCAGGGTAGTATGTTCCCCGCAGGTAACCCGATTCGGAATGAGGTAGGACGGTTATCCGGGTACCCATCCCGTCGTCGAGGCCGGTATCGCAGTTATCCATAGCATAGAAAGTGTATTTGCAGAGTATACAGTCCTCGTTTGTATCGAGCGGGGGCCAGAAGGCGATCGAGATTCCATTCCAGAAGTCGTCTCCCAATGATATCGAGTAATTATCGTGATACTCTCTGCCTAATGGTATTATACCGCTAGGTATTTCGAGGCGGTACTCTACCGCTGTCACAGGCAGGTCGGTATTGGAGAGGATCAGATACCCATCGAACATCAAGGGACTTTCATATACTCGGAAGTCGTGGCTCCAATAGCCGTACTCGTCGAAATAGATGCCGAGTTCCGCCTGCTGGGCGACGCATGTCCCGGCCGCGAGCATCAGGCATGTTACGACAACGGCGGATAGTGTGATCGCCGGCGCGATCCGCTTGAGATTTGTCAGTTTCACGATAACCCCTCCGCGAAAACTGCAGCATCTGTATTATATCAGGAAAAGCTGAATATTTCAATCACTCATTCCCACTCCGCAGGCGGCGTACTGAGCTTCAGACAGACGTATGCCGCGATGCCCCGGATATGCTAACATCCATCCACGATGGAAGATCAAAACAATGAGAAATCGGCAATCGGTCACCCCGAGAGCGACACTCCGTTCTGCGTGGACCTTCCCACCTCGCCGCGCGACCTTCCGGGCAGCGTGCTCGTGACTGGAGCGTCGGGGTATATCGGCGGAAGGCTCGTGCCCGAGTTGCTCGAGAGGGGCTACCGGGTACGGGCCATGGTAAGAGGAGGGTCGGCAGAGATCTCAGGGCGCTGGCCGGGTGTCGAGATTGTCACGGCAGATGCTCTTGACAGGAAAAGTCTCGCCGGTGCCCTCAAGGGAGTAGATACCGCCTATTACCTTATTCATTCGATGCTTCTCGGTCCGGGAGAATTCGCCGGCGCGGATGCCGAGGCCGCATCGAACTTCGCCGAGGCTGCCGCTGAGTGCGGCGTCAGACGGATCATTTACCTCGGGGGGCTCGGCGACGTGCGGAGCGATCTCTCCACGCACCTGCGCAGCAGGATGGAGGTCGCAAGGAAGCTCCAGTCCGGCCCGGTGCCCGTAACAATACTCCGCGCGGCGATAATCATCGGCTCGGGCAGCGCCTCATACGAGATACTGAAAAACCTCGTTGCCCGCTTTCCCTTGATTTTTACACCCCGCGAGGTGCGCAGCCTCTGCCAGCCTGTCTCGATACGCGACGTCGTCAAGTACCTCGTCGGGTCGCTCGAGTCGGAAGAGACGGCCGGCGGCAGCTTCGATATCGGGGGCGACGAAGTGATGTCGTACAGGGAGATGATGAAGATCATCACGCGGATCCTCAATCGGAGGCGGCTTTTTGTCACGATGCCTCTGGCCAGCCTCAGGGTCTTCGGTTACACGGCCGGCCTGCTGACACCGGTGCCCGCGCCGATCACCATCAGCCTTATGGAGGGCATGAAGAACGACGTGATCTGTGAGGACAGCGCGATCAGGAGGATCATCCCTTTCGAGCCGCTGCCTTACAGGACGGCGCTCGTGAGGGCGATGTCACGCGAGGAGCAGGACCGGGTCCATACGAGATGGTCTGACGCCTATCCTCCTGCGAGTGAACTCGCGATCAGGCTGAGCGAGGTACGCGACCGCCAGATGTATAACGCCTCGCGCTCGATCGAGACCGGAAAGGGGGCGGATGCCCTCTTCGACTCGATCTGCCGAATCGGCGGCCGCGAGGGGTGGTTCCACGGCAACTGGATGTGGCGCCTGCGAGGTGAGTTCGACAGGGTGATCATGGGGGTCGGCACGCGAAGGGGGAGGAAGAAAGCGAGCGGGCTCGCGGCCGGGGACGTCATCGATTTCTGGCGGGTCGAGGACATAGTTCCGTCGAAACGTCTCCTTCTCAGGGCCGAGATGAAACTGCCTGGAAAGGCGTGGCTCGAATTCTATATAGGCGATCACGGCGATCGCAGGGAACTCTCTCTAACCGCGCGATACATCACGACGACTCCGTTCGGGCGGGCCTACTGGTATTTCTTCTTTCCCTTCCACAGGTTTATATTCAGCGGGCTGCTCAGACAGATAGAGGAGAGAAGCGCAGTCACGGCGGGTGGAATCTCACGTAACGCAAAGGAGATATCATGATCCGACTTCTCGTTATCGTTGTTCTCATGCTCGGCGCCACCCTTTCGTCATGCTCTTCGAATCCCGGCGAGCAGCGTGCCGCGGTCGACCGCGTTGCCGAATCGTACGTGAGGCTTTGCCTCGAACTCGGTCAGTATGACCCGGACTTCGTCGATGCCTACACCGGGCCGGAGGAGTGGAAACCGGCGCCTCTTCCCGAGGGAGAGGAACACGAGATCCCGGCCGAAGAGCTGGCCCTGAAGGCGGATGCCATGGTCGCAGAGCTCGACGCCGTAGACCTCTCGGGACTGAGCGATATCGAGAAGAGCCGCGTGAAATTCCTGCGCGCCCATATCTTGTCGACTAAGGCGCGGGTCGAGCTCGTCGGCGGAAAGAAGATGACCTTCGACGAGGAATCGAAGGCTCTTTACGATGCAGTCGCCCGGCCGTGCGACGTGTCATCGCTCGACGCCGCGCTGGCGGAGCTCGAGGCCCTCGTTCCGGGCGATGGCGAACTCGCATCTCGAGTCGAGGCGTACCGGGACGGTTTCGTGATCCCGAAGGACCTGATCGACCCGGTTTTCGCCAGGGCGATCGAGGAGGCCCGCAGCCGCACTCTTCCCCATATTCCTCTCCCCGAAGGAGAGAGCTTCGACACCGAGTATGTCACTGGCGTATCGTGGGGGGCATACAACTGGTACAAGGGTGAATACCGAAGTCTTATCCAGGTGAACGTCGAGCTGCCCGTCCGCATCGGCTCGCCGCTCGGGCTCGCCGTCCACGAGGGTTATCCGGGCCATCACGTGCAGAACGTCCTTGTCGAAAAGAACATGCTGAACGATCAGGGCTGGATGGAATACTCGGTGCAGCCACTCTATTGCCCGCAAGCGACGCTGAACGAGGGCGGCGCGAATCTCGGCATAGAGATCGCTTTTACAGAGGAGGAGCGGATCGCCTTCATCCGCGACACACTCTTCCCGTTGGCGGGACTGGACCCCTCGATGGCCGAGGAATACCTGAAGTTCGAGAAGCTCACGAGGAAGCTGCGCGGAGCGAGGACCGAGTCAGTGAGGAAGTATCTCGACGGCGACTGGACGAGAGACGAAGCTAATGCATTCCTGCAGAAATACTCGCTGATGACGGAGGTGAGAGCCGAGATGTACCTGAGTTTCGGAGATAAATACCGCAGCTACGTCGTGACATACGACGTCGGCCTGAAGCTGGTGAGAGACTACATCGAACGCGAGGCCGGCGACGACAGCGAGCGCCGCTGGGAGATTCTGCGTGAGATCTACGCCGTTCCGCACATTCCCTCGGACCTGGAGTAGAAGACATCCACTCCCGGCGCCGGGAGTGGACGTTCGTGGAATTTCTGTCTCCGCAGATGCCTGGGAATGTGATATAATGGCGTTCGTCGATCCACCTGTTGGACGCTGTGCGGCCGGGATCTGAATCCGGTCCGTCTGCAGCAAACACATCAAGAGGGGGCATTCAATGCGAAATGCAGTCATTATGTTAATCGCCGTGATGCTCGTCATGACGATCGGCGGCCCCGTGTGCGCCGAATCGTCCAGCGAGATCTTCCGCTACCTGTCTCCGAGGCCCGATGCCCGGTTCGTCATGCCTCAGAGTACGCTGATCTTCCGGCCCGGCGACGGGCTGGACAGATTCGGGCCGGCGTGGACTTCGTCGATGAAGGTCTCGGGTTCCGTGAGCGGAGCGCACGAGGGCAGATGGATAACTGCCGATGATTCCCGGACTGTCATATTCAGGCCCGATCGCGGGTTTGATCTGGGAGAGACCGTGGTCGTTTCGTTCGATCTCGAGGCGGACGGCGAAAAGATGATCTATACGCACAGGTTCGAGATCGCGTCACGCACCGTGGACTATCGCAGCGATCCCTTGGAGCAGATGGGAACTGACTCGCGTGATATGCCGGTCGAGGCGTATGGCGGGGGTTCGTCTCCGTTTGATAAATGCAGCAAGAAAGAGAGTGACAGCCCCGGCATGTACAGCCTGCCGATTGATTTTCCAGGCAGGGATATCACAGTCTGCGATGCACCAGCTGACGGAAAGCTGTTCCTGGCCAGTCTGTCCCTCAGGAATGATCCGATGCCCGCAAATTACCTCATGATCCTGGAAAATGACGGCACTCCGGTTTTCTTCAGGAAAATGCCCGACAGAGCATTCGATTTCAAGAAACAGCCGAACGGGATGCTCTCTTATACGACGTTCCAGGATGGAGTCGAATATTTCTACACGATGGACAATACCTATTCGGTCATCGACAGCTATACGACGCAGGATGGATACCCCCTCGATATGCACGAATTTCTGATGATGCCAAACGGCCACGTCATGTTGATCGCCGATGATCCGCAGATAATGGATATGAGCCAGGTAGTGGAAGGCGGCGATACGGCGGCGTATGTAGTCGGGAGTGTGATCCAGGAGCTGGACACCGATAAGAATCTCGTATTCCAGTGGCGCTCAGCAGATTTCTTCAGCGTTTTCGACACCCATGTCAAACTGACGCGGAAGGTGATCCGATACTGTCACACCAATGCGATCGAGGTCGATCATGACGGCAACATCATGATCTCGAGCAGAAATCAGAGTGAGATCACCAAGATCGATCGCGAAACCGGTGAGATAATCTGGAGGATGGGCGGGAACAACAACGAGTTCACGCTCGAGGGAGATACGAAGTGGTTCTCGTGTCAGCACGATATCCGCCGCCTCGACAATGGGAACATCACGTTGTTCGATAATAACAACCTTAGCGATCCCCAGGAATCGCGTGCGTTGGAATACGTTCTGGACGAGGAGAATAAAACGGCGACGCTGGTATTTGAATACAAGAGAGACCCGCTTGTATATGCCAATGCGATGGGCAGCGCCAGGAAACAGTCCGGCGGGAACACGCTGATAGGGTGGGGGTCCGGCTGGGTGACAGACGTTTCCGAAGTGCGCCCTGATGGAACGGTAGCGTTTGAAATGATGTTTTCCAACAGAGCCAATTCTTACAGGGTGTTCCGGGATGACTGGGAAGGTGTCGCTGCCGAGCCCTACGCCTGGGCGGATACGACCGGTGGAGAGCTGTGGCTGAATTTCACCAAATTCGGTGACAGCGATGTCGACAGGTACTACGTGTATCGCGGAACATCGCCTGCTCCGGAATGGAAGGCATACGTGACGTGCGATCAGTCGATCAGGATCCGGGATTTCACAGCCGGCCAGCCGCTGTATTTCAGGGTGACGGCCGTCGACCGTTGCGGCGATGTGAGCCCCTTCTCGAACGAGGTCGTGGTCGTTCCGGAGTTCTCAGATATTCCCGAAGTGACGGAAGCGCTGGTCAAGGTCACTCCGTCGACGCTCAATCTGCTGTCCGAGGGCCGCTGGGTCACAGCGCAGATCGAGTTCCCCGAGGAATGCGGACACAACGTATCCGACATAGACAGGACATGCATAATGTTCAATGACACGATTCTCGTCGCCCGCACCGGCGGAAACGGGAGTATCGAGAAGTCGGCGAAGAAGAAGCTGATGGTCAAGTTCCTCAGGGATGAAGTAACGGCGATCCTTGCTGGAGATTACGTTACGGTAAAGGTGAGCGGCTATGTCGGCGAGTTCGCTTTCGAAGCCTTCGATTGTATAAGGGTGATCAGTGCGGACAGTTCATGTGCCGGAGACACTGACGATTGCGATGATATCGAAGGAAAGAAGGAGCTTGAAGAAAAATCATGCCCTGACAAGGTCACGCTTTTCAGGAATTACCCCAATCCGTTCAATCCGGTGACCGTGATATCGTTCACGCTTCCCGCGTCCACTCATGTGAATCTCAGCATCTACGACGTCGGCGGAAGACTCGTCAGCACTCTG
>CBDUYR010000057.1:0-16026 GCA_965371515.1 uncultured bacterium | reverse complement strand
GCCGGACTGGCGGGAATCGGGATGGGCAAGTACAGCGCCAGTTCGGTGCAGCGCAGGTTCCCCGGCCTCGACTCAAACAACAGCACGTTCGACTTCGAAATAATCTTTCCGCCGTCTCCGGGCTGGCAGTAGGTAATGTCGATGGAGGATAAAGTGAGATTGAATTCGGGCAGAACATTCCGTCTCGTACTGATGGTCTTTGCGGCGGCGATCGTCGCCCTTCAGCCCTTGCCGGCGCGCGGAGACGGGATCAGGATCAAATCTCTGGCCGATGCCCGGCTCGCCCTCGAAGACCGGGACAACCGGATCAACCCTTACGATTTCGGGCGGAACCCCGCCTGGCTGCTGCAGGACTTCGACTTTCGCTACCTGAGGTTAAGCGGAAGCCTCTACGAGATATCGGGCGACCTGAGGCGCGACTTTGACCCGCATCTCGTCAACGATCTTTACATAGGCGTAGAGGGCATCAAGTTGCTCAGCGACAGGCAGGTCGTGAGGGGGTATATCGACTATCAGCGCCTGCGCAACCGCGAAGTGTTCAGGAACCTCGAAACCGACCAGTACAACGATCCCTTCTATCTCAACGACGAGACGACGGGAGATTTCGACTACTACGGTCCGAGGACAAGCGTCGACTGGGCGATAAGGCTCACAGACAGACTCTATTTCGGCGCGGGGTTTGATTACGATATCAACACCGGGCTCAAGCAGGTTTATACGAGGCCCGAGATCGTACACAACTACTTCCAGGGGATCTTCGGGCTGACATGGCAGCCGGCCGGAAAGTGGGTCCTCGGCGTCGCCTACAGGCCGGCGAGGCTGCAGAACAGGACGCAGTTCGCGCGGCCGGACGAGGGGTTCGACAACGTGATCCAGGGATACTCCGGAGACGGGATATTCGAGATCCGGTCGTTCAGCTCCTATACGATCACCGATATCGAGATAAGCCATCATGTCGACCTGCAGGGATTCTATCTCGGCGAAGATATTACCGCCGGAGTGACGGCGAGAGGCGGAATAAGCGAGAACGAGGTCAAGTACAGCGCCACCCGTCAGTTTTCCAAGGGATACTGGAAGGAAGAGCTCGTGGACGTCGATTTCCGCGCGAGGTACGCCCCTTCGGCGAAGCCGCTCGCACTGGGCATCAGCGCCAGGTACCTCAGCAACGACGGATGGGGTATCAGGCCCGACTTCGAGGAGGTTCTCCTGTACGACAATCCCTACTCGATGTATTCGGCCGGCATCGGACTGGCGTACAGATTCGCTCCGATCGACATGATGATCCTCGGCGAATACATCTATAAAAAGTACGATATCGAGGTGTACGACAACGGGGCGAGCCTGTACAGAAAGGCGGATCATACCTCGAACATCGGCCGCGTCGCCCTGGAGAAGAACATATCCAATATCTATTCGTTCAGGGCAGGCTACGAATATATCGACTATCCGATAGACAGGTGGATCAAGCTGCCGAGGAACATCGACGCGTCGAGGATCACCGCGGGTTTCGACGCCTACGTGGGCGGGTGGAACGTCGCCATGCACCTCGAGTACGGCCTCGGAAAACAGGAGGAAACCGACGCCGAACGGCAGCAGCTCGGAGCTATACTGTGGTTTACGAAATACATCAACTGATAGATGTAAATATAAATTGACAGATGTGTTACAATCGGGTGGCTATAATTTGGCTATAAACAGGTGTTCTGAAAGAATGATGAAGGAGGTGGGTTTTTCGAGACACAAGGTACTGAGACTAAATTCCCCTGTTACGTAGTTTTGATACAGCAGTTACAGGAGGTGGCTTACATGAGATTTATCAGCTGTTGTATCGTTCTGATGCTTCTCCTCGCCGGGTCTGCCAGCGCTCAGTGGACGGTGGAGTACCAGAGAGAAAAGACCGATACGTACTACGAGATCGTATTTCCGTCCGCCAGCGTTGGCTACATCGTCGGCGGAGCAGGTTCCATCCTGAAGACGACCGACGGTGGAAGCACATGGGTCGATCAGGTCCCGACGGGCCCGGATGCGCTCTTCGACGTATTCTTCAAATCGGAGACTGAGGGCTGGGCCGTCGGCGACAACGGTGTGATCACCTACACGACCGATGGTGGAGCGAACTGGATCGCGCACACGCAGAGCAAGGTCCTCACGACAAGCGACATAAACGTGGTCTATTTCGTTGGCAGCCTTGGATGGATGGGTAGTGACGACAACAACCTCTATGGCACCACCGACAATGGTGTCACGTGGGATACCATTGGCACTTTCGCCGATGATGTGACCGGCGTCAGCTTTGCCGACGCATCCAACGGATACATCTCTCTCGACGGCGCCGGTATCGCGTACTCGACCGACGGCGGCGCGACATGGATCGCCGCGGCGGTGAATCTCGGACCCTACCCATACTCGAGGTTCGATATCGAGTGGGTCTACACGATCGATGCCACGCATGCAGTGGCCACCGGCTGGGGATCGATGATCGGTCCGCAACCGACGATCATCCTCGTCTCGGCCGACGCCGGACAGACATGGAACTGTCCCGACATCACCTATTCGTGGAATTCGTACGCTTACGGATGGGGTATCACCAGTTTCGATGACGGCGAAGTCGTCATCGTCGGTGGAGGATCGGGCTTTGCCGCGCCGAACATCCACAGCAGCACCGACCTGGCTACATGGTCGAGGGTGCAGGAGTTCTACGGCGACGATCTTCGCGGATGCGCTGTCATTCCGGGTACGAACACGATCATGGCGGTCGGCGATGAAGGCACGATCGGAACGTCGACCGACAGGGGCCAGACATGGTCCTTCAACTTCAACCCGAGCTTCGGATTCGCCGGTATCAAAGGGATGACGAAGGCCGGGACGACGACGTTGGCCGTCGGAACAAACGGTCTCTTCATGAAGAAGGAAGCGGGCGGCGACTGGGTGCCCTCGCTTGCGGCGCCCCTGGGATATGCGCCGATCATCCATGACGTCTGGTATGTAGACGGTATCATCTATGCCAGCGGCTCGAACGATCATCTCGTCAAGTCGACCGATATGGGCGCGACCTGGACACAGATGTTCCATTCGGCGTCGCTTTCCGACGCGATGTACAAGATGCACTGGTTCGATGATCTCAACGGCCTGCTGGTCGGAGAGTTAACCGGTGACGACGTGATCTACACGACGGACGATGGCGGCGCGACACGGACGCAGATCTGGCATAACGTGAAGAGTTACCAGTTCAACAGCGTGCATTTCGCTCCCGGTCAGGAGAATTTCGGCGTGATCGGCGGCGACGACATCGGCCTGTACTACACGATGGACAGCGGTGAGACATGGACCGCGGGTGTTCATGATGTCGTAGCCACCACGTATGACATCGAGGAAGTCTTCATGATCGACAGCTACGAGGCGTGGGGTGTCGGGGACAACGGCACTATCGTCAAGTCGATCGACGGCGGCGTGAACTGGTTGCAGCAGCCTACGTGGACGACCTCGATCGAGCTGATGGATGTCCATTTCAACCCGTTGAACGGACATGGCTGGATCTCGGGCAACGACCAGACAGCCCGCCACAGCATAGACGGCGGCGTGACCTGGGCAGATCTCGCTCCGGCACTCGAGTCTGTCACCGATGATATAGACTGCATCTACCTGCAGAACGAGACGCACAAGCTGTACATCGGCGCTGACGACTGCATGATCCAGTACTGGGATTCCTCGCCGACAGGCGATAATCCGATGAGTCTGCCGTTCGCCCTTAATCAGAACTATCCCAACCCCTTCAACCCGTCGACGACGATCAGCTTCAATCTCGACAGGGACGGTTACGTATCGCTGAACGTGTACGACGTGACCGGAAGGGTCGTTGCGACGATTCTGAACAAGACGATGACGGCCGGCAATTACGACGTCGGCTTCAACGCCAGTGGACTCTCTTCGGGCGTCTACTTCTACAAGCTGAAGACAGCTGATCAGGAGATGACGAGGAAGATGATCCTTCTGCGGTAATACCCAATACCGCGTGCATTACGAGGGGGCGGATCCTGCCCGCCCCCTTACTTAAAACAAGGTGGCAGAGGGCGACGGGCACATACAACTTGCGCATACCGAACCTATTCGTTGCATCCTGATAGCCTGGAATCACAAGATTAATAAGTTGTACAAATATGTGAACAGTCAGTAAAGGTTCAGTCGCCAGAACACTGAAGAGGAGGATTCCTGAGCATGAAATGGACGATCACATTCCTGACGCTCGCGATAGCTGTTACCGCGGCCGCTCTGCCTGCCGCGGCCGTTGACGGTCCCGGCGAACCGCTGCGGCTGATGAGACGGCCCGACATCCACGACGGCACGATTGCCTTCGTCTGGCAGGGCGATCTCTGGTCGGTATCCGAGGAGGGCGGAATCGCGAGAAGGCTCACAATTCACGACGGCACCGAGAACTATCCCAAGTTCTCGCCGGACGGCAGCCAGATCACCTTCACCGGTTCCTTGAACGGGAGAAGGAATTCCCTGCTCGTCATGCCCGCCCTGGGCGGAAAGCCGAAGCAGCTCACGTATGCTACGGACGGCGCCATCCCGGTCGAATGGACTCCGGACGGCAAAAGTATCGTCTTCCGGTCAATGCGCGAATCGTTCGCCCGATTCTTCCAGCAGCTCTTCGTCGTGTCTGCCGACGGCGGCATGCCTGTCGACATGGGGGTCGGGCAGGCGAGCTTCGCCAGCTTCTCGCCCGACGGCAAAAAGATGGCTTTCAACAGGCACCCCGGCAGGTGGTGGTGGTGGAAGAGGTACAAGGGCAGCCAGAACCTCGACGTATGGATCTACGATCTGGAAGAAGAGACATACAGGCGCCTGACCGATTACGAGGGGAACGATTCCTGGCCGATGTGGGTCGGGGAGAGGATATATTTCGTATCCGACCGCGAAGACGACGTGAAGAACCTCTACTCGTACGATCTCGGAACCGAACAGGTCCGGAAGGTTACCGATTTCAAAAAGCACGGGATCACCTGGCCCTCGATGAGCGCCGACGGAAGCAGGATCGTCTTCGAGAGGGAGGCGAGGCTCTACGTTCTCGACACTGAGAGCGAAGAGGCCAGAGAGGTGGTCATCTACGCGCCGACCGACGACCGCACCAACATGACGAGCTATATAAACCCGCTGAGGTATCTGACCGGCTTCGATATCTCACCGACCGGCAAGAGGATAGTCTTCAGCGCGAGAGGCGAGATCTTCACCGCTCCGGCAAAGCACGGCGACGTTCGCAATATCACGAATTCTTCCGGTTCCCGCGATATGGGCCCGTCCTGGTCCCCTGACGGGAAGTGGGTGGCCTACGTCTCGGACAGGACCGGTGACGATGAGGTCTACCTCGTCGACCAGATGGGAAAGGAGCCCGAGAAACGTCTCACCGACACGGGACATTTCAAGGAGGGCCTTCAGTGGTCGCCGGAGAGTGACAGGATGCTCTATACGACCGAGGCGAACGAGCTCTGGATGCTCGATGTCGACGGCGGAGACCCGTTCCTCGTCAACAGGAACGATCACAGGGATATCGCCACTTACCACTGGTCGCCCGACGGGCGGTGGATCGCGTATGATTTCGCCAGGAGGAACAGGGCGAGAGACATATACATATACGACACCAAAAAGAAGGAGCATCACCAGGTCACCAGCAACCTTGCCGACGATACGGAACCGTATTTCACGCCCGACGGGAAATACCTCCTTCTCATCTCCGACAGGCAGGGTGGATTGAGGTCACTGTGCAGGGCCAGCCTGCTCCCCGAGGAGGAAGAACCGTTCATACACGAGGATGACGAGGAAGGTGTCGACGGGGTGAACGGCGACGACGATGAGGCCGACGAGGATGACGAGGACGACAACGGCGAAGACGGGAAGAAGGGGAAGAAGGGAAAGAAAGACAAGAAAGAGAAGGTCAAGGTCGAGATCGACTTCGACGGACTCGAGGGCCGCATGAGGCCCGTCGGAAGGGTCAGGGCGAAAAGCCTGCGAAACATCCAGGCGGCGGACAAGTACTATTACTACCTCGTTACCGGCAAGGCCAGGATGATGTTCAGGCGTGTGTACGACCTGTACGCCTACAATACCGAGAAGCTGGAGACCAAACTCGTCGCCTCGACGATAGTGACTTACGGTATATCGGCGAACGGCAAGAAGATCGGGCTGTTCAACGGCTCGGAATTCGAGATCCTGAAGGTCGGATCCAAGGCTTCTACCTCGAAGAGCAAGACCGTGGCCACCAAGGACAAGAAGGAGAGCGGAAAGCTCAATATCAAGCGCAAGGTCGTCATGAAGCTCGACCGTGAAGCCGAGTGGGGCCAGATAATGCGCGAGGGACAGAGGGTCATAAAGTACCATTTCTACGATCCGAATCTGCACGGTGTCGACTGGGACGAGATCGGGGAGTACTACGAGAGCCTTCTGCCCTGGGTAAGGACGCGCAGGGAGCTCAATGTCCTGATGACCGAGATGGTCGGTGAGCTCAATGCATCGCACCAGGGTGTCTCCGGCGGAGATGCCACCTCGGTAAAGACGACATCCCTGGCGTACCTGGGCGCGAAGCTCGTCCTCGACGAGAAGAGCGGCTTTCCCCGCTTCGAGAAGATATACGAGGGGAACATGTTCTCGAAGAAGGAAATATCCCCGCTCGACGCCGATTACGTCAAGGTAAAGGAAGGGGATTACCTTCTGGCGATAAACGGCAACGAGCTGCAGCCGGGAGAGAACTATAACAAGTATCTCGTCGGCACGACGAGAAACAAGGTGAGGATACTGACCAACGACAAGCCCTCGCTCAAGGGCGCTGTCGAGACCGTTTTAAAGCCTGTGGGATACGACGGCAACCTGCGGTACAAGAGCTGGGTCGACGGGAACGAGAAGTTCACCGACGCGGAAAGCAGCGACCGGATAGGGTACATGCACTTGAAGGACATGAGTACGAGCGGCTGGATCGTATTCAGGGAGCAGTTCGAGAGGTTCAGGTACAAGGAAGCGATCATCATCGACGTGAGGTTCAACGGAGGCGGGTCGATAGACGCGAAGATCATCGACTACCTCGAGCGCCGCCCCTACCAGATCCAGCAGTCGAGAGGCGAGTCGCCGATCACGAGGCCGCAGGACGTCTTTACCGGCGAAGTCGCCGTCCTGATAAACGAGTACTCATACTCGGACGCCGAGGTGTTTCCCAGCGCGGTCAAGGAACGGGGGCTCGGGACCGTCATCGGTGTTCCGACTCTCGGGTTCGTTATCGCAGTCATGCCCCATAACCTGATCGACGGCGGATCGATCCGAAAGACCTTCATCGGTATCTGGGAGGAGAGCACCGGCGCGCAGCTCGAGAGCCGCGGGGCCATCCCGGACATCCACGTCGAGAGCCCTCCCGAGATGGAGAAGATCGGGCGCGACATGCAGCTCGAGAAGGCGATCGAGTTCCTGATGGAGAAGATCGGGGACACGCCGCGTGATTTCGATACGAAGGTCAATATCGACGAGCGGTAAGTATCGCCCATCACAAACCTGAGCGAATGAAAAAAGAGCCCGGGTCCTGGACCCGGGCTCTTCGTCTGTCTTATCGTATCGCGGAGTCCTACTTGCCGGCCATGAAGTCGGTGTACTCCTTGACCGCTTTCCACTGGCCCTCTCCGTGGAGCTCCGCCTCCTCGAAGACCTTGTGGGCCTGGCCGCTGCCGAGGTAGTGGCCCTTGCGGAATGCGTGGACCGTCCTGCGGCGTCCCTCCTCCGAGGTGACCCAGCGCATCATCGTCGGGAGTGTGAGCCCGGTCATACCCATCGCCTCGAGCGAGCACTCCTCCGGGTAGATCTCGTGCTGCTTTTCTATCGGCAGCATGTCGAAGAGCTCGGCGCTGGCGACGTAGAAGATGTTCATGTTGAGGTCTGCCTCGATGATCCTCGGGAGGACCTCCTCGACGAAGGTGTTGGTGATCCCGCTGCCCTGAAGGACGAGGGTGCCGTGGTACGGCTTCTTTGTCCGGTCGGCCTTGCGCATCGCGTAGACGCCCGTAACCGCTTCGGTAGCGGGCGGCATACCGAGAGCTGCACGGTCGAAGATCTTCTCGTTCGGACGCGTCACGAAGGGCGCGATGACCGCCGGCCTCTTCTTCAGGGCCGTGATGAGCATCGGGTACATCTCCTGCGGATCCCACGGCGTGAGCGTGATCAGGATGCCCTGCGGGAAGTTCTCCTGCAGGAGCTGCAGCGCCTGGGGATCGGCGTGGGTAGGTCCGTCCTCTCCCGTCTTGAGCCCGGCATGGGCGCAGACGAGAAGCCACGGGTTGAACGGATCGCCGTTGTAATCGCGTTTCATCTGCTGGCCGATGCCGTGGAGCCTCGCCGTGATGTGCTGCAGCGCGGCGATGAATGCTCCGTATGAGGAACCCGCTCCTATGTGGCCGCCGTAGGTCGAGACGCCGGCCATGATTCCGCCCATCGCGTCCTCGCAGATCCCGCCGATCGAGAGGAGCCTCGCTCCCGGATTCGATACGGCGTTGAAGAATCCCTCGGGGAACCCGTTGGCGGCCATATTGATGCTTGTCGAGCCGATAAGGTCGGCCGAGGCGGCGAGTATCGCGCCGCCGCTCTTCTTGTTGAGATAGCTCAGGGCCTCTCCGAGCGCTGCGCGCAGCGTCTGCGAGCCGCCGACCTCGTAGGTCAGCTCCGCCGGTATGTCCGTTGCTGAGATATCGTCGGCGTAGATCGCTTCGACATCGGGAGCGCCGTCGCGAATTTTTCTGCCGGCCTTCGTGAGGTTCTCGTCCGCTTCCTTCAGGAGGTTGGCGAAGAAGGCGGCCAGCTCCGTGTTGGTCTCGATGATCTTCCTGATCTCCATCAGGTAATCGTAGAAGTTGCCCTCGATGCTTGTCGGGGTCTTGTCCGCGCACCACTCGGGGAACGCGACTCCGAACCTCTCCTCGAGCGGCTTGAGCGTATTGCGGAACTCCTCGGAACAGAAGTCGTGGCCCGCGCCGTGCGACTTGCGCCCCTCGATACCGTACTTCCAGCCCTTGACCGTCCGGTAGATGATGGCGGTCGGCTGAGTGTTGATGTTTTCCATCGCGTACTTCTGCGCGGCGAGGACCTGCGAGATATCATGGCCGTCCTTGACGGAGATGACGTTCCAGTCGTGCAGGTAGCAGAACTCGGCCGGCATCCACTGCACGTAATCGCCGGGCTCCGCTCCGTCGCGGCAGACGTGGTTCGAATCGATCGACGCCTGGTTCCAGTCGACGTGCATGATGATGTTCCACATCTGCGCCGTCGCGGCGGTGGCCATCGCCTCGGCGACCCTGCCCGGCGTCATGCCGCCCTCGCCCTCGATGACGTGGAGGAAGGGGGCGTCTTTACCGTACATGTCCATCGCGCCGAACCCGAGGCCGAAGCTCGTCGTGACGCCGACGCCCGAGGCGCCGGTCGAAAGCCTTACGAACGGGGTGAGCGGGGTCGGATGCCCGTCGAGGGGCTTGGCGCTGTATTTATTGAAGAGCGGGGTCTCCTGCGTCGGATTGCGGCGGAAACCGAGAAGGTCTTCGAGCCTCAGCTGCCTCTCCGGCCCGGGGAGCATATCGGGATTCGATACGCGGCAGCACTCGTTTCTCAGCGCCCACATCGCGTAGAGTCCCATCGCCTTGTGACCGGCGGCGTAGGAGATGATGTCAGCTTCCTGGCACTCGGGATCTCCCATGCGGTACTTCATCGACGAGAACAGTACACCCTCGACGATCTTTCCCGACGAGATGCTGCCGCCGGGATGTCCCGACTTCGGAACGAAGTTGAAAAGGATGCCGCACAGCGTCCTGTAGATCAGATCGAAATCGTCGAACATCTTCACCTGGTCCGCAGGAATACTTTTGGCCTCCTTGGGGCCGATCTCGGCGTAATATCCCCTGCGCGGGGCGAAATCGAATTTTTTGGTGGAAGACAAGTGCGAGCCTCCTGTTCAGTGATTCGTTCAGCCGGCCCCGGCGAAAAGCCTTGCCGGCAGCACATTGATTCAAATATAAACGGGGAATCAATATATATCATACGGCTCGCAGTTGTCAACCATGTCGCTTTCCGGAAGACAGATATAACGCGGCCGTTGCAATCTCGGCCGAATCTCTTTATTCTGTAATGTGTTAAGCAAGGCAGCGGATGGCCCCCGCACCACCCCTCGAGGAGATGGATTTGACGATAGAAAGCATCGGAGCGGGCAGTATTTTTTTCGGGCATTTCGGAATCGCCACGGGCGATCCCGATCTAGACATGCTCACGTCGATCGTTTCGAGCTATGCGCAGGTCCCGTACGAGAACGTCACGAAGATCATCCGCAAGTTCAACGAGCCCGACCCCGTTCTGCGTCTCCGCAGGCCGGAGGAGGTCATGCGGGGATTTGTCGAGGACCATACGGGAGGGACCTGTTTCTCCCTGACATGGTGCCTCGGCTCGATACTCTCATCGGCGGGGTACGGGTGCTATCCTGCGATGGCCGACATGAAGAGGCGCAACATCCACTGCGCCCTGGTCGTACGTATCGGCTCGAGAAAGTATCTTGTCGATCCCGGGTATCTTCTCAGCGATCCGGCAGAGCTGACCGGCAGACCCGTCGCCGTTCCCACCTCGTTCGGTAAGGTCGAGCTGCGGCCGAGGGGGGCGTCGAGCTACGACCTGTTCACCGTGGCGGGAGGTGAGAAGAACTGGCGGTACAGGCTGAGGACGACGCCTGTCTCGAAGGCTTCATTCTTCAGGTACTGGCAGGCTTCTTTCTCCCTGCCTATGATGAACTCGCTGCAGCTGACGAAGCTGACCCCCGGCGGGCACCTCTATATACGTGATCACCACCTGAGGCTGCGCCGCGAAGACACGAAGATAAACGAGAACATCCGCGCCGACCTCGAACATCGGATAGAAACCGAGTTCGGCATTCCAGGGGATATCACCGCCGAGGCACGCGGGTTGATAGAAAGGGTGAAGGAAGGATGGCGCATCCAAAAGCAGGCCGTCCGGGCGAGGGCGCGCCGGTAAAGTACTTCGCCGCGCTCCTTTTCTCGAGTGGCGTCGATCCGAAGGAGGTACTCGACGGAGGCCTGGGAGACATCCTCGGCGAGGCCGACTTCATCGGTCCGCCGCGGCCGTTCGACATGACCGACTACTACGAGGACGAGATGGGGCCCGGCCTCAACAGGGTCATCGTCTCATTCTCGAAGCTGGGGGAAGCGCCCGGCCTGGTAGAAGTAAAACTCAATGTCGACCGGCTGGAGGAGAAGCTTTCGGGCGCAGCCGGCCGCACGGTCAACATAGATCCGGGATACATCGACTACTTCAAGGCCGTTCTTGCCTCGTTCAAGGAAGGTCCGCAGAAGATATACCTCGGCCGCGGAGTCTACGCCGACACGGTGCTTATGTTCGAAGACGGCGAGTGGCGGATCCTGCCGTGGTCGTTCCCCGATTTCCGCGAGGGGCTCTACATGGAGGAGATGGCAGCGATACGACGTATTTACAAGGAGCAGCGGCGCGAGTTATAATCGCTGAGACCCACACGGGAGAACGATTTTGACACGGATCACCCTCACAGGCGACCAGTACGTACTCTTCCTCCTCTTTCTGAGGCTGGGCATCATGGCGAGCATCGCCGGTGTGCTCGTTACCTCGAACTACTTCAAGAGGCTGATATTCATACAGACGAGGACGCGGAGGGAAGACTGGTGGTTCGCTCTGATATTCGGGGCGATAATCACGGCGGGGACCGCCGTTCGGGTGATGGTCGGTTACGACGGGGTCGACATCTCGATGCCGGGAGTCTTCCTCATCGGCCTCCTCTGCGGGACCGCACCGGGAGTGATGGCGGGCCTTCTCGTCTCTGTCTCCGCCGTTCTCGGAGGGGAGTGGCTCACGCCTTTCTATCTTGCCGCCTGCGCCGCGGCGGGCGGTGCGATCGGCATGAAGCCCGAGAGGAGCGAGGAGATCTGGGGATTCACGCCATTCTTCTACAGGGGGCTCTCCCGCTCGCTGAAGGTCTTCAGGGGGGAGCGGCGATTCGACGCGATCGCGATGGTCTTCGTCGCCGTGCTCGCCCTCGACGTCTCTAGGACGATCGTTGCGGGTTACGCGGGGAAGCGGGTCCTCTTCGCCTTCACGCCCGACCATTACTGGATGAATATTCTCGTATGGTTTTCCACCCTCGCGTGCGTCGGTATCCCGCTCAAGATATGGAACAACACGAGAGTCGAGATGCTCCTCGAGGAGCAGAGGGCCGTCGCGGCCCAGGCGAAGTTCGACGCATTGAGGCGCCAGATCAATCCCCATTTCTTCTTCAATACCCTTAATGCCGCGACCTCGTGCATCTGGTCGGAGCCGGACAAGACGAGATGGATCCTCGTCAAACTCGCCGGCATCCTGAGGAAGCTCCTCCACGGTACTGGAGATTTCGTGCCGCTGAGCAGCGAGCTCGAGTTCATCGACGACTATCTCAGCCTCGAGCAGGCGAGGTTCGGGGCGGAGAGGATCAGGTTCGAGAAGGAGATCGATCCGAGGGCGCTCGACGTCCACGTACCGTCGATGCTCCTCCAGCCGCTTGTCGAGAACGCAGTGAGGCACGGGATATCGAGACGCGTCGACGGCGGGACTATCCGCGTCGAGGCGGATAGCGACGGAGAGAAGATCGTCATCGTCGTGAGAGACGACGGCGAGGGCTTTTCCGGCGAGGCGGGCGAGGGTATTGGGCTGGTGAA
Organism: uncultured bacterium; assembly: GCA_965371515.1. GTDB lineage: Bacteria > Krumholzibacteriota > Krumholzibacteriia > Krumholzibacteriales > Krumholzibacteriaceae > JAUWCL01. The sequence continues at coordinate 3,286 of CBDUYR010000057.1, read as the reverse complement.
CGTGCGCGAGAGGCTGTCGGTGGCCTACGGACTGCAGCAGTCGATGACGATAAAGTCGGTCCCCGGCGAGGGCACCGAGATAAGGATAGAACTTCCCGTCGAGAGGGGGCGGCAGGTTGAGTAAGACCCTGAAGGTGCTGATAGTCGACGACGAAAAGCCGGCAAGGAAGGATCTGACGAGGATCCTCGGCAAGATCGAGGGGTTCGAGAAGGCGGGCGAGGCGGGCGACGGTCTCAAGGCGGTCGAGATGATCCGCGCCGGCGCCCCCGACATAGTCCTGCTCGACATCCAGATGCCCGGCCTCGACGGGTTCCAGGTCCTCGGCAGGCTGGGAAAGACGGGAGATATTCCTCCGGTGATCTTCGTAACGGCATACGACCAGTACGCGATCCGTGCCTTCGACGTCCATGCCGTCGACTACATCCTGAAGCCTGTCGATGAGGACAGGCTCCGGGAGGCCCTCATCCGGGCCAGGGGGAGGGTGGCGGGAACGGTCCCGCGCCAGGATCTCGACGAGCTGCTCCGCAGCGTCGGGGCGCTCACGCAGAGGGTGCCTGTCAGGCGTGGAAGCGGCGACGTGATGGTGAATGTCCAGGAGATCCTCTACGCCTGTGTCTCCGATGGAGAGGTCAGTATCGTAACGGACGATCTTGAGGGAACATCCTCGCGACGGTCCCTCGATGAGCTGCAGTCCGAGCTGTCGGCCGGGATGTTCATGAGGGTTCACAGGGCCTACCTCGCCAACGTCTACAGGATCCGCGAGATAATCCCCTGGGAGAACAACTCATTCAGGATAAGGATGGGGAGCGATGAGGGGCCTGTCATACCTGTAAGCCGCGCAAACGCACGCGAACTCAAGCGCCGGCTTCACCTATAGCTCATAAATAAACGAAGGACCGGGATTTCTCCCGGCCCTTCTCCGTGTCGGCGGCTGGTCGGCCTTCCGGGTAATTATCTTCCTCTATATTCACGTCCATCGTAATAGGTCACTCTGTGCTTGCGCCTGCCGTAGTGCCTCGCGTGCCTGCGTTCCTGGCGGAGGAACCGGTCCCAGCTGCGCTGGTTCATCGCGGCGCGGACGACCGGACGGGGTACGTGCAGCCAGCGTCCGATCTCGACCCAGCGGTAACCGCGGCGCCTGAGCCGGATCAGCTCTCCTAACCGTACGCCGGTGTACCAGGTCAGGCGGCGCGCGATCATGCGGTCACGCCTGGTGATATCGTAATACACATGCCTGCGGGCCGGGAAACGTCTGTCCCGGTCGATATGGTAGTAACCGGAGGGATTGTTGCCTACACGCACGCTGACGTTGGGCGTATGAACGACCGCACTGATGCGGATCTCAGCCCTGGCGTCCTGTGCGATGCCGATCCCGACGACCATGGTCAAGGCGGCGAGGGTCAGCAGGCTCATTCGCGTCTTCTTCATGAGACACCTCCCGTTACAGCCACCCGAATCGGTGACTCAGTCATATGCTATTGCATACGGTATACCGGGATGGAGAAAACCATGTATCAGATTATATTGCTACGAGTTGCATAAAACACCCTGTCCCCGCAAGTGGACACGGAATGGAGCCTGGGGGGTAATCCTCGTCCTTATTCGAGGACATTCAAGGGCATCCGGCGGGGATGCTTCCGTAAAACCGTCTTTGATTCTTGCGGCTCACGGCAGGAGCAAATATACTGACACAGACAGACTGCTGTTTCGGGGTGAATTCTCAAACAGGAATATTGATAGATGACATCAGTGGGGCGTGATGCAGATCCACTCCACACCGGGAGCATCAGCGCCCCTTTGAGGATGAATCTGTTCGCGAAGGGACTCATGGACAGCCTGTAGATAAATCGTTCTATCGCAAAATATTGCAGGAGCTCGTTGAAGGTCCGGTCCGTTTCCCTGGCCCTGTCGAGGAGTCGCTGATGTACTGAAGCGGAGAGGTCTCTGATTTCCCGGGGCATCAGAGGATCGCTTCGAGATAAGGCCTGATGATCTTCTCCACCCTGCAGATCGATGAAAACCGTATAATGTCGTTCACTTTTACATCTCCATGATCGCGATACAGGCGAAGGGCTTCTATCGCTGTGTCGAGACCGATCCTGCTGCGAAATTTGAAGCAATCGGCAATCGTCTTTTCCGGACTGTATATCCGTGCATCTATGCCGTCGAGCTTATGAGTTTCTACACCCTCTGTGAAAGTCCCTGTCGAGAAGCGGTACGTCCTGAGAGGCGGATGATCAAGTCTTGGTTCCTCGGCGCCTTTCGGGAGGGCTACGTGCACTTCATGTGGTATCTGGGTCGTGAGATCATGGAATGAAAGTGACGAAATGAGACATATCACTCCGGCAGGTACTCGCATGGATACTGTTACCAGATCTGGATTACTCAGAGGGGGACTGCCAGAAAGACGATAGACGCCTCGGCTTACAGTAACCAGGCTTCCCGAATCCCGCATGGTGTAGAGAGTATCAGGATGGATGCCCTCACGGAGGATCTGGTTCGTACGTAGGATGCCGCCATGCTTTCTAAAAACACTCTCCGCCCGTATAAATCTCGAACTTTTGTTATTTTTACTTTTTTCGGTCATGATAATAACACCTATAAAAAAGCATAACTATAGGTAAATATATCATAAACTCGGATATAGTCAAGGGGTTCAGTCAGGAAAGTTTGAGTAATGCTATGAAAAATCCCGTCATGATCCCTGGTCGGGGTACTTTTCGATCAGCTTTTTATATCGTGGGTGATTATGCAGCGGCTCGTAGAGTGGATCGAGGCCTATGAATCTCATGGTATAGCTGCACGGGTAGGAAAGCAGGATCTCGATCTGATCGATCGCGGCTTCGTGATCTCCCACCATCATGCAGATATCGGCCAGTTCATACAGGATATCGGGGCCGTCGATAGCGTCTATAGAGATGGGCAGTATCTGCGCCACCCGGTTCCCCTCCCGCAACGCGTCGTTACTGCGGCCGAGGTAGGCGTACAGTTTTCCCAGGACGATATGCATATAGCCGAGGATAATCAGTTCATCCGTTGGATTACTCTCGAGCTCGGCGCTCGCCAGGTCCGCGTACTCCAGTGCCCTCTCTCCGGCGGTCTCATTATCAGTGCAGAGATGCTGGAGCAGTGAGTGGTATGCCCGGTCCACCAGGTCCGTTATCTCACAGCTGTCGATTTCGAGCTTCTCGATGAATGCGCACGGGGTTCCGTAGCATATCCTTGCCAGAGCTCCCATTTCCATGTACGGGAAGGTAAAACACTTATCATCCGGGGTGGCCAGGG